>CAJTTO010000024.1 GCA_910579275.1 uncultured Lachnospiraceae bacterium
ATTTGTATAATGCATTAACCTTTATATCTATGCTGCCTATGCGCCCTTCATTTGGGATAAGTCTCCCAGAAATTGTAATGCACATTTGGCAGAAAGTATTTTTTAAATAAGCTCTAGCAATACAGCTCACATTTGATAGTATACCCTGTTTATGCAAAGGTATTTGCGTGCAATTAGCAGTAATTACAGCCGGATGCCGCAGTTTTATATAGGCTAATTCCAAAATGTGAGCTGCAGTGCTAGAGCGTGTATGAAAAATCAGTGCTGCCATTTTAATGTCAGGACATTTGTATAACAATACAATACTGATGTATTCACCACTTTGCGAGATATTTGTGCCAAATTCAATTTGTATAAGGCATTAACCTTTATATCTATGCTGCCTATGCGCCCTTCATTTGGCATAAATTTCCCACAAACTATGACGCACATCTGGCAGAAAGCATTTTTCAAACACGCTCTAGTTAATAAAATAAAGCTGAAACACATTTTATTATTAAAAAAGCAAAATGTTTCACGTGAAACATTTAAAATATCTATAATTTTATATAGCATATCACCAGTAAAAGTGGTATAATAATAATATTCAAAAAACCATCTACAACATTCTATTTACTATTGAAAAAGCCTACCTGATAAATGGCAGGTTATTGCATGTAGAGATTTACCAGGGAGGAAAATATGGGGAGAATTATTGCAATTGCAAATCAAAAAGGTGGTGTAGGAAAAACCACAACTTCAATTAATTTGTCAGCCTGTATCGCCGCAAAAGGAAAAAAGGTATTGGTGATAGATATTGACCCACAAGGAAACACAACAAGCGGATATGGTATTGAAAAAAATGATTTGGAAAACACCATATATGAATTGATATTAGGTGACTGTTCGATAGAAGATTGCATATTGAAAGAGATACTCCCTAACATTTCTATTTTACCATCAAACGTGAATCTTGCTGCAGCCGAGATTGAGTTGATCGGCGTTGAAAAAAAGGAATATATATTAAAGAATGAAGTAGACTGGGTGAAGGACAGATATGATTTTATTATTATTGATTGTCCTCCGTCTCTAAGTTTATTGACAGTGAATGCAATGACAACAGCAGATTCTGTATTAGTTCCAATCCAATGCGAATATTATGCTTTGGAGGGATTGAGTCAGCTGATACACACTGTAAATCTGGTAAAAGAAAGACTGAATCCTGATTTAGATATGGATGGTGTTGTATTTACAATGTATGATTCCCGTACAAATCTTTCATCGCAAGTTGTCGACAATGTAAAAAGTCATCTGAGTCAAAAAGTCTACAATACATTGATTCCGAGAAATATTAGGCTTGCGGAAGCACCAAGTTACGGAAAGCCGATAAATTTGTATGATCCCAAATCAGCCGGATCGGAGAGTTATATGTCTTTGGCTGACGAAGTGATTAAAAACAATAGTGTTTGAGAATAAACGCTCTTTCAGTACAGGGATTCATAAATAGCGATGCCGATAGCGCAGAATGATTTTGAATTAAAATGATAAAAAAGCAATTGTATATAGCGAAACTTTTTTCCATGTGGAATCAGGAAAAAGACAAGTCAAACGAAATTACTTGACATTGGTTGTACTGTATAATCCATATGAAATACCTTAATGTGCGGAGAAGAATCGTTTTCTGAGAGTATTGTTTTCCAGACATGGGAATATAATGGGAGAAAAATATAATGATTGGCTACAATATTGATAATTGGTTTATTCAGTTCCCACAGGAATGGAAAATGTCACTGGATAAAGAAACAAATCAGGTTGTTTTTGATGCAGATAAAATTTGTGTTTATGTTTCAACCATGAATTTTGAAAGACCTGAAACAGGTGAAATAGCAAGCGTGGAAACAGTATCTTCCTTTGTACTGCAAGCTTTTGATCAGCAAGGAGTCAGGGTAGATGACAGTTTTTCAAATTATTATCCGAAAGAATTTGTTACATATGCAGGTACACGCACAACAGAAGATGGGTATGATATGATTGCTTTTGCCATTTGTACAACAGGTTGTGTGCTTATGGTTTATATAGTAGGAGATACTGGAACTGATTTTGAAAAATATACACAGTATATAAAACGAATAGAAAGGAATTAATTTGTATATAGTCATATAAAGTGATATTTGTAAAAGACAAATAAACAATAAGTACGTAAAATGAAACAGTTTAGGATTTTGTATTTACTGCAAATTTTGGCTTGCAAGCCACATGAAATAGCGTAGTGGCAGAGAATCATCAAGCCACGGTATGTGGCTTTGACACCACGAAGTGGTTTTGCATGGCTTGATGTCATAACAGGAAATCGAAGGCTGAACTGTTACCGTAAAATAAATGTAATGAAAAGGAGATAGAGGATGGCGTCGAGAGGATTGGGTAAAGGTTTAGATTCCTTAATACCCGCGACCAGTAATGAAAGTAAAGAAATAAAACAGGCAGAGACGATTGTAAAGATAGCAAAGGTAGAGCCGAACAGGGATCAGCCCCGCAAGAATTTTGACGAGGATGCATTGCAGGAGCTGGCAGATTCGATTAAACAATTTGGTCTCCTTCAGCCGATTCTTGTGCAGGACAGAAAAGAGTATTATGAGATTATAGCTGGTGAACGGCGGTGGCGGGCGGCAAAACTTGCAGGTTTAAAAGAAGTGCCGGTTATCATCAGGAATTATACCAATCAGGAAATTGTTGAAATTTCATTGATAGAAAATATTCAAAGGGAAGATTTAAACCCGATAGAAGAAGCTTTGGCTTACAAAAGGTTATTGGAAGAATTTCACTTAAAACAAGATGAGGTGGCAGAGAGAGTTTCAAAGAGCAGAACCGCAGTGACAAACAGCATGCGACTTTTAAAGTTGTGCGATGGCGTTCAACAGATGATCATAGATGATATGCTTTCAACCGGACACGCGCGCGCACTGATTCCCATTGAGGACAAGGAAATCCAGCTTCAGCTTGCACAGAGAATATTTGATGAGAAGCTGAGTGTGCGTGAAGTGGAAAAGATCGTGAAAGGCATATTGAAACCTGAAACGAATAAACCGCGGAAGGAGGAACCTCCTCAGAATATCCAGTACATCTATCAGGACATTGAAAACAGATTAAAGGAAAAACTTAGCAGAAAAGTTGAAATATCTTCCAAGGGAAGAAACGGTTCCGGCAAGATAGAGATTGAATTCTATTCTAATGATGATTTGGACAGGCTGATAGAATCGCTTTCCAACATGAATATGAGTGAAATGTAAGGATTGACTTTTGATAACAGTTCAGTCCATGAAACTGTGCAGCGTCAGGTCAACAGTGCTCTGCATGATTCGATGTTTAGGAACTATTAATAAATTACTCATGACAATGACTTGCCTGAATGCTCATCTGCGGCATCAGAAAATCTTGACATAGCCCACTATGGCTGCGATTTTCTTCTTTGCAGCTGAACATTTATGCGGCGTCCTTGTCACAAGTAATTTCTGAACAGTTCCTTATGACAGGAAACAGAAGGATAAGCCGTTACAGTTTTCATTATCTAAGGAACAATTAATAAAAACGCATCAATTTGACTTGTCAAAATGTCCATCTGCGGCATCAGAAAATCTTGACATGGCTCGATTGCCTTGATTATCTTCTTTGCAGCTGAACATTTATATGGCGTCAAATGAACAGGTTATTTATTAACAGTTCCTAAGAAGAAACCAAATTTGACAGGAGAAACAGATGAATAATGATTTATTAAACAGTTTGGGATTAGGAAATATTGATATCGGATATATTTTTATTGGATTGATTTCTATTAGTCTGATATTTCTGATATTGATTATAATAATGTTTGTACAGATAGGAAAATTCAAAAAGAAATACAAAAAATTTATGCTTGGAAAAGATGGCGCTAATCTGGAAAAGGATATCATGACTTTGTATGAAGATAACAAATTTATGAAACTTAGTATTGACAGAAACAGAGAAGATATTAAGGCACTTTATAAGAAGCATGAAAAAGCGTTCCAGAAAATAGGACTTGTGAAATATGATGCATTTACGGAAATGGGTGGAAAACTTAGTTTTGCGCTGGCTTTGCTGGATGAGAACAATAGTGGTTTTATCATCAATTCCGTTCACAGTTCAGAAGGATGCTATTCTTATACAAAGCGGGTTAAAGACGGGGATTCGCAGTTAGCGCTCAGCAATGAAGAAAAGGTTGCTGTAGAACGTGCGGTCAACGGAAATTCATCAGACACAGAGTAAAGGCTTGAATGGTATTTACAAATAAAATGCATGAATGATTTCATGACATAGAAAGAATGGGGGATTTGTAAAATGAAATTAGTAACAGTTGAAGATTTAAAAGAAGGTGATGTAATTGCCAATGATGTCTTGCTTGATGATTATACCGTTGTGCTCTCTAAGGGAACCGTGATTAAAGCACCGTACATTGATAAATTGAGGGAGCTTCAGGTGTTCACGGTTTACATTGAAGAAGCCAAAGAGGAATCCGTAGAACCGATTGTAAAAAACGTAAAATTAACACCAAAGGAAAATAAAGCGCCTGTCAAAAAGACCCAGCCTGAACAGAAAAAACCACAGGCTGAAAAGAAAGCGGAGAAAAAGCCGGAAGAAAAGAAAGCAATACCTAAGGTTTCTCTGGAAAAAATTACAATTCTGCGCGATGAAGTGGAGGTACAGGTCACAAATAAAATAAAAGATATTCTTGAAATGCATATTCATCAGAGAACTGCGGGATTGCAGAAAATAGGAGAAACTGCACAGAATATTATCACAGATATTCTTGAAGAAGAAGAAGTGGTAGAAAAAGTTTATGATGTGCGGGAAAGAAGCGCCGATATCTATGAACATTCGCTTCAGGTTTGTACCATAGCAGCATTGATTGCATTGAAACTTGGAATGACAGAAAAGCAGGTTTATGATATCAGTGTAGGTTCGTTGATACATGACCTTGGACTCAGATATCTTGTAGTACGATATGAGGATCAGGATATCAACCTCCTGCCAAAGAAAGAGCAGGAGGAATATAAGAAACATCCGATTTATGCTTATACAGCCATAAAAAATGAAACATGGCTCTCAGATGCTGCAAAGGAAATTGTACTAAACCACCATGAGAAAAAAGACAGCTCCGGATACCCGCTTGGAACAGACCACTTAAGCCGCATGATTCAGATTGTCGGTGTATGTGATGAGTTTGATGAATTGATATGCGGAATCGGAAAAGCGCGGGTGCGCGTACATGAAGCAATTAACAATATTAGAAATTACAGTGGAATATGGTATGATTCAGACATTGTAGATGCATTTTTACAGCTTATTGCTGTTTATCCTGTTGGCTCTAAGGTTAAGACAAATCAGGGAGAAACCGGTATTGTTATGAGACAAAACGCACACTTCCCTGAGAGACCAGTCATTCGTATTATGTATGACAAGTTTGGACAAGCTATACAGGGTGAGAAAATTGTTAATCTGATTAAGGATACAACCGTAGTAATACAGGATGTAGTAAAATAGGAACGGACTAAAGGAGAGAAGAAATGATTGACATTAAATTTTTAAGGGAAAATCCTGATGCAGTGAAGGAGAACATCAAAAAGAAATTTCAGGATCATAAAATTCCGCTTGTCGACGAAGTGATCGAACTGGATGCACAGGCTAGAAAAACACAGCAGGAGGCAGATAATCTGCGTGCAGAACGAAACAAGCTTTCAAAACAGATTGGCGCTTTGATGGCACAGGGCAAGAAGGAAGAAGCCGAGGAAGTCAAAAAGCAGGTCAATGCACAGGCAAAGACACTTGAAGAACTTGCGGATAAAGAAAAGGAATACAGTGAAAAAGTTACAAAAATCATGATGACTATTCCCAATATCATTGATCCGAGTGTTCCGATTGGAAAGAATGATGAGGAAAATGTAGAGATTGAAAAGTACGGCGAACCACTTGTTCCTGATTTTGAAATTCCTTACCACACAGATATTATGGAACGACTGAAAGGCATAGATTTGGATAGTGCAAGAAAGGTTGCAGGAAACGGCTTCTATTATTTGATGGGGGATATTGCGAGACTGCATTCGGCAGTGATAACCTATGCAAGGGATTTCATGATTGACAGAGGTTTTACTTACTGCATTCCTCCATTCATGATTCGCAGCAATGTCGTGACAGGTGTCATGAGTTTTGATGAGATGGATGCCATGATGTATAAGATTGAAGGTGAAGATCTCTACCTGATTGGTACAAGTGAGCATTCCATGATTGGAAAATTTATAGACACAATCATCCCTGAGACAGAGCTTCCCAAGACACTTACGAGTTATTCACCGTGTTTCCGGAAGGAGAAGGGTGCCCATGGGCTTGAGGAGCGAGGGGTTTACAGGATTCACCAGTTTGAAAAGCAGGAGATGATTGTCGTATGTAAGCCTGAAGAATCGCCGATGTGGTTTGAAAAATTATGGCAGAATACAGTGGATTTGTTCCGAAGTCTTGATGTCCCTGTACGTACTTTGGAGTGCTGTTCCGGAGATTTGGCAGACCTGAAAGTCAAGTCCATAGACGTGGAAGCATGGTCTCCAAGACAGAAGAAGTATTTTGAGGTCGGAAGCTGTTCAAATCTAGGCGACGCGCAGGCGAGACGGTTAAAAATAAGGGTAAATGCAGAAAAAGGGAAATATTTTGCCCATACACTGAATAATACTGTAGTAGCGCCTCCTAGAATGTTAATTGCATTTTTGGAAAATAATCTGCAGGAAGATGGTTCTGTAAAGATTCCAAAAGCATTGCAGCCATATATGGGCGGTAAGGCAGAAATCAGATAAATCTGATTCATATAGAAAGGCATGGTTACAGTGCACAGATATTTAAGATCAATTGGTTTTAGTAAAATAGAGAACAGGGAAGAATTGCAGGAATTGATTAACGAGGTGGTCGAAAAGACCATCCTCCGCCCTGACAAGTCGGACAAAGAGAACAGTAAAAAGGAAAAAAAATATGCATTTGCGAGGGACATTGCAGCAGATGAGAATAATCATCTGTATGCCGAATTGTCCCTTGATTTCGTGCATGGAGCTGGAATCTGTGTGCGCGGTGAGTTTGACGAAAAGAACAGTTTTCTCTATGAATACTATTTTCCATATTTGAGAGGTGCACATATCAGTTCCAATGAGGACATCACGATTGAAAGACATGCGGAAAAGGAATCTTACGCAGGTGTATGTGATGAAATCAAGATTGGCATTGCAGTTATATTTTATCTTCAGAACATGATACCATACAAGAGACTGAAAGCTTTAAAGCGGCTTCCTGTACAAGGCACTTCATTGATTCTGAGTGCTTTGTCGACAGATGGTACCATTATGATGCCTATTATCAAAAATGAGTATGAGAAGCAGCGTATCAAAAAGGCATCCAATGAGCGAAATCAGTTGATTGCGCAGGCAAGGATGGGTGATGAGAGCGCGATTGAGAGTCTGACCCTTGAGGATATGGACACGTACACAACCATTTCAAAAAAGATACACAATGCGGATGTATTCAGTCTCGTAGATACGTATTTTATGCCGTATGGAGTTGAGTGCGACCAGTATTCGCTGCTGGGAGAAATTACAGACTGCCATACGGATAAAAATCGTATTACAGATGAAGAAGTTGTCTTTATGACCATCGAGTGTAATGAGATTACACTGGAACTTTGCATCAACAGGGAGGATTTGTATGGTGAACCCGCTGTCGGGAGACGTTTCAGGGGAATCGTGTGGCTTCAGGGATATATTGAATTTCCGCATTAAGCAGCGTGAACGGCGTCGGGCATAGTTACTGTTGAGACGTCCACCAAAGTAGTTGGAATCATGCGCCAAAATCTGTTATCATTCACACCACAATAGCTTATATGCCGATAAAAACTGGCGTAGGTGTGAATTGTAACCGGACATAAAAAATGCTTGGATTAGATGCGATAAAATACTTGCAATAATTGAAAGTTCTGATATAATAAAAAGGTAACAAATAAATGACAAGAATATCATATCAGATGGTGTAGCACAGTGGATTGTGCAGCCGCCTTCTAAGTTTTTATTTGAGTTTGTTACTTTCTGCTAACGAAAGAGGCACAAAAGCAGTACTAGTTCCCTTAGTTAAATGGATATAACAGGAGCCTCCTAAGCCCCAGTTGTGAGTTCGATTCTCGCAGGGAACGCTGAAAAGGGTTGTAAATTCAAGGATTCTTGGACTTACAATCTTTTTTCATTTATGTTCTTCATCGAAAGTATGGAAATAGAAATATAAATCATATTAACAAACAGTTATATTTTAGGAGAATTAAGTGAATTATATTGTTTTTGATTTGGAGTGGAATCAGGCAGCCGATTTAAAGACAAGGCGGGAAAATGATCTTACTTTTGAAATCATAGAAATAGGGGCAGTCAAATTAAACGAGAAGAAAGAACATATAGACGACTTTCACGAGCTGATAAAACCGCAGGTATTTCACGAAATGAATCAGGTAACAGGGGAACTGATTCATTTAAAAATGGAACAGCTCGAGGAATGCCGTTCGTTTCCCGATGTCGCTGCGGATTTTGTGAAATGGTGTGGGAATGACTATATATTTTGTACGTGGGGTAATCTGGATATCACAGAATTACTGATAAATATGGACTATTACAAAATGACGCCTGTGTCAGAAAAAACGATGAAGTATCTCGATATACAGAAACTCTTCAGCATTGCATTTGAGGATAAGAAGTCGAGACGGACGCTGCAGTATGCGGTAGATTTTCTTGGTATCAAAAAAGAAGGAGCTTTTCACAGGGCTTATGCGGACGCCTATTATACAGCACAGGTTATCAAAAAAATTCATGATGACAGTGTGTTCAACAATTATTCGTTTGATACGTACTGCCTGCCGCGGAACAAATCCGAGGAAATTAAGATAATATTCGGCGACTATTCAAAGTATATATCAAGAGAGTTTCCGGATAAGATAGCCGCAATGAAGGACAAGGAGGTTTTGTCATCGAAATGTTTTTTATGCGGGGAAAAGACGAAGAAAAAAATTTCATGGTTTACCAATAACGGCAAAAATTACTATACAATTGTCAGTTGTCCAAAGCACGGTGCATTAAAGGGAAAAATAAGGCTTCGAAAGGCAATCAAGAGCAGCAAAATATATGTTGTGAAAACCATGCGTCTGGCACCGCCTGATGTTGTTTGCGATATCATCAATAAAAAAAAGCAGGTTCGTGAAAGCAGAAAAGAAAAACGGAAAAAGTCATAAGAGGAAGACATTGCCTAATGTCTTCCTCTTTTTCTATTGGAACTGTACAGCATTCTCTGCCTTGCACTTTTTCTCGCCTGCCATTTCGCGGCGCGGATTTCCTTTCTACGCTGTCTGCGGCGTTTACTGCTCTGACCCTTCGGAGAAAAACTGTAGCTGTTAATAATAGATGCAATAAATAAAATCAAAATTACAATGGCTGCAACCATCAAAATACCAAGAAGCACTTTTTTGACATTGATATAGATAATCCTAGTCTCTGTTTCCTGTCCGGTATCAGTGGCGGAATCAGATGGCAGCTCCACGTCAGATTCCTGTATATTTGCACCGCTTACTTCCGAGTCCAGATTATTTGTGGAAAAACTAAATGCCGGAATGTTTGACTTATAAAACACCAGATTACAGCCGCCAATGGGTACATCCGAGTAGGTGTAGCTGATAGATGCAATCACATTGGTGTCTGTGTGTTCATCCGAGTAGGTCAGTGTCGGGACGGCATCGCTGAATTCGGCAGTGTTCGGCAAAATGACATACGCGTCATTTTCTATGGATATCAGCGGAGTCGAATCCCCGAACAAGTCGTTCTCCGTGTCAAAAAAATCCATCGTGTCAATATTGTATTTTTGCTCGTTGTCATTGATGGACACCTTCTGAAAATTTTCAAAACCGTACTGAAAGAGCGTGACAGTGTCTTCGAACTGGTATGGTGTTTCCTCCGTAAGAATGACACAGACAAGCTTCATGCCGTTTTTTTCAGCTGCGGATACCAGAGTCTGACCTGACTGCGAAACATATCCGGTCTTGCTTCCGAGCAGATAGGGGTATTCATACGTCTTGCCTTTGTAAAGCTGATTTTTTGTGGCAATCCATGTATCCTCCTCGTCATCCGGTTTTAACTTGAAGTGGTAGCTCGTAGTGGAGGACATTTTACAAAGAAGCTCGTTTTCAAAAAAGGAACATCCGATTAGGGCGAGGTCGTATGCCGTCGTGTAATGGTTATCGTCATAAAGTCCGTTACAGTTTGTAAAATTTGTGTTTTTGCAGCCAAGTTCCTTTGCTTTTTCGTTCATAAGCTCACTGAACGCAGCAACGGTTTTTTCCTTGCCAAGTTTTTCGGCAACATGTTCGCCGACAGCGGTTGCCACATCATTTGCGGACTGTACTAATACACAATAGAGCGCCTGTTCCATCGCCATCGTGTCTCCGGTATCAACACCCCCCAGACGGGAGCCGTCTACGGGCACATCATAAATGGAGTCGTGTGTAAAGGTTATCGTTTCATTCATGGCACAGTTTTGCATGGCAAGCAGGCAGGTCAAAATTTTGGTAGTGCTTGCAGGATAATTTTTTTCGTGGATATTTTTGGCATATAGTATCGTTTTTGTGTTCATTTCCATCAATATCGCGGACTGCGCACCGATGACGGGGCCTATTGGCCAGTTCTCAATGCTGTTTGACTGTATGGGAAGCGCCTTGCGCTGTTCTATTTTTTCATTTATGTCCGTTTCTGCAAATGAGACTGCGGATCCGGAAGTGACGATATCAGTAAAAGAGGTATTGGAAAAAAGCACCATTACGAGCGTAATGCCAGCAAGGAGTCTGTCTCGAAATTTTTTGTTTTTGTGAAAAATCATTCCGCCCATCCTTTCATATTCTAATAAAATAAAGCAATTGTGTGCTATTATATCAACGCATAATATCATCAGGTTTCTCTGATATATTAGATTGTACACTATTTTTTAAAAAATGTAACCGAATTATAAATTTTTAATATCTTTTTATCAGCCATATACTTTTCAAACATACGCTAATATTTCATCCGGTCAGAAATTAGACTTGTGAACTGATCGCTGCTCTAATTTCTGTCTGGATGATGCATTTGTATTAGATAGAATCGTATTTTATGCAAAAAGTCAAAATTTTAAGGTAAAATTAGTATATTTTACACCATGAAAAATATGTAGAAAACCGTTATACTAATTTATATCATGAACGTGCACGAGCACAATAACGAGAGCAGTGAGAATGCGACGCAAGAAAGGCGGTATTTATGTATTATATTGGTGTAGATTTAGGCACATCGGCAGTGAAACTCCTTTTAATGGAAGAGAATGGAACGATAACAAATATTGTGTCAAAGGAATATCCGCTGTATTTCCCACATCCTGGGTGGAGTGAGCAGAAGCCAGAGGATTGGTGGAGTGCGGTGAAGGAAGGATTAAAGGAGCTGACAGAGGACTGTGACAAATCACAGGTGGCAGGTATCGGCTTTGGCGGTCAGATGCATGGGCTGGTAATATTAGACAAGGATGACAATGTCATTCGTCCGGCAATTCTCTGGAATGACGGCAGAACACAGGAGGAGACAGATTACCTTAACAATGAAATCGGAAAGGAAAAGCTGTCAAAATATACTGCAAATATAGCGTTTACCGGTTTTACGGCTCCGAAAATACTGTGGGTAAAAAACAAAGAACCTGAAAATTTTGCCAGAATCGAAAAAATTATGCTGCCAAAGGATTATATTGCATATATGTTGACAGGAAGTTTCTGCACGGATGTGTCGGATGCATCCGGCATGCTTTTGTTTGATGTGGAACATAAATGCTGGTCGGAAGAGATGATGCAGATTTGCGGTGTGAAAGCTTCACAGCTTGCAAAAATATACGAGAGCTATGATGTTGTAGGGACGCTGAAGCCGGAGACAGCGACAGAACTTGGTTTACCGGAAACCGTAAAGGTTGCTGCAGGTGCAGGCGACAATGCGGCGGCGGCAATCGGGACAGGTACGGTTGGTGACGGAATGTGCAATATTTCGCTTGGCACGAGTGGAACGATATTTATATCCAGCAAGAATTTCGGTGTTGACAGGAATAATGCCCTTCATTCTTTTGCGCATGCGGACGGGAAATATCATCTGATGGGATGTATGCTGAGTGCTGCCTCGTGCAACAAATGGTGGATGGAAGAAATTATGCAGACAACCGATTTTGGGGGTGAGCAGGCGGCAATTACGGATGAGAAGCTTGGCAATAACCATGTCTACTTTCTTCCGTATCTGATGGGTGAGCGCTCGCCGCACAATGATGCAAATGCGCGCGGCACATTTATTGGAATGACGATGGATTCCACAAGGGCAGACCTGTATCAGGCTGTGCTTGAAGGCGTGGCATTTGCCATCCGCGATTCCTTTGAGGTAGCAAAAAGCCTTGGTATCAGCATTCAGTCATCCAAGATTTGCGGGGGCGGGGCAAAAAGTCCGCTCTGGAAAAAGATTTTTGCAAATGTGCTGAATATCAGGCTGGATATCATAGAGAGTGAGGAAGGACCAGGGTATGGCGGCGCAATTCTCGCAGCGGTGGCTTGCGGCGCATATGGGTCAGTGGAGGACGCAGCGTCAAAACTTGTGAAGGTGGTTGACAGTGTGGAGCCTGACAGGGAGCTTGCAGCCCGCTATGAAGCGAGATACCGCAGTTTTGCGCAGATTTATCCGACCGTAAAAGACTTGTTCCCTAAAATTTCATAATTGTTTATCGGTGTTTGAAAGCGGCAGTAAAATATTGTTACTGTTCATACAGGACTTAGCATTTGCTGCTAAGTCCGTGAGAAAACGTTTCGATTGCGAGTAAAAATCCATTTGAGAAACAAATTTTGCATGGATTTTTACCTGTTACTGGAACGGAGTGAACAGTAATAAAATATTTGTGGAACTGCCGCTTTTTGATAATGTTATATTCTCGACATTTATGTGATAAAATGATAAAATATAATTATTCGGCACGAGAAACTGTTCAGAAATTATTTGTGACAAGGATATATAAATGTTTCACAACAGAAAAAATCGCAGACGGACATTTGGACAAGTCATTCTCATGCGTAATTAAGATAATGGAGGACAATTATACACATACTGTAGGGGAGCATATATGTCAGACAATCATTTCAGATATGTTCTTAGGAAAGAGTTATGAAAGATTTAGATAAAATAATTGATATGGAAAAACAGAAAGAAAAAGTAAATAAAGGCGCAGCGCAGCAGGAATCAGAATACCAGTATTTTGACATTAAATCCATTATAGGAGGTCTGGGTATCTCTTCGGATACAATGGCAAAAGGTGCGGAATTACTCAAAAATAATAAGGTTTATGTAGAGTCTGTCGAGACGGGTTATTTTGATCAGAGGAATGACTTGATTGCATCGGTGAGTGGCATGGCGGATTACCACAAAAGGCAGTTTCCGGTCAGATTGACATTTAACAGAGATCGTGTGCTGTACACAGATTGCGGATGTCCGGACTGCAGGGGATATGGATGGTACACGCCAAAAAAGAGCAGCTGTAGTTTTGTTGCGGCAGTGTTACAGTATATCAAAACACAATTTCAGAAAGAAGAAATCGGGGATGCGACAGATAAATACGGTGCAATCCTTCTGTATAATTTTCAGAGAAACCACACAAACCAGATTGTGTCAAATGTAGCAATGCAGGCTGAGACGATGCGTCTGGAGCCCAGACTGTCCCACAAGGACGGAGAAATCAGGCTGTCATTTAAGGTTGGAACAGAAAAACTGTTTGTCGTCAAGGATATGATCAGTTTTTGTGAACAGGTGCGCGGATCAGAGACAGTGCAGTTTGGCACGAGCACGAAACTTAGTCTGAACATCAACGGTTTTACGCCGCGTGCAAGGCAGTGGTATGATTTTATGAGTAAGGTTATTCAGGAGGAGGAGGAAGTCCTTAACCGCATCAATGAAATGCGCTATTATTACTATGAAAATAAGAGAAAGTGCGCTGACTTTGGACTGTACGGCTGGCGCATGGATCAGTTCTGTGAGATTCTGGGCGAAGGCAGTGTAGAATATGATGACAAAATGTCATCCAAAAAAGGAAAACTGCAGCTTGTTTGCAGGGAGGGCGCTCCGAAGCTGACCATGCAGATTCGCAAAAGTAAAATCGGGAGAAAAACGGAGTTTCATGGCATTGATGTCTCATGCAGCATGCCCGAATTTTACATGGGAACAGAATACGCATACTATATCCGCAAGGATATCATGTATAAAACTGACATTAGTGTCATAAATAAAATACGGCCGCTTCTGGATATGGCAGACGGGGAAAATTTGAATTTTCAGATTGGAAGAAATAAGCTGACCGACTTCTATTATTCGATGCTGCCGCAGCTTGAGGATATATTTACCGTTATGGAGGAAGATAGCGAGGAGATTCACAAATATCTGCCGCCGGAGGTAGCGTTTGTCTTTTATCTGGATGCGGAAGGGAATGACCTGACCTGCCGTGTGACGGCGCGTTATGGGGAAAAGGAATGCTCAGTTGTGGATTCCGCAGTGATGAATCCAGATAATTCATATTATGAAGGGTTCCGTCTGGAAGGGCGCGAGCGGGAAATATTCTTTTTGGCAAGGCAGCTGTTTCCCTACGTTGATGTGAAGAAGGATTTGCTCTGCTGCAATGGGGAGGAAGACATCATTTACGAGGTGCTTAGCCGTGGGGTGGAAACGCTTGCAGAGCTTGGGGAAGTAAAATGTACCAATGCGTTTAGGAATCTTAATATTGTGAAAAAGATGCACATGACGGTGGGTGTCTCTGTATCAAGCGGTCTGCTTGACATGGAAATTGAGACGGAGGATATCAGCCGCGAGGAGCTGCTGGATGTTCTCAAAGGGTATAAGCTTCACAAGAAATATTACAGACTCAAAAACGGCGATTTTGTCAGTCTTGAGGACGAGAATCTTCAGATTTTGAAGGAACTGATGGACACGATGCATCTGCCCCCGAAGGAGTTTATCAAGGGAAAGGTACACCTCCCTGTGTACAGGACACTTTATCTTGACAAGCTGCTTGAGGAAAAGGAGGGTTTTTATACAAACAGAGACCATACGTTTCGTAAAATGATCAAAAATTTCAAGACAATCAGTGACGCGGATTACGAAGTGCCAGGCAGCCTCAAACGTGTGATGCGCGGTTACCAGAAAAACGGATTTAAGTGGTTAAAAACCTTGGAATCCTGTCAGTTCGGGGGAATTCTTGCCGACGACATGGGACTTGGAAAAACCATACAGGCGATTTCTTTTCTGCTCTCTGCCAAAAATGAGGGAGTGACGACATTGGTGGTGGCGCCGGCTTCCCTCGTGTTTAACTGGGGGGAGGAGTTCCAGAGATTTGGCCCGGAATTAAAGGTACAGCTGATTACAGGCGACCAGCAGGAGCGCCAGAAGAAGATTGAGGAGTACTCGGAATATGACGTGAGTGTCACTTCTTATGATCTTCTCAGAAGGGATATTTCTTATTACGAGGGAAAAAAATTTACCTATGAGATTATTGACGAGGCGCAGTATATTAAGAACCACACGACCGCGGCAGCAAAGGCAGTGAAGGTCATAGACAGCCGTATGAGAATTGCGCTGACGGGAACGCCGATTGAGAACCGGTTAAGCGAATTATGGAGTATATTTGACTTCCTTATGCCCGGATTTCTGTACAGCTATGAAGTCTTTAAGAAAGATGTGGAAACACAGATTGTGAAATATGACGACAAGGATGCCATGGCGCGGCTGCAGCGGATGGTGGGACCGTTTATTATGAGACGCTTAAAGACGGATGTGCTAAAAGACCTGCCCGACAAGCTTGAGGAAGTGCGTTACGTGAAGTTTGACAAAGTACAGCAGACGGCATATGACGCACAGGTTGTACATATGCAGGAGATGCTGGCAAAGCAGGACGATGCGGATTTCAATAAAAATAAAATCAAAATCCTTGCGGAGCTGACAAGGCTGCGTCAGATATGCTGTGACCCTAGTCTGTGCTTTGACAATTATCAGGGAGAATCGGCAAAGCTGGATTCCTGTATCGAACTGGTGCAGGGTGCAATAGACGGCGGGCACAAAATGCTTTTGTTTTCCCAGTTCACATCAATGCTTGAGATTATAAAGACACGTTTGGAGCAGCAGAAAATTTCATGTTATGTGATTACGGGCGAGACCGCCAAGGAGAAGCGTCTACAGCTTGTGAAAGCTTTTAATGAAGATGATGTTCCGGTGTTTTTGATTTCCTTAAAGGCGGGCGGCGTCGGTCTGAATCTCACAGGTGCGGATGTTGTCATTCACTATGACCCATGGTGGAACATCGCTGCACAGAATCAGGCGACAGACAGGGCACATCGTATCGGACAGAAAAAAAAGGTAACAGTGTATAAACTGATTGCACGGCACAGTGTTGAGGAGAAAATACTCAAACTACAGGAGTCCAAGCGTGATCTTGCGGAGCAGGTCATGAATGGCGAGCTGGGACAGCTTGGAAGCATGAGCCGGGATGAGCTGCTGGATCTTTTGCAGGGATGAGAAATCCAAAGAAAGGGGAGCAGACGCAGATAAAGCGGTATACGAAAGAAGGCAATAAATGGAAGTTTATAGGAGGGGGGGTGAATATGGAAGTTTTTTTTTCATAAACCGGAAATACTTGAAAGATATACAGATTATCTGACAGGACTGTGTAACAGGTGGGGACTGAATGAAGTGTGGCAGTCACTGCCGCAGGATGCACATGTCCACTGTGTTTATATGGATGTCGACAATTTCAAGCTGGTAAATGATATTTATGGTCATGCAAAAGGGGATGAGCTGCTGGTTTTTATCAGCAGACTGCTCCAGAATACGTTTCAGGGACAGCTTATTGTCAGGATGGGCGGCGATGAGTTCATTGCCCTTTGCAATGGCGCCATTGAGACAGGGGAACTGGAAAAGAAACTTGTATATTTGCAGGAAGCGATAAGCTCCGGCGACTTTGATGCCAATGTGGAAAAATTATTGTCGTTTAGTATTGGTGTCTGTTACAACCAATTGGTTGGGGCAGGCATTCAGGCGATACTTGAGCAGGCAGATGTTGCGATGTACCATGTGAAGAAAAACGGCAAAGGTCATTTTATTGTCTATGATGAAATACGAGAACAGATAGAGGAGGAGCGCGCTATCAAGGAAAGAGCGCTTTCGGGAATGGTATGGCAGGAAATAGAAATTTTGTATCGGCCTGTCATCTATCTGCAGACTTCCGATGTGTTTTCTGTGGAAACGGTGATTCAGTGGAATTTTCCGGAAAAGGGCATGATTGCAGAGGAGAAGTTTATGCCGATTTTCAAACAATACGGCATTGATGTAAATATGAGTGCCTATGTATTGGAGGAAGCCTGTAAACAGAAGTATAGGTGGAGAAACACGAAATTTGACAACATGGAGATTTATGTGCGTCTTTCCGGAAGATATGTCATGCAGTCCGGCAGTATTCAGGCTGTTATGCAGTGTATGGATAAGTATGGATTAAGGCGTGACGAGGTCGAACTCTGTATTGAGGAGAAGGATTTTGGGGAAAATGGCGAGCGGATGTACGGCGTGGTACATGGGCTTATGAACGCCGGATTTAAAGTGGCAATCAACAACTTTGCGTCCGCGTCCTCGCTGAGCGTATTACAGAAAGTTCCGTCTCAGCTGCTGAAACTGGATGCGAAACTGCTGATGGAGGCAGAGCACAGCGAGACAGGCGTGAGCATTCTACGCAATGTGATCAGCCTGGGAAGGGATCTGCACTGCGGCATTGTGGCGCAGGGGATTGAGAATACGGCGCAGGTGAAAATGCTTGCAGATTATGGCACCCAGTTTGGTGTGGGAGATTTTTACGGAGTGCCCTGTGACGAAGCTGCTTTTGAGGAGCAGTATCAAGACAGGCTGTTTTTCGTCCGCAACCAGAAACCGACAGCATTTTCGTTTGCGGAAAATTTATCGGATGACGAAGCGCAGCACACGGGTGTTTTCGAGGGTACAGGATTCACATATGCTGAAGGTGTTGTGGAAGGTCAGCGTGCACTTTATTTTCCCGGGGGAACGGTCAGCGAAAACCTTGTTGTTCTTCCAAAGGAGATTATGTACAGTGACAGCTATTCTATCTGTTTCTGGGTTAATCCGGATAAGGCACAGTCATGGACAAGTGTTTTCTACATTACATATAAGGATGGTTTTATGAGCCTGATGCCGAACAGCGGGCATGGGGATATGTTTTTCCGTATCAAGGATGACCGCGAGCCAAACGAGTGGCACGATATCGTGTGCAGGAGGGCAGTTCCGGGGCAGTGGTCGTATATCTGCGCGACTTATGATGTCATTACACATATCGGAAAACTGTATTTTAACGGGCTGCTGGTTGCAAGCAGGGAAAATATGCCTGACTTGAAGGTGGTGAATCAGGTCGTACTGGGAGGAGACGAATATCAGGATTCTTTTCAGGGAAAACTTGCAGGGCTTGAAATATACCACTATGCGCTCTCAGCGGACAAAATCGAGGAGAAATTTGAAGCATTTCAGAATATGCCGTCATATCAGGGAACAGACGGCAAAAAATGATATTTTTGGAAAAAGGATATTGACAATCAAAATAAGGTAGTGTATACTGATATTCGGTTAAGCGCCCAGATAGCTCAGTCGGTAGAGCAGAGGACTGAAAATCCTCGTGTCACTGGTTCGATTCCGGTTCTGGGCACTGTGCGGGTGTAGTTCAATGGTAGAACACTAGCCTTCCAAGCTAGATACGTGGGTTCGATTCCCATCACCCGCTTTGCACGTATGATTCTTTTACAAAAATAGTAAAATATATTGACAAAAGAAATGAAATCGTGTAAAATAATAAAAGTCTGATACAGATAATATATGCGATAGTGGCGTAGTTGGTAACGCGCGACCTTGCCAAGGTCGAGACCGCGGGTTCGAGCCCCGTCTATCGCTCTCAAATACCCTAGATTTTCTAGGGTTTTTCTTTTAATATATGCAAATCAATATCGAAAGCACAAAAATCAAAACATACAATGTACAATTCACACCCACGCCAGTTTTTATCGGCATACGAGCTATTGAGGTGTGAATTATAACAGATTTTGCAATCATTTATTGGAAAAAAGGCAAGGAATAAAGGGGTGATGAACCGTAGAAAAGAAAAAAACGGGTAGACCAACGGATAATCCCCGAACTGAAAAAGTAGGCTTTAGAATGTCGCCAACTGAAATTGCAGATATACAAAAATGTGCGGATGCAATGGAAACACAACGTGTAAATGCAGTAGTCGAGGGGATACAGCTTCTTAAAGAAAAATTAGGAATATCATAAAAAGGCAGTAGAGAAAATCTATTGCCTTTTTTGTGTGTTTGAAAAAGAGCTGAAGTTGTATAGCATCAAGGGAATGCTTATAAAAGCAGATCTGCAACTTTAATGTTGAAATCTTCATAAATGCAGACTGGTACATTTTCATCAAAACCATACTGGTTTGATTTTTCATCCGCTTCGAGGTCATATACCATAACGGTTTTTGTGCGTGGATTTACAATCCAGTATTCGCGGACACCGGCAGTGCGGTATTTAAAAAGTTTGATTCCGTAATCATTTTGCGGATTGGAGGGCGATGCAATTTCAATAATCCAGTCCGGTGCACCATTACAGCCTCTTTCATCCAGCTTGTTTTTATCGCAGATAACGGAAATGTCCGGTTCAACGTAATTTCGGTCGTCTTCGTTTAGAAATACAGCAAATGGTGCAGGATAGACCTCACAGTCACCATGTTTTGCATCAATATAAGTACCAATTACTTTAGTAAATTGTGACACTAGTTTTTGATGAATCCGCATCGGCGGCGCCATCATATAAATATGCCCGTCAATTAATTCTGCCCGCTGTCCGTCGGGAAGATTGTAAATATCTTCGATTGTGTAATATTTTTCCTGTGGTAACGCCATATCATAGACCTCCTTTTATATCTAATATAACATATGACCATTCCGATAGCAATAAAGGATTGTCAGGATGCGGCACTGCAGCCAAATCTTAAGAAAAATTTTCGTTTTGTAATATCCTGTTTTTTCATTTTAACAGCTACACTTGTTGGTAAGGAATTATGGAAAAGGAAGGTGTTTTTATGAGTTTGGATGAAATTACCTGTTATTTTACCCAGTACGGCGCTGCTGCAATTTTTGTGATTGTGCTGCTTGAGTATATGAATTTACCGGGATTTCCGGCAGGAATCATTATGCCGCTTTCGGGTGTGTGGGCAGCGCGGGGGAATATTCATTTCATTCAGGTTATGGGTATTACGCTGGCAGCAGGTCTGGCAGGCAGTTGGATTCTTTATTTTATCGGATATGCCGGCGGGAACTTTATTTTAGAAAAATATCTTGGGAAATTTCCGAAACACCGATCTGCTGTTGAGAAGAATTTTGCATTGATTCGTCAGAAGGGATGCTTCGGAATCTTTGTGGGCAAGCTGATTCCGATGGTGCGGACGCTCATTTCCATACCGGCAGGCGTGTTGAAGATAAATTTTGTCAAGTACAGTGTCAGTTCTGCACTCGGCGTCTTTGTATGGAATTTTGTTTTTGTCGGGGCAGGATATTTGCTGGGAGATGCTGTTTTTGCCCACACTGTGACCTAAATGGTGGTATACTGAAAGAAAATCAATTGGACAAGGGAGAAGGGACATGGAGACATATCATATTTTGATTGTAGAAGATGACAAGGAAATCAGGGACGGAATAGAAATCTACCTGAAAAATCAAGGCTATGCCGTCTCGCAGGCGGCTGATGGCATTGAGGGACTCAAAAGGATAGAGTCCGAGCAAATCCACCTTGCCATTGTCGATATTATGATGCCGCGTATGGATGGAATTACCATGATGATGAAAGTGCGTGAAAAAGGATATGAATTTCCCGTTATCATGTTGTCGGCAAAATCGGAAGAAGTTGATAAAATTATGGGATTGAATATGGGAGCCGATGACTACGTAACGAAGCCGTTTACTACAATGGAGCTTTTAGCCAGAATCAATTCCCACCTGCGCCGTTACCAAAGATATCTTGACGCAGTGACTGAGCACGAAAACCATGAACGGATTCATGTGATTGGAGGACTTGAGCTGAATGAAGATACGGTGGAGGTCACTGTGGACGGAAATCCGGTAAAATTTACGCCGTTGGAATTCAAAATCCTGATGCTGCTGATGAAAAATGCAGGAAGGGTTTTCAGCGCGGATGAGATTTACGAGCGTGTATGGAACGAGCAGGCCGTAAATACCAACACGATTATGGTGCATATCAGAAAAATTCGGGAGAAAATCGAAATTAACCCGAATGACCCAAAATATTTGAAGGTGGTGTGGGGCGTTGGTTACAAAATTGAAAAACAATAAAAAGGCTGTGCAGACAGCGCTTGTGATTGTGGCTGTGGCAGCGGTAATTTTTGTTCTGACTGCCATCGGGTACAAAGGGGATGTGGATGCATATTGTGCAGAGAACAGCGGCGGTTATGAGAGTGAAAATTTCATTAAAATACTGTTTCAGAACAATTATGTCCTCTATCCCGAAGTATTGGAAAAAGGCGGTAAGCAGAACAAGGTTGAAGACTTGTACCTTTTATTTGAGGAGCAGACCGCGGAGCAGGCGATCTATTACGGAAACGAAACGCCTAGCGACAGAAGCGCGGAACGGCTGAAGGCTGACCATGTTATGAGTGTACAGCAGCAGATACAGCAGATTAAGGAATTATATACGGCTGAACTGGGCACAAGAATGGATTACTGCGTGATTGATGAGGAAACACAGACCATTTTGAAAAATACGACAAGAAATCCGGAGCGGCTGCAGGAGGGCGCGGTCGGGGACTACGAATATTATATTATTTTCCGCTATGACCAGAACGGAAGCATTGTCGATATCAAGGTTCACGGTAAAGATGAAGATAAATTTTTGAAAAACGCCCAGCTGGTTGCAAACAGTGCGGATTCGCTTCTGTTTACAAACAGCCAGAAAGAGCAGAGCTATGTGCTGGTCGATATGTTCGACGAGGCGAATGGCAGGATGACCATAACGCAGCAGAATCCCAAAAATGCGACTTTTATCTACGCCATGACAGCGGAACAGATGGAAGGATTCATACATATGCCTGTCTATAAGCTCACAGAGTACAATGATATGGTGGTGATGGCTTACATCAATAACTACAGCAAGGAAATGGCATATGATATGTTTGGCGTAGGAAGGGTTTACTTGTCCATTCTGGTAGTCATGATAGTCTTGGTGCTTATTATGACACGACATATGCCCCATCGGACAGCGGACACTGCCGGAACGAGGTGTTCCATGGAATGGATTTTAGTAGTTATGTATTTTTTGTCGGACAGCATGTACATGCCGGTTGTGAATCTGGTCTGCTATATCAATGAAAGAGCCGGAAATATCCGTTTTCCGCTGGATTTTTGGTATATTGTCAATTATGTTATTTTGTTTGGCGTGATGTTTATTCTGTTTGGTATATGGTACTGGTGTCTGCTTAGCATCCGCAGTATTTTTACAGGCTTTGGTTCCTTTGTCAGGGAGCGCAGTTTTATATATCGGAAATGTTCACAAATTAAATGTTTATTTGAAAAAACCTATGGCAGATGGAAAAAGGAAATCGAGGGAATAGATTTGGCAAATAACAACAAACGGTTTCTGCGGGTGTTTGTTATTGTACAGTTGGTTGTTGTGTCATTTTGCTGCTGCTTGTGGTTTTTGGGAATTTTTATCCTGATTGTATATTCTTTCCTGCTCTATATTTTACTCAAGCTCTATATTGCCAGAGTGCAGAAGAAATACAGCAATCTTCTTCAGGTGACAAATGCAATTGCGCAGGGGAAGTTTGACAACGATTTTAATGGTAATTTTGGTATTTTTGAAACTTATAAAAAGGAGCTTTGCCAGATACAGGACGGGTTTGGAAAAGCAGTTGAGGAGGAGGTTCGGAGCCAGCGTATGAAGACAGAACTGATTACCAATGTTTCACATGATCTTAAGACGCCGCTGACAGCGATTATCACTTATATTGATTTGCTTAAGGATGACAATATCACGGACGAACAGCGCAAGTCCTATCTGGACACGCTTGAGCGCAAATCACTCCGGTTAAAGGTTTTGATAGAGGACTTATTTGAAATCAGCAAGGCGAGCAGCGGCAATGTAAAGCTGGAACTTGTTTCCGTGGATATCTGTAATCTCATGTGTCAGGTCTATCTGGAGCATGAGGAGAAGATGATGGAGAATGGTCTGGATGTGCGTTTTGACATGCCGGAGGAAAAAGTGATTTTGCAGCTTGACAGCCAGAAAACCTACCGTATTTTTGAAAATCTGTATGTCAACATCATAAAGTATGCCTTGGCAAATACGCGCGTATACATACAGGCGAAGACACAGGAGGATGCACAGGGAAGATATATCCATATAGAAATAAAAAATATTTCCGCAGAGGAACTGACCGTCAATCCAACTGATTTGACCGAGCGGTTTGTGCGTGGTGACGCCTCGCGTAATACCGAGGGGAGCGGTTTGGGACTCGCGATAGCCAAAAGCTTTACCCAGCTTCAAGGGGGGATGTTTGGGATAGAAATAGATGGTGATTTGTTTAAAGTGATGATTGAATGGAGGCGGTTTTAGCCCCAAAAAAGAGTGTCAAACAGTACTTAAGTACCATTGAGGCAAAAATGTACTTCATATATGCTTATTTGGAACTATTTGCGGGAAAACCCCCGAAATAGCTGATTTTCTGGGCGTTTTGACAGTGTTGTGCCGTCATTGTGAAAGCGTTCGGAATGACGATTAAGGATATATGAGGTACAGTGAATGAGAGAAAAAGTAAAGAGCGTAACAGCAGGATTCCTTGCAGTCATTATTGCGATGAGTATTCCTGTAAACCTGAAGACAGCAGATGCGTCGGAGTACAGTGTATTTTTCGGGCAGACAAAGGAGGAGAAAAAGGGACAATTAAGAATACCAGTCACAGATCCGGAAAAGACAGAGGATTTTCAAATCATTTCGGATGGCGCGGTAATAGAGCGTCAGGAATCCACATCAGAGACTGATTCAGAAAGCATATCAGAGGAAAGTCAGGAACCCACATCGGAGATTGAATCGGAAGACATATCAGAGGAAAGTCAGGAATCTGTGTCAGAGGTTGAATCGGAAAGCATATCAGAGGAAAGTCAGGAATCCATATCGGAGATTAATTCAGAGGAATATTCAGGGGATTTAGAAACAAATATGATAACAGAGGATACTTCTCCTGCTAAGAAAAGCCACTATACAATATGGCTTGAAAATACAACCATTGTACCGGAGATAACGGACGACGGGGTATTTGATTACAGAACGTATCTGGACAGTGACACAAATCCGCAGCTTGGGATTCGGCTGCTGGAAAGAGATCTGGACAACTCGGTCAGACCCAAAACGAAGTATGGCGGCGCACCTACCCGTGAGATACCGCAGGATACATTATCGGACATTGACTGTCAGGTGACAATTTCAGATACAGATGTCGTATATGCAGAAAACGGGAGTAATGGTGTCTGTACATACAATTTATCTGCCGATGCGATAAATCTTGTGGTGGCAGGTGTCGGAGAGACAGCGTATAAAATCACGATGCTGCCGAATACCCGTTACGGTGCAGCGCCTGTATCAGGAAGCATAACGGTCAAAAACAGCCCTCTGTATAACGAGGATTTCTATGTACAAGTTTCGGGCAAGGAAAAGCAGTATACTTTTGACGCGTGGAAAACATACCTTGAAGCGCACAACCAATGGGTAAACGGAGAAATTACTGTCAGCTTAAGCGACACAGGAAAAAAGTATTATAATACCGTTAAAATTGAAACAGAAGATTCGGACGGTATGACGGATAATCGTCCGGCAGACAGCCGTAAAAAAATAAAGTATGAATTATGGGCAGAAAATGAAGACAGAAACGCAAGTACAAGGGATGTGCAAAACGGGACGAGGGTGTTTACGGCAGGCATCGACACCAGTGCCCCACTGCTCCGGAAGTTTGCAGTGGAAAGCCAGTGTTTTGCGCCGACACAGACCGAGACAGAGCAGTATTTCGGACAGGATTTTGTCCTGAAAGGAAGTTTTTCGGACGCCGAAAGTGGTGTCAGGAAAGTGGAGTACACAACGGATAATAGACACGAGAAAGATGCTGTGTGGACGGAAGCGGAAACCACGTTGGGCGCAGAAGCAGGAAGCCTTGATTTTACCATAACACTGAAAGACGGATGCTACAGCGCTGTTGCCGTAAGGGCGCATGACTATGCGGGAAATGTCAGCGAGACAAAGGGATTTGTCAATGAACACGGCGCATATATCACGGTAATCGTCGATAAAGCCGAGCCTGTTTTAAATGTGCAAGCAACGGCAGGAGATAAGGTTTATATTGGGGATAAAGACAACTGGACAAACAAAGACGTCATATTTGACATTGCATTTGACAAGAACAGCTGCCCATATGCCGGCGTGTACCAGTGCGAGTACCTGTATCATACAGTCGGTGATGCTGTAAACATCAAAAATATGACAGATATGTCAGAAAATTGGACGCGGATCAAGCTTGAGGATAATCTGACAGCGGGGATGGATGTCAGGGAAGACAAAAACGGCTATTTTTATTTCCGCGCCATCTCTAAGTCGGGCGTAGCATCAAAGGAGATTCTTAAGAAAAGAGTTCTGACACAGCATCAAATACCTCGGATAAAACCGGTTGTTGTAGAGAATGCCGATAATGCAAAGCGGAAAAACGGTTGGTATAACAAGGAGTCCGGAGCGCCGGTAATTCGCTTTGTATATCCGGATTATGACACTGGTGTCACTTCAAAAGAGTACGATGCTCCAGTGACAATTCATTATCAGCTGACTGCCGAGACGTATGAAACAGACAAGTCTGCGCAGGAGGCGTCGAATCGTTCGGGCATGGATGCATCCGTGCAATCAAAAGCCAAGCTTCAGGTGCAAAAAAGCGCACAGATGGGCGTTATGGACAGCTGTGACGTGACGGAGGGCGCGGACGGTGTCAAAACATTTGTGGTGACACAGGATGATTTGGACAGGCATGTTATAGATTTTAAGAACGACACGGCAGACAGGGAAATTCAGGATGGCATTTATACGTTGGAATATTGGATTGCCGACAAGGCGGGCAATGTGTCCGCAAAACAAAGGCACGTCTACAAAATAGACAGCCACGAACCGGAAAATTTGGAAGTGGTATTGGAAGACAGTATATTTCCAGTCGGTCAGGAGTCCGCTATCGTCTATGAGAGATTTTATCAGGAAAATGTCACAGGAACGGTCAGCGCGGAGTATGGCATCAGTGGAAAAGCATCGTTGACCGTATTAACGGCAAAAAAAATAGGAGCATGGGAAACTGCCGAAAAAAAGGATTTTCTGGAAATAAATGACACAAATGTCATAAATATTCCGACCGGAACAAGATGCTTTCTTTATGTAAGGGCTGAGGATAACGCAGGAAATACAGCCGAGGGATGGACGAGGGGCATCGTGGTTGACAACATGGCGCCAAACCAAGAAAACGGAAAAGCGCTGCTTATGGAACCTGCCGGCGCAAACAAAAACGGATTTTACAACAAGGATGTCAGGGTGGATATTCTTGTGACGGATGCGCCGGAAAATGATAACTGTGCGGCGCTGATGACAGTGACCGGTACAGTTGGAAAAGATGGAACGGACACATTCACGGACAAAGAGCTTTTTTCTTTTACAAAGGAGCTTCCCACGGAGGAGGAACTGACAGAAGCGTCAGTTTTTTCAACTGTGCAGGTGATAGATGCCAAAAAGCACGAGAGCAATGCCGCGTACATCGAGGTCACGGCGACCGACAGGTCGGGCAATACAAAGACTTCCACGCAGCTGCTTAAGATTGATGTCACAAAGCCGCAGATAGAGATTACATTTGACAATAACAACGCAGAAAACGGCAGTTTTTATCCTTCCGCCAGAACCGCCGCAATACAGATACGGGAGCAGAACTTTGACCCGTCCGCTGTGGATATTGCGGTCACAAGGGACGGTCATCCATACAATTACCGAATTTCAGACTGGAAAAGCGACGGGGACATGCATCGGGCGACAGTCGCTTTTGCGGAGGATGGCAGCTATATGATGGAGGTGAGCTGTACGGATTTGGCGGACAACAAGTCGGATATTGTGAAAGTCCCGTCATTTACCATTGACCGAACCGCTCCTGTTTTGACAATAAAACTAGAAGCCGGACAGGACAGCTTACCGCGTGAGCACTATTACCGTACTGCGGTCACTGCTGTGATAACGGTGACAGAGCACAATTTCAGCGAGAATGGTTTTGTGATGGAAACTGTTCCGGAAGCAAAGAAAGGTACATGGCGCCATGACGGGGATGTGCACACGATGCGCCTTACCTTTAATGGTGACAATGTGTACCATATCGCATGCAGTTATACGGATTTGGCAGGAAACAGAAATGATGCGGGAAATTCGGCGGATAAGACAGCGGTAGATTTTGTGATTGATACCATTGCCCCAATCATACTCATTGAAGGAATCACGGACGGCTCCGCGAACAGCGGTGCAGTTCATCCTGTGATATCTGTGCTGGATTTTCATATGGAAGCGCAGGACACAGAGATAACAGTCACAACAGGCGTCGGTGATATCGTGCAGACTGCCGTTGAGACGGCTGCACTGGAGGAAGGAAAAGGAATCGGTTATCAGTATGTGCTTTCTGATTTGACGGACAAGGACGACAATATCTATGACCTTACAGTGACTGCATGCGACAAATCAGGAAACGTATCCGTGCTTACATACCGTTTTTCGCTGAATCGAAAGGGATCTGCCTATGACCTGACCAAAATCATGGAGCTGATGGAGCGCCAGTACATCACATACGCTGATTTGGCTGACATTCAGATTGTTGAGATGAATATTGACATGGTTGAGCAGTTTGAAATCTATATCTCAAGAAACGGCGCGCTTGGTTACAGCGCAGCATATGACAAGGAGGTAAAAGGTTCGGCGGAAACAGGTTATATTTACACCTACCATGTAAAAAAAGATAATTTTACAGAGGAGGGGACATACCGCATCAGCCTTTATTCCAAGGATAGGGCTGGCAATGAGGGAAACAACATGGCGGACATCCACGGAGACGAAATATCATTTATTGTAGACAACACACCGCCCAAAGTCGTGATAGATGGTATTGAAACAGGGATGCTTTATGATGTGGAGTCGCAGAAAGTGCATGTTTCGGTGAGCGATAATTTTAGGCTTTCCGAGGCAGAGTTTGTCCTTGTCAACAAGGCAAATGATGTGATTGACAGCTGGGATTACATGGCGCTTTGCGGGGAAGGAAACCAGATGGACATTACCATTCCACAATATAACGGGGAGCTGGCGCTCCTGTATCGGGTAAAGGATGCTGCTGGAAATGAAATACAGACCTTTCAGGGAGACCGGACAGCGCTTGACGACTTTCTTGTGACAACCGATAGGCTGGTACAGTTTCTCAACAAACCGTCAAAAACCCCGCAGGGGCGCACGGTGTTGCTTCTGACAGCGGTGGCATTGGCTGCGATAGCTGTATTTATCAGAAAAAATGTAAAACGGCGCCGGAGCTGAGATGCATTTTACCTGAATCATGTTCTCACGGAATGCGAAGCTTTGCACATTGCCGACCCGCGAATCGTAAAGAACTGCCATAAATTTGTTTTGAAGCAGATACGTTATAATTGAAGTAAATATAATTTCATGCTATAATAAAGACTTGGATATGAGAATATTTCGATTACATATGCAAGGATAAAATGCAAAGGAAAAATGGCATGGAAGAGAATAGGAAAAAGTATGTGACCACATGGGGAAACGCGATCTCGATTGCGGACAGGAGACCGGAGAATTACGCGAAGGATCTGACACTCCGCTACCCTGTCCGTCCCATGTTTGACGGAGAAAAGATAAAAATAACACTGGACAATTTCTGCGGCACGGAGCCTGTGACAATCAGCCATATATATGTGGCTGACAGTGTGGACGGCGGGCGGGAAATCGCGGAACAGTCCAGTACACCTGTCACATTTGACAATGGCAGCAGAAGTGTGACCATACCGGCAGGAGAAGCCGCAGTCAGCGATGAAATTTATTTTCCGGTGCGGCGCGGAAATGACATTACTGTCAGTTTTTACCTTGGCGGGTTTACGCAGATGCGCTCGGCGGTACTGATTACAGGGCCGTTGTCAAAGGGATATTACACAGTGGGTGATTATGCGCAGAGCGCAAAACTTCCGCTGGATTTGACCAGAAATACAAACTGGTTTTACTTTTTAAGCAATGTGGAGATAGAGACGGACAGCACGAACAGGGCAGTCATCTGTTATGGTGACAGCATCACATCGCAGTCATGGCCGGATTACCTGACACTGCGGTTATTTTCAGAAAATATCGCGCATACTGCTATTGTGCGCCGTGCGGCGAGCGGCACAAGAATCTTGCGGCAGTATGACAATATTACGTATGACTCCTATGGACTGAGGGGAGAAATCCGCTTTCCGAGGGAGGCGCAGGTCAGCGGTGCGGACACAGTGATTATTCAGCATGGTATCAATGATATTATTCATCCCGTTGGCGTCGAGGTGAATCCGTTCCGGCCGTGGAGCGATTTGCCGACAGCAGACGATTTGATACAGGGACTGCAGCGGTATATAGCGCAGGCAAAAACGTATGGGCTTCAGGTCTATATAGGGACACTGCTCCCAATATACGGATGGCGCACTTATGAGCCGTTTCGGGACGAACTGCGCTGTGCAGTCAATGCGTGGATACGGACGACATCCGAGATTCAGGGCTGCATTGATTTTGACAGGGCGCTATGCAGCGGGGACAATCCTGCCGCGTTTGGAGAGGGATATGACAGCGGCGATCATCTGCATCCGTCTGAAAAGGCATATGAACGGATGGCGGCTGAAGTGCCGAAGTCACTGCTGAAACGAAGTTCCTAATACTGTGTCAGAATACGAGGAGAATGAAGATGCCTACATTACTTTTTATCAATGCCTGCGTGCGGGGCAAGGATTCAAGAACACTGGCTCTGGCAGAATATCTGCTTGAGCGTATCAGGGAAGCGAACAGTAAGGATATGGCGTTTCAGATTGAAGAAATCAGGCTTTCCACTGAAAATCTGCTTCCGTTAAATTATGAGAGACTTCAGAGGCGCGATGAACTGCTTGCGTCTGGGCAGCTTTCGGATACGATGTTTGATTATGCAAATGCCGTGGCGCAGGCGGATATGCTGGTGATTGCAGCGCCCTACTGGGATATGTCTTTTCCGTCGTCGCTCAAGATATTTTTCGAGGCGGCGAGTGTCAACGGTATCACATTTACATATGCCGAGGACGGTACGCCGATAGGGTTATGTGCGGCGCAGGACATGTACTATGTTACGACCAGCGGCGGCTATATCGGGGACTGTAATTTTGGCTTTGAATACGCCAACGCCCTCTGCCGGCTCTATGGAATGCAGCATACACATTTTGTCAGCGCGCAGGGGCTGGATTTGGACGGCGCTGATGTGCAGGCGATTCTGGAGGAAGCCTGCAGCGGGGAGATATTAAACTTTTCTTAAAGCGCGACGGAGGTATATTGTGGGGAACACGGAAATGATAAACTTGGCGCAAAAAATAATGTTTTTGTCCAGAGACAGGCTTCTTATGAATATGCGCTTCCTTGATGTGGCGCTCTCGGAGTTGAAGCTTCAGGCAGTGACCGGAACGGACAAAGTCTGCTGCAACGCATCCGTCATCCGTTATGACCCGCTGTTAATCATCCGTCTCTACAAGAAAAATCCCAATGCTGTGACAAGGATCTACCTTCACATCCTGCTCCACTGCATTTTCAGCCACGCATATAAATATGACAAAGTGGAGCAGGAGCTTTGGGATGTGGCTGTCGACATGGCTGTGGAAAATACTGTGCTGTCCCTCGATCTGGCGGGAATGGAGACTGCGGGGGATGATGAGCGCAGGGAGGTTCTTGCACAGTGGAGAGCGCGCGCGGGAGCGCTGACTGCGGACAGAATTTACAGGAGCCTGACAAAAGACAGGCTTGGCGTGAGTGAGCTTTTTGCGCTCGGTACACTGTTCAAACGCGATGTGCACGATGGATGGACGGCGGCGGAGACACTGGAAATGACCATGGCGCAGTGGAAGAAAATCAGCGAACGGATAAAGGCTGAATTAAAGTCCTTTTCCGAGGATAAGTCCGACGATAAGACGATACTCCAAAATCTCGAGGAGGCGACGAAGGAACATTATGACTACGGTGATTTTCTGAGAAAATTCAGTGTGTCGGGCGAAGACATGCGGGTGAATGACGACGAGTTTGATTATGTATATTACACATATGGATTATCCCTTTACGGAAATCTGCCGCTTGTGGAACCGCTGGAATATAAGGATGTCAACAAGATAAAGGAGTTTGTGGTGGCGATAGACACCTCTGGCTCCTGCCGCGGCAATATTGTACAGGCATTTCTGAATAAGACCTATGGCATTCTTAAAAGCAGCGAAAATTTTTTCCGGAAAGTAAATATTCACATAATACAGTGTGATTCCGAGGTGCGGCGTGACACAAAGATTACCAATGATGATGAGTTTGAGACTTTTATGCGCGAGGGACAGCTGGAGGGTTTTGGCTCGACTGATTTCAGACCGGTGTTTGCCTATGTGAATCAGGCGATAGAGAACGGGGAGTTCGAGAACCTGAAAGGACTTATTTATTTCACGGACGGTTACGGTGTCTTTCCGGAGCATAAACCGCCTTACCATTATGACACGGCATTTGTGTTTCTCGAGGATGATTTCGAGAAACCGCCTATCCCCCCGTGGGCGGTCAAGCTGGTGCTTCCGGCAGAGGATTTGGAGGATAACAGTTCAGCGTAGTGGTTGAGGTACATCAAGCCACCACGAAGTGGTTTTGCATGGATTGATGCTTGTAACAGGAAGCCGAAGGCTGAACTGTTACTTTAGAGGAAATAGGAGGTATGACGCAGTGAATATCCAACAGGCAAAAGAGCATATCAGGAATTCCGTAAAATTATATTTGAAAAAGGACGAATATGGAGAATACCGCATTCCGGTGGTGCGGCAACGTCCTCTTTTTTTGCTTGGCTCTCCGGGTATCGGGAAAACTGCCATCATGGAGCAGGTTGCACAGGAGCTTGGCATTGCGCTGGTGAGTTATTCCATGACGCACCACACAAGACAGTCGGCACTTGGTCTCCCGTTTATTACACATAAATGTTATAAAGGGATGAAATATGATATTTCCGAGTATACCATGAGCGAGATTATCGCATCTGTCTATGAGGTGATGGAGCAGTCCGGCATTGAGGAGGGCATCTTGTTTCTCGACGAGATAAACTGTGTGTCGGAGACGCTTGCCCCATCTATGCTGCAGTTTCTACAGTATAAGGTATTCGGGCGGCACAAGGTTCCCGACGGGTGGGTGATTGTCACAGCCGGAAACCCGCCGGAGTACAACAAATCGGTGCGCGAATTTGATGTGGTGACCATGGACAGAATGAAGCTTGTCGAGGTTGAGGCAGATTATGCCACATGGAAAGCGTATGCCTTGAAGCAGGGAATCCACAATGCTGTGGTTACGTACCTTGACATGAAAAAGAACGATTTCTACCGCGTGGAGACAAATGTCGGCGGGAAATCCTACGTGACAGCGAGAGGATGGGAGGATTTATCAGCCACGATGCTGTTGTGCGAGGAGGAAGGCTTTGTTGTGGATGAGACACTTGTCGGGCAATATCTCCACAACGAGAAGATTGTAAAAGAATTTACGGCTTACTATGAGCTGTACAACAAATATAAAAAAGACTATAAAATCGAGGAGATTCTTGAGGGGACAAACTCCGCGCAGGTTGTGGAGCGGGCGCGCATTGCGAAGTTTGACGAGCGTCTCTCGCTGCTCGGAATGCTGCTTGACAAGCTTGAGAGTGAAATGAAGGAAAATCTTGAGAAATCCGATTACCTGACTGATCTGATGCGGCTTTTGAAAGCCATACGGGCACTTTGCGAGAAAGATGTCGAAACGGACGCAGCGGCGCTTGCACAGAAACAGATCAGAGACCAGATTGGCAGCAGGCAGAAACGCATGGATTCCATGACAAATGCAGGAACCCTGTCGGGTGAGGACAAAAGAAAACATCGTGCGGTGATTCGTTTCCTTGAATCCGTGGAAAAGAAGCTTCGCCTGGACAAGCCCGAAGGGATGGCGGCAGTGCTCGGAGTGATGAAAACGTCTTTTGACATGGAAGTTGCCGTAATGAAGACAGAAAATGCAAGAATTCAGGAACGGCTTCATAATCTTTTTGCGTTCAGTGAGACTGCGTTTATGGATGGCAACGAGGTACTCGTCCTTGTGACGGAACTGACAGTCAATGCGTACAGTGCGCGTTTTATCGGTCTGTACGGAAGTGCGGATTACCAGAGACACAACGAAGAACTGATGCTGCACGAGCGGCAGGATGATATCATGAAAGAAATCGAGGCATTGGAGTTATAAGTGAGGGGAATGGAAGAAAAACAAATAGAAAATACCGGTGCTGGCGGCGGTCAGTTTGTTTATGAAACTTATAAAAAGGGTATATGCATCCGGAAGTACCGCGGTGTGGGAGAAAATGCCGTCATTCCGCCTGTGATTGACGAGAAACCAGTCATTGCAATTGAGCGGAAAGCATTTCTAAGCTGCAAGACAATCAGGGAGATAACGCTTCCGGACACAGTGGAGGAAATCGGGGACTGGGCTTTTGCACATGCGGAAGGACTTCGGTATATCACAATTCCGCATCATGCGCTGAGCAGGGGAAAGGAGCTTTTCCTTGGCTGTAAGAGGCTGCGGGAAATCATCCTGAATTGTTCGGGTGAGGAAAAGGCGCTTTGCACGTCTCAGGGACTAGGGCGGATGCTTGCGCTTGGTGTTACGGTGCTTCATGACTATTTTTTGTTTGATCCTGTCGATGTAGGGAACGATGGCTGGGTGAAACGGTGGGATGAAAAACTTCTGGCGCTGGTGGCACTCGATGACCTTGACGGGTTTGAGGAGCTGTGGACATGCGGCGAGGAGGATTATGAGGGAAAGGATTATGATATAAAGTCTTACCCTGTGGAAAAGCGCAAGATGAAACTGCGGATTGTCTATTTCCGGCTGCTGCATCCATATAAGATAGCGGAAGAGACCTACGCGGCGCTGAAAACATATCTGGGCAGACATACGAAAGGGACGGACGCGCCGCAGGCGTGGGAGCTTATTCTTGAAGAACATAAAAATGATTTGGATTATTATCGGATATTTGCGGAGGCAGGCGGCGTGACCGAGGAAAACTTTGACGGACTGCTTGCGGACATGGAGGGTGTCAGCGCAGAGATTAAGGCATACATGCTCCGCTATCAGGAAGAACATTTTTCCCGCAAGGACGCGTTTGCGGCATTTACGCTTGACTGGTAATATATTTTTCTTTTGAACCGCCATCATTAGAGGGCGGTTTTATATTAAAAAGATGCATCAAGCCACGGTACGTGGCTTTGACACCACGAAGTGGTTTTGCATGGCTTGATGCATGTAACAGGAAGCCGAAGGCTGAACTGTTACAGTAAAACGGAAATTCCTACTACTAATAAACTGACGCATCACAATACTTGCAATGCGTCAGTCAAAATTGTTACCATCTTAATTAGAACATACGTCCAGCAATCTCACCAAGATACTTCCACTCAGAGTACTGGTACATACCGATCTTTTATTGCCATCTCCAATCGCGCTTTTGTAATTTTCAAATATTCCTCTTCTGTGTCTATACCTATGAATAATCTTCCAAATCGAGTTGCAACAACCCCTGTTGTTCCGGAACCACAAAATGGATCCAACACAATGTCTCCCGGTTGTGTAGATGCTTGAACAATTCTTTCTAGTAAATATTCTGGTTTTTGCGTTGGATGTTTTCCTGCCTTCTTTTCCGATGGTTTGGTTAAGCTTCCAATCCAAACATCCTTCATTTGTTTTCCGCCATTTAATTCCTTCATCAATTCATAATTAAAATAATGTCGTGCCTTCTTGTCTGCTTTCTGTGCCCATAATATGGTTTCTGTAGAATGAGTAAAACATTTACAAGCAAGATTAGGTGGTGGATTTGTTTTTTGCCATGTAATATTATTAATTATCTTAAATCCTTCTTGCTCAAGCGCCATCCCAATAGAATAAATATTGTGCATTGTTCCCGAAATCCATATACTTCCATTTGGACTTAGCACTCGTTTGCATAGTCTTATCCATTTTCTATTAAACTTGTGCTTATCTACAATTTGGGTTGATTCATCACCAATTTTATCCCAATCACCTTTGTTTACAGAAACCATTCTGCCACCTTTACAGCTAATACCATTATTGCTTAAAAAGTATGGTGGATCTGCAAATATCATATCAATACTTTCTGGCCGCAACTTTGCAAGAACTTTAAATGAGTCTCCATGTATTATTTGAGCAGATTCATTTTCATAGAAATATTGCTGATTTTTACCAAGTAATCTTTCCACTAAACCTCCTCCTAATAATTACAAATAATAATCTCTTCTCCGGTTCTCTTTGATGCATCTGAATTAATCATTCGCTTTACACGAACCACATCTATTCTGTATCCTTTGTTGCCATACAACTCATTGATAAACGCTGTATTATGGTTTGTAAGCATACAATAGCATCCTCTTTTTGTTAATTGGTCAAAAAGTCTTGCGAGTCTTTCATGACTTTCTACATCAAATCCTTCCTTTGTATATGATTCAAATGAAGTAGGGTTCAAAGGTGCATATGGACTATCAAAGAAAACAAAATCACCTTTTTGAGCTTCATTACAAGCTTCCTCAAAATCACCTAACTTAATCGTTACCTTCTTTAAATAGTCAGAAACAGCCCTTATGGACTCTTCATCTATTGATTCCTTTTTACTGTTATTATATGGAACATTAAACAAACCCTTACCATTTACTCTGTATAAACCATTAAAACAATGTTTATTAATAAAAACAAACAGCGCTGCAAGCTCTACATCAAACGCTTCTTTCATTAATTTATCGTTATAATGCTCTCTTAAAGAATAATAATATGTTTTTCCATCTTCACCCATTTCTAAATCTAATTTTTTTACATATTCAATAAACTCTTGCGGATTGCTCTCTATTATTCTATATGCATTGATAAGGGATGCATTAATATCATTGATCACTGCATTTTCTGGCTGCAATTCAAATAAAACTGCTCCTCCACCAATAAAGGGTTCAAAATAATTACTATAAGTTTGAGGCATTCTTTCAAATATTTTATCAAGTAATTGTCTTTTACCGCCTGCCCACTTTACAAACGGTGTCACATTTTTATTAGACATACTTATCTCCTCTTTCCATAAACTTCCCTATCTATTATACGAGAAGGAGCAATTTTTATCAACGAAAACTTTCACTTTTTGTGAAACACACATCACTTATAAAATATAAATATATATTCATGTGCAAGCATCAAAAACTTTTTATCCACATTAATCCACTTATCTGTAGATTTACAATTATGCTGTTCTTTAATTATTATTTCTTTTGTTTTAAAACCTGCATCCAAAAAACAGTGTAATAATTGAAAACCTAATGGAACCACATTCCCACGTAATCTTTTGTCTCCAATCATTATTGCACAACACTTTCCCTTCTTTAAAACACGATATGATTCTCTTGCAACTTTATTTATTGCATCAAAAAATTCCTGTTCATCTAGTAAAGAAATATCACCTATTATATTTGAACTGTACTTAATGATATTGGCATACGGCGGATGCGTGCATATGAAATCAATTTTATTGTCTTTAATGAAGGATAGTTCTGTGGCATCCCCATTCCTAACAAAAATCTTTGATTGAGTTTCACATTCAAAATTTAGATTTGCTTCTGATAAAGAAATAGATTGCGGATTGATGTCTACACCAATCGCATTTCGATTAAGTAATTTGGCTTCAACTAATGTTGTTCCACTACCTAAAAATTGATCTAGAATCCAGTCTTCTGGCTTAGAGTAGCGAAGTATCAAGTTTCTCGGAACATAAGGCGACCAATTCCCTCGATATCTTCCTGAGTGCGTAGCCCATTTTCCTCGTTCCGGAAATGACCATATTGTTGTCTGCTCTGGGATAAAACTATCTGGTTGTAATACTATAAGTCTCTCCTCCTTTTTGATTATTTAGAATCTAATGATACACCATACAGCTTCAAAAGTCTACCCCATCCCTCTTTTTGACTTTCACTATAAGTGAATTTATATAACAGACAAAAGATTATATAATATTCACAAATAGTGAAAGGAGTGTGTTATGCAATTTTTAAATGATGAAGAAGTATATCAAGTTATTGGTTCAAATATAAAATACTTCAGAGAGATGTCCGGACTTACTCAAATTCAGTTAGCCGAGAAATTACAAATTAGCATCAGTTACCTTTCTAAGATCGAAGCTACTGGATGTACAAAAAGTCTCTCCATCTCGGTATTAAATCATATTGCAAATACACTTGATGTAAATATTACCGATTTCTTTCAAAGGAGGACATGATGATGCCTAGAATACCAAACAGATTTGGCGGTGGAGCTCGTACAAATGCTAATGGATTACATTTTGAACAAACTACCTCTCTCGATACAGCATTAACAACTGCAGGTTACTGTGTTATCGGAAACAAAGTTTTTGATGGAGATAATCAAATCGGACTTTCAGTTCAAAAACATGATTTCTATAAATATTTTTTAGAACCTAGATATATTCGTTTTTCTGATTACAATTCCAAGAAATGGCTACCTGATGAATGTTTTGTCAATTTAGAAACAAAAATTGTATATATAATTGAAAAGAAATTTCAAAAATGTACTGGCTCAGTTGACGAAAAACTTCCTAATTGTGATTTCAAAAAAAAGGAGTACGAAAAACTATGCCATCCTATCGGCTTTAAGGTGGAATATCTTTATGTATTCAATGATTGGTTTAGACAAAGCGTTTATAGAGACACTCTCCAATATATTGAAGATGTAGGCTGCAATTATTTTTATAATGAAATTCCTTTGGATTTCCTTGGATTATAGGAGGGGTATCTATGTCTGGAATTATACTGGTCGTGCAATGACATGGGAAATCGTTCCAGAAAAAATATGAAAAATAAACACATAAATATATTAATAAAATCTAGGAGGCTTTATCATGATTTACACATTGCCAGTACGTTTAGAAGACGGACAAATATTCACTTCTCTTCCAACAAATCACATTTCCTTCCCCAAAGTAAGTGGCTATGATGGAAATGGATTACGAGTAACCAATCTAGTTGGCTTTTCTAATGGTGATTTTCTCAAAAAATGCCCAAATTGCGGACGAACAAAATGTTCAGAAGCATTTGGTCTCAGAGAAACTGTTGAACGCGACCAAAGCAATTGTATGGATTGCAGAAGTCAATATTAAATAAATCTATCTCTAAAAGCCACAAGAACGTTGGTAATCATCTTACCAACGTTCTTGTGGCTTTTATCATCATTATTCATCCCTAAGTAGTCCATTACGACTAAGGAATTATCCCAACACATTTGTCTTTACTCCCTATCTGGCTCAGACCTTAGCAGTCGAAGCTGTAGTATTTATGCGGGTTTGCGGTACATTTTGCCCTACTTTGCCCCAGTTTAACAAAGTCCAATTTATTGTACAACTGACCTGCCGTGGCAGACGAATAATACTTTTATCATAATATTTTCTCTCCTAAAATGCCGTGATTTGCCGTGTTTTGGAAACTTTTGCGTACTTTCAAAAATTCACATAAAATCTGCAAAATGTGGTACATTATGCAAAATAAGGCAAATCGGGGCAAAATGTAATAGTCAATCGTAGTCAATTGGTAGTCAATTTTAAGGGTGCAGACTACCAACTTTTTAACGGTATTATCGATACACAAAAAAACGGGCTGTGAACGAAGAGACTCCGGAATCAGATTTAAAGCCATGGATGCGGTAATGTTCATAAATCCTGAATAATCCACTTTTGCATAAGAGCAGGCATAATAAAAAGCATTCAGCGATTTCTCGGTAATACCGGATAGAAAATGTCTGTAGAGAAACCGGATGGAATGTGCCGATTCCATTGCAAGTATGGATAGAACTAAAAGAAACAATGTTTCTGCAGTAGGGGCAGGAAATTTTTCAAAGTAAATGTAAAAATACTGATGAAGTCTACCAATCAGGTTTTCTTTGTTGTATAATAAGTTTATCGTATGGGATCACTTTCCTTTGTAATGGTTGTCGTAAACTTATTATACAACGGAAAGTCCTGTACGATATTTTTTTCTTAAAAACTTGTAGAGTGGTGTAACCTAAAATACCGCAGCGAAGAAACTCTCCACAGCGGTAGCTATTTAGACGGTCTGTTGTATCATATCCAATGTTTTTACACATTCAAGACCGATCTCCTTTGCCAAATTACACGGAACTGCATTTCCCACTTGACGATATTTTGCCCCAATTGTTCCTTGGAACTCCCAATCATCAGGAAAGGTCTGAATTCTAGCATTTTCTCTTACACTGAAAGGTCTAACCTCTATCGGATGGCATCTATCTGTCTGTTTCATCTGAGGAGTCGTCAATACTGTTAGGGATGGTTCATCTAAACTTAACCTTCTTAATATTCCTGTTCTTCCTCCCCCCATATACCAGCAAGTTTTCATATAATCCTTTGCTATGTCAGGATCTATATCTCGCCAATATCCTCCGGGTGGTACCAATGCAAATATTTTTTCTTTACTAGCCGAATACTTGCTACACTCCTCTGGGTTATGTTCAAGTTCAATATCCTTAAGAAGTGGTTTATAATCATGTGCCTTTGGGTATGAAAACCCACACTTACCCACTAGGTCATTTCTAATACCAATAGTTATGAGTCGTTCTCTTTTTTGAGGAACTCCATACTCCCAAGCATTTAATACTTGATATTGAATTGTGTAACCTTCATCATTAAAAATATTACATATTGTCCCAAATGTCCTACCCTTGTCATGAGTTAATAATCCCCTAACATTTTCGAATAAAAACATCTTCGGCTGTAACTTATGTAAAAAAGACGCATAGTGATAAAACATGGTTCCACGGACATCATCAAGTCCAAGTCTTTTTCCGGCATAGCTGAAAGACTGGCAAGGTGCTCCTCCACTTAAAAGGTCTAGTTCTCCCTTGTTTATACCGAATTCTTTTTCTAAATCTCTTGCAGCAACAATTTCTACATCTTCACAAAGGACATTCCAATTGGGTCTGTTATGAGTAAGCGTATCAGCTGCAGATTTATCAAACTCTACCAAACCAATGTGTTCAAATCCGGCTTGTTCTAATCCAAGAGCCAATCCTCCTGCTCCTGCAAAAAGTTCAATCGATTTATACGCCATTTTTGGCATCCTCCACTCATGTATTTTTTTCTCGCTATTAAGCGATACTACTATATTCTCTCTGTTTTCCAAAAAGTCAAGTTAAAATCCAATATATGTACTGAAGTTATCTGCCATTATCTGTTCTAATAATGTCCTGTTATATCTCTGTGCATTAATATCTAACTGGCTATAAACAGACACATTTGCTGTTCCAGTAGCTGAAGATGTTGCAATACTGTTCAAATAATCCTGCGTTGCTCTTGGAATAGCTTCGCATAACTGATGAAATGCATCCGAAATACCTGTTAACAACGCATAGAATCTATCACCTGAAATAATTCTAACTCTAGGATGAGAATAATATTTGTGATTAAATGAACCTTCCCATAACTCATCAATACTATTCTTTGCAATTATCTGAACTAAATAACAGGTTGCGTTTGGATGACTATCTGCTACAGCCTGTAATTTCTGGAATGTAGCCTCTGCAGAACTACTGTTCATTGTATTATGTTTGTTTTTCACTTCAGCAAAAATAGTTCCTGCTACATTTGAAATATCACATCCATTACCTACACCCAAATCATTAATTCCATCAATACATCCTAACAATGACTGCTGGAAAACACCAATCGCATTTGAAATGGTCTTATCATCCTGACGTGCAATTTCTGATTTTATATAGGATTCTTCATCAATATCATTAAATGCCATGTCAAACTGAAACTTGATAGGATCCACCTTATTTGAATAAAACTTATCAACTGTAGAGTTTCTCTTACATCTCTCATATGATTGATGCAATTCTCGAATGCATCTCAATAAATCTTCATCTGAAATAAATGATACATATGCCATAATTTAATCTCCTTTATCTTTGCATTTGTTCTTTTTAAAAAAATATCACGCTATATGTCTCCAAAAACGTACTCCTTATAACGGTCTTTCAAAAACATTTTGATCTGTAAGATTAAATAACTATCTCTTGCAGCAACATCAAATTCTACTGTACAATTAATCTGGGTGTTTGTAGGAGTCTGATGAAAATAAATAGTAAGTATCCACTTTTTCCTTTTTACATTGTACATCCAAAGTTGCCAATCTACCTTCCATGTTTTGCCCTTCAGATAAATGCAAGCAAAATACCCACAATAAATATATTATATCGCAAAAAGTGTTATTTTACAATTAAATCTTATGTTAACTTCTATTTTTTTGTAGTAACAAAACTTCCTTACAAGTCACTTTGATTTCCTTTCCCGGCTCAAATCCCAATTGTTCAAGCCATAATCCTTGCATCCTAATCTGTAACACTCTCGTACATTTGATGGAAGTTCACCACTTTCCCTTTGATGCCATAGTAACCTCATATGCCTTCATCTTCTTTTCTGTTTTAAACGCTCCCATATGTAACCGATAAATTCTCCATTCTCAATCACATGAGCATCGTACCTCTTTATACTTTCAACAACTTTTGCAACAGATCATGTTTCCCAATGTTTATGATAATATCTCGAATTTGCAGTATACTTATGATACAATGTTACTGTTTTGCCCGAATTAACGGATATCTTATAAATGATCCATTGTTGCCTTGTATTATTCAAAATCAACTCCACATATTTTTCTTCAACCTGAATGATGGTAAAATAGCCATCTCCTAGTAGTTTCATCTCTTTATTTGTAAACAATCATGTTTTCCTTTGAAAAAATATTATAAAATTGAAATTTGTGCTACTAAAGCAGCATTGATGCAGACCTTTCTCTGCTCAGAAAGTTTATAACGATACCTTACATGATAACGATAAACCTCTTCTATCGTTATAGTGGTTTCTTCAAATATACCCTTTGAAATTTGCCCTGTGTTGCATTATTAGAAAATAAAAGCAAATAACCGCTCGCTTATACCTACAAAAAGCCTTATTCCAAGGGTTTTGAAGTGCCTTATAAAAGTTAAATTGTATTATACTGTGATAACTGTTGTTCATTGGCACAGTGAAATTGATACAATTCAACGATGCACCCTCTCACAAACGGCTTGAAATTGGTATTTTTTCATAATAAATGCACACCCTTTCGAGTGTGCATGAATAATTTCAATCTGTGCAATCTTTCTTCAAGAACAACTTCAATAATTAGGAAATAAAATCCATGAGTTCTAAAGAAGTCTGCAAAAAAGCCGAGTTGACCATACAGCTAAAATTTGACAATGCCTTGGTAAGAAATGGCTTGTCAAGTGTCATTAAGCCATCTGCATATCGAAATGCTGTGCTCAAATTCATAAAATCAATAATGTCATTATACTTAAATTTCCCTTGGTTAATAAGAAGTCTCTGTATGCAGTAATTTAGAAAGTCCTTCTCCAAAGGACTAAGTTCCTGATAATCAATAACCGAAAATATATCATTATCATCAGAAAACATTTTTTCACTATTTTTCATCTGCATATGTGCTTCTTGAATAAATGTCAAATAATCATTTTCACAATACTTTTTATCAAATTCTTCCGTGACTCTTTTCAGTTCCTCACTAAAATCATTTTCTTCAATATACTCTGGTGTCTTCTCAGACAAAGTCTTATAATGTGTTTCTATACTCCTTATAATCCCCCAAAATTCTCTCTGGACGATTGCAGAAAATTTTTTAGAATTATCCTGAGTATATGACAATAAAAACTGATCTTCAAATCTATTTCTTACCAACAAAGGCAAATGCGAAAAATTATTGGTAACCATGGCCAAATACCTAATATACATACTATAGGCATCTTCTGCCTTGTTTAGCTTCATGTTCATATAAAGAACAGCAAATGCTTTAAATATCTCACCCAATACCCTTACCACATAATCCGAAGTCTGAGAGATAAGCACCCCTTTTAAAGCCATCCGTCCCAAATCTGATAATTCCTTTTCACTATATATCAGTTTCCAAAACAACTCACTATCTTTCTTGCTGTTTCCAGCCACTTCAAATTTATAATCATCTAAAAATTTTAAAATTGCAAGCAAATCATCTTTGTTATCTTTATACCTGTTAAATGCTTCAAAAAGTGTGCCATAAGTTACAATTCCCGTATTTCCTGTCAATATATTTAATGTATTATCTAAATTGCAATGTCCATCTTTAAATACAAGACCATAAAGAACATTAGTATCTACCACATACTTTTTCATTAAGACACCTCACCTTATTATCAATCTTCCTTTCACTTAAAGCATTCTTTACTTTATAATAAATGCACACCATTTCGGATGCGTATCAAGAAGATTTATTTAAACAGAACTGGAATCACCATTCTCTTTATCACCAGCAAGTGCCTTTGCACTACGAACGAATGCAAACATGCCAACTACCATCCCCCCAACCTGCCCAACCTTATTCCGTCCTTCCAGTTTGCAACGCCTGCAAATAGGCATCTTTTCACTTATCAATAATTTCCCACAAAACTTGCAACGTTTTTCCTTTGTCTCATCATTCATCTTCAGCATCCTCCGCATCTATATAAAAAATATCATTATCTTTTTGATCCAACATCGTTTTATAGGAACCTACTGCTTCAAGCATTTGTTTCGGCCTTTCTAACCAAAAATCCATATTTTCCTCCTTATATGGATAATATTCATGTATTAATTCCAAGGCTGTGTACTTTCCATCTCCTATTTTTCTTTCCGTTAAAGTTTGCAATTGGTATTGGTATTCTCCGAGGATGCGTTTGGCATCATCATCTTTCCCCCTAAGATTTAAAAGGTACACTCGTAATCCAACATAGCGTGGAATCATCTTCATATCTTCATTGATATAGGATAGCAAGGTGTCAATTGCTTTTACGCTAGCAAACGGTCCTTTCTGATTTGCAAGTTTCTTCACTTGCGCATTAATGTCTGAATACAAATCTACCAATCCCTGCATAAGATATGTATCGGCCTCCCTCAAAAAATCCTCCTGCTCCTCCGAATTCGCTGTTGATGCCGACATAATTCTGTCTCTTGCATATATGAATTTATTGCTCAATGCTTCACGTCGGGCAAAGTCAATCATTCCCTTTACATCTCTTCCGACATCTTCAATCTGTGCTGATATCAGCTTAAGGGAAGTTTGCATTGATAAGGTGGAAATATCTGATAAAACTTCGGTTGGATTAAGGGCTTTCTTTAAGGTAAAGAATTTAACAAGCTTTCCATTTTTGTCCAAAATTGCAGGTCGCAAATTTCCTGTTACTTCCTTTGACTCTCCAACATGATAGATACCCTCTTTTAATCCATCAATGATTTCTTGACTGAAATGAGAATAATCAGCGACAAGCATCCCCATCTTTGAAATGTCAAATCCACCCTTTATTGCAGCAGCAATCTGACCGAATAGTCCTTCAATATTCAGATGAATCTCCCATGTCGTCTCCGAATTCATCCCTACATAAATTTTCCCAATAAGCACATCAAAAAAATCTGACATTGCAAGAAGATTCGTACCTTTTCTATCCTCTTCCTCTATAAAAATATCTAAAAGCTCACACTTGCTTACTTCGGCAATTTCATTCTTCTCTATCATTCCACCATCCATCCTTGTCTTTCAATTCGTGTGCCTCAACACTTGAATTTAATCATACCATATTTATCATCAAATACTCATAAGAAAACAAGCCGGAGAACACAAAAGTCTCCGGCTTAACAAAAATTTAATTTGCAAATAGGGCTTCAATAAAATTATACGACCATAAATCCTATCTATGAGTATCCTTTTTCTTATCTGGAAGTTTATAGGAGAAAACCTTTTTCAGTTTTCTTTAAATAATTGAATGCATTTTTCTTTTAAACTATCACAGTATCCATTTGGGACATAGAGTTCACCATCTATTATTTCGGCATTTACATAACACATGGTACACCTTTGTGAATATACGCATCCGTTACACCCATGTAAAATTGCATGTTCGTATTTTTCAATTAAATGCCTAAGTTCATTTAATGCAATACGAATATCGACATTTCTTAAATCCCAGCGAGTTTTCATCTTGTTACACAGAGAAATTGAAAATTCTGGAGAAATATGGATGATGCCTCGTTTGGATTTACAGGGAAACCCTGTACGAATTACACTAGGCTTTTCAATGTTTTTATACATATTAGGTGTATAATATTTCTTCTGTGCTATACTAAGAGAATATTTTTTTTCGATATTGGCGTGTAAATCGTCTATGCCATCAAACAACTCAGAATCTACAGCTAAAAAAAGATTATTATCAGTCGCCCATTGCTTAACACCTTCATAGTATCTAAGGGTAGTTTGGGTTAATGTAAATTTGGGTAGTACATATAACCCCATTTCCTGCAATTTCAATATATTGCAAAATGGTTCTGATGTATAATCATCGTTATAAAGTGTTATTTCGACACTACTAGGCGGTAACTCTTTCCAACATGTTAAAATCTCATCGTCGATGATAGAACCATTGGTAAATACGGTGATAAAAACCCCTTTTTCCTTAAAATATCTATATATTTTGATAAAATCATCCAAGAGCAGACATTCGCCGCCAGAAAGATAAACCTCAAATAATCCTTCGGAAACCAAGCAGTCTATAGTCTCTACAGTTTCTTTAAAACAAACTTCCCTAGTAATACTATTATCTCTTATATAACAAAAGGAACAATTAAAATTGCACCTGCTCGTCATGTCCCAAGTCAATAATACAGGTGAATATGAAGAAGAATGATTCCTTAAATAATTTGATATTCCAGTTACAGAAAGATCACATTCATTATCGGTGAGTTGTTGCAATGTTTCTTGATCAAAATAAATTTCAGAAGGAGTTGTGGGATTCACAAAATAATGAATTCCACAACTCTTTCTTTCAATCAAACAACTATTCATTAGCAACAAGTAGCAGCCGTCTGGTTGCTTGTAGAATCTTCGTAGTTACCACATCCATCATTGTCATAGTTATATCCATTTCTGATGACATATTTCGTCCACATCTCAATACTACTTTGACCATACCATTATTTTGAATTTCTTTTGTTTTTTTCTCCATACAAGAACCTCCTTTTGGTTTAAAGATGCCTCAAATTTGGAATATCACAAATCTGAGAGAATCGCATATTATATCTGATAATTCTTAGATTAATTATAACAGGAGAGGCTTTAAAAGTTAAATTTCTCGGAAGTTACTTTAAACATTTTCTGCGATATCGCCTTTGCATCACTTTTCTTTTCCATCTCCTCTTGCATCTTTCTGCTCTCTTCCATCCATTTCAGTTCTTCCGCTATATCATCCAATACGATATGGGTTTACGCATTCATCGTAATCGAAATATCCGAATGTCCCTTGAGATACTGTAAAGTCTTAGGATTCATTCTCGATTTCGTCATATTCGAACATCATTTCAAACGAGCATAATATGTTTCTTTTTCTAAACCTTCCTTTTTTAGTTCTCCTGACTTTACCAGCTTCCGCAGTGACCCTTCAATAGAACTTACACTGAGTGCTGGGTATAATTCTCTGATATCCCGCTTCGTAAACTTCCCGTTCTTATTTAATGTTGCTTTTCTTACAATATCAATTTCAGGCAGTTTTTCTTCCACGTTTGAAAGTCTGTCTTCAAAATCCTTGTATGCATCTTGTTCCGTTCTTGAATTTGCCATCACTTTCAACAGATACTCCTCAAACTTTGGTCGGTAAATAATGTACCGATTTCCCAAAAATAATGCAAATACGCCTTCATTGTCTTCTGCCATTCTTCTCATCTTCTTAATGCCAATGTAAAAATAGGAACTCGCTTCTTTCAGTGATATCATATATCTTTCCTGAATCGGTATGTCAATCGTTCCTGTTGGCTACTCTTTCATATGCACACGCTCCTTTTCGATTATTATTCAACTTATTGTCCCAATATTGACAAATTTGTCCCAAGATGTTATAACAAAAGCATAGAGAAAAATGAGAGGGAGAGTGCGTATCATGAAGAAAAAAAATGTGATAAGCTTAATAAAATATTATACGGAAAAGAATGATGCGGGCTTTCGGAATGAAGCTTATGAAATCGCTAAAGGATTTGATGCTTCTGGGGATTATCAGCTTTCAGAGTATATTATGTCCTTATTGTCCAATGTGAATACGTTTGTACCGCAGATGTCGGAGAATGCTTCTCCCTTTTTTGAAAAAATTGGTGGGAAGGAAGATATGCTATTACTTCCGGATGTAATTACCAGTGATTTATTGGGCGTAGTAAATGCAATTGAACATCATATTGGAATGAATAAGTTTTTGTTTCAGGGGGCACCAGGAACAGGGAAAACGGAGGCAGTTAAGCAACTTGCACGAATATTGAATAGAGAAGTTTTTATGGTGGACTTTTCGGCAGTGATTGATAGTAAGCTGGGACAGACCCAAAAGAATTTATCTATGTTGTTCAAGGAAATAAATAGTTTCGTTCAACCGAATAAGGTAATAGTTATGTTTGATGAAATCGATGCCTTGGCTTTAGACCGAACGAATCAGAATGATCTGCGGGAAATGGGACGGGCAGCTTCTGCTATGTTGAAGGGATTTGACCGGATGAATGAAAATGTAGTTTTAGTTGCTACAACTAATCTGTATAAGTATTTTGATAAAGCGCTAATCAGAAGATTTGATTCAGTCATTGATTTTGATAGATATACCAGAGAAGATCTTCTTTTGATTGCAGAGAAGATGTTAGATCAATATCTTGATAAATTAAAACTGGCTAATAGAGATATCCGTTTGTTCCGTAAAATAATGAAACTGATGCCACAGATACCGTATCCTGGGGAATTGAAAAATATGATTAAAACGTCTGTTGCATTTAGCAATCCACGTGATGGCATGGACTATTTTAGAAGACTTTACTATGCAGTTTGTAATGAAAAACCGGAAGATTTAAAAAAACTTCAGAGCCAGAAATTTACAGTTAGAGAAATAGAAATTCTGGTTGGAAGATCAAAAAGCAGTGTTGCAAGAGATTTGAAAGAAGGTGTAATGAATGAATAACATTTTACAATTAAAAGGAAGATTTGAACAAAGACCTAATAGATCCAAACCGGGATCTCCAAAACTTCCGAAGGGAAAAAGTGTGTCTTCGTTACATCTTATTGAATTATCTGAGCAATTGAAAAGAATTTTGCAATACTGGAAAACAAATACAGATATTAGTGGAGCTCTGGTTAGCGTGCACTATACACATATTGTTGCAAAGAGTAATAGATTGAAGATTTTGTTGTCTGAGAATAGTAAATCTCCTGCGGAATCTATTAGAGGAGTTAAGTTTATCTGGGAACCAGACGAGGATGGTAAAGAGATACAAAAACATGTATTTACCCATTATGTTTCGCTTAAAACGATTGAAAAAGCAATCGAAGTTTTGAGTGAAACAATATCTGTTATTGAAAAATATTTTAATGGTATTATTACTAGCGAGGAAACGGAAAAAATCGCAGGGACACCGGCGGATAGATTTAGTGAATTTTCTAAATCCAATTTTTTAAACGCTGTGGTGGATGGATTTTATGTTGAAAGCTTTGATATTGATCGAGCTGCAGAAGAGATAACAGAGGAATCTATTATAACAATTTATCAGACCGGGATTGAAACGAAGAAATTGTTGTCAAAGTTTGGAATTCATATCGTAGATGAACGTATTATAGATGGCACTACATTAAGACTTAATCCAGATGAAGCGAAACTGCTATATAATCGTGCTTCGTATCTGATTGCGATGAGTGTCACTGATTTTTCCCAGCTAACGAGAGACGAGGTGTTGGAGGATAAGGCGGAGATCAGTAATGAAGAAAGCCTGATACCCCATCCTACCAACGAACCTGTAATAGGAGTTATTGATACACAATTTAATGAAAAGGTGTATTTTCACGAGTGGGTGGAATATAGAAATTTACTTGATCCGAATATTCCATTGACTGCAAAAGATTATGAGCACGGGACAGAAGTAAGTTATATCATTGTAGATGGTCCGCAAGGTAATCCGGCACTTGATGATGGGTGTGGCAGATTCCGAGTACGTCATTTTGGTGTTGCAACACATAGCGGTTTCAGTTCATTTACCGTGTTAAAAATGATACGAAACATTGTTGCCTTAAACAGGGATATTAAAGTATGGAATTTATCATTGGGTTCCAAACTCGAAATCAAGCCTAGTTTTATTTCTCCAGAGGCAGCAGAACTTGACCGTATACAAAGTGAGTATGATGTTATTTTTGTTGTTGCAGGGACAAATATTCCGGATGGTGAAACAAAAAAGGATATGAAAATTGGATCGCCAGCAGATTCACTGAATTCTCTGGTAGTCAATGCTGTAGACTTCAGAGGAAAATCAGCATCTTATACCAGAGTTGGTCCTGTATTATCTTTTTTTCATAAGCCTGATATCAGTTATTATGGCGGAGACGGTTCCAACTATAAGGACAAAATGGTTGTATGCCGTGATGATATGGGGGCTGCATATGTAAGCGGAACATCATTTGCAGCGCCGTGGATTTCAAGAAAACTGGCATATTTAATTCACATTATGGGACTGAGCAGAGAAGTTGCGAAAGCGTTATTGATTGATGCTGCTGCGGGATGGAATAGGAAAGATGATGTTTCGCATAGTATCGGTTATGGTGTTGTCCCAAAGCACATTAATAATATTATGAAATCATCAAATGATGAGATACGTTTTATTTTGACTGGCGCGTCAGAGGAATATGAGACATATACATATAACCTGCCAGTACCGATTGTAGATAATACACATCCATTTTATGCAAGAGCAACGTTAGTATATTTTCCACAGTGTGATCGTAATCAGGGGGTTGATTATACAAGTACAGAAATGGATATACATTTTGGCAGAGTTGTTGTCGAAAACAGACAAGCTAAAATAAAATCAATAGATAATAACCAGCAATCGGAAGATAAGTTGATTACCCTTTATGAAGAAGATGCAAGAAAAATGTATCGGAAATGGTATAATATCAAACATATTAGTGAAGAGATTAAAGAAAGAAGAATTCCAAGGAAAGCATATGATTCCGGTCTTTGGGGGCTTAAGATAAATACGAAAGAACGTTTGCAGAGAAGAAAAGAACCACTTCAATTTGGAGTAGTTGTAACATTGAAGGAAATGAATGGTGTAAATCGTATTGACGATTTTATTAAAATGTGTATGGCGCGTGGCTGGCTGGTTAATCAATTGGACATTGAGAATCAGTTGGATGTATATGCGAAGGCAGAAGAAGATATCGTATTTGAGCAATAATGGAAAAAAGCGCGTTAGGTAGTACATGAGAAAAATAGTATATTTTGATGAAAATTCTGCCACGGATTATTTGACTATTCTCAATGGCGGTACGTTATTGATTTCTTTTTTGCGCACCAATCAAGACATTAGCAGTAAGAAAGATTTTTGTGGATTCTGTCCACACCCTGTCTCTTGAATAAGACTGGGCTTTTCTGGAAATACTGCTAATGTCATATGGGCAGAACAGTTTATGCTGTATGGCAGACTGTTCTGGTCTTTGTGATATTCGTGGTATACATGATACGCCGAATGTCATCGGAAAACTGGAAGAAGGAACTGACATCTTCCCAGTTATTCTCCCAATTACTAACCGCATAGGGATATTTCTTTCCCCATTTTTCCCTGACCTTCTCAAGCTCTGACAAGGCAGCCGTCTCACTGGGGGCATTGTATACAGATTTGAAATCAGAGGAAAACTGCTTCAGGTCACTGTAATTTACATATTTGAAGGAATTGCGCATCATATGGATGACACATCTTTGGATCTGTGCATCTGGATAGACTGCGCTAATCGCTTCCTTAAATCCTGCAAGTCCGTCCACACAGAAAAACAGTACCTCCTGCACGCCGCGGTTTTTCAGGTTATTTAAACATTCCCATCCAGAATTTACTGGATTCATTGGCGCCTACAGTGATGCTCAGGATATCTTTATAACCCTCCGCAGTGATGCCAAGTACAATGTAGGCAGCGCGGCTTAGGATTCGGCCATCTTCCCTTACTTTGTAATGAATGCAGTCCATATTGCAGATAACAACCTTAACAGCGTAGCCAATGTCTACACCCTGCTCAGGGACAGTTTCAAAGACATACTTCAGGAACTTATGGAAGCAGAACTGGACGCATCACTTGGTTATGCATAAAATCACAAGGGTGATGTCAGGACATTCAACAAGCGATATTATAAAGTTTACCTGCTTTGGTTTTCTGTATCATATCATTGTCCAGGAAAAATTGAATAACCTTCTTATGGCTTTCCATATCATCACATTCAAGATAAAAACATGAAACGCCATCCGGCGCATCACTATGCTTAGCCTCTAAAACAATTCCTTGCTCCACTGCAGCTTTGCAAAGCCCTGCCACTCTTTCTTTATCCTTGAAAAAATACATCCACTTTCCCACCTTATGCTCGTCAAACTGAGGCTTTCCCTCAATGTAGAAAACCCAAGGTCCCAAATTAATGATTCTCATTATAACAGTCTCCTTCCTTTCCTCTAACTAAGAGCAGTTTATCACACCAAGTATCCCCAAAAACGGACTCGTTATTTTTCTACACATCTGCCCTTGTATAGAATGTCGCTTTTCCTTTTCCATGCCTGTCAATAACCCCGTCCTTCATCAACTGTGTTAATGAATTTTCTACCGAGGCCTTAGACAAGGACGGCACAAGTTCCATAATCTCACTCTTCGTAAATTTACCGATTTTTTCACAAACTGCTTTTCTTACCATTTCTATTGCAGGCAGTTTTTCATCCACAAGACTGATCCGGGTCTCAAAATCTCTATAAGCTGCCAGCACGATTCCAAGCAAATATTTTATAAATGGTGACGGATCATTTTCATTCTCGTACCAGCCATTCCCGCACTGTTCCAATACATCATAGTAATTTTCTTTGGTCCTTTCTATTTTGCTCTCCAAGCTGATATATCTCCCAACAACATACCCGCACCGATATAGAAGGAGCGTAGTGAGCAGGCGCGACATCCGACCATTTCCGTCATTGAATGGGTGGATGCATAGAAAATCATTGATGAAAATCGGAATCAATACCAGTGGATCCACTATGCAGGCATCTATTGCCTGATTAAAGTTATCGCAGATGGAATCGATTGCCCCTGGTGTCTCATAGGGCGCCAAAGGAGTAAATCGTACTGTCTGTGTTCCATCTGGGTGATTTTCGGTTATCACATTCTGTGTATTCTTAAACCTCCCCCCTATATCTTTCTGCGAATATTGATATAGATCCCGGTGGAGCTGCAAAATATAAGAGGAACGAATCGGGATATATTCATAGTTCCCATGGATTGTATTTAAAACTTCCCGATACCCCATGATTTCTTCCTCATCCCTATTCTTAGGTGTTGTCTTTTCCATAACAAGCTGTTGAAGCCTGGTGCTTGTTGTAACAATGCCTTCAATTTTATTGGAAGCCTCAGTACTTTGTATTTTTGCTATCTCGACCAGTTTTTCCAGTGCGGCAGGTTTCTGCTTAAGGTATAATTCCTGTTTTCCTTTAAACTCATGGATCTGTGCTACCAATCCAAGAATTTCCGAATCCCATCTGTAATCTTTTAGATTGGCATAATTAAAAATCCGCATTCTCCTAACCCCTTCCTTTTCGCCTAATTATATCCCTTCTTTAGGTGATAATCAATATTTTGTTTAATTTCCGCCTAATGTATTCTCAAATTAGGCGAAAATGTATGCATTAGGCGATTTTAGCATTCTAAAAAATATATATTTTTATTCAATCATAATTTTATGCCAAAATAAAATAGCCAGCACCTTTCACGCTGACCGCAGTATCTTTAATACGACTATTGCATAATTTAACAACTGACTTCGGAATTTCAACCCCTTTAACGATACCTCTACTTGATAACGATAGTCTCTGAAAGTTCCTACTTTGTAATATGCAAAATAAGGCAAATCGGAGCGAAATGTAATAGTCTTGCATAATTTAACGATAACACACGGCAATTTTTGTGCATCCATCCTTTTAATGACAGTAATATAACATTAGGATACCAGCATAAGACGGCGTAACAGCGGCAAACTGCTATATATAAAATAGAAGGGAGTAAGTGGAACCAAAACTTTTAACCATCAAATGAAAGGGTGGGAATATCATTTTGTTACAAGGGAATATCTTCATGAACAGGCTTGATAAAACCTAAGGAATTGTAGAAAAATAACTGAAATATCCTACGCAGTCTGCATCACTTATTTTCCTGCAATTCCTAAGAAGAATGAGCGTGAAGAGATATTACGTTAATATGTGATACAAAGTATACTCCAAAACATGCACTTTGTACCAAACCAATAGCAGTCTTATGTGTGTTTATGTTATATTTTCTACAATAAAGTCCACTTAAAAAAGATTAAATATACATATTCACTGAGGAGGTACATGAGATGAATGTGGAAGAATATCAGGCATGGGTTAAGCGAAGAAGAAAAAGGCGGTTGCGTATATTGGCGGCAGTGCTTTGTGTCTGTGTGCTGTTTACAACATTTCCTGACATCATTGAAACGTTATTCGTATTGGCTTCAGGAAGACTGAATAATACAGACACGAAGCAGATTACTGCTTTTGCCATACTGCCGGAAGAAGTGCGCAGTCAGACTGTTTTGTTGGGAACCGGACTGGATAAACTGACGCTGCCCGACACAATCGAAGCAGTTCTCGAAGAATCTGATGCGTCGGAAAGCGTGACGAATTCAGAAGGGGAACCGGAAACAGAGAGCATGACAGCGACGGATGCTGTGAGCGAGCCGGAATCGGAAAGTGCGACAAAACCAGAGAATGAAAGCGAATCGGAAAGCGCAACGATACCGGAGAGTGAGCCGGAAAATGGGAGCGAATCGGAAACAGGGGAGATATCCGAACCGGAAAACGCAACGATACCAGTGAGCGAGCCGGAGAATGAAAGCGAATCGGAAACAGAGGAGATATCCGAACCGGAAAGCGTAACGATACCAGTGAGCGAGCCGGAGAATGAAAGCGGAGCGGAGACAGAGGAGAATATATCCGAACCGGAAAGCAAGCCAGAAAACGAACCAGAAAGCAAGCCAGAGCCGGAAAACGAACCGGATCCGGAAAACGAACCGGAAAGCAAACCGGAGCCAGAAAAAGAAAGTGAAACAAAACCGGAAAGCAAACCGGAGCCAGAAAAAGAAAGTGAAACAAAACCAGAAAGCAAGCCGGAGCCGGAAAAAGAAAGTGAAGCAAAACCGGAAAGCAAGCCGGAGCCGGAAGCAGAGAGGGGAAACGATTCAATATCCACAGCGGAATCCAATCGTAAAATTGAATTCGAGGACATTAGGAAAAGTGTGCCCTCCGATACTGATGATACGCAGAATGCGGAAATCAGACAGGAATCCCGAACTGTCATGATGCCGCGATATGGTGCGGAAAACGAAATGGAAATCCTGACATTGCAAGACACACAGAGTATGGAGGAAAGTACAGAAGGACAAGAGGAAACCGACAACAGAAAAACCGTCGCCATAGAATGCATAGCATGGAAATCTGACCCGGAATATGACAAGGACACAGAGGGCATTTATCTATTCACCCCGATTCTGCCGGAGTGCTATGTGCTGGCAGAGGGTGTGTGTCTCCCCGAAATTACCGTAACAGTGGAAAGCGAGGATAATGAGCAGATAATGAAGCCGTTCATAACCGGCTGGCATTTTGGCGAGGAGGATACGGCGCCAAAAGGGGATCTGCTCTATGATGCAGGGGTATATTCCCTTATTCTGGCGGGCGGGGATGACGAGGTGCAGATTCCGTTTACGGATATCACATCCCTTTTGCCACAAGAGGTAACGGTGGAACTGACGTATGATACGGAGCATGGCGGGACAGAGCCGCAGGAGATGATTTTGCCTATTGCCGAGTGGAGCTGTGCGGAATATGTGGAGGATGAAGAAGGAAAACTGCCTTATAGTGGAGAATTTCTTCTGGCAGCAGAGCTTGGTGCGGAGGAAACATATACCTTCTCGGATGGTGTGGAACCGATAAGTGTGACGCTGGTCTTTGATGCGCCGGCAACGACAGCACTGAATTATATTGACCCCGGTGTCATAACCTCAGATCAGGTGTGGGATAAGGATACGCAGTTTAAGGCCGGAACTTATACAATTAATCCGGGTGTGACAGTGACAGTGATTGACCGCATTATGGTTAATAGGCGTGTTACGATAAATGGCGGGGGAAAAATTGTGAGGAGTCAGATGGGTTCCTGGAGTGCTGGCTTTGCCATGTTTTATATATCTGATAGGGGATCGCTGACCTTAGAAAATATTACTGTAGACGGAGGTAATGTAGAAACAAAGGGCGCCGCCATTTATGTAAATAGGGGACCCCTTAATTTGAACGCTGGCGCAGTGATTCAAAACAATTATAATGTCAGTACCAGCTTATACGACTTTAATGCAGGAGGAGGTGTACTTTGCGATACAGAGGGTGTCGTAAATATAAATGGTGGAATCATCCGGAATTGCCGTACAAGTAAAATTCTGGAAAGTGGATATCCGCATGCCCACGGAGGAGGAGGAGTACATCTTAGAGGAACAGCAATTTGTAACATGACTGCCGGCAGCATTACGGGGAACGAGGCATCCAGCGGCGGAGCCGTCTATATAGGAAACGGTTCAACACTGAATTTGTCCGGTGGTGAGATATCGGGTAATTCGGCGGCCGGGAATGGGGATGGCGTCTACTTTACAACATCGATGAGTTCAAAAGGTATTATGAATATTGGTGGGGATGCAAACATAAAGGATACAATTTATCTGGATAATACTACAGCTATCAAATATCCCTATATTACATCCGCCCTTCATTATCCGGTTACCCTAAGCTGCAGCTCCACGGAGGAAGGACGTGTTCTGGCGGAGGGCAGCAATTATACGCTCACGGGTGTAGATGCCAGTAAGATTCGAATGAAAGGAACAGGTTTATACTCCAGACTGGATGCTGAGAAGAACCAGATTTATTTAAGTGCGACAGAGGAACCAGAGACAGCATGGCAGGAAAGTGCCGGCGGAGCATGGAAAAACGGCAAATTTACGACTGCACTGACAAATGTTTATGACGGCGGCACGATTAAGCTTCTGACAGATATTGTTATTTCGGAAACGGCAGAAATTACAAAGTCAGTCACGATTACCAGCGATAATGCATCTGATCCATACGTCATGACAAGGATGCCAAGCGGAAAATACGGAAATATTTCCATAACGGGAAACGGTCATCTGACATTGACAAATGTGATATACGACGGAAATCGGGATTATCTACAGGGGGCAGCAGATGCAAATACGCAGTCCCTGATTAAAGTAGGAAATGATAGCAGTGATACCGGAGCACGACTGACACTCGGAAACGGTGCTGTCGTTCGCGGCGGTTATAAAACTGGTGGTTCCGGTCTGTTTGCCGTATACGGAACCATGACGATGAATAGCGGTGCGGTTATAGAAACCTGCGAGGTGACAGGTACTGGCGGCGGTGTCTGGGTATCGTCTTCCGGTACGTTCACGATGAACGGCGGAACGATTCGCGGCTGTAAGGCGGGGGGCGGCGGTTCAGCCCTTTCCGTTGACGGAACATGTACGTTAAAGGGTGGCAGCATCACGGACAATACGGATACTTCTGATATGGACTGTGCGGTTTATCTGCGAAGCAGCGGAAGCGGAAAACTGACCTTAAGCGGCACAAGTATTTCGGGTAATACGTACAGTGTTTATAATGACGGCAAAAGTGTCTCTGTCACGGGGAATTCCACGCTTTCTGGCAGCATATATACCACGAATGCCATTACGGCATCCGGAAATGCAGTAAGCAGCCTGACAAAGACCTATACCATCACGCAGCCGGATCCTGCGACAGCGGGAGCGGTAGTGGTGAAGGGCAGCAAGGATACACAGCATTATCAGCTGGCAAATACCGGCTATGGATTGGCTCCGAAAAGTGACGGGAGCAGCAATCTCGTAGCTGCAAAGAAATATAAGGTATCGTTTGACAACAAGGGCGGTACTGGTGACACCACTGCCATAGATGTTATCTGCGGGGGTGTTTATGGACAGCTCCCGACACCGACAAGGACAGGTTATACATTTGGCGGCTGGTATACCGCAGCCACTGGCGGCAGTAAGGTCACAGCCGAAACGGTTGCCACAGCCACGGCGGCACATATCCTTTACGCGCACTGGAAGGCAAATACCTATACGGTAACTTACAATAAAAACAGCGGAACGATAACAAACGAAAGCAGTTATACAAAGTATACATGCGGAACAGGTCTGACACTGCCGACACCGGCAAGGACAGGCTATACGTTTGGCGGCTGGTTTGAAAATGCAAGTTTCACAGGCACGGCGGTCACGAAGATTTCAACCACGGCTACAGGAAATAAGACCTATTATGCGAAGTGGACGGCAAAGCAATGTAAAGTAGTCTTTGATTATCAGGGAGCGACAAGCGGCAACAGCACGACAGAGAAAACAGTGACGTACAACAGCACTTACGGGACTTTGCCCGCACCGAAGAAGACAGGTTATACCTTTAAGGGCTGGTACGCACAGGCAGGAGGACAAGGAGGACAGACTACAGCAACGACAAAGGTTACAAAAGTAAGTAATCATACACTTTTCGCTTACTGGAAAGATGAAACACTCCCCGATGCGCCTGTCCTGCAGGATGGCGTAAGCCTGCCCACAGGCTGGACGAATACGCAGGATTCCATTCCCCTGAAGCTCTATGACAGCGTGGGTGTTACGGAATTATGGGTAAAAACGGATAGCGGAGCTTATCAAAAAGAAAACGGATTTTCCAGTGGCAGCAGTACATATTCCTATACGGTCGAGGAGGGGGAGCATACCTATCAGTTTAAGGCTAAGGATGCAGCCGGAAACGAATCAGCAGACAGCGCTGTATTTAAGGTCAAACTGGATAAAACGCTTCCTGCAATAAACCTTGCCAATATGTCCATAGAAAACGGTGAAAAAAATCTGTGGGACTGGATTGTCGGCAAAAAGAGCATGATTATCAAAATACCTGCTGCGGACATTACCGATGCCGGATCCGGAATAGACAACGTGTCCTACACTGCGATACCGGACAGCGGTGCACAGCAGACGAAAACAATCAGCGTAAAGGACGGTTGCTATGAGATTGCCCTCAATGCAGAATTTGCCGGAACAATTGAACTGACGGCAAAGGACATCGCGGGGAATACCGTACAGATCAGCCTCGTGGCAGCGGATGGGAAAATCGTCACAGAGGATAACGCGCCAGTGGTTACCATGACGTTACCGGATACGCCGGTGCCGAATGCAAACGGATGGTATAATACAACACCTATAGAAATCAGCGTGCGCGTGACAGACAACAGGAACAATGAAGGCACGGGTATTCTTTCCGGCGGTATTGGAGGAATCACATGGAAAGACGGAGAAGACGGCATAGAGCAGACTGTAAGCGGACTGCCCGGGAATGACGCTGTATATGAAAAAGAATTTGTCATACAGGCAGCGACAGACGGTGCGCATACTTATTACATAAATGCCGTTGATAATGCAGGAAATGAGAGCGGATGGCAGACAATCACAGTCTGTCTTGACACAGTGAATCCCGTTTTTCGTGAAAATCCAATCGTTACGAACTGCACACAGGATGACGCGGACATTACCTTTACTTCGTCCGAAAGCGGAAAAGTATACTGGATTGCGGATGCCGAATCAAAGCCGGACGCACAGAAAGTGTTGGAGAGCGGCTCTGGGAACGGCAACGAAAAAGATATTACAGGCGGCATACAGGAAACTTTTACCGAAGGAAAATTTCTTCCCGGAACCATACACACAGTTTATATGGTGCTGGAAGATGTCGCGGGTAACTTGTCCGAAGTAAAGGCAGTCAGCTTCACCACACTGCAGGCGGCGCCTCAGATTACATTAGAGGATCTTGACATCGACTTTGAGGCAGAAAACGTGAAACTGCCCGATGACCTTGGGGAAATGGAAATCTACACGGATCCATCCGATCCGGAGGGAAGCATAATTGTTCCGAATGAGGACGGCTCTTGGCCAATTGAGCCGGGAACATCTATATATATACGCTATCCGGAAAAGACGGAAGGCGGCATGACAAGCCCTCCTAGCGACGCCATAGGAATTGACCTTCCAGACAGACCCGCGGCGCCTGCGGCAAAACAGGCGGCAGTGACCGATACAACGGTAACGGTGACAGATCCGGTCAGTGGTGAGGAGTATGTCCTTGTGCCAAAGGGACAGACGCCTGACTGGAGCATTTCCAACACCACAGGGCAGTTTGAAGGACTTGACCCGAACACGGAATATGACCTTTATGCGCGGATAAAAGCAACGAAGGAGCGTTTTGCTTCTGCGTCTGTAAAAACAGAGGTACGGACATTTGTGACGATAAAAGAACCGATTGTCACAGGTGACGGAGCAGGGGAAGACGGCAACACTGTTTCCAAACCGGATGCGCCGGATACCAGTGGCAGTACAGTGACCTATACAGGAACCTATGAGGAAGAGTATGTGCCTGTCATCATAGTGGATGGTCAGGAATATTCTCCTGAAATGACATGGAATGAAGACAGCGGGGTTGGTGAATGGGAGTATACCCTTGATATACCGGACGGTGCGGCGGAAGTGGAGATTACCGTCGAATTCAGGAAACGAACCATAAGCGGAATCACGGTAATGCCGGAGACGCTGACCATTTTTGCAGACAATGCTGTAAATGTGGGGATAACTGCGCTTACTTCTTATTTAAAAGAAAACAGCAGTGTACAGGCAGTCTATGACAATAAGACAAACGATACCGTGCAGGCGGACTATGGCACCACAGACGAATTTTCGATAAAAGGTGCAGTCTACAACTATACTGTTTCAGCCAGCGGAAAAACCAGCGGGATGATTCTGAATGTGACACCCGTGTCAGCATCATTCATAGCCCCGGCGGAGCTTACTCAGGTTCGAAAGGACGGCGGATATACAGTGTCGGAAGTGGCAGAATGGCTTCCTGCACAGGTTACAGTCAACTATACAGGGGAGGGATATATAGCGAGGACAGAAAGCGGTAAGGTCGTATGGAACACAGACTCCATAGAAGCGGGTTTTGGCTCTGAACCTGTGAGAAAGACCATCAGCGGAACCGTGGAGCTGCCGGCATGGGTGACATGCCACAATTCTGTCAGCATTGTAATTGATTTTATTGACAAGCTTGCACTGACCGATGCACAGATGAAGCTTTCTGTCTCCGGCTGGGTTTACGGGGAGCAGGCAGCGCCTGTTCCGCAAGGAAGCATTACCGTGGCGGACACAAATCCGAGCTATACCTATCTTTACAGCGCCAACAACGGCGCAGCATGGGTAACGGCGGAAAATCTGCCGAAGTCTTCCGGCGGACATATTATTCCCGGCGAATATCTTGTAAAGATGACTTATATGGGGGATGATTATTTCGGTGTCAGGACAGCTTCCTTTACTGTGACTGCAAAGCTTCTTGAAATCCGGAAGGGAACGCTTGAAGTAGAAGACCGGAATTATGACGGAACCATGGATGCCAGATTAAAGGAGGGCGGACAGGCTGCACTTTCCGGTGCCATCACAGGTGATACTGTCGCACTCGGCGGCAGCCTAAGCGCAAGATTTACTGAGGCGGGGCCTAAAAAGAAAATTCCGGTCATTGTGACAGGTTTCTTGCTGGAAGGCAGTGACGCCGGATATTATGGGCTGAAAAATACCACGCTCACACTGTATGCGACCATCAACAATGCAGACGGTACGCCGCCGTCCGGAGGAAACAACGGCAACGGCGGAAACGGAAATGGCGGCAACAGTGATAATGACGGAAAAAACAGTTCGAGTGACAACGGCGATAGCGATACGGATGCATCTGCAATCACGCCGCCGTCGGTATCACTTCCGACAGATATGCAGCGGCCTGATTCCGGAACAGAAGGCAGTCCTGATGAAATCGCGGAAACAAATTCTACACAGCAGACGGAAGAATCCTTAGAACAGATGACAGAGCCAGAAAACACGGATACAAATGCACCGGAGCAGGGCGCCTTAGAATCCATTCAGGCAGACAACGAACAACAGACCAAAAACAAATTCTTGCATGCCATGCAGGCATCAATCGTGGATGACAGGATTGTCATGTCCGGCGAACCAGTCGAGACAGGCAACAGACCGCAGTCATCGGACACTACAACAATGATTCAGGCTGGAGAAGGTCTGGTTGCTGTCACGCTAGTCTGTGAGGACGAGGGGTACGCTGCGGGAGTGAAGGATACGATAGCGGTGGCAAATGCAGTACTGACACCGGAGCAGATTCAGCTTGTAAACGATGGAGCAAGCATAGAAATCAAGATAGTGATAAAGGACATTTCAGGAAATGTGACAGAGCAGGACAAGGAGATTATAGAAAACGGCCTGACGCTGTTTCGGAAGGAGATACAGGAGCTTACGATTGGCATGTACGTTGATATTTCTATGTTCACCAGAGTTGACGAGGGTGACTGGAATACCATTACTGCCATAAAGGAACCCATAGAAATCAGTATCGGTATTCTGAAGGAATTGCAGGAGGATGGCAGAACGTTTTATATTATCCGCTCGCATGAAGGGGAGTATGCCCTTTTGAACGATGTTGGACATGATACGAATAACATCACCATCCGTACAAATATGTTCTCTGCCTATGCCATCGCATACCGGCAGAAGGGTATGGATTATGAGCAGGATGAGCAGGATGAACAAATGAAATGCAGACTGTGCCACATTTGCCCGACGTTCTTAGGCATATGCTATTTTGCAGGGTTTGCAGTGATAATTGCACTTATATCGATAATCTGCGTTATTATCCTTATAAAAAGACATCACAGAGTAAAAAGATAAAAGAAAGGGGCTGTCGCACTAAGTAATTAGTGCGCAGCTCCTTTTTTCATGAAAAAAATAACTGCCAGACCTCGAAAGTATCCGGCAGTTGGTGTAAAACTAATGTATGGCCAAACACATTAACTTACAGAAAAATTATAGTCTAAATCAAAGTGGATATCAATTAAAACTTCTGCTAAATATTGAAACCATTATTCCGGAAGATGATTTTGTGCGGTTACTCAGTCAGTTTGTGGAGGCAATGGATTTGACTGACTCATATTCTACTTATGAAAGAATAAATTCAGTATCCCCAAGAACACTTCTTAAGATTGTGCTTTACGCTTACATGAATGGGGATTATTCTTCTCGTTCCATGGAGTTAAACTGTAAAAAGGATATTAATTAAATTAGATTCACCTATCTTGCCTCTCAATTCCTACCTCGGTCCCAAAAACTTATCCCCATTTAAATGTATCATGTGCTCCGGCATTTCTGCAATCCAGACTTCCGTATCCCATGCCAATGTTTCCGAAAAGCTCTTATAAGTCTTAAAATCAAGAAATGCTGTCACAAAGATTTTCCCTGCTGTTACATTCTTTGTCATTTCAGTTATTTCCAATATTCTTTTAGCGTCCATCGGTCCTACAGAAGTCACTGATTCTACAAAATATATCCAGTTCTTATCCTCTCTGTATAAAACCACATCCGGCATTTTATCATGCAAGGTTATTTCAAATCCCAATTTCTTCAGTTTATCAACGTTTTTTACCAAATCTTTCTCTATGGTATCGCCAACATACAAACATTCCGAATTGAGTGCAAATCGTGGCGCAAACTCCTCAATAATAGCTTTCTGCAGTTCATTGTGCTTGCCTGTAGAAAATTGAAAATCAGCTCCATTTATACGCACCGGCATCATTGTCATTTTCTTTTTTGATGCATACATATCTACCAGTTTTTCATGGTATTTCAAAAATCGACTTACAGATTTTTGCCACTCTGATGTTTGAAACACCCTTATCATCTGCAATGTTTCTTCTGTAAGTCTATACCTATAATTAGGACTGTTTGTGGCTTTTCCATTATCCTCTACAAGTGCGGCATTGCGAAAATGATGTAATGCCTGCTTACGAAAAGTCTCCCTACTGTTTTCTGCATAAGTCGATCCGTAATATGTATTAGCAAACTGAATAATATCATGGATACGAATCCACTCGTTTCCGGCGTCTTTCCATAATGTATCCTGCTTTATCCCTGCCATTGCCAAAAGTACATAGCAACAGATATCTGCCTGCTGCGCCTTCGGCATTCCGAGTATTTTCAGAAGTTCTCTTGTCTCATCAATTTTATCCACAGTATCCCTCCAATATCATATTACAATTATTTTCTGACATATCTTTGCTTTTCATCAGTATTCTGCCCATTTCCTGTATGCTTTCCAAATCAGGAACAGGCATTGAATTAATTTCTGTCGAATTTACTTGCGTTGAGCCATTCAGAATCCTGTAATATTCATCATAAAGAGTAGAATTAAAAATGACATATAATCCATACACAAGGCATTCTGACATTTCCGTTATCAATCCATCTACAAAATTAATCTTGTTCTGTGTACTGATTT
>CAJTTO010000025.1 GCA_910579275.1 uncultured Lachnospiraceae bacterium
TGCTCTCGGAAACTCGAACCCCTTGTTTTATAAGGCTTCAGAAATTTCCGAAATCTCATTTTCACCTCTATTTTTTACCTTCATTTTGTAACATTTCCGCTTTTAAATAACTTCCTGCTCTCTAAAAATAATTCTTATTTTTTCAAAAAACAGGTTGACAAATACCCCGAAATGTGCGGCCGTTTTCGCTGATAATGCCAGCGAAAACGGCCCTTTGTTTTATAAGTAACTGTACATTTTCACTGATAAAACAAAGGAGGTCACATTTATGTTCAAACCCAGTTCATGGCAGAGCCACGACGAGTACAGAACCATCGTCACTACGATTGGCCGCAGGCTTTCCCGCAACAACCCCAAATATTCCTTTAACGAATATGATGAGGAACGCCAGAAACTCTTAAACCTCAACCTTGACCCTCTTCTGGAATACATCCCCGCTTTTTATTCCGAAGGGGGACGCCCGGCAGAGCATCAGGCGCAGATCCTTCGGTCCCTGATCCTTTTTGTCCTGCTTTTCAATAGGACCAAAGCCCGCACAAGCCTTACTTTATGGGTCCTGCCGGGCATGAAATGTGCCCATGGGGGAATGACCCCATAAAGGATGCCCACAAATACCGCTGCCCTCTCAGATGCGGACGTATCAGTTCCTGCACGAAGGAAGCGGCATGTTCCCCGGGCTCTTACGGGCGCACTGTTTACGTGAAAAACCATGCAGACCTGCGTTTTCATCCCCGCATCCTCAGGGATTCCGAAGGATACAGGCGGATATACAGCGAGCGTACCGCTTGTGAGCGCATCAATGACCGCGTCCTAAACGATTACTGTCTGCAGCATTTGAAAATACGGGGAAGGGATCATTTTTCCTTTTGGGGTATGCTCATCGGCATATGCATACATCTTGATGCCAGATATAAGGCCGCCCGTCTGTATGCCGCTTAATCTATAAATGACATAAAAATACGAGGTTTCCGTCTGTAAAAAATCTTTTTTGCAGGCTTAATTGTCATGTCCTTTTTTCTAACCACTGTCCGAAAACAACTCAAAAATAAGCATTTTTTATTCCTCCCCGTCACTCCTATTTATATAACATAATTCTTTTCTGCTTTTTCGTGGACTTTCCGAGACTACACCAGTATCCTTCCCATTTATCATAATATCTGTCTACATATTCCGTCGCAAAATCAACTCGAAAAACGCTATCGCAAACACAACGTATACAACCGCGCAGTTCACTGCCAAAATCTTTTTTCCATACCTGCCCTCTACATATTGACAGCCTTTCCCTATCAGTATTCCCAGCACTGCCACGCTACAGACCGTGATAAATACCGCCATCCTGCTCCAATAAATCACATTGATGCCAAAGTACTCAATCACAGTCCCTATTCCACAGATTCCCGCTATCAGGATGACCATCATACTAATCATCCCCATCCACGCAATACGTTTGTCTTTTTTCCACTCAAAGAACAGCCCAAGCATCATACAGACAAACCCAGCCGAAAACAAGACGCCCAGGCTATTTAATCCGCTTTCCCCGTGCGCAGATAACAGGATATCATACTCGAGTCTCATGTCGCTGAGCCTGCCGCTTATATGGTACCGCATCGGCATAATCAGGTCCAGAATTCTCATCCCTTCTTCCTTTGCCAACCCGATATCCGATATGCCCATGGCTGGCGATATGATACCGACAAGTCCTGTAAAAAAAAATAATAAAACCGGGTACCATGCTATACGCTTTGTGTAATCCCAGTCGTGAAGCTGTAACAGAAAGACGATAAACAACAAAACTGCCATCACACTGATCCTGATATCAATAAAGGGCGCAAGACATACCAGCACAATATATTTTTTAGAATACACATCTGCCTTTTGGCAGTATATCAGGTCGTAAAACAGGCACAGAAACAGTGGCGCCAGAAAGAAATTGGATGTCATCATCTGTCCCTCACCCCTGTCTATATGAAACGGCAGGAACGCCGCCATGACTGCCAGTCCCACAGATACCGCCGCAGGAATTTCAAGCTTCTCCAAAAAAAGGTACATGGAAAACGAAATCATGAAAAAAGTAAGGATGTAATAAATATTAATTCCAGCCCATGCATTCCTACAGACCTTTATCAGGAGCATCATTGCCATATTCTGTATATTCAATTCGCAGGCCGCAAATAGTCCGGAGCCTGTATTGCCATCCAGTGCAGCCGTCCTGATAAAATTGTCAACCGCCTTATCCTCATTAATGATAACCGGCTGCGTTAAGCTAAATCTGTGGCAGAACAAATATGCCACAACAGCTGCTGCCGTAATCACAAACACCATCATATACTGCTTTTTATTATTTGACACGTCCATACAGCCTCCTAATATTGTGCTACTATCCGTTCCTTTAGATGTTCCAGCTCACTGCCTCTATACTGCTCGTGCAGCATCCTGTCATAGTCCGACAAATCATAAAAATATCGCCTGTTTTCATTGCATATCAGTGGTTCTCCCAGCATCTGTCCAAGATCATTGATAAGCTGCATATATGAATCGTCATGGTACATCATGGTGTCGATATATATGCCGTCATAGCCGGATGCACATGCCAGTGTAAGCAGTTCTTCCATATCACCGTTGTTTTCAAATATATTGTTGATTGTCTTTTTGATTTTTCCGCCATCATTCCAATAGGTAGTTTCTGATACAACTGCCGGAATGCTTAATTCATATGCACGTCCTACTGTCATAAGTTCCCCTCTGTGCGTATCATCCACACGTGTCGGAAGTTCGAGGATCATACTGCCGACCGGCATCTGTTCTTCTATAACGCCTATATAGCACTGCCATTCATCATACTCGCTTTTTCGCTGCTCATATTCGACAAATCCAAACATACCTTTATAGATAAAATCGGTTGGAAAAGACATCATCAGTACAAATACCATAATCCCTGCAGCCGCAGCATACAGCACATACCTGACAGCTGCCCCGGAAACCTTTTTGATTGTATCAGCTATCCTGTCCATCAGTATCACCGCCGAAATCAGTCCAAAGACAGCAATAAACACACACATCCTGCTATATCCGCGGATTCCGGTAGTGATGAATGCGCCAATCATCAGCGACAGACCGCCCTTGACTGCCACAACAAGAATGAAACAGTTCATCAGTCCGCATATTTTTACTACTTCATCCCGCGAACTCTTTTTTCCATACTGAAACACCATGATGGCAGAATAAACAAAACCGACTCCTGCCAGCACCCCGATTTGCGCAATATCCGAAGTCTGAATGTTGTCTATGTCCGTTATCGCACTGAGCATCGAACGCCCCAGCCCAAATACACTGTTGACTGCGGGAAGTACCATACTTCCCGCCTTAAGCGACCCCAGCTGTACATCGACGAGACTCCTGCCTTCATATGCCCCTACATAGTCCGTGAACTTCCATAATACCACATATGCAACCGCCGCAATGCCCAAAAAAACAAGCAGTATTCCATATATTTTTTTCAGCGTAAGAAATCCGCGTATCCGTTTTAGAAGCACGACCAGCGCCCCCAATACTGCCATGGAAATCAGGACGATCAGAATCTGCAGCATATAACCCATATCCAGCACAATCCCAACGGCGCCAACACTCTTAAGAATCGCGGGCATTGTGTATGATATGATTCCCATCCCGATAGCGATAAAGCTCAAGAAGGAAAATAAAATGCTGTCGATATCCTTTCTCACAAACAATACATAGACTGTTGTAAAAGCCAGCAGAACCATCGCAAGAAACGCGTAGTATGCCGAGTTCATCCCTATATAAAGCATGACAGCCAGAATAAAAACCGCGTTCCTTGCCGTCAGCTCATGCAGCGTGCCATCCTGACGCATCAGTTCTATCAGTATATAGCAGAACAAAGGAATGTAAAAACAAGCACCATAAATCATGAGCACCGTGTTGGCTCCCAATATGAAATACGAAAGATTTCCATAGGCCACACCAGCCACCATGGAAAAAACATTCCGGACCCCCAGCCGTGTGCACACCCAGAACAAGGCAAGCGACAATAATACGCTGTTTAAGACAGCATGGATGTTAACAGCTTCCTCCACGCTGCCAGTCAGTCTCCATATCAGTTTCAGCAGAGGCATCGGACAACTCGAATCGCCAAAGCTGGCGGCATATACATCTGCGTAAGGTTCCCCATAGATCACAAAATGATGAACTGAACCGCCCCTGACATAATTTTTCAGCTCAAGCAGTACGCCTAACGAATCACTGCGGTATCCCGATATCGGAACTCGCAGGTCTGTTCCCCATAAGCGATACACTGATATCGAAATAAGAGCCGAGAACAGTGTAGTAAGAAAAGCAAAGACGAGTCTCTTTTTTGATACGCCACAAACCATCACATGTCTCCCCCTTGCCCTTTGGCACCCACACAATTATCATATGTGTCATCCTTCAGGCTGTTATTAATGTAATACAGAACAACTACCGCATCCGGATTATATTCATGAATTGTTGAATAATCCGCCTCACCTGTCCTTACTTCGCCATATGACAAGATCAAAAATGGATTTACTGCTTTTCCATACGAATCCGTCACCATCAAAATCCGCTTATCATTCGACGCACAATAATTAATAAAATTCTCACAGGACTTTCCCAATACATTATCGTAAGTGTAACGTGATGCCTCTTCCCTGTCATCCAAAGCCTTCTTATTGATCACGATATCCTCAAATGCCCCCTCCTCGGAACCATCCGAAATATCAGTTCCAAACATTGGCAGAATCAGGTCAAAATCATCAATTCCCGCAAATTGTGCCCCCGTTCGCTGTCCCCTCGAACCAAGGTGCCACTCAGGATAGGTTGCCACGGAATAGTTTGAAAAGTCCAAAACCCTCGAATCCACCTCACAGTCCAGTTCCTGCATTAGAATCGAATTGATTTTGGTAAATGCATAGAATCCTGCCCTCGTCGTCCAGTGATGATCCGTTTTATACATCATATCGTAGTGGTCCACTCCATCCTCCCGCATCGTTTTCCGGATATCTAGCAGTTCAACGCCGCCTGCTTCCAGCATCTCGGCAAACCTGTCCAGATTATCATTCCCATAATCCTGAAACCCTGCCGGAAGCTGCGTGTCGTATTTGCATGATGTATATGGCGGAATCACATACAAAAACGTGATTCCCTTTTCATCAAGATATTGCTTCATCTGAATCACCTTGTCTGCATTCCTTCGCAGTTTTTCATCCTCCTGATAGTCGTAAGTCGTAAGCAGATACCCATTCTCAAGCTTTACTACTCCGTTCATCTCCCTTTGTCCGAGAATCCGGTGCACCGCCCCATTCAGATTGACGAATGCAGACTTTTCGAAAAAGGTTGTGGCTATGTCTGTCTCAAGCTTGCTGCCCAGCGTCACTGTCCATTCATTATTCTCAACAGCGCCAGTATCATAGTAGTTAATCAGCCTTGTAAAAGAAATTATTCCCACTCCCCCTGTCAGAAGCAAAAATACAATACTGTAAATAATCGATGACACTCTTTTCATAATATTACCCCCAGCCCAAGGAACTGTACCTAAAAGTTAAAATAAATAAATGGGTTATGCATTCCCAGTATCAGGAATGACACTGCCCAGAGAAACATGATTCCATAGCAGACCGGCAATGCCGCTGTTTTTACTTTCCCAAGCTTTTCACGTCTGTCAAGCACCGCGCCAAGCCTTCCTGCCATGGGCGTTGAAAATATAATTCCCAGCAGCATATAAACACCGTACTCACGCAGGCAGTATATGACATCCGCATCCACAGTCCACTGTGAATGGTAATATCCTGCCATGCCAAGGCAATATCTAAGCCCTGCACTGATTCCCACAGAATTGAAAATAACCCATCCAAAGTTAATACAGACCAGTGTGACAATCCGCCACAAAAAACTGAATACACAGTTCCGTTTATCTGGTTTTACGATAAATTTCTCGATTACAAGCAGAACAAAATATTCCATGCCCCATAAAACAAAGCTCCAGCTTGCCCCATGCCATAAACCGGTCAGAAACCAGACAACAAACAAGTTTATGATGTGCCTAAATACACCGACTCGCGAGCCCCCAAGCGGAATATACACATAATCCCGGAACCACTGCCCTAATGAGATGTGCCATCTTCTCCAAAACTCTGTCGCACTTTTCGAAATATATGGATAATTAAAATTCTCCTCAAATTCAAATCCAAAGATTTTCCCAAGTCCAATCGCCATATCGGAATATCCGGAAAAATCATAAAAAATCTGTAGGGAATAGCAAATCGAGCCAATCCACAGGAGTACTGGATTCATATCCGTTATCGTCTCTGCCATTGCCCATACCTTGACTGCAACAACGGACAGATTGTTGGAGAGGATTACTTTTTTACAAAAACCAAGCAAAAAACGCCTTCCACCCTCCGCAAACTTTTCAAGTGTACATTCCCTCTCTGTAATCTGCTGCTCGATTGTCTTGTACCTGACAATCGGTCCTGCGATAAGCTGTGGAAAAAAGGAGATATACAGTGCCAGAAGCAGCGGATTTTTCTGCACTTCAACCTGTCCCCTGTAAACATCAATCACATAGGACAATGCCTGAAACGTAAAAAAGGAAATTCCTATCGGCAGGGCAATACCTCTAACACGGAAGCCGGTTCCTGCGACCTGGTTGGTAACGGATATTGCAAAATCAAGATACTTGAACACAAAAAGCAGCCCCAGATTCGCCGCCGTGTCAAGTGTCATCAGCAGCCTTGCCTTAGCACGCGAATCCCTGAATCTGTCGATTCCCACTGCAAACCCATAGTTAATGAAAATCGATGCAATCATGACCAGCACAAATTCCGGCTCGCCATACGCATAAAAAGTCAGGCTCGCCGCCAGTAAAATGTAATTCCTAAACTTATCCTTTGCCAAAAAATACACAAGCATCACTGCCGGCAGGAAAAAGAATGTAAATAGTAAACTGGAAAAAACCATGTTAGTTCACCTTTCTTCGCAGTATTTTCTGCACCCACATTAAATTTTTAAACCGTTCGCGCTCTATATAGTAAACACCCTTTATATCCTTTTTATCAAGACAGTCTTTTATCTGAATCCTTCTTCTTCTTGCCAGCTCTGCCTTTACTTTCCTGACAGATGTTTCTCTTGTATGATGATAGACATAAAAATCCGCAACCGGAAGCGATTCTATGACCGCAATGTCATATTTCTTCATGAGAATTGATAAAATGCTCTGGTCATGCCTGTTCTCTACAAATCCTTCGTAATTGTCCAGTCCGCATGTATTGGGGGCATCCGTAATAATCCTGTAATCCTGCGCATATTGAAGCCATTCGTTCATAATACTACATGTATTTTGTGTCTTTTTAAGGATAAAAAAACCTGCCCAGCACTGATACTGCTGCGTGTATTCCGCCTTGTCGCACTCCATATATACAAACGCATCGCGCTTGGTCCAGTGTTTTTCAAAATATTTATAGCGTCTGCTGCCAACCATGTCGATAGCGTTGCTTTCCATATAACGAACCAAGGGCGCTGTATCTGCCCTGTAATACCCACCGGCGCCATCCATATAAATCAAAAAGTCTCCATCTGCAAGATCAGCCAGTGCTTTATTTACAAAGTATGGCTTCCACAGATAACACCCCTTTCTGCGTTCTCCGCCAGCCTGAAGGATTTTTTCATTTTTCTTTTTAAAATCCACATCCATATCTGCTATATTGTAACAAAGCGTCCTGTCAACCTTTCCCTTTTTCAAAGCCGTATCAAGCTGGAATTTTACTGACGGCATATAATTGTCATCAGCACATGCCATTGCATATACCATTACTTCTCTCCTCCAAGCACTTCTGCCTTATTCCTCTCTGCAAAACCACCGTTCCTGACTTCATATATTTTGTCACATTTCCGAATTGTACTCAATCTATGTGCTATCACTATCATTGTCCTTGTCCCATGCAGCCCGTCTATCGCCTCCATCACTTCCTTTTCAGTATCGTTGTCGAGCGCGGAGGTCGCCTCGTCGAGTATCAGCACATTCGGGTTGCGGTAGAGTGCCCTCGCAATACCGATTCGCTGCCGCTGTCCGCCGGAAAGCTTCACACCCCTGTCACCAATCATGGTGTCAAGCCCATCCGGCAGCGCATGCACAAACTGGTCAAGCTGCGCTTCCCGCAGCGCTTTTTCTACGGCTGCGTTGTCAATTTCCGACTCCGGGATTCCAAACGCAACATTGGCGCGGATGTTGTCATCCATCAGATAAATTGCCTGCGGAATGTAACCGATGTTTTCATGCCATGATGCCATACATTTTTTCATGTCTATGCCGTCAATTGTGACAGAACCCTCCTGTGGTTCCAAGATTCCAAGTATCAGGTCGGCGGCTGTTGTCTTACCCGCGCCTGAGGCGCCAATCAGGGCAACCGACGTATTTTTCCTTATATCGAGGTTCGCATTCTTTAATATCCACTTATCGGACTCCGGATAGCGGAATGAAACATTCTTTAATCCGATTGCTGTCGTCAAAGAGACTTTTTCCGTGTCCGTCTGCTCCACCTTCCTCTGTGCCTTGAGCTGCTCTATCTCCATCAAGTCCCTGTAGACAGAGTCAATCGCCGGTTTGTTGAACATCATTCCGCTGATAAAACCCGTTATTTTGTTAAACGAGGGAAGCATACGAAATGCAGCAACCGCAAATACGGACAGGGTTGTGACAAACGAGGCAATGTCGCTCTTTACCACAGCAATTTTAATAATCATTGCAAGCATCAGGCTGCATATGCACACAGTTTCCATAACAGGCTTGGGCAGATATGTGAGGATGGACTGCTGCCGCTGTACCCTTGCGCAGTCCTTATAGTTTTTGTCATAGTTCGTAATAAAAAACGACTCCTTGTTTGCCACCTTTATCTCTTTTATGCCTGAAAATGCCTGAAAAAGCCACTTCGTCACCTGTACATTTGCCTGTCTGCTCTCCTCTCCGATTTTCACAAGTACTTTTCTGAAAAAAACGGTAAAAATACCCATAAACAGGAACAGCAGCACTGCAATTGCAACCGTGGACACCCAGTCCTGAACAAGCAAAAATATGACAAGCACCGCGCTGACACTGAACTCTGCGAGAAACTGCAGGGCATTGAGCGCCACCGTAAAAAAACCATTGACATCGCTTGTGATATTGCGCTGAAACTCCGCCACGTTTTTTGAGACATGGAACAGGTAATCCTGCTGCATATAGCTTTTCATCATCCTGACGGACAGGCGCTGCTGGTTGTTAAAGACAAAGCGGTATTGCAGGCTGTACATCGCCATCACATAGACATTTTTCAGTATATAAATGATAATCAGAACCACTGCCAGAAATAAAATCATCTGGTTTGCCTCTGTAATTCCCGTATACCTGCTTATCAGCACGAAATACCACTTTTCACCAATCGTCTCTGGCTGCATGGCTACATTGATTAGCGGCATGACCGCGGACACACCCAGAAGCTCCACGAATGCACCAATAAATATGATGACAAGCAGAATGCCCAGATTGATTTTCTGCTTTCTGTCCAATACGTAGCTAATCTTTTTTAACATTCCTTACTCTCCCTGCACTAATCCGGCTTGTAGAACTGCGTAATCTCCGCCGCTGTCCTTGGCTTTTTCCTCATGTATGCATCGTAGTCCTTGAAGTAATGCCCCATATCCCATGCCTGGTATCCCTTTTTGTGCAAATCGCAGGCAAGCACTTTCGCGGTTGGACCGAGCACAATGCACACCAGTCGTTTTTTGTTTATTTTCAGGACATCGTGAAACAGTCTGTCGTACTCCGCAAAGGCGTTCATGCTTGGCGCCGTCACAAATTCCACGGACTTGCAGACGTCATATGCTTTATATTGGAGTTTGTCGAACACACCGTCGCCGCACACGATGGTGACATGTCTGTCCGCAAGAAGTTTCTGCATCCGTTTATAGTATTTCTTAAAATCGTACTTTTCATAGGTCTGATATACCTGCGTGATTGCCGTGTCAATATAGGTCATGTCCTTATTGCAGTTCTTACACAAAAATTTGCGCTGTACGGCAAGGGACTTTGCAAATTTCGACGTAAAATCATTTAAATGCTTTACCGGGTGCGTATAGTAATACGGAATTCCGATTTTCAGCCCGTCCATGTTTGTCCGCAGCAGCTTTCTAAGCCGTTTTGCCAGTCTGGCATCATACTCCTGAAACGGAATGGAATGCCCCTGCATAATGGCAATTTCCCCGTCTCCGTACCGCAGGAAACTTATTTTTTCTTTTTCCAGAAGGGACAGTGTCTCGTCCGTGTTGAGTATCCGAATCCGGTCGACGTATCTGCCCTTCTCATAATCCTTCCGCTCAAAGTGTCTGTGCACGCGCTTGGGAAATCTTGTCAGTCGGTTGAACAGTTCCGCAGCTTTCTTTTTCTGAAGCTTCAGGCTGCTTTGTGTGTATCCCTTGGTTTCCTTGCGCAGTATGAAATACGCTGCACCCACATGGATAATGCTGTTGTCCATGGATGCGATTTTTTCGATATCAAGTGTATTGTCCTCGTCGTTATAGAGCCTGTCCAGCGAGTAGATGTCCGTGAGCATACTGTCGTCAAAACCGTTCTGGTGCGTCTCCTGAACGCGGTTGACGGTTATCACGACCGCGCAGCCTGACTGCCTGTTGGACGCCATATTCGGACGCGTGATGCGCGCTTTGCGGTTGTCCGGCGTTATCATTGCCTCGTAGAAGTTCGGATTCTTGATTGCAGTCTCTTCCTCTGTCGTCATCCGCACAACGTCCTCTTTGCGGTACAAAGTGCAGTCCAGTTCCCACGGGTAATTGTAGTGCTGCAGCGGGCAGTCCCACCGCCATTCAAGCACCGCTTCATCCGCGGAAAGGTTTTCCGGCACAGGTCTGATATTCCCGCCAAGCCGCATGCTGTACCCAAAGACCTGCTCGTGCGCCCCTAAATATTCCCTTGCCTTCTGCAGGCTGAATGGACGGGTAAACACGACATCATCGCAGCCGAACATAATATACTCGCCTGCGTCCGCTATGATTTGCTTTAGGTCTGTCTCAAACTTGTTTTCCTTTCTCCACGTTACCTGCGGAAACTGCTGCATCAGTTTCCCGTACCGGATGCCCTCCGTCTCACAGTAGAGCACCGTCACCATTTCCTGCCGCGCGTCCGAAAACTTTAGCAGGCTCTCAAGATATGCATGCATCTGCATTGGGCGCCCTTTTGAAAATACTATAATTGATACCATTATTTACACGTTCTCTCCCTATTTTTCAAATTATGCGTGTTCTGTTATCTTATACACATATATCTTTCCTGACAAGTCAACATTATTAACTTTCGTGTTGTCAGGAACAGATGCACAAAAATAAATCCTATCCGGTTTTTTCGAACCTATTTTATCCATTTTTGTATGTAACTCACACTTTATCATTTTTCCATTATCTGCTTTTTTTGTCAACTTATTTTCAACAGTAGTTCTGTTTCGTTCCGGTGAACACGGAATCGACATCATGTCCCCCAAGGAATTGTTGCCCAATACTCCATATTTCTTTATTAGCGCAGGCATCTCCTCGTGTATCCGGTACAAATGATACAATATTTCATGGCGTCTTGTCAAAAATCCTGCTTCCAGCTTTTCCATGCTTTTCTCTATTTCAATGTCAAACACAAGATGATTGTATACATTTTGTATATATTGTGAAAATTCATGCAGTCCGTCTATATCCTGTCCGAACACAGTCAGCACACAGCACAACTCCGCCTCACATGCTATCATCCGCAATGCATCTGCCTTACCCAGCGCCAGCAGATGCACTTCTTTACCAAAAACAGCTTTATGGTATAATATATCTTTAACATTCTTCGATTCCGTTTCCACCAATGTCCTAAGCGCTTCACTGCGTTCCTCAAAAAGCCCCTGATTGATTTGCTTCCTGCTGCCTGCCCTGTCTCTGTCAAGAAAAATGCTAAACTCCCTGCATGACGATACTCGTCTGTTCCTGTGGAGCATCTCGTACAAATCCCCTATGTGTTCCTCATCTATAATATGACACATCTCAAAACACTTTAACCGTTCCAAAATATCAACCGTATGTTCCAGCTGTCCCCTTTCAATATGTTCACATAGTGTCTGTGTGCTCATCAGCATGCTTATTTTCATGCGCCATCCTCATTTTTCGTATATAATATAGGTCTATCTCTTCCTGTTCCATAAAATCCTTGGGCCAATCGCTCAGCTCCGCATCATCCTTAATTGTAATTTCATGCATTTGAAAATTCTCATCGAAAAAGTAAATTACAGCCTGAGGTGCCTGTAATGCGCATGCATCATTGACAACTGCTTTTCTCAATCCGTTCACAATATGGTCGCTGTGTGTTTCTATGATTATCTGAACGCCAATTGCAGCTAATTGCGCCAGAAAAAACATGAGGTCTGACTGCGCCTTAGGATGCAGATGAAGTTCTGGATTTTCCACTATGACCACATCCCCCTCCTTTGCGAGCAGACCACTTACGAGTATCGGCAATACAAAACTGACACCATACCCCACATTCGTTTTATGGAGTTTCTGCTCCTTTCCAAAACGTAAGGATATCAAATTGTCACTTCCCAAATCTTCAGCAATTACCTTATTTCCAGGCAAAATATAATCCAGCCATTCGTTCAACTGTATCGTAAACAACGTATTTTCTGCGTCTCTCAGATTGCGTCTCTTATCAACCGCAATTTTCCCAGATCGCCCTTTTTCCAGTATAAAACCCAGATATTCATTTTTTTTCCCCAATTCAAACTTTGCAGTGTTGCCCCGTTTCTGATACTGACTAATCATCCTGTCCGATCCCAAATACCAGATGGTTCCCAGTTTTTGTAAATTTGATAATTCCTCTGTAGGAATTTTACAGCGGACATTATTATCATTTTCATCGGACGAAAGGATCAGATTGACTGATTTTCCCATCATGGTAATGCCTATGCGGATCTTGTCATCCTCCGCGTCATCATATAATATTTCATCAAACGAGTACAACACCGTGCCATGCTGCATATTCATCAAATCAATCATCCCAGTTGAGCAGCGAGTCTCCTCAAGCAATAAAACTGCCTGTATTACAGATGATTTTCCGCAAGAATTAACCCCGCACAACATGGTAAGCGGGCTGCATTCAATCTCGGCGTTCTCAAAGCATTTAAAATTATGCAGTTCCAGTCTATGAATCAATTTTTAAACATTCCCCTTTCCCATAAATGCTTTCCAAAAAAGTATACACATTATTTAGTGTTTTATCCCTTAACAAATAATTTGTATTATGTGAAATGGCGTAATAAAAATCCGCATCCTCCTGCAAAAAATTTGCAAATTCATTGACAATGTTTCCTCTTTTTTCTATCTTATCCATGGAATGATGACGAAGCATAATTGAAAACGCAATAAACAGAGACTTATTGACTGGTGCCTTCTTGTCACTGATGCCGCCTTTTTCATCCTTGAATATCTTCCGGAATGCCCTGTCCCCAAACATAATGACTGCTTTCTCCATGGATTCCACAAAATTGTCTTTGATTGCCTGATACGGAATCTGTGCGCAATTGTTCAATCCAACAGCAACACTGTCCAGAAAGTCATTCATTTGTGTCATATATTCCAGATTCAGAAAATTGTCAAACGTAAGGCAATAAAAACCGATATATCTTAGCACCAGTTCCTGTGCCATCATTCTTATGTCGCTGACACCATGGCTGGTAGCTCTCTGGAACGAATCAGAATCCACAAGTTCCTTGATAAAATCCCTGACATTCTTTTTCATAAACGCATGGCGGACTTCCTGTTTATTCAGTTCCTTTCCGCCTGTATTTAATCTTTTAAAGATATCCAGCTTCACATTTTCCGGCGTACTGGGCTCTATGACATTACAGTCAATCTGATAGCGTCTCAGCGCACGCACGAACCGGGGGCGCAATGACTTGTCCTCATCCAAGTCCGTCCTTTTAAAGTATTTTCCCTCACACTCTGTTCCAAGGTATTCCAATTTTGACAGTTTAAACTCGTTCTTAAAAAACTTATATATTGTAGTCAGGCGCTGTAAACCATCAACAACCTGCAGTTTTCCGTTTTTATCCCTTGAAAAGTAAAACATCGGCAGCGGAATGTTTAACAAAATGGATTCTATCAGCCTTGATTTGCGCACATTATCCCATACATAATCGCGCTGGAAGGCCGGTGCAAGATCCAATACCGGTTCCTCATCCTCCTCGCCATCCACCATACTGACTATCTCCTTTAAGGAAAAACGTGCCTGTGCAACCGTGATAAGCTGCGGGTCATAGGGAACTTTTATTGACGATTCCTGATTTTCCCCATCATTCTCATCAAATTCCAATCCGCTTTCCAGACTTTCTTTCTTCTCCTTAATGTGTTCCTCATATTTATTTTGAAACTGTCTTAGTAACAGTTCGCCATATTTCCGCATCCTTTCGTCAAACTTCTCTTTATTATTGACATATCGGTACAGGATTCCTTCCTCAGAGTCCTTGGGATGCTCTACCACAATCTGAATCCCTCCGTCAGCAGAACAAAACAGACCTTTTTTTTCCTCTGTTAATTGGAGCTCCTGCCCATCCTCACCTACGTCCATGACAAATGTCATTTTACATGCCTTATCCCCATACATACCCTGTCCTCATATTCCATTTCGCAGCATGTTATACTGCTGATCGAAAAGACTGACCGCTCAGCCTTATACATTCTTCTCTTTCCAGTTCAGCATTGCATACCATGCCATATTCCTGTATCTGTCCTGTATTCTGACCGCGTCCCTGAATTCACCCTCCAAATCAAACCCGCAGTTCTCATAAAATTTTCTGGCTTCGACATTGTCCGCCAGTACTGTTAAGTATACCCTGTGGAGGCCGAGGTCGTTAAATGCGTAGCGTATGATATCCGTCACAGCGTGTTCCGCAAGTCCTGTGTCCCATACTTTCTTTCTCGCCGCAATGACAAGCTCTGCATTGTGATCTTTTTCCGAAATGTGTTTGAGACTGATTGTTCCCAGATACTCATCCGTCTTATCCGTTATCGCAAAATGCTGGTTTTCCTCGTCAAAGCTGTATTTGATAAAAAACTTTGCTTTCTCGAGCGTCACATCCCCAAACGGATAGCGAAACCAGCAGTTGACCGATGCATCGTGCATCCACTCCAACATCAAAACCGCATCTTTTTCTTCCAATCTCCTTAACATAAATCTTCCCCCTTAGATTTGCTTATTGTTCTTGTTCACGCCGTTTTGGCAACAGGTAAAAAGTGCTAAAGCCTGTTAGACAGTAGCGTTTTTTTGTTTCATTATTTCAAGATATTCCGGATAGCTCCGGATATATTCCGTTTCGTCATAATGCTCACTTGCGAGCACCAGAAGCACCGAGTCCTCGGAAAAATCATACATGTCCTTCCACACCATCCGCGGAAGAAAAATTCCGGTGTGCGGTCTGTCCAGACTGAAAATCTTCTGTTCCGTGCCGTCATCCACCTTTACTTTGGACGTCCCGGCGACATTGATAAGCACAAACTCCGTGTTATAATTTGCGTGCTTGCCGCGGATGACATCCTTATCCGAGCCATAGATATAAAAAACCCGCTTAATATCAAACGGAATGTCCTGATTTCCCTCCACAATGACAAGATGTCCCCTGTCGTCACCCTTCTGTGGAAATTCTATCATCCTGCATTTTTCTATCATCTGTTTCCCTCCTGCTTTCCCGCGCATATATCCCGCCGTATGGTATCAATATGCTCCTAAAACACACTGTCTGCCGACATTGACAAAATCAGTCCTTATTTTGCGGCTTTCTGCGCTCGTCTATGATAAAGGGCGGTCTGTTTCTCGACGCGTCGAGCGTCCGCCAGATATACTCTCCAAGAACGCCGAGCGTGAGCAGGATCGCCCCCGATGTCAGGCATACCACGCACATCAGTGAAGCCCATCCCAGTATTGGTGTTCCTGTCGTAAACTTCTCAACGACTGCCTCCACTGCTATCAACACTGCACAGATAAAGAAAAAGACACCCATTCCGGACACAAAGCGTATCGGCGCGTAGGAAAAACTCATCATGGAGTCAATCACAAGCTTGATCTTCTTGCCGAGTGTCCATCTTGATTTACCGACCTCCCTGTCTTTCCGGTGGAAATATACCTTGTCTGTCTGAAACCCTGCCCAGAGCACCTGCAATGTCAGCGACGAATTTTTCTCGTCCAGAAGCTCTAAGACCTGAATCACCTGCCGGTCTATCAGATAGCAGTCACAGCCGCCGACAGGCATGTTCTTATCTATAAATTTTCTCACAATCGCATAATACATATTTGCAAAGAATTTCTTGACCGCATTTTCGTCGCGGCTTGCCCGAACGGCAAGCACCACCTTGTTTCCCTTTTTCCAGCTCTCGTACATCTCAAGGATAATCGAGGAGTCCTCCTGAAGGTCTGCCTGCTTCGTCACAGCACAGTCGCCCGTGCAGACAGAAAGCCCTGCCAGAAGCGCCGCGTGCTCACCAAAATTCCGCGACAGCTTCACGCACTGCACATGTTCCCTGTCCATCTCATAAATCTCGTTGATAATCTTCCACGAATCGTCCTGCGAGCCGTCATCGACAAACACCAGCTCATAGTCTCCCAGCACGCCAAGAATCTTTTCTTTCATGTCATTATACAACATCATCAGTGTGTCCGCGTTAAAATAAACCGGTACGACAATTGATATCTTACTCATCCTCTTCCTGCTCCTTATCGTTTATCATCCCATACCATGCAAGACTCTCATACCTGCCGTTTAGCAGTATGGCATCCCTTGATGTCCCCTCATACACAAAGCCGCACTTTGTATAGAAATGCCTTGCGCGCTCGTTCTGCTCCAGCACATTCAGGTACACCCTGTGAAGCCCCAGCGTGTCAAATGCATAGTTCAGGATATTTTCTGTCGCCCGCCTTGCCACACCCGTTCCCCGCGCCGTACTTCTGACGATAATGGCATACTCCGCCGAGCGGTCTGTCTGGGATATATTTTTGAGGCTCACAGTCCCAAGATATTCGTCCGTTTCGTTTACCACCGCAAAGTGCCTGTTTTTCTCGTTAAAGCTGTTGTCAATGAAATGAACGGCATGTTCCGCCGTAAACCTGCCAAAGGGCTGTCGAAACGCCCTGTTGATATCCTCTTCGTGCATCCACTCGAGCATGAGTGGTGCATCCTTATGTTCCAGTCTGCGTATCATGTTTCTTATTCCTATCTCTTATTCCTATCTCTTCCTATCTATTTCCGGTACTTCGTAAAATTCACACCGCCAGGCTGCACTGCAAATTTCTCCGCCAGTGTCTCTTAAAAAATATACGCCATTATCGGAAACATGCACACGCCGATTCCAATAGCATAGCGAATGGCATACAAGTACTTCGGCGTGTCCGTATTCCGAAGCGCAATATTCTCACAGCGCATGAAGTTGATTGCCGCATACACGATATTTCCAGCCAGAAATACCATGAACAGGTATGCCGCCGCCCGGCTCTCTGCCATGTCATACACCGACGGCAGTACCGTGTGCAAAATCTCAAGACAGTTATTCGTGGTATCCTCACGCAGTCCGAACAGCTTTGCCACATACGTACTCCGCACCAGTTTCACATCAAAGCACCATGGAATCAGCCACACATACATGCCGACATAGCAGATGGAGGTGATGGTCTCGAGAATCGTGTTCATATATTTTCGGTCCGCATTCAGCACGGTCAGGATGCACTGAAACGGCAGCAGGAGAATATACCAGTATGGCACGGTGCTGCACAGGGTAAAAAACAGTGCATAGGACAAGAATGCAATACGCGCACTGTTGATTCCCGCCTTTTTTTCGTCCTCCGGCGCCTTCAGGGCATAACACGCAATGTAGAGTACGATGACCGCCAGCAGGAATACCGGAATCTCGAGCTTGCGGAACACCAGCTTCTGCCCGAATATCACAAGAATGTTCTCGAGGTTTCCGCCATTTCCATCCCCCATCGGAAACAGGAGCCGGAGCAGGAACCACGGCAGGAACAGCGCCGCGGTGTGCATGCCGATTCGAAACACATTTTTTTCCCTGTACAGCAAAAGCGCCGGAAACAAAAATACCGCCAGCGACTTAACCGGAACTGCCGCCGACATCCATGCCGTGAACCGCCGCATATCGCCTTTGAGGTAATTGTCAAACGCTTTCAGCATAAAGAACAGATAGATGATATCGTACTGAGACGTGACAAACACACTCATAAAAAGGATGGAGGACGTCAGAAACAGGAGCACGGCATCCTTCCTGCCCTGCTCGTCAACGCTAAGTGTCTTGCAGATATCGGTCAGCGCACGCACCGTAAGCGCAGTAAACACAAGAATGATTGTCTTTGCCCATGCAATCGCAAGCGCCGACTCCCATATGTTGACATGCACCGCCTTTCTGGCAATCCAGAGCGGCAGATTCCATATCGCAAAAATAATATAAATCAGGAAATCATAATCCGGCGTGTTGAAAATATGGTATGCCGCCGTATCGACATCAGAATGGCACACCTCGTAGAACCGGAATATGTCCCCGCTGAAAAGCACATCCCAAAAATTGACGCCAAAGCTTGTCGTTATCAGTATGTCGGAGTACATAAAAGCGTAAAAGAACACTAATGTAAACACTGTGACTGCGCCAAACAGAATGCGCTGTTTATTATCCTTTCCCATTGCGGTTCCCGCCATCAGCTTCATCTACACCCTCCATGCATTGATCTGCTCTATCACATAATCTTGTTCGTCCCGCGTCATTCCTGTATAGATGGGCAGGCTCAAAACCTCGTCCGCATATGCCTCTGTAATCGGAAATTCTCCTTTTTTATGCCCGAGATGTGCATAGCAGTTTGCAAGGTGCGGCGGTATCGGGTAATGTATCTGCGTCTGTATGCCGCCCTGTTCCAGTGCCTTTTGCAGTAAATCACGCGACGCACACCTTACTACATACTGATGGTAAATACTCTCCGCGCCGTCCCGCACCCCGGGCAGAATGATTGCAGGATTTGTGATGCCCTCGTCATACCTTTTTGCCAGCATTTTCCTCTCGTCATTAAGTTCTTTTAAATGCGACAATTTTACACGCAAAAGCGCGGCCTGCATTTCATCAAGCCGTGAATTGATACCCTCTATCTCATTGTGATACTTCACTTTACTTCCATAATTGCGCATCATGCGCAGCCTGTCCGCAAACGCCTCATCGTCCGTGACGACAGCGCCCGCATCGCCAAATGCACCGAGGTTCTTTGTCGGATAAAAGCTAAAGCAGCCTGAAATGCCAAAGGTTCCTGTCATCTTTCCCGCAAAACAGGCGCCATGGGACTGTGCACAGTCCTCAATCAGCAGCAGCCCGTGCCTGTCCGCAATCGCTGCAATCCTTGTCATGTCAGACGCCTGTCCATACAGGTGTGTCACCATGACCGCCTTTGTCCTGTCCGTAATTGCTTTCTCTATCTTGTCCGCATCCATGTTAAAATATTCGTCCGGCTCGACAAATACGGGAACCGCACCGTTTTCCGTGATGCCAAGCACTGTCGCGATATACGTATTTGCCTGTACGATAACCTCGTCGCCTGCACCGATGCCAAGCGCCCGCACGGACATGATAAGCGCATCAAGCCCTGAATTTAAACCGACACAATATTTTCTTCCTGTAAACTGTGCGAATTCTTCCTCAAACTGCCGCACCTCGTTTCCCAGCACATACCAGCCGGAACGCAGCACGCGCAGCGCGGCCTGCTCGTATTCCTCCTGATACAGCTGAAACTGTCTGTCAAGTACATTGCATTTTACCTGCATATACCCATTACCTCCACTCTTAGGAACTGTAGTACTTTGATTGCATTTTATGCGTTTCGGGTACATTCTGTCCGCCACACTTTTAGGAAGTGTGATCCATTGATTGCCCTTGATGCTTCAGGCGCATGATGATTTCCAGAATCGACTGCGCTGACTTTTCCCACATAAAGTTATCTGTCACACGCCTTTTTGCCGCTTTCCCCATCTGCTCGTTTGCGCCGGACAAAATTGTTTCCAAAATTTTTGTCTCGTCCGCGCAGAGATAGCCGGAGACATCATTCTCTATGATAAGCGCGGGACCCGGTGCGTCAAGCGCTATTACTTTGCACTCGTAATACATCGCCTCCAGTATCGCCATCCCGAAAATTTCATGCGTGTTTAAATTGACATAGCATGCGGAAAGCCTGTACAGCTCCCACATTCTGTCATTGGGAATCTTGTCATACACCGTGATGCGCTGCGCCAGATTCGTCTGTGCTATCCGCTCCCTGACTGCGCCGGAAAGCTCTCCCTGCCCGACCATGACAAGCCGGAACCGCCCATCCTGCCGATAAACCTCCCGAAACATATCTATCATTTTCAGCGGCTGTTTTTCCGCTGTCATCCTGCCCACAAAAAGAATTACCTTGTCACTCCCTGAAAATCCATAATTTTCCTTTAATTTTTCAACACTATAGTTAAAATAATCCTCTTTTAAAAGCGTTTTGTCAAGCCCTACAGGAACGGTATCTATATTTTTTGCCCCCTGCGCCCTTAATGCGTCGGCAAGTGCCGGCGTCTTTACGACTGTGGGAATCCGCTTATAATATTTTACATTATTGCAAAAGAAATCCACAATCTTACGCTTCCACGCCGACGCATTGTTACTGCGGACAACGCCGATATAAGGCAGACATAAAATATTGTTTTTCCTGCACCAGCCGTAAAATCTGCCAAGGAACAGATAATTGTCGGATGCCGTGATATAGCATGCCACATCCTTGTCAAGCATCTTTGTGTCCGCAAAAGCGTGTTTACCCAGATGCCTGCATTTCAGGTACACTGCCCAAATGGCGCCTTTCCGAACCCTTTCCACATCCTTGTCCAAATCCGGTATGAGGTGGTACACGGACACGTCATGCCCCATCGCGGCAAGCGCCTTTGCCATCCCCTCTGCCTGCGAATTATAAAACCGGCTCAGGTTTTTCTGTTCTGTGTTGAGTGATATCACTGCAAGCTTCATGACTGCCACCCCGCTCTGCCGACCTGCGTTTCAATCTTGTGCCACTGCGGCAGATAAAACTTGTCCGTCCAGATATCAGACACGGGCGCATACACGATACCGCCTTTCTCCTCCGCCAGATATGCCCCCCACCAGCTGTACGTACTGTTTGCAATAATATGGTGCCTGCACTTCTGCATCAGCACAAATTCCTCAAGGTCGCTTACGCCCGCAACCAGAATATATTCCTGCCACGGAAAATGCTCACGCACAAAATCCTTGTCGTCCGTAAAGACAAACAAGGTAAAACCGCCCGTTTCCTGCTGCATCCGCTCAAGCGCCTGCCTGTAAAATACGTCCCCGAGACAGACATTATTTTGTGCCCTGTCATAATCTGTCCTGCGAATGTGCAGGGAGACACTCACACCCTGCCGCCCCGCCCGTATTTTTTCCAGATAAGACTCAGCCTGCGGACTCAGTGCATACTTGTATTGAAACTGCCTTTTTATTTCTTCATAGTACGCGTCGAAATACGGGTATGCCTGCCAGAATCCAATATAATAACAGGCGTCATCTCGGTACGCACCCGCGTCATAGTTCATAGGGGATGCCTCTTTTACAACGGTATAGCCGCCGTGCCTGATTTTTTGTTCTCTATATTTTAAGCGAAATGGCGCCGCATTTCGCGCGCCCAGTCCCAGAACAGCATCCAGCGTTTCCCCGACAAACCGCTGGCCAAACGCTATCGAAAAGGAATCCAGCTGATAGTGCCTTAACTTTCCGGAATACATCGGGTCTATACGCAGCTGCCTTCCGGTTCTTTTATGGAGGCTGTAGCCGAACGCATACTGGAACAACTGGTTTCCAAGCCCGTCACTGATGCGCACCACATTCGCCTTTTGTTTCGATTCACCGCCCATGTCATTCCGCTCCTTTTCCTGCCGGTCTGTTTTTGTGGAGAAATTCATACAGATAGCTTTTTATCGTCAGAAACCGATACCGTTTTCCGGACAGGTACCCATGGCGGAAACGCACCAGCGCATTTTCGCGCACGCCCGTCTGACTGCTTGACATTCCACCCAGATGAAAATTAGATAACACATGATATACCGGCGTAAACACCACCTGCGTGCTCTTAAAATAACGCAGCATCAGGTCGTAGTCCGCCGCTGAACGGTACTGCGTGTCAAACGCGCCGAACCGCTCATATGTGCCCTTGGTGACAAAACAGGTCGGATGTGTAATCATCTGCTGCGGCAGGAAATCATGGTGATAAATAACAACCGCTTTTTCCCTGCCGTCATGATATGTCCGCTGCATGCCATAGACGACCTCATACAGATTCCCGCCGTAATGCCTTACCGCCTGCTCCACTGTGTCGTGCTCATAGCAGTCATCACTGTTTACAATGCCGATTAGCTGCCCGTGCGCAAGCTTTATCCCCTTGTTCATGGCATCGTAAATGCCGTTGTCCTTCTCCGAAATCAGCGTGAACGCCTTGGGAAGCCTGTCCCTGTGCCGTTCAATCACAGCAAGCGTGTCGTCCGTCGAACCGCCGTCCACAATGATATATTCTATATTCGTGTATGTCTGGTTCTCAATACACGCCAATGTCTTTTCAATCGTCCGCCCGCTGTTAAAACAGGGGGTGAGGATTGTCACCAATATCTCCGGCATGCTGCCCTCCCTTTGTAACCGTTCCCTTTACCAATAGCATCCTTTTTCAACCGTTCCGGCATTTTTGGGTGTCTCCTCCGCGAGCGCCCTCGTCCATGCATCATTAAAAAATGTCGCAATTTTTGTCGGATAGTTGTTCTCCCACCGGTAGCCCTTGATGCCAAACAGAAGCTGCGTCGCCCCGCCCAGATGAATCGCCTGTTTCCCTGCATTCTTCAGCATTGACGCCAGCGGCATTCCGTATGCCCCGCACCCGATAACCGCCACGTCAAAGTCTATCTGCATCGCCTTTTCATACATGTAGTCCAGCGCGTCAAACCATGTCGCAAAGCGCTCGTCCTCCTCTCCGCACAGCGTCTGCACTGCCTTGAGCGTTCTCAACTCGAATGCAGGCAAAATATCGGAATTGGGAAAAATCAGTTCCCGCTTTTTATACTGCTCCTGAATCGTGCGCTCGAAGGGATGAATGACCAGTACCTTTTTCCCTGCCAGCGCCGCTGTCCACGGTCTCTTCGGCGCAAGCCACGGCTCCAGACGAAAAAGAAACGTCAAATCAGCGTCCGGCGCAAACTCCTCGATGATAAAGTCTTCCATGTTCAAGTGCCACATCGCAAGAAGGTCTGCATTCGCCCCCGATTCGAGAATCAGCTCGGAAAACCGTTCCAGATACTGATAATCAACCGGAAAAAAACCGGAATCCTTGCCCAGTCTGGTAAACCATTTGTCCAAATAGGCATCGTCCTGCGCGCTGTGCCCCTTGTACTTTACCTTCAGATATCCCACGACGGTCTGAAGCTCTGTATTGCCAAAGCGGCATGTCATAAAAGGTCTGCCTTCCATGATTTTCCGATAAATGTAATCGTTTGTCTTTGCCGGCGAAAGAACCCATTTTCCGGCATAGTGCGGCATGACCGGTTCCCTGTGAAAATACTTGACAATGCCATGCCGCCGCAGGCACTTGTTAAAGTAAAAGTCCCTCCACCTCCACCGTTTCTCATACCGCACCCATTTTTCTTCCCTTGTCATCTTGTACCTCCCAACTTGTGCCTTACCTTCTTTGCCAGTCCGGAGAGAAAACGGATTATTTTTACTCTGCGAATCCTGATTTCCAGCAGGCTCCCCGCATTCAGCCGATGGGAATCGACAATCTGCGGATATGTGCTTCTCTGTTCTACTTCGGCTTCATAGCGGTTCGTCAGCCCAAACTGTGACGGGTCGCGGAATCTCTTAAACCCATGTTTCTTTGACATCAGCGAAATGACAGACTGGTCATGCCGGTGATCCGTAAATTCCTTATAGTTGGGAAGTCCCATCACATTCGGATTGTCGGAAATAATGCGGATATCCTGCGCATAGTGCAGTACCTCATCAAGATAGGCTTCCACCTCCGGCGCCTTCTTGCAGACAAAATACCCGCCGACAGACTGCGGTGTATCTGTGTACTGTGGCTTGTCACAGTCCGTCAGAACAAACGCGTCCCGCTTTGTATTGCCTTTTTCGATGCGTTCCTGTTCCAGCGAGAAAATCATAACAGGTGTTTTTTCACGTTCCATACAGTCAATCAGATACTGTATATTGTTGATATAGACAGCGCCCGCATCAATGTACACCAGATAATCGCCCTCGCCTAGTTCGTCGTATGCCTTTCGATAGACATAAGGTTTCCAGAGGTAATACCCCCCGCCTCTTGGCGCGTCCAGAATGGCATGGTTTTTTGCGCGAAACGCCGCGTCAATGTCCTCTGGTCCATACGAAATGACGCTGTCGGCTCCCCATTGTCTTGCAGTCCTGCTGTTGAGCTGCTGCGCCCGCTTAAATTTTTTGTCTGCATAGTTTACAGCAATAATCATCTGTTCCTCCTATTGTGGTTCGCCATATATAATTCTGAAAGCTGCGCCGCAACTGCCTGCTCGGAAAAACGCTCTTTCACAAACTCCGCAATCCGCTGCGGTTCATAGCATTCCCTATGCTCTGCCATATACTGCATTGCTTCCGTCAATTCAACCACACATTCCGGTGCAATCAATATCCCGTTAAAATCCTTTACAAAATCGTCGGGTCCGCCGTTTGCCGCCGCAATGACGGGCTTGCCGCACGCCATCGCCTCAATGTAGACCACGCCAAACGTCTCATAGCGGCTTGGAAGCACAAACGCGTCACACGCCTGCATCTGCGCCGCAACCTGTTCGCGGCTTAATGCGCCCACGAATTCTACGGACTCCTCTATGCCGTATTCCTTACACCATTCTACTGCTTTTTGCGCCACCTGTCCACCGCCGCCAACGATAAGCTTCACGCCATCCTGTTTTCGGGAAAAATCCCGCCACGCCTTCAGCAGGATATCCATTCCCTTTTTCCTAAGCTGGTCGCCTGTGTTCATATAACAAATGGTCAGAAACCGCATCCCACTGTGCGGCGCGCTCTGTTTGGGCTGAAACTGTCCAAAGCTGACAACATTTCCAATGACCTCGATATCTCCCGCCGTCCTGTACCGGGCGATCAGCTTTGCAAATGCCCGACTGACGCAGACAACCTTAGCAGCCCGCTCAAACGCCTGCCTGATATACCGTTCATTGCCCTTACGTATTTTGTCCTTGTGAAGTGCAAACAATGTCGCATGTTCCGTAATGAAATAGGGTATTTTCGTTCTGTCAGACAACCGCATTGCCGCATATCCTGCCCACACGCAGCAGTGCGCATGGAGAATATCCACTTTTTCACCGGACAGATACTGTTCAAAGAGCTGGATAATCCCCTCGGTAAACTGCGTCCGATGCCCCTCCATGCCATGCTTGAGCGGACAGAAAACACGTTTCCGGTAAATTTTTATGCCGTCTGTCTCTGACAGCGCATCCTCGCTGTATGCCGCATAGTCCCTGATGCATTTCACGGAGTACGTATCACAGTAGAGTATGCTTACCTGATGGCCGCTCTTGCGCAGCGCCTTTGCCTGATCCAGAAAAAAACTCCCGATGGTGGGATTCTTCTTTGTCTGAAAAAAAGCCGGAATAATTACGATATTCATAGTTCTTCTCCCTCAATGAATCCATTTCTATATTTTCCAGATTTCAGCAAAAATATCATTACTGTGGATTTTTACCTGCTATGGAACGGCGTGAACAGTAACAGAATATCCCATACTCCATGACCGCCAGCACAAGAAACAGAATGCATCCTTTCGCCTCTGCAGGCAGGATATATGCATCAAAACAGTATTTGTTTGCCAGTGCACCGTCCGTCGGCACCCCATCGGCATAGAGCGCCTTGTTCACTCCGACTGCCTGCGCATGATCCTGCACCAGCAAATACGGCTCTGACTGGCTGCTGTCCTGCACGGTGTATGTAATTTGATAGACATGGTTTAGCGCCACAACACACCCCATCGGAATATCAAACCACGCCCCCGCCTCGATATCAGAAACCGCTACGTCTGCCGTACAAAGCACGCTGCCATCCTCCGATAGCGCAACATGCAGTGTGCCGTCCTTTTTGTCATCAGGCAGATTTACCAGAATCGTACTGACACTTTTCAAATAGGATGTAAGCATGGTAAAATCAGTAAACTGAATCTCCTGCACTACGCCGCTGCCTGCATTGGCGTTTACTGTCCCGACCGTCTCCAAGGACCATGGTTCCCGCTCCTCCGCGCCATAATGGATATTCATATGAAACAGTACAAATGCCAGCGTTCCCCACACTGCAAGCGCTGCTATATTTACCACAATCTCCCTAGTAAACCAATTTTTTGAACGCGTACCAGATTTCTGCGGTCTGCGCACGTTTATCAAAACAGCACTTAACATCGCATAGTAGGTTACGCCGTACATATGGATTACAAAGCCATGTATACAGTGGTTCGGCAGCATAAACCACCATATTATGGGATACAGTGCGACAAAAATAAGCAGACAGCACTTGTACTGCGCTCGATATGCGCGGATTTTTAACAGTATCACAAATAATACTGCCGTGACAACAGTCATCACCAGAACCGGTTTGCTTGTCATACGCCTGACCAGACCGTTCACCACCGAAAGCAGACGGTCATTCCATGTAAATTCCGATCCCATCCGCAAAAACAACTGTTCTGTGCCGCTCTGGGTTCCCAGCACAAAACGGCACAGAACCTGCTTTGCGAGCACTGTTCCTGCCAGCCCCGCGCCCCAGCACACAGAGAAAAGAAACGTCTCTTTCACGAGCGTTTTCATTCCGCTGCCATTCTCAATCCTGACCGATAAAACAAATACCAGCGGAAATCCCAGCGTAATCAACGGAAACGCCCAGTAATTCAAATATGCCAGTATGGAGGCGCCCAGAAAAAACACGACGGCAAACTGCTCCGTGGAAGCATTTTTGCGAAGCAGCTGCCAGCAGACAGTCATCATTAGAAACATCATCACAATGTCTGTATTAAAAACAAGGCACAATGCCTGCGGAAAGTACGCTGCCACAAGCACGCTGACGAGATAAGGGAGCAGTCCCTTTGCACCCAGCATTTTGTATACCCCGACGGCGCTGACCAGAAACAACACTGTCATAATCACAAACATCAGGATGCGAATCCCGTTAATCGGCATAACCAGCAGCAGCATTTTGTAAAGCGTCAGCATTCCCACCCAGTATCTCGAATACGGCTTGACAATTGCGTCACCGTCCTGCTCCAGCGCATATTTCACATCGTCTATCGTGTTGGTTGAACCGCTTTCATCCAGCTCACTGTATGTCGTATAGGCGTTTGCAACGGCTTTTTGCAGCAGTGTCCCATCGTACTCGGTCACGGCAGCATTCATAAAATAACTGTCTGTCCAGTTGTCCCATGAAGCGCCGGGTATTCCTTCGTAGTATAACCCCTGTTTTTCCAGCTGCAAATAGGATTTCTGAACATTGTCCAGCACCAGTCTGCGCGGTATCGCCTGCCCTGCCATAAGCAGGATGACATAAAGGACAATCAGTCCCAGAAACAATGCCAGATATTGCAGCCACCTTCTCACTTCTGTACGAGCACCTTTAACCAGCTTTTGCACTGTTTTACCGCCTCCCATCCCATACCGTTTTGAAATAGATACCAGAATCTCTTACGGAAAAAGAGCTTCATCTCTGTCTTTTTTAGTCTGGACAGACTTGATGCGGTCACCGACTTGTCCGACATGCGGTACCACACAATTTCCTTATCCAGCAGACCAAATTTATAACCCGCATGCATCGCTTCCAGATTCATCGGGTAATCCTCAAACCACCTGTAGCACTCCTCATAGCCGCCTATTTTTCTGATAAAGTCCATGGTGTAAAAAGTTGCCGACGGCGCTACAATCCTGTTTTGAACCAGCAGCATCCGGTACTGCTCCTGATAATCTTTCCGTGCAAATTCATAACACCTGTCACAGTATGCCTGCACATCCGGATATACCGCATCCGGGTTCTGATCGTTAAAAAGGCGCACCTTTGCAATCGGAAAGACATTCGGGTGCTCCTCGCAGAACCGGACATAGCACGCAATGGCGTCCGCCGTCATGTAGTCGTCTCCGGCGATGCCCTTATAGTATTTTCCTGTGGCAGCCTTCAACCCTCTGTTGATATTTGCAGGAAGCCCTGTGTTCTTGTCTGATGTGACAAGCTTTATCGCTGCCAGTGCACCCTCGTTCTTTGCAATCCACTGTTGAACCACCTGCACCGTATTGTCAGGAGATGCATCGTCCGTGATAATCAATTCAATGTTCGGATATGTCTGATTTTTGATACTTTCAAGTGTCTCGACAATCGTCTCCGCGGAGCGATACGACAACACAACCACGCTTACCAGCTTCATCGTCTACGCCTTTCCCAGCAAGCCCCTGACCTGCCAAAAATATCCCTCAAACCTGTATTTTGCCACAAATGGCTGATACCAGTAATGCCCCATCAGCACCAGAAGGTAATTCCGCAATAAGTACACAGATATGAAATGTGCCTCCATCAGATTATAGACAGAGAACGTCACAATCATGACGAGCATGACATAGTCCTTTTCCTTATGGCTCTGATAGAGCAGATAGGCATTCATGCCAATATAAAGTATTCCGGGAACAATCCCATACCAATAAAACAGCCTGACAAAGCCCGCATCAAAAAATTCCGTATTTTCGGGCGATGCGAACACTTTCCAATTTTCAAGTCTTGCCGCCTCAACGGCATAGCAGCTCTGATATCTGCCGTTGAGCAGCTTGTCCAGCTTATGCATCAGGCTGTCGGGCGTCTCGTAAGTATTTTCAATATGGGATCCCATCATTGCAAACACGATGCATCCTGCCACAATCGCAGCACCCAGAAGATACGCTGCCTTGTTCTCCCTGCAGGTTTTACTGTAACGCATGGCAAACGCCGCAACGACAAACAAAGCCCATACAATAACACCTGTTTTCGACGCTGTAAATGCGTACAGCACAAAATCCATCACAAAAAATGCCGCATACGAATACCACTTCAGCACATCCGCATAACAGTAGACTGCCAGCACGACAACCAGCCAGAGCATACAGTGCAGTGCATTCGGATGCCCCATCCCGAGTGTGTACCTTGTCTCCATACCGCCCCTGCCATAGTCGGCAGTCACCGATACCGCCCCGTAAATTCCCGTCAATGACAGCGCCATCAGCGCCGCGCAGCCTGCAAGTGTCGTCCAGAATACCACCTTCATGACCCTTTTGACATCCATTCCTTTGCACGCTGCGATGAACGCAGCCACGCGCACCGCTTCGTCGCGCTCATTGACCAGATAGGAGACGGACAGAATCGCACCAAACAGCAAAATCATGCCCCATTCCTTTGTGGAATATTTTGTCAATGCTATTTTGATACAGAACAGCAAAGAAGTCAATCGAAACAGCTGGCTTTCCAGCGGATTGATGTATGCGCTCTTGTCTACAATCACAATCAAAAGTTCGATTATCAGAGCGGTCCAGAAACAGACCTCACCTGTTTTTTTTGCCCTTTTGTCATTCATTTCAATCCTCCATGCCGCCTTTCGCGGTTCAAATCGAACGGAAAAACGCTGTCTTTAGTGTTTCCCCCGAAAACGGTTTTGCAGGAAACACAGCACTGTGGCTTGCTGCTCCGCAATCCATTTGCGCATCAGCAGACTTCGCCCAATCCCGAGCGCTTTCGCTTCCCGAAATCCTTTCCGGTACTTGACCAGAAACCGTTCCGCGAAAAATGCCCTGCACGCCGCGCTTTCCTGCAAGTGATACTTCGTGTACATATATCTGTAGTCGTTGTATATACGGTCATCCCGCTCGGAAAAGCTTTCCGTGTACTGATTTTCATGTACCCCGATTGAAACCAGCGGCTTGCCCGTATATGCAAACGTCTGATTCTTTGCCAGCAAATCAAAATACAGGAACATGTCGGACGCCCAGTTGCTTCTCTCGTCAAACAAAGCCGGCTCGCTGTCCCTGCGGTAGATTGTGGCGCTCGGCGCGCCAATCTGGTTTCCGAGAAAAAGATGGCGGTAGTCCCTGCGCATCTGTTCTATAAACGACGCGGCGGCGGCGCGGTCATAAAATGCCGTCTGATGCGCCGCCGTCACATGGTGCAGCCCATCACCGCCCTGCCCGTCCAGCATCACCTGTCTGCTGCCGGAAAACGCGAGCACGGCATCGGGATTATTCTCAAGCATCGCCGCAAACGCGCCAAGGCTCGCCGCATCCGTAAACCAGTCATCGCTGAACATAATCTTGATGTATTCGCCCTCTGCCATTTTTATCGCGGCATTCCAGTTGAAGATATGCCCGAACGGCTTCTTATTATGCCGGTATTTTACCTGCGGATAGCGCTCCTGCACCAGCAATTCTGTCTCGTCATTTGTCGAGTCATCCGACAGGTTCACCTCAAAGTCCGTATAATCCTGACTATATATGGACTCCAACAGGCGTTTCACTTCGTCTGCATTGTTATAGCAGGGAATACATATCGAAACCTTTACACCCACATCTCTACCCCATTTCCTTTCAACTGTTCCTGCCAAGAATTTTCCGGCATATGCGCTTTATCGACACAAGTGTTTTGTAACAGGCGTTTTTTATTATGACCTTTGCCCTGCGGAATGCTTTTTTTGCACCTTTCTCCTCATGCATGATGAGGAAGTCCAGCTCCTCCTGGTGTTCCCTGATATACGCTGGAAAGCTTTCGTCAATCTCACACCGGACAAACTGTGCGCTCCTGCCGAAGATGTCTTTGCCGTCCTTAATCTGGTCTGTCACATTCGATAACACATGTCTCGAATTGTATTCCTGATGTGCCGCCGACACGACTTTTTCCTGCACACGTTTTTTGATGTCCTTCTCGCCATGTCCGCCCATGTATCCAAAGTGCCAGCCGCCGTCCTCCACGCGGATGCCGATTTCCTTGCGCTCCGGAAAGCGCAGCTCGCCGAGCAGAAGCTTCTGCTCTCTTAACAGCTTGTAACGCAGCATCTTTGTCCCAATCCACTTTTTGTGCGCCACGCCCTCAAACTCTCCCGCATAGGACAGCAGACTGCCCGATATCTCCTCCATATTCAGATAGCAGTAAAAAAGCCGCTGCGCAAAATGGTATATTTTGTCATCCTGAAAGTGCTGCAGGATTTCGCGGATTTTGTCGGGATTGGGAATCTCGTCAAGGTCACTGAAAATAATAACATCCTCATCAGTACAGCCGGCAAGCCCCCTCGTCACTGCGTTTTTCTGGAATGTGTCCCGCTCGTGCGTGCCGCCCGCAGGGGTGTCGTCAACGACCACATGGATAATCTTATCCTGAAATTCGGCAAACATCGCCTTATTTTCCTCATAATACAAAGGTTTTTTCAGACCGGAAAAGGTCTCTGTCGCCTCGCTGATCACAAATCTGTCCACTACAGGGCTAAGGACATGTAATCGGATTTTAAGAATATCCAGCTCATTGAAAAACTGAAAGCAATCGTATACCATCTAACCTAACCTTCTTTCTCAAGCCTTTTCCCTAGGGCATGCCCTTTTATTTTTCTGACAGCGGCTTTCATCCGTCTTGTAATCGGCTCTTTTATAAAATTGGGATACTGCGCGTTGGTTCCTTCCCACTTGTGGAATGCAAACGGCGTGATCCCCTGTACTTCAGGAATCATTTTCTCATGACTGTAATACTTCGCGACAGAGAGCGGGGCGATGCGCATGCCCTCGGCTTCCAGCAAATGGCGAATCTTACAGCAGATAAATCCATCCTCATAATACCACATTCTGCCATATGCATACTCGCCCTCCCACGGAATGCCTGCCTTTTTTGGAAAGTCCATCAGCCGCTTACTGCGGATTCCGGCACTGTTTCCGACGCGGCAGATGTTTCCGTCCCTGTCTCGGTATGTCGTCGTGTCCCCCGCGGGGGGAAGCGGCCAAGGCGCACCGATATAGTCATAGTCAAGAAACGCGTCCTGCCACATCTCAGGATGCACGACAAATCCGTCTGCATGAACAATCAGCGCAAAGTCTGTGTGGATATGGCTTCCAAGTTCGTAGACCATTTTGTAATTAAAGTCATCAATACTGGATAGTCTGTCTGTGTGGCTATAGCGAATCCCCCTTGGCAGTCCGAAGGGCTTTTTATGCGTAATCAGTACCGCATCACCGAATTCAATCCCGCGCATGCTGTACTGCATCGCCTTGATGGTCGCCCTGACATTCACACTTGTCATCGCAACAAGCGTCACCTGTGGCAGCTTTAATTTTCCCGTCATGCTGTTCCTGTTCACGTGTCTCCCCTTTCCTTTTTCAACAGTTTCATCATCCCACGCCCGCAGTCCATTCTGCACTATGCATACAGTATCTTTCATCTATGCTTTAATCTGCGCTTTAATGAAAGAACAGCCCGTATCATCAGATCTCTGTATACCAGCCATCTGCTCCTCAGGCCTGCTGTCATAAGTGCCATGCCTTCCAGCCGCTTACCTATTCTTTTGTAGTATGGCGACATTTGCCTGTATTTTTCAAGCGCCTCCCTGCATTCTTGGGCCGTAAAAAGTTTTCCTTTTCTGTCAAGGTAATGAAAATCCGAATAAATATTCTGTTCCGATGCCCAGTATCCGTCAGATACATTGTGGCGTGCCCAGTACTTCGGCGCAATGACAAACTTCACTGTATCACTTGTAAATGCCGGAAAAAAAGCAAATGTCGAGTTGGATAATATCAGATAATGCGCATTTTTGATCACAGTGTAATCCCCCGCCAAGTCAAAATGATGCGCTTCCACCTCCGGCAGAATTCTCTTCGCCGCTGCCAGATCATCCGTCACCACCATAAACTGCATGTCCGAGCAACGCTCCCGCATAATCTTCATCGCGTCCAGCCAGTATCTGCGCCTGAGAAACAATTCCGGATTACTTGTGTACTCACCACCCCTGATATTGATAATACAGAGGTTTTCCCGCGAGTATTCCATACAGTCATATTGCGGTTTTACCCGAAGCCACTCCTTAATCTCTTTTTTATAATTCCCAAAATATGACTCATCCTGCATATTTCCGTACAGGAGCATCGTCTGATCCAATGCAGGCAATCGCTCATCCGCACCGGTGATATAACATCCGTGCACAATATCATGCTGAGAATTGCCAAGATAAATTCTGTCCTCCCTCTCGTGATAGACGTCCTTAAAGTATTCTTTCTCAAGATCAAGTCCACAGTCCAGTTCCATAAAGTACATACAGTCCAGCACTTCCCTGTTCAGTATGGCAAAATCAAAGCCCTTGTCATAGGCGAGCGCCCTCGTCGTCACATAGCAGAACAATTGGTTTCCAAGTCCCTGACCTTTTAACAGTTCGGTTGCGATTATTGGTTTCTTTTCCAAAATTCCCTTTTCCTCTATTCCTTCAAAATATAATAAATCTGCTCAATGATTTCCTGATCCGCCTTTTCATCAAATTTCCTTGCAAACATGCAGTTGGATTTCATCAAATCCTCAAAATCCGTCTTGCAAAATACGTAGGGATTCCCCCGTTCCCAATCAATATACCGCAGGCACGCACCATAGTCATTGTCAAATTTATCATGGTACAAATTCTGCCTGTACGGAGAATCCATCACAATTGTCTGCCATACAGACTCATCACTAATCTGGGAAAAATGAAAGCTTTTCTCATACTTATGGAAATGTTCAACTACATAACAGGCAAATGCTTTTGTAATACTGCACCAGTTTGAACCGCCATAAAACGAATAATCAAGCTTTTTTGTCCTGTCGATGCGAAGCCGCCTTTGTACTGCAAGCGAATAGGTCTCAATATTGACCCAAAATTGTTTATCCCGTTTTCGTCCAAGCTGCCGGGTAAAAAAATGATAGACGTTAAAGCGCTGTTGTATATCCTGTTGATACTGCAATGTTCCAAAGTGAATAAACTCTTTGCCGTTGTTTTCCTCAAAAAACTGTTGTATTGTCTCATTGCTCTTGATTGGAAGGTCTGCTCCCGACAGGAAATGATAATAGTCATACCCTTCCCTGACGGATTTCTCCAACATAGACAGTTGTACTTTTGCAATACTGTTTGTACCCCAGAACACTTTATATCTGCTAAAAATACAGATATGGGAATGTTTTATCCGATTTTTTAGGCACATTATTTTTTTCTTTTCCATATCTGAGGTTTTTTTGTCTATATGAATATAAATACCGTTATTTTCGTGATCCAAAAGCTGAACCAGATATTCAATAACCAAGTTATACTCATATACCATAATCAAATATGCATGTCTTAGCATTGCCTTGTTCTCCTTAAACTACTTCTTTTCCCCATCTGTAACATCACAATATTGTCTTCTGTATTTTCCCCTCGTCCACTTTGTATATGATATCACACTTTTCAATCGTATTTAACCGATGTGCAATAATAACCATTGTTTTTCTGCCATGAAAACTGTTTATCGCCTCCATGACCGCCGCTTCCGTCTCGTTGTCAAGTGCCGATGTCGCCTCGTCAAACACGAGAATTTCCGGATTGTGGTAGAGCGCCCGCGCAATGCCAAGGCGCTGCCGCTGTCCGCCCGAAAGCCTGACCCCCCTGTCGCCGATTGCCGTGTCGAGTCCGTCAGGAAGCCCCTTGATAAAGTCTTTCAGCTGCGCCTCCTCGAGCGCCTGCCAGATCCTGTCGTCATCTATCTCGTCATCGGCAATGCCAAAGGCAATATTGTTCCTGACCGGCTCATCCACGAGATAAATGGACTGCGGAATGTAGCCGATCTGGGCAAGCCACGCCGGATAATTGTCAAAAATATTGACCCCGTCACACGTTATGCTTCCCTCCCTGACTTTCAGAAGACCCAGCAGGATATCCACAATGGTCGATTTGCCGGCGCCTGACGGCCCCATGATTCCGACTGACTTTCCGCTTGGAACCGTCATGTCTGCCCTGTCAAATATCAGTTTGTCCGTATTCGGATAGGCATATACAATATCCTTCAGCTCGATTTTGTCACAAAGCTGCATCTTCTTTGACGTGTCGGCAGGCCTTAATGTCTGGTTGTTCCTGCGGCTGATTTCATTGATGTTCATGTTTTCATACACATAGTCCAGACAAGGCCTAAAATAAGATATATCTGTCATATATGTGTTAATCCGGTTGATGCTCGGCATCATACGCATCGCCGCCACGCCGAGCGCACCGAGCATGGGAACGAGCGACAGCGCATCGTTTCCAAGAGAAATATACACAATAATATACCCGAGAATACTCGCCATAAAGACCGTCTCAATCAGTAACCGAGGGGCGTTGTTCAGCACAGCATGCCTTTTCGCGTACCCGGCGCCAATCTTTCCGCTGCTCTCATAATTGTCGGCAAAAAAGGCTTCCCTGTGCAATACCTTGACATCCTTGATGCCATAGATTGCCTGAATCCGCCACTTTGCAATGCGGGACTGGATTGTCTGATTTTTTGTTCCCAGTTTCGCCAGACGCGGCTTTAACACCTTCAGCATCAAAAACGACAGGATGCCGAACACTACAAGCAAAAAAAGCAGGAGTTTCCAGTCCGTTACAATCATTACAATGCACAGCAGAACAAATACCACGGACTCGGAGACAAGCGAAATCATCGCCATCAGGATATTGAACACATTCGGAATGTCACTGTCCGTCAGGCGGAACACCGTAGGGATATCGGCGTCAAGGTAAAACTCATACGGTCTGTTCAAAAACTCCCTGAGCACCTGACTAATCAGCTTGTTCCGGTTAAATGCGATAAAGCGGTTCTGTTCACTTGCCAGCAGGAGCAGAAATGCATTTTTCAGCGCATAGAGGATAATCAGGGCAGCCAGAAGGGGAATGATAAATCCCTGAATGTCGTCAATCCCCAGCAGATTCATCGCCCACCGGACATACTTGTTTCCCTCTGCCTTGACAGGATCTATAATCACCCACACAAGGGGCAGTACCGCCGAGACGCTTACCGTCTCAAGAATGCCCCCGATAAAAATCAGAACGCCAAGATAACATATCTGTATTTTCTGCTTTCTGTCCAAAACGTACCGCATCTTCTTAATGATGTCCATGTTTTTCCTCCATTATCTGTCGAAAATACTCTCGTAATCGTAATTTGAGTAGTATTCCTTTTCTTTTTCCCACCGTGCCATGTAATTTTCTTTTGTCACAAGCCCGTCACCTTCCGCAATCCACTGTAGTATCAGGGAATTTATATGCGATGCATAATGTTCCTTGTCCCTGTAATTGTCCAGATTCGTAATGACATCATACTTGTCGTGAAAATTGTACAGCTTCACATTTGGGCATTCCAGCAGCAGCTTTGTGGCAATCAGTTCTGCGTCTAAGTAAAAATTAATCATGCCCTCCTGATTCATAAAATCCCACCAGCAGATGCTGTATGGCGTATAAAAAATATAGAACGTCGTATCCGGATACTGATTTACGAGTTCGACGAAATTCTGCTGTATATTGGCCGTAACCATCTTCACATCAGTCTCGGAAAGGGGCGGCGCTTCCGGCGCCTTTTCCTCCCAGCGGTCATATGCCGCCATCACATACGGATAACCTGTCTCTTTCTCCCACGAGGAATACTCGTCGAACGTGGTACTCGGCTCACCTTTCAGCGTCATGATCAGATTGGGAATCACCCCATGATACCATATATTTTTGTTGAAAACATACGCGGCATCATTCCACGGATTATCGTCATAAAGGTATGTCGGATAGCCCTCATACTGATCGTAATCCTTATCGCGGATAATGGCGTTGGCATCCATCGTCCATATCACCGTCCTGAGCTTCTGGTTTCTTCTAAGCGCCCGCTCAAGATTCTCTGAAAGCTCCTTGTAGCCCGCACCCGAAAAAGTTTCTTTCACGGATTTTACCCCAAACAGTACATCTGCCTCACTTGTCTTAAAGTTCTGTGCCATGGAAGTGCCCGTGATAACCGCGTCATAGTCAAAATGTCTCGATATCCCATCATTGCTGTACCGCTCGTCATAAAGACGGTAAGAGACAAAAGAAAACGGCTTGTGAAAATGAAAAAACGGATCAAACACCCAGAATACTCCCAGAAGCAGAAGTATGACCGCCAAAAGCAGCACAATGCATGTAAGAAACCACTTTTTTGCATCTGATATCTTGTGCCCCATGCGTTCCTCCTAAAAATTAAAATACAGAAACTCGCTGACCTCGGAAAGAGAAAACACACTCCATATCAGCAGCCCCACCGTCGCAGTCATTCTCCATTTCCCATATCTGCCGTCATTGACTTTCTCCTGTGTATTGCACATGCACTGGCAGACAAGTATCAGCAGCGCGCAGACAACGACAGGCAGCAGCCACGGATATGCCTGCATGACAGCTCTCCCGCCCAAACGGCTTATGAGTTTTATCTCAAAAATTCCCTGAAACGCTTCGAGCACTGCGGCGTGAATCGCCCCGTCTCCGCGTACCCCAAGGCTGCCAATCATCTCAAGCCCCTGCTCCACAGAAGCTGCCCGGAACATGCTCCATGCGATACTGCAAAAGCAAAACGTGGCCGCCACTCTGATAACACGTGGAATTTTACGGAGCACCTTGTCAAACAAGCGGTCAAACAGGTTTCCAATCCCATTTACAACACCCCACAGGATAAATGTCCAGTTTGCCCCATGCCAGATACCACTCACGAGAAATACGATCAGAACATTGCAGTATGTGCGCACGGTTCCTTTCCTGCTGCCGCCCAGCGGAATGTAGACGTATTTGGTAAAAAATCTGGTGAGCGTCATATGCCATCTGTCCCAGAACTCCCTGACAGATGCCGCCTTGTACGGAGCGTTGAAATTTATCGGCAGCTCCACGTTGAACAGGAAACCGATACCGTATGCCATATCGCAGTATCCGCTGAAATCAAAGTAAATCTGCATGGCATAGCAAATCATCACAAATACCGTGCTGACACAGTTGAGCGCACCGATATTGGCATACCCTGCCGTCACAACCTTTGACAGGCTGTCAGCCACAAGCACCTTTTTCGCCATGCCCAGCGCAAAGGCATAAATACCCTTACACATGTTCTCGTACTGAATCCTGTGGTTTTTTGCCGCGCGAAGCTGCGGTATCAGCTCGTCATGGTATACAATCGGTCCGGCAATCAGCTGCGGAAAAAAAGAAACATACGCTGCGTACTCCAAAAGGCTGTACTGCTCGCACTCGCCGCGGTAAGAGTCAATCACATAGGACAACTGCTGGAACGTATAAAAACTGATTCCAAGCGGAAGTACCAGCCGCAAAAAATGATAATCCGTCCGAAACAGCGCATTGACGTTTTCCACAAAAAAGTCATAGTACTTAAAACAGAACAGGATTCCCAGATTCAGCAGCAGCCCCGCAGTCAGGCAAATCCTGCGGCTAAACGCCGTTTTCGCTTTTCCCATCAGAGCGACAAGCAGATAGTTGAACAAAATGCTCGCAATCAGAATCACGAGATACCTGATATTCTGATACCCATAAAATACCATTGACATCGCAATCAGATATCCGAGCGCCGCCTTTTCCCATTTCATGTAGTGCAGCCCGTAATACCCCGCTACCACAAGTGGAAAAAAAGCAAAAACAAAAATATAGGAATTAAAAAGCATACTTACTAACCTCGCAGTCCATGGCGCTTCCCATGGAACTTTCCGTTTCTGAGCGGAATCACGACTTTTTCGTAAAGCCGCACGACGCCCGCATACAATGACGGTGAAAGCAGAAAGAGCCTACGCCGCATCCAGTCTCCCTTTGACACCATTCCACTGCCGTAAACCCTGTCCGTCTCGTCCCTGTCCTTTTTTATCTCGGTGACAAGCCTTGCCGCCGTTTCACGGTTTCCGCTTCCTGCGGCATCCATATAATAAAATAACAATCGTCTCTGAAAATGATAGCGGGCAAAATCAGCCATCTGCGGCGAAACCATCTCGCTGATACAGGCGATGTGTTCACGCCAGAACGGTATCTCGTCCCGAAACATCCGCTCCGCTCCTGCGGCATTCATAATGCTTCCCTCTCGGTCTATCACATAGTGGTAGAAACTGCTGTCCAGATACACTGCCCTGTCTGCCTTGCAAAATGCGCGCGTCGTGTACAGAATGTCCTCGGAGTTCCTCCCCTTGGGAAATACCATGCCCCGTACCAGCTCCCGCGCAAAAAGCTTGCTCCACACGGAATTGTAAATGATATACGAATCATGCCCGCCGATATAGATTTTTAGAAGCTCCTCCCGCGAGAGCGGCACCACGCTGCCGCTGCCTCCCGACTCCGTCCTGTCCTTATATTCACAAAAATATCTGCACACTGCAAGACCGGCATTGTTCTCAGCACATGCGCGGTGCATCTGTTCGTACATATCCGGCTCAATCCAGTCATCACTGTCCACATAGCCGATATAAGCGCCTGATGCCAGCTCCAGTCCGGCGTTTCTTGCGTCGGACAGACCGCCGTTTGGCTTGTGCAGCACTTTCACGCGGCCGTCCTTGCGCGCATAGTCATCGCACAGCTGTGCGGATGCGTCCGTCGAACCATCGTCAACAAGAATGATTTCGAGATTTTGGTACGTCTGGCGCAGAATGGACTGCATGCATCTGTCCAGAAATTTCTCGACATTATAAACCGGAACAATGACGGATATCAAATCCTTTTCACTACTGTTCATCCAATTTTCCATTTGTTACTGTTCACTCCTACACGACTTCCCCCGCCGCATCAATTAATATCCACCCTCTCCAGTCCGCATGCACTGTCTTTGCATCAGCCACTTCGTAATTGTCATGGCGGAGCGGTCGTATGACAATCTTGCCTGCATTCTTGTTCAGCCTTGCCCCCCAGATGCTGAATGTACTGTTCGCACAGATATTGTGGCGGCAGCGGCTCATAAGCTCCATGTCATACATGCTGTCCTTTCCGGTATTCCAGTCCACGACATGCATGTTCGGCTTGTCGTAATGCTTCCTCGCATAGTCTGCATCATCCGAAAAAATATAAAAGACCGGACGCTCTACACGCTCCGCAATAAATGCCATGGCTCCCTCGTAATACGCGTCGGTGCAGATTCCCATATACCGTCTGCCGTCCGCCACCGTGAGGTAGTCCTTGCGCCGGATATGGATGCTCACCGCGTTCTGCCGTGCCATCAAGTCCGCCAGCTCCCTGTTTCGCGGATGTCCGCTTTCAGGAAAGACAATTTTTTGCTGCAGCAGGGGAATAATATCCGTATAGTAACGCTCGCACCCCCAGAAGCCGTAGAGGTACACATCATCCATGTCAAATATCTCGGGCATATACGCCGCAGTTTCCTTCACGGTTCTGTCCTTCCTGCCTGTCAGCTTACGCCGGATTCTGTCTACCGGACGCATGCCGTTGTCCAGAAACCTTTTGCGCTCCTCGGGCGTGCACACCTCATAGTCCAGCCCGAGCCATTCCAGTTCCAGACTGCGCCATTCCCGATCGCTTTCCTGCGCCTCCTTGTATGCATACAGGTCAAGCTTCACTTCTTTGCCGAGGGACTTTAATTTTTCATATAATGCGTACTGGTAAAGCTGGTTTCCAAGCCCTCCCATAACATGTATGATTATCATATTCCTGTCCCTTCTTTTAATGTTCTTCAGGCGCCGTCAGGAGAAATAGTTTTGCCGTCGTGTCCACAACCGCTTCCACCTCATACCCGTAGTCCACCAGCGCCCTCGCCGCTGCGTCAAACTGTCCTGACACAACATAGAGCTTTGTGGGAAGCCCGTCCGTATAGACCTCATTCTCCAAAAAAGCAATCCACTCTTCCCCGGAATAATTCAGCGATTCCAGATTCTGGCTGCAATAAATGTTTTCCCACCTGTCCTCGCTGTACTCCGCGCTGTGTGTCAGATAGTACACAAACGGATATCGCTGGTGAAAATTAACATAGGTCGGCAGCTCATATCCTTTATCCGCATACCATGTCGCCACCACTGTCCGCAAGTCCATCTTTGCCCAGTGGTTGTGAATCCGCTTCACGCCGTAACAGCAAAACAGCAGCATTCCCACAATCACCACATACCGCAAGTATTTCGTCCACTTCCAGTCCTTAAGAAAATCCAGAAACTCATATATCATCAATGCAATCAGTATAAACCAGACCGGAAAAATAAAAAGATTGTACCTGTTTCCAAACCATCCGTAGGAATAAATATTGAGCGTGGTCAGCACATAATAAATCATAAAAATGCCGATGCTGCAGTTGATAAACTGTCTTACGCACCTACGCGCTGTGCGCCGCCACACGAAAATGCCCATGACAATCAGTGCAAACAGGATTATCCAGATTGCCCAGGTCAGCTTGTCCCAGTCCCTGTCATAGTCGAGCATGCACCACCGCAGCACCCACATCATGCTGTCAAAAAAATCCAGTATCAGATTGTTTCCTGTAATCTCAATCGGCTTGTCGATGCCGAGCGTGGATACTGCGTTTGTTGACTGTGGAATCAGAAACAGCACGACAAGGGGAATTCCTGCCCCGGCTGCCGCGGCGATATATGACACAATCGCTGCCTTGAATGCCGCCCATTCCTTGCTTCGCGCGTAATAAAATAACAGCTGAAGCGCCATCGGAATCACCACAAATACAGCGCCATAATGCGTGTACACATCTATGACGCAAAGCGCCGTAAACCCGAGCGCCCTTTTGACTGTTACTTTCTCCAAAATCTGAAAATACAGGTAAATCGTCCAAGTAATAAACATAATCAGCATCGTATACTCGGACGCTTCCTTGACATAATACATCAAAATATAAATGCTGGAATATATCACAACACAAAAAGCCGCCATATAGCGGTTACAGAGCTTTCTTATCACAACATAAATCCCGACTGCCGCGCCGAATGCCATCAGCACACTCGAGAAACGGTACCACCATTCGCCGTGGCTTACCTCGAGCCACAGGCAGATAAACCAGTTGTACAGCGGAGGCTGCTGCTGAATATATGCCATCCGTTCATACATCGTAGCGTACTCTGTCACGCCCCTAATCGCACCTTTTACAGGCAGGGAGCAGTAAAACTCCATCGCCTCGTCCTGCCAGATTGGCGCGTCTGTAAGCTTATACAGCGCCATAATCCAATAATAAATAAATGCCGCGCCTGCCGTAATCCACTCCGGCAGGCGTATTCTGCTCATTTTGTTCATTTCATATCCCCAGTAAAAAGAGTATTCGGCAGCCGTTGTGCCCGAAACCTTGCATCGCTTGATGCCTGTATCAGGAAGCCAAAGGCAGAACGGCTCCGATTATTTAAAAAGATTCACTACAAGCTTCAGCCCATACTTTACATACTGCACAAAAATACCCGGCTCCTTGACGCAGTCACCCATTCTGCGGATGATGTACTTCGGTCTCAAATAAAAACCGAGCAGAATGTTCTTTCGAAGCTTCATGACCTCGTCCAGCGTCAAGTGCATGGTACCTTTTGTGCTGGAGTGGAAAAAATCGCTTCCCAGCACGGATTTTTCCAGCAGTTTTTCCTGTTTGCAAGTCTCGTACATCGGCGTTCCGTAAAAAGGAAGCGCTATCGTGACCTCGATGAAATCCGGATCCGTCTCCATGACGAGCTTTTTCGTCATAAGGATGTCCTCCTTTGTCTCCCACGGGAATCCGATAACAAAATATCCCCAGAACTTGAGTCCGACTTCCTTGCACCATCTTGCCGCCTGTCGGTTTTCCTCTACCGTAGTACCTTTGCGCATCGTCTTCAGCATCTCGTCGCTGCCAGACTCAAAGCCAAACGCGACCAAAAAGCAGCCAGCCTTTTTCATCAGCTCGAGCGTTTCCCTGCTGAGCGGCCGCACGCGCGAATTCGCCGTAAATTCAATCTTCCCATAAATTCTTGATTGGATAATCAGCTCGCACATCTCCTTGACCCACGCCGGATTGATGGTGAACGTGTCCGCCTTAAAAAAGAAGTTGCGGATGTGGTGCTTTTCGTAGCACTCTATCATCTCGTCCAGCACATTCTGCGGACTGCGGAACCGCACGCGTTTTCCCGATATCTCGGGTGTCAGGCAGAAAACACACTGGCTTGGACACCCTCTTGCCGTCTGAATCGTCGCCATCGGCTCTTTTGTGTCCGGACGGATGTAGAGCTCATTGCGCATCAGCTCACGCGCCGGAAACGGCTGCGCGTCCAAATCGTCATCCCACACGTGGAACCGCGTGGGTACCATCACACCGTTCGCGTCCTTATATAAAATATTATTGATTTCTTCGGGCTTTCCTATTCCCTGAAAACAATAATCTGCTATCTTTCCGATACAGAAATCTATCTCTCCGCCAATCAGGTAATCCACATTGGACAGGTCGAGCATGTCAAGCATTGCCTGCTCCGGCGCATAGAACAATGCACCTTTTAACACGACAATCGGATTGTATCTCGCCTTCAGCTCGTTCACAACCTTGATATCCTCAAAAATGGTCGTGTTCGTAATGCTCATCATAATCATATCCGGCTTAAATGCATCCATGTCCCTTAACAGCGCGTCAAAGGTATCTCCCTGTGTCTGGTAATCCTGAAGCTTTACCTCGTAACCGCTTTTCATGAGAATCGCAGCAGCATATCCCAAATCATTACACGCGCGCATCGCCTGCGCGGAGCCGTCGTCAATATTCTGCTGGCAGCGATCCTCCCCTCTCTGAAAAAGCGCCCCCGGCGGATAAAACAGCAATACTCTTTTCTTACTCATTTTGCATTCGTTTCCTTTCCACTTTTTATTCAGCCCTGACAGCTCCTGTTACATGTCCGGCTGAGTTGTTCCCTCCAGCTCATACAGATACACGCTGTACGGCATTTCGTCGTCCTGATATCTATTTATCAAATGCATCTGCATCTCATCTGCATTGGTAATCTCTACCCTTGAAAAAATGTAGTCGCATCCCAGCTGCCTCAGTGCCGGTTCGTCAATCAGGATATCCTGCGGCACGGCAGCTGCATTCGCGCCGAAATCATATAAATTCTCACCGGATGCCGGAAACAGATATGCCCTGCATCCCCAGTCATCATAGTACGCCTGCCAGTTTTGGTTTGCGTCAAGCACCGGCGCTATCGCCGCCCGGAACTGTTCTTTGTAATTCTGGCTGTAGTAGCCGCAATAGCCGTCAATCGTTGTGATACCATTGTAAGAAAGCATCGCCGGGTGGAAACCGTAGGCACATGCCCCCTTGTCAGGCGTATATCCAATATCATCCTTAATCTCCGCTATCAGTGCACCGCCATAAAACTCGCCATAGTTTAGCTGGTTCACATCCGTATGTTTCACCAGCTTGTACAAATTACAATAACATGTGTTATAAAAGTCGCTATACTCACACTGCGTTCCGCCGACAACCAGAATCGAAACGAGACACAGCAAATAAGGAATCCCTTTGAATACACCCCGCTTGTACGCTTTGTCAGCCAGCCTCTTTATCACAATAAAAAATGCAAAATACCATGCAAACGGATTAAAGAATATGGTTCTGCCATACTGAAACCCTTTTAACGGCGGCAGAACGGTCTCCACCAGATTTCTGAGCGGCTCCCAGAAATAGAGCGCATAGACTGCGCAGTTGAACACAATAAAAGCAATTGCGACATAAAATACATCGGCACAAATTTTCCCCTTTTTCCTCCCAGTCAGGTACTGTATCGTATTCCATATGAAATACAGCGCGCATACGGGCAGTACAAAATAAGTATGAACGGATTTCGCATGGGAAAATCCATGCAGGAAAACGTCGAGAAAACAGTTCCACAAGCCGCCAGCCCCATAGCTTGCAACAGCCATGGTACTGCGGATGGTTTCTTCATCTGACATCAGTATAATACCAAACAGCCTGTACTCAAAACAAACATAGCCTGCCATCAGGCAGAACAGGGCGCCTGCAAGCGAAAGCGATGGTTTCCTGTCCCTTATCCATAAAATAACTATCGCTATCAACAGATAGCCCAGAATAAACGCACCGAAAAAGGTGAAATACGACAGAAACGGATATAGAAACACAGCAAGGAAAAGCTGCCATTTCGGCTTCTGATAAATGCGAATCAACAGATATAACACAAGCGGCATTGACGAAAAGCATATGGCATACATTGGATAGACCGGCAGGAGCGCAAACGCCACAGCCACCAGCACCACGATTTTCTCATATTTTCCGTATGACTCCCGCAGCACATGCTTGGCCAAAAGCAGTGACGAGAAAAAGGCAATCACAAGTTTTAACAGATATCCGGCAATATACGCGTAGATATCCGGCAAAACCAGATACAGCATATTATAAAGGGAAAACTCCGATGGAAAATAGTCCCTGTCAATCCTTCCAAGCACCGGCAAAGCCTGATCGTGGGCAAAAAACGCCCCATTGTCGCGAAGCATTTTCAGCTGTGTAATAAACAGATCCAGATTATCGCAGATTCCCACATATATCTTTTCCCGCAGGAGAAGCAGTATAACCGCCTCAAATGCAAAGATGCCCCCTGCCAGCATAAAATGCCAGTTTTTTTTGAACGCATTCCCGAACGTCTTCATCGCAAGTCTCCACCTTTCATATCCCTCTATCATAACACACTCTTTCCCATTGGTAAAGAATGGTATCTATAACTCCGGCTGGGCTGGTAACAGTTCAGCCTTCGGCTTCCTGTTACGAGCATCAAGCCATGCAAAACCACTTCGTGGTGGCTTGATGCATCTCTGCCACTACGCTATTTCACGGACTTTGCAGCTAGTGCAAAGTCCTGGGATGAACTGTTACCTGGGCTGAACTGTTACTGACTATTACGTACTAATACATCTAATACATTGCTGAAATAATGAGGTTTTGATAAAGCTGTTGTAACGGCATGGACGGATCTACCTCAAATCCCGGTTTGCTTGGTACCACCTCGCCATTGGGCAGGACGAAGTTTCCGTTCTGAATCAGTGCGGGCAGCGCCGCGGTCTCAAACACCATGTCCCTTATCTCTGTGTACTGGGGTACGTACATTGAAAAATCCTGCATGATAAAGCGGTATATCTTTCTGGCAAGCAGGTTGTAACCCGCATCATTGAGGTGGCATCCGTCACATATGAAATTTCCATACGCCTCAAGCGCCTCCCTGTTGTCTGCCAGATTCAGCTCATAGTCCGCATACAGGTCAAGGACAGGGATTCCATAATATTCACATCTGTCAAGCATCGCATTCCGGTACTGCTTAAATGTACCTGTTCCGAAATCGCTGTACGTGCTTCTCTTGTAAGGGTGTGTCGCGTCTGCATCCTTGCTCTGCTGATATGGTACGATCAGTACAATATCGGCATTGGGGTGCGCATTTTTCAAATATGGAAGCATGGTGTTGAGCGCACCGTAAAATGTATTGGGTCTGGTATCCGTCCTCTTCCCGATCGGGCAGTCTCCGAACCAGAAATCATTTGTTCCGCCAAATACAAGTACCAAATCCGCCGATTTGTCCATCGCATACATCCTGTCAACAAACGAGCCGGGATTGGTCCATCCCTCTGGTATATCTGTGATTCTTGAACCGGAAACACCATAGTTGTTTACCACCGCCCCCGTAAGCTTCGACAATACGACCGGGTATGCCTTGTCAGGCGTTCTCGCCCCCACACCTTCCGTAAGCGAATCCCCAAGGATATTGATGACATGGTATTTCTCAAGCGGAATCCCCAGCGCTGCAATCTCTGCCTGCGCGTTCAGAATCAGCGCAGTCTCATTGTCCGGATTTTCCAATGCAGGCAAAACTGCCGTTTCGTCCATAAGCACAGGCACCACTGGCGTTTCTGTTACCAGCGGCTGTTCTGCCGGCGTTTCCGGTACCGGAACCTGTTCTGCCGGCGTTTCCGATACCGGGAATTCCAATACCGGGAGTTGTGCTGCCGGTGTCTCCGGTGCCGGCGCTTCCGATACCGGAGGCTGCTCTGCTGCCATAACGCAGTCAGATGGCTGACGCAGGAAAGTTATGATGCCTGCCGCCAAAATCACTCTCAAAAACTTTCTTTTCATACCCTGTCCCTCTTTCTCATTCGCATAAAAACTTATTACCAATATATTACTATTTTTTTTGGAATATGTACAGACGCAGAACGCACGAAATCAGGTTTACAAAACAGGAAAAAGGTGGCAAAATGTAACTAGTACTCCATCCGGTCAGAAATTAGAATTTTAAATAAAGGACAAAATAGAATTATGAAAAAACAGCTCAAGTCACTTAATCTTTTAAAGGGTATTGGCATTCTCATGATTATCATGGTCCACAACCGCCATTTTATCATGAAGGATATGTCGGGACTGCGCCCGCTGATCAACTATGGTCAGATGGGATGCCAGCTCTTCTTTATGGTCTCCGGAATGGCGCTTTGCTATTCGTGGTCCCATCTTTCTTCCAAATATGCCGACTCGCAGGAATCCCCGCTTACCTTGCGCCAGCGCCTTACATGCAGCGGTCAGTTTATCCTGCGCCGTTACCTGCGCCTTGCGCCGGGATTTCTCATTATTTTGTGTATCAACTACCTGCTCAATGTCCTCTTTATGGATGTCCTCGACCACTCTCCCGGATTTATCGTCAACAGGAAGCCTGCCGCCATTCTCACAAACGTCCTGTTCCTGCACGGATTTTTCCCCGACTACATCAACAACGTTTTTCCCGGCGGATGGTATATCGGAACTACGTTTATCTTGTATGTGCTGTTTCCCCTGTTCTTCCTGCTCTTTGAGAAACTGTATTCCCTGAAACGTCAGCTTGTAATAATAATACCCGTTATTTTTCTTATTCTGAACTGTATTCTGCTGCGAAATATTGCAAATGCCACAAGCAATGAGCTGTATCCGTACAACAATTCCTTTTTGTACTACTTTTTCACCAACCAGCTGCCCTGCTTTTCCCTCGGTATCATGCTGTACTTTCAGGAAAAAACAGACTTTTCGGCAAAATGTCCGCTGCCAGTGTCCATCGTTTTGTTCGCGCTTACATGTTTTGCATCCGTGCGGCTCTACCTGATGCCGGAGCAGAATTTTATCTATACGGTCATTCCCTCGCTTGTCGGACTATCCTTTTACTGGCTTGCCGTAAGCTGTATCCATATCGAGCAGCATGTGGCGAAGCCGCCGAAGATACACTTTATCACGAATTTTATCGCGTCATGCGGCAGCCACTCCTACGGCATGTATCTGGTTCACGCCTTTGTCAGCTGGTACGGGCTAAAAGACCTCTCCTATTTTCTGACACTGGGCGGTAATACATACAATGACCTGATGCTATACTGGATGCTGTATCTTCCCACCGTCTTTGTCATCTACGTCCTCGGGCTATACATGACCAAGCTGCTTGACAGGATTGACAATCTATTGCGGCCTTCCACTTAAACAAAAAGTCGGGTACTCCGTTATTCCCATTTTGCTTTGCCATCAGAAAATATGCGGATACCCGGCTATTTCGTCCGAACTGTTACATTCCCCATAACATTGATGTCCGCAGTTAACGGAATCCCAAAAGGTCTCGCAACAATTCTCTCTCTTTTTTCTTCTTACCAACGATGATATAGTCCACGTCATTTCCCTGCGCGGCAAGCCCGTCCTTCTCATAACGGTCGCCAATCATCAGCGCGTCTGCATTCAATATCCCCTGTTCTTTTAAAATCACGTCAATTCCTTTCGGGTCTGGTTTCATGCAGCCTATCTGCCTGTCCGCCGATGTATAACATGCGTCTGCTTTTATCCGGAGCGCCCTCAGCTTGTCCTGAACGGGGTAATCCGAATAAATGATTACTGTTATTTTATGTTCCCGCAGTTCTTTTATCATATCCGCAAGGACATGGTCACGATAGCCTGCAAGCAGTTTTAACGGCGCTTCCAGCATAAAGAACGTTATCGTCTTCTCCACCCTCTCCGGTGTCACTTTCATCCTGCCCGCCACATATGCATACTGTCGTGCGTCAAGCTCCTGTGTACCACATGACCGCCAAGCGGCATCATATTTTTCCCAGTGCTCCCGCACGGATCTGTATTTTTTAATGATTCGCATATCCTTCAAGGAGGAGGGATGCTTAATGAGATACCCCAGCAGCCAGCATGCCATGCGCAGCCGGAAAGGATTCTGGTAATATAGTGTCCCGTCCAGGTCAAAAATGACTGCCTTGTACCCGCTTATCTTTTCTTTCCGCATACAAATCTGATTCATAGGTTGTCACCATTCTTTCATTTCCGAACTATTCAAAAGCGGTCACAGCGCCTTATGCACTCGTGGGAATAAAAAATGCCGTCTCCCACATTTCCATAACCGGTATATCAACAATGGTGAGTACCGCAAAGAGCACAACGAGGATTCCCACCAGTATCATCAGCTTTTTCTCCCGAAACAGCTTCTCCGGCTTCTGCGCCGCAGAATCCGGCTTGTATGCTATGTATAAATAATAGCAGAACAGGAAAAACAAGAACGGTATCGCCACGATGTACTCAATCCTGTATTTTAACAGAAAGATTCCGAGCAGGAAGGTTGCGCACAGGGCATAAAAGAATGAGGAGCAGAGCAGTGTCGCCTCCGAGTATCTGGCAAATGACTTGCGGTAGGAACCTGCAAGCTTGGGATCTCCTATCATACGATACTCCGCATAGCGTTTCACCGCCATCAGGAACGCCCCTGCCATCCAGTATCCGACAAGGACGCTGGATGGCGGATATACGTTCTCACACACAATGAACCATCCAAGCAAAAGACGTATCATATTGTTGATGGATTCCGACAGCACGTCCAGATACACAATGTCCTTTGTCCGTATCGGTTTCACATTGTACAGGACACCCATCACAAGAAGCCATACCTCCGTCAAAAGAAACGGAATGTTGACCAGAAACGACAGCGCAATGCCTGCCGCGATACATACCGCATACTCCGCCATCACGAGTGAAAACTTCATGTTCTGGCTGACTACAGGGCGGTACTTTTTGGTCGGATGGTATTTGTCAAACTCCGCGTCCAGCCATTCGTTAATGACATAATTTGCCGACGCGATAAAGCATGTCGCCAGAAAGCCTGCCAGAAGCTTTAGCAGAAATATCCCGGTCTCATCCGGAATTTCAATCAGAATCAGCGCCAGGACAAGCCCTGGCATAATAAACACATTCTTGACCCAGTGATCAGGTCTTGCTATCTTGATATATGCACTAAGTGGTGCTGTATTTTGCATACTCATATTATCCTCCATTTTTTTATTATACGCACGACAGATAAAATTTGCCGTGCGTATTGTGCCAGCCGCAAAGCGGAATTTTCCTTATACGGCTGTGTACATCACTTGATACTGAGCAGTCAGTCTGTTTGACCGCCAGTATGCCTGTTCCCCTGTTCCTGCATCCATAACTGGAACATTAAAAGATACCATATCTGTATGCGCCAGTTTCCGTTGTCCGTAAAATCCCGCCAGATTCTCTGCACTTCATCGGCGTTGAGAATTCCCTGACGCCGGATAAGCGCCGTGTCGAGCAGGGATTCCGCCCAATCGCGCAGCTGCGTTTCCCGAAGCCACTGTGCAATCGGTATCGAAAAACCTTTTTTTGGTCTTTCCATCATCTCTTTCGGCACATATCGGTACAGGACATCCCGCAGAACCAGCTTGCCGGTGTCTCCCTGCTTTTTGTACGCCATGGGAATTGTCCACGCAAACTCAACGACATCCTTGTCAAGCATTGGTACTCTGGTCTCAAGTGAGACTGCCATGGCGGAGCGGTCAACCTTGACAAGAATGTCATCCGGGTGATATACCTCCATGTCCATCAGCATAATACGGTTTCTCGTATCCTGCAAATCGCCATATGGGCGGTTATTGTGTTTATAAGAATGTACTGTCTTATCAAGTGCAATATTGAGGTTAGAAGCCTCCTGCGCGTTTGACAGCTCATAGAGGTGCTCCGGACTTTTTGCACCGAGCAGATACGCCTTCGTCTGAAGCAGCTGGTTGTTTTTTATCAGCGGGTTCCCCACGAGCAGCCGGCTGCAGAAACGGCGCAGACCATACGGATATCCTTTCATTTTGCCCCATATCCTGTCTATGGACGGATACGTCATATAGCCGCAGAACAGCTCGTCCCCCCCGTCGCCGCTTAAGGAGACTGTCACATGTTCCCTTGTCATCTTGCTGACCAGATACGTCGGTATCTGCGACGAATCCGCAAACGGCTCGCCAAAGATATGGGAAAGCTTCGGAATCACTTCCAATGCGTCCTGCGACGTAATGTACAGCTCTGTATGCTCCGTGCCGAGGTGCCTTGCAATCTCCTTGGCATATGCCGCTTCGTTGTATGCGGGATTGTCCATGCCTATGGTAAAGCTTCGGACTTTCTGTCCTGACTGCGCCTGCATCAGCGCCACGATTGTACTGCTGTCAATGCCTGCCGACAGGAATGCCCCGACGGGAACATCCGCAACCATCTGTTCCGAGACAGAAGCCTTCAAAAGCCGTTCCAGCTCATCCGCCGCCTCCTGCCTGCTTCCGGTAAAGGGATGCTCCTGACCGTACTTTGCCGCCTCGCGCACTGACCAGTAAACGCTTATTTTCGGCTCCCTGTATGGCATGTCTATTTCAAGCATACAGCCTGCATCCAACTTGTAAATATTCTGATAAATGGAATATGGCGCAGGAATATAACCGTGTATAAAATAGAGCCGGAGCACTTTCGTGTCAATCGGATTGTCAAAACCGTCCAGCACGCTGATACTGCCAATATCCGATGCAAACACAAACTGTCCTTTTACAAACCCATAATATAACGGTTTCTCGCCGATTCTATCCCTTATCAATGTAATGCGTCCTGTTTTCTTATCGAGCAGCGCGATTGCAAACATTCCCTTGCACTGCCGGATGGTCTCCTGCACACCGTATGCCTCAAATGCTTCGAGCAGTACTTCCGTGTCCGATGTCCCTCGGAAAGCAGTGACCTTTTTCTCGGCGAGGAGCCTGTCCCGAAGCTTCCTGTAATTATATATCTCCCCGTTAAAGACACACACATATCTTCCTGAGGAAGAATGCATCGGCTGCGCACCGTTTTCCGACAAATCCACAATTGACAGCCTGCGGTGCCCAAACACGACATGCGCGTCCTCGCTCGCCCAAATCCCTCCGGCATCCGGTCCTCTGTGGTACATCCGCGCGTTCATCCTCTCAATATTTTCTTTCCAGTTTGTCGGTCTGTTACAAAATCCGGTTATTCCACACATACATTCCTACCAACGCCTTTCTCCCAGTTTTCATACTGTGCCATAATCCTGCGCAAATAAATTCATATGGCTGCACTACATTTTTCACGGACTTAAACAAATGCCAAGCCCTGTCTGCGCAGCAGCCTTTCGCAGCCTTGGTGTTCATAATGTTTTATGATACCACAATTTGAAAAGAATTCATAGTATAAAGTATGTACAGATTAAGGGAATTTGTTACGGTTCATAATTACAGCGCGCACAAAATATAATAACTGTGCCATGCACCAAAAAAACAGCGCACCCTTTTGCGGTATGCGCTGTCTGTATTTTACGGTGTCAAAATCCTTATTTTCCAAGAAAGATTTGACCCGTCTGTCGTTGAAATGGTTATCCAGGCTTCTTCCCCGGATTTCTTTGCCGTTATCTTGCCTTTCGATGTCACTGTTGCTATTTTTTTGTCGCTTGTCGTGTAGGTAAGCTTCTGGTTGGACGCCGTAATCGGCAGAAATTTTATCTGCTCCGGCAAAATGGTGTAGGAGTTTCCCTTCTTGAGCTTTATTTCCGTAAGCTCCTTGCTCTTATCCTCCGCGTCCACGACTTTGAGGCTGGTAATCAGCTTTCCGACGTACAATGTGACTTTTCCGGACTTTTTGCTTCCGTCACATGCCGTCGCGGTGATGGTCACTTTCCCCGTTGAAAGCCCCGTGACAAGACCGTTCTCATCCACTTTTGCCACCTTTGTATTGCTGGACTTCCATGTCACCGACTGGTCTGTCAGCTCATTTGCCGGCTTTTTGTTGTCTGTAAGGCGGAACGCGAGCTGTTTTTGCGCCGGCGTCACACTCAGGTCAACACCCAGTACAGACTTGTATTCCGTGCTGTCCTTTTCCAGTATTTCCACCTTGCTTACAGGATTGGCGACATACACCTTAAAGTAGCAGGGTTCCCCGTTTCCGTTGTCTGCCGGAGTCGCCTTAATCGTGATGTAACCATTCGGGTATTGGAACAAGTCAATCGCTTTTTTTGCCGTCACCTTTCCTGTCGATTTGTTTACGGACACGACGTCCGGCGCCTCGCTCTCCCAAACGGCTTTTTTGGTGGTCGCCGACAGCGGGCTGTATTTTACGCCAAGCTGCACGGACTTTTTAAGCCCTACCCTGACTTCGTCCGCGCCGTTTGGCGTGACTGCTGTCACCTTTTTGGACACATTGATTGTCAAAGCAGCTTTTTTTCCGCTTCCGTCTATCGCAGCCGCAGTGATTACCGCCTTGCCGTTTTTCTTCACGTCAACGACACCGTTTTCATCGACTGTCGCAATCGAAGTCTTGTTGGAGGACCACTTCACATTTGTATTCTCATCTCCGGTAACAATCGTGGTAAGCTGCAGCGGCTCCGATAAAATGTCAACGCCAAGCGTCGCCTTGTTTTTCTGCGGGATGCCGTTCACCAGTATGGTCACTGCAGTGACTGCCGGCCGGACATGCACCATGTACGAGTCCTTTTCGCCGTTGTTGCCGTCCTTTGCGACCGCGACGATTTCCACGTCCCCTTCTTGTTTCTTGGCTGTGACCTGCCCTTTGCTGTTCACTGTCGCAATGGATGCGTCCCCGGGGTTGGCAAGCCGCCACTCTACAGGCGTATGACCCGCTGACAGCTGGATTTTTTTGCCCATGCCCACCTGCGTCGGCCCCGTAATTTTTACTTTCGGCTCAGGGTTTTTGATGTTCAGCTTACAGGTGTCTGTCACCCCTGTTCCGTCTGTTGTTTTTGCCGTGATGGTCACGCTGCCTTTCCGGAACACCGTAACCTGTGCAACACGCCCGCCGGAGGAGGGTTCCGGCTCAACAACCGCTACCGTCTTGTCCGACGTACTCCATGTTACCGTTTTCGGGTAACCGGCTTCCCCTTGGGATGTCGGATTATTGTCATTAAATACTGCTTCAAAGCGGTATGTATCTCCGTTTCGCATATCCACTTCCGCAGATTTCTTCTTTGTGCTCTCGTTTTCTTCAATCTCAAGCAGGCGGTCATAGCTTGCAATGTCCACCTTGTCCGGATAAGCAACTGCATAGACCATGAACCGGTCCTTGACCCCGCTTCCGTCCGCTGCCTCTGCCGTTATCTCTGCACTTCCGAAACGGTTCAGGGCAGTGACCCTGCCGTTTCCGTCTACCTCGATATTCTCAGGGCTGCTGCTTTTCCAAAGTACTTTTTTATTCGCCGCATCCTTGCCGCCTACTTCTGCCTTGAGCTGGACGGATTTGTCCATTCCCACATAGTGGCTTCCCGAAATCTTAACGCTGTTCACAAGGGTTGTGACAAACACCTTGACGCTCGCCGCATTTTTGCTTCCGTCCGTCGATGTGGCGGTCACATTTGCAGTACCCATGCCTACCGCTGTTATCAGCCCGTCCTCCACTTTTACCACTTTTTCGTTGCTGGACTTCCATGTGACAGTCTGACATGCCGTCTCCGGCAGTATTTTAACCCCGAGCTTATAGGTCAGCATATTCTTATCCGGGTCAAGTCCCACTGACTTTCCCGAGAGTACAGCATCCTTTTCGCTCAGGCTGCTGTCAAGGGACACGATGTCAAATTTTGTTATCACGTCCGTCACACGCACGGTATGCGTAGCCTGCACACCGCTTCCGTCTGCCGCTTCGGCAATGATAACTGCCGTTCCCGGCGCAACGCCGGTCACATCTCCTGTTGTCTTGTTGACCTTCGCAATGCTGTCCATCAGGGAAGACCATTTCACCTTCTGGTTGGTCGCCGACTTCGGATACACTTCCGCCTTGAGCCGAATCGTACTTCCCTTCATAACCATATTGCTTCCCGTTATGACAACATCTGACGCAAGCGCGGATACATTGACCGTCACCGTCGCGCTCACTCCGCTGCCGTCTGCCGCCGTGGCTGTGATAATCGCATTTCCTTTGTCCAGAACGCTCACCTTGCAGGTTCTGTCACTCGTCTTCTCCACTTTTGCAATCTTTACGTTGCTTGATTTCCATGTGACAGCCTGAGAGGCATTGTCCGGTTCATTTTTTGCCGTCAGGGTAAAGAACATGTCGTCCTTTTCCGGATTGACACCTATCGTAGAACCGTTCACATGATGCTGCAAATCCGTATTTTTGTACAAATACACCGATTCGGTAAGCGGTTTGATAACCAGCTTGATTTCACACTCTGCCTTTCCGGCGTCAAGGGAAACCGCCTTTACTGTCACCCTTGTGTTTGCCGTCACCTTGTTTGCCGTGATGGTCATTACCGTCTTGATTTCAGGCTTACCGTCCGGATTGTTTGAGGAAAATTTAATGGCATTCTTGTCGCCGCTCGTAACGCTGAATGAGACAGCCATATTGGACACGGATGCCGGAACGAATACGGGGGTCAGTTTTATGCCGTTTCCGCTGGTAACAACAATTTCATCGCCCTCCTTTACAACCGGCACATCTTTGTTCACAGACTCTGCTGCCATGGTAAAGGATTGTACGATCCTTCTTGTATATACCGTGGCGTTCTGTGTCACCTTGCTGCCGTCAAGCGCCGATGCCGTTATCACGGCTTCTCCCTCACCGTTTCCGACCGCCACACCGCTCTTGGAATCGGGAAATTTGATGACGGATTCCCTGCTTGACTTCCACTCCACTTTCTGCCCTGCGTCTCTTGGAAGAATCTCCGCTGTCAGCTCGTCTGTCGGTTTGTCAAGTTTTTTATTTCCTGCGGCAATAAACTTCTTTGTATACAAATCGTATGTGATATTTCCGGATGCCTCCTCATTCCCCATCTTAATCGTGATGGAAGACGCCTGCGGCGCGACTGCAATATTGCAGATTACTGCCTCATAATACTTATCTCCCTCCGATATCACAACGGTCAGCTTCGCCGTTCCCGTCCCCACTCCGACAAGTGTTACACGGTCTCTGTCCGCCGGTTCCAGCTCCTTAAACTTAAATACCTTCGGATTGCTGGTCGTCCACTGAATCTTGCGGTTGGCACTGATGCCTTTTCCGTATTTTACTTCCACGACGATTTCGTCATTGACTGCAAAACCGGATACAATTCCTGTCGCAGGTGCCGATATCAGCTCATTGGTGTCCACCCGGCGCACAAAAATCTCATCCGCCGTGACATTTACCTGTATCTGTGCCGATATCGTCTCGTCGTCCGACACAGATACCGTAATGTAAGTCGTACCGACGCCGACAGCCTTAACAGTGCCATCCTGTCCCACATCCGCAATGGACGTATTATCGGATTTCCAGATCAGCGCCGTGTTTTGCGCATTCTCCGGATAGGTCGTGACGGCAATCTTCTGCTCCTCCTCTATCTGAAGCGTGATATTTTTCATGGCAGCCTCGATGCGCTCCACAGCCACATAAGTATCCCACTTTGCATACACCATCGTAGGTTTCTCCACGGGAGTCGCAAATCCATATGCCGAAGTGCACGCCGCATCGCTAAACCAGCCCTTAAATTCCGCATGCTTTCTCACTGGGTCGGCAGGCGGCGCGCCCACGCTGTCCCCGGAACGTACCAGATGAAAATATTGATCCAGACACCCGCCGTTTAATTCATACACGACGGGATAGCTTTTCCGTTCCGCGCCCTGTCCGACAACAATCGGGTAACCGCCGTTGACGCTGCCGCCATCGCTTTCAAAGCCGCCTCCGAGCGTGCCTGCAAGTTCCTTGAGTTCCTGTTCTGTCTTTTTCGCGCCGGCATCCACTACAAATTCATTCTCGCGGCAGGCAATCCTTTCGATTCCGCCCTCCAGAAAATAGACATTCGTACAGTCGGCAGCGCCTGCCTCCCCGAGAAAGCCTACAATCATACCCGAGCGCGTTACATTCAGTATATTTGCCGTGCTGTATGCATTCGTGACCGCGCCGCATTTGAGAATGCCTGCGATGCCGCCTGCATAGCCGACCGTGGTGTCCGGCGTAATGTTTCCTGTATTGTAGCAGTTTTCGATGCTGACAGCGTATGGCACGCTTTCCGATTTGTACTCACTGCTTCCGAGAATACCGCCGACACCCTGCGCGTTTGTGCCTTCCTTTCCTGTCACAGAACCCTTGTTAAAGCATCCGGTTATCACACTTCTTGCACTGCCGTCCGTGTTTTTCGTGCCGGTATTCTGTCCTGCAATTCCGCCGATGTTTGCAATGCCTGTAATTCCTGCATAGTTTCCGCATTTGCTGATGGTTCCTGCCGTGGTGCCTGCGATTCCTCCGACATTGTTTACAGAGCTGCTTACACTGCCGTGGTTATAGCAGGATTCAATCTTTCCGGAAGCTGTGTTTTTCGCGACAATACCGCCTGTCTGCCCCGTTCCGTTCTGCCTGCATGTCACCGCCCCGTAATTGTCACACCCTGACACCGTTCCGGCGTTCTCGCCGCTGATGCCGCCCGATTGCGCCTTTGAGGAAACCTCCATATAGTTCGCGCAGTTTTCAATCACATTGTCATTTCTGCCTGCGATGCCTCCGGCATTTCCCATGGAAACAGCAATCTTCCCGATTCCATAGCAGTTCCGAATGGTTCCGGAACTGTTTAATCCTACAATGGCGCCTACATTTCCGCTGTAGGAATCATTGGATGTGATTTCGCCTGAAAACACGCAGTTCTCAATCGTTCCCATATTCATGCCCGCAATGCCGGCAAGCTTATCCACACTCTCGGACGCCGTGAGATTTCCGGTAACGACGCAGTATGAGATGGTACCGCTGTTCTCCGCTGTGACCACGCCGCTTGTCTCGTCCGACTCTACATTGCTGATATGCAGGTTTTTGACTTCCGCATCCCGATTGATGCTGCGAAACAGCCCCGTCTGTATCTTGACGTTGTGAATGGAATGCCCGTTACCGTTAAAAACGCCGCTAAAGGACGCATTAAACAGTGCGGTCTCTCCTTTCATGTCAATGTCACAGTCCAGATTGATTACATCAGAAGCATACACCGAAGGGTTTGCGAGAAATGTGATAAATTCGTCTCTGCTCTTGATTTTGTAGCTTCCGTCCGTCTCCGGTTTTAATTCCGCTGCGGCTTTGTATGTCACGGAACGCGTCCGGGCCTGTGCTGATATGCGGCTTGTACCTCCGCCGTATGTATATACCGATGTGTCCACATCCGGAACTTTTATTTCCGGACTTTCCGTCTCTTCTTCTGTCGTCTCTGTTTCCGTCTCCAGCTCCAGCAGCTCGTCCGTGGCAGTCTCTGTCTCCTCGTCCACGGTTGTCTCTGTCTCCTGCTCGGTTTCTGTCTCTGTTTCACTGCCTTGTGTTTCCGTCTCTGACGGTTCCTGCTGCTCTGTGGAGGACGCCTCTGTACTGTCTGAATCCATTTCAGAAGACTCTGTTTCAGGTGATTCTGTTCCGGATGATTCCGTACTTGACGACGCTGTATCTGTCTCCGTCACTTCCGGACTTGCCGGTTCTGTATTGGCCACCTCTGTCTCCGGTGTCTGCGGGCTTGTCGGCTCCGCACTTATGGTTTCTTCCTGCTGCGCCTGCGACGCTTCCTCGGATTCATCCTGTTCCATCGCCATTTCCGTTTCCGGACTGTCTGTTCCAGTGTCTTCTGTCTGCGCAGCATAGACGATTCCGGACTGCGGCAGTTCTGTTATCAGCAATGCCGCAGAGAGTACTACGGCGGCAATGCGTTTGATTCGCTTCGCTCCTCTGTATTGCATTTTTTCCTCCTATTTTTCCTGACAAAGGAATCCTTTTCCAATGATTCCCATTTTTCTCCTCTGAAGTCCATATTTTATGTAAAGTGGACTTTATCTTGTATATTCTATAATATTTCAACCTTTTTTTCCAGTAAATTCACATTATTTTAATAAAATTCTAAGGAGAAAAAAATATGTTTATTTAATTTGCTCTATCGTGTGTTTGAAAAATGCTTTCTACCAGATGTGCGTTACAATTTGTAAAAGATTTGTGCCAAATGAAGGACGCAAAGGCAGCAAAGGCATAAAGTGTAATGCCTTATGTAATCGGAATTTGGCACAAATATCGCGCAAAGTGGTTTTAATACGAAGCCGTGAAGAATCAAAGAACGCCTTGGGCTAACAAGTTATCTTTTCCCATGCCGCATACAAACGGGTTGGAATCATAACGGTGACAAAAATCCAAAAAGTCGGAACGCTGCTTTGGATCCTTCATGATTTTTACAAGCAATTCATTTGGAAGGGTTCGTGCATATGCACCGGGACCTGCCAATCGGATATTTTTACGCCATGACGTTCTAATACGTCTTTCAATTCATCAGGCATAAAGGTATATGTGATACACCAAGGCACACCCCCGTTTTCATACTCGGCAATTTCATCATCACCTCCCATAAGCCCTTTCTCCCACAACTCCATGACAGCATTTTTGCTGAAATGAAACGTTTCGACTGCGTTTGCCTTATTCCCAATGCACCATTTGACAAACGGATCCTCACACTCTGCATCTAATATAAATTGGTTTTTCTGTATCGGATTTGCCAAGTACGGAAGGTATCCTAATCGGCTCGACACGCTGATCATAATGCGTTTGCGGCATATGCGTATGAGTTCTTCAATGACCTGTTCCTGATGGGGGTAAGTATATGAAACAGGGGCGTAAAAGGAAATAACCATATCAAATGATTTATCTTTAAAATCACTCAGATTCTCCAATGCCCCATTCACAAAGGTTATTCTGTCAAGAACCCCCTCTTTCTCTGCCAATTCTTTTGCCTTATTTATCATAGGCTGTGAAATGTCAAAATGTGTAACCTCACAACCATGTTTGGCAAGAAGAATGGAAAATCTGCCACAGCCTGCACCGCCGTCAAACACAGTTTTTATCCCATCCAAATGAGAAAGCAGCTCCTTTTCAATATGACTTTTTTGAATAATGTCATCAATAAAGGTTTCCTCACGATGACTTTCAAGTTCTCCTTTATCCGGCATATTCCATAAACGCTCCGATATTTTTCTGCTATAGTCCATAAATCAGTCTCCTTATCTACTTATATTGCATTTTCACTTCTGTTCTTTAGAATAGCATACTTTAATATCATATGACACCTTACACATTTTTATAAAAAAATATGAGCCAATACCAAGTATCAGCTCATATTATTACTCGCTCATTTTCCTAATGATACGCTGTATGCTCTTTTTTGACAGATAATATTTGCAGGCTAATTCTGAAGTCTTACTTCCGGCAAGGTAATCCTTGTAAATTTGTTGATTACGCCTCAAAAGCTCCTGCTTGATTTGTGTGCCTGTGCCCCATGCTTGTCTATGTGCCGACTTGCGCGGAATATATATATTTTCTCCATCAATATACTGCTGTATCAACTCTATTACTTCAATAGGCAGAATTTCTTCTGCTCTTATATAGCCCATGTCTGCCTCCTAAACTCATATTTTTTAGGAATAGCATTGGCTATAACAATTTAATAAACATAAAGATGAACCGTCATGTGACAGCATCCGTTGTTTTTATTGCAATAGCCCGTGCTATGCAGACATAACATATCGTCTCATATACAAATCCCCTTTCTCTCTGAAGTCTCTTTTGTATAATACCATTATTCTTAGATGTTGGGGTCAAAAGAGTTTTTAGAAACTCTCTGACTTTCCATATAGTAC
>CAJTTO010000026.1 GCA_910579275.1 uncultured Lachnospiraceae bacterium
GTTCCGACAATGGCGACAAATTCCCCCTGCTCAATGGAGAGGGTCACGCCGTCCAACGCCTTTGTGATGTTCGGCTCCGCGCCGTAGTATTTTTTGAGGTCAGTTGCTTGTAAAACATTCATGGTAAACACCATCCTTTCTATGATGCAGCCATTCTAACAGCCAATTCTCACAGAAATGTCACGGACAGAAGTTTTTTTCGCTTTGAAATGTCACAATTTTGTGACATTTTAAAATCTTTCATTTGTGCAGTAAAAACACAGAAAATGTAGAACCGCTGCCAACTGTCGAAGTTACCTTGATATAGCCGCCTTGCATGGTGATAATTTCGCGGGCAAGGTACAGCCCTATGCCTATGCCATCAATATCATGTACTTCTTTTTCCCGGTAAAAGCGTTTGAAGATCATTCCCTGTCTGCTCTCCGCTATGCCCTTGCCGCTGTCTGTAATGTCAATTTTCACATACAACTCCCAACTTTGGACGGACACCTGAATAGTGCCGCCCTCTGGCGTGTACTTCACAGCATTATCCAAAATATTAAACAGGGCTTCACTTGTCCATTTCTTATCATGGGTCAACAGTATATCGGGTGGACATTCTACGTTGACATGAATGTTTTTCTTTTCAGCGTTCAGCAAAATACCGCCCAGCGCCGCCGCCAAGGTGTTATAAATCGGCTGCACTTTTCTGTCCAAGGCGATCACGCCGGTTTCCAGCCGGGAGGTCTTTATCATGGCCTGCATAAGAAAGTCCAGTTTTTCAAGCTGGCCGCTGGATGCCTGCAAAAATTCCTGACGCTTTTCTTCTGTCACAGGCTGTTCAAGCAAAGTGGCGTTTACCATTTGAAGATTTGCAATCGGCGTTTTTACCTGATGGGAGATGTCAGAGATCAATTCCTGCAAATCGGCTCGATCCTTTGCTACACTTTCCCGATTTTCCCGCATAACTTCATATAGGCGGACAAGCCGGTGGTTGATTTTATAAAACAGGTTTTCTTCCTCATAGACCTGCGGCGGGACTGATGCCCCACCCAGCATATTGTCTATTGTTTCGCATAGTCTATCCGAAAATAACACCAACTTCCGACGCAGAAAGACCACGAAAAGAGCTACACAGATGAACACCAGCAGGATAAACAGCAGACCCAGCCATACGATTGCCGGGTTTCTGGTAAAGAGAAAAGCCGCAGTAACGGTCGCAGCAGAGATCAAACCTAAAAAAGCAGACCCCACCGCACAGGCCCGGTTGATGGAAAGTTTACAGCCAGTCACTTTTTCATCCCCCCAATCCACATATAGCCCATGCCGTAGACGGTCTTGATATATTGCAGGCCGTTTATTTCGATTTTTCCCCGAATACGGCTAATTGCTACAGTCAGCGCGTGTTCATCCACAAAATTTTCGTCTGCGTCCCACAGCTTTTCAAGAAGCATCTGTCGGGTCAGAACGATTTGCGGATTTCTTACCAGCACCTTTAGCAAGCGGTATTCCATCGGTGTGAAAATAACCAGCTCCCCTGCCAGGGTGGCAGTCAATTCCGAAAAATTGATGGATAATGTGCTGTCTGTGTAGCAATCGCCGCCTGTCTGTTTCTCGATACGCCCCAGCAAGGCGGAAACCTTTTTTCGGAATACGCTGATATGGAACGGCTTTGTCACATAATCGTCTGCTCCCAGCTCAAAGCCTTTTAGTATATCGCTTTCCATATCGTTTGCGGTCAGGAAAATCACGGCGGTATCTGGACGGCGCTCTTTGATTTTCGTACAGAAGTCAAATCCGTTTCCATCAGGTAAATTGACATCCAGCACGATCAGATCATAGTCCTGCACTTCACAGAAATTGACCGCCGCTGATTTTGACATAGCAGCGTCCACAGTGTAGCCCGCCGCCGAAAGATTGTAGCAAAGAGTATTGTTCAAAAGGCGGTCATCCTCAACGACTAAAAGCCTCATGGCTTCACTTCCTTTCCCTTATAGAAGATTAACATGAAAATGTCACAGAAATCTCACAGCATAATAGATTTTGATGAAATTTAGTATAAACTGTTACTTGCCCTATATGCAAGATGATATTATTTAGAAATGTGGGAAGTCCCCTGCATTTCTGTCAAATCATAATCAGTTCCGTAAAAATGATTTCCTCCACTTAGACCTTACAGCAATTCATCAGCCCCCGCATGGGCACGGACTTTCAAATCCCCGGTGGTTCCGGTCTTCTTTGCCATCCCCGGCATCATGCTACCCAGCAGGTCATGGGCGGGGTACGGTTCCTGACGGTGGAGGTCAGCAACTTAGGTGAACACGCCCCTCTCCATGTCATCCTGCCGGATAGCGTGCCTTTTGTGCGTCAATCTTGGCCTTTTCCCCCGACCTAGTGCGCTCCTCATACTCCTGTTATATTATCACGAAAACCCATATACAAATACGAAAACTCCGAACAGTTTCCGTGTTTGTATATGGGTTTTGCCTGCGAGTATCGACTTTTGCGTGATAGTATAGAGTTTTGCCTACGAGTATCCGAATTTCCGTGATAATAAGCGACTTTTGCCTACGAGTACATACTATCAGGCAAAAGAACTTCAGAACAATTGTTTGCATCCTTGCCAATGTAAAAATCATGACTCATAATCAATTCCCTCCTTTCCGCCAGTATCGCATAAATGCAAACCACTACCGCAAAGCAGACACCGCTCTGTTCACACCCCATGCCCTCACTTAATTCTTTTTATTAGAAAAAGTATGGGCGGAAACCGGCTCAGATAAATCGGTTCCCGCCCTGTTTAGAACTGTCTATTTCCCGACAGACCCTTCCAAACTATATCTTGTCAAAAGGATTCAGGTACTTCGAGACCAGATCTATCTCCTCCTCGATTCGCAGCAGCTGGTTATATTTCGCTACCCTGTCGCTTCTGCATGGCGCTCCTGTCTTGATCTGTCCGGCATTCATCGCCACTGCCAAGTCTGCAATAAAAGAGTCCTCTGTCTCTCCGCTCCGATGGCTGATCACTGCCTTGTATGCATTGTGCTGAGCCATTTCCACTGCCTCTATCGCCTCACTCACCGTGCCAATCTGGTTTACCTTTACAAGAATGGCATTTGCAACCTTCTTCTTGATTCCGGCATCCAGACGCTTTGTATTTGTCACAAAGAGATCATCCCCCACAAGCTGGACTTTGTCACCGATGCGCTTTGTAAGCTCTGCCCATCCGTCCCAGTCATCTTCTGCCAGACCGTCCTCAATGGATATAATGGGATACCGCTCTATCAGCTGTTCATAGTAGGCAATCATCTCCTCCGTGGAACGCGTGATAACCGGTTCATTGTCCTTCACGTCAAACTCCTTGCCCGCCTCATAGCACGCACACGCCCCATTTCCGTTTACGGCAGCCTGTCTGCGTTTCAGCTCCGTCTCCCCACTGAAATGATACTTTCCGTCAGCCTCATCATACAGTTCGGAAGCCGCCACATCCAACGCTATCTTGATATCGCGTCCCGGAGCATATCCCGCAGCCTTGACGGCTTCCACAATCAAGTCAAGTACTGCAAACGCATCCGGCAAATCCGGCGCAAACCCGCCTTCATCACCCACACCTGTCGACAGCCCTCTTTTCTGACAGATTTTTTTGAGATTATGGTAAATCTCGGCACAGATTCTCAAAGCCTCGCGAAAATTCGCCGCAGAGACAGGCATAATCATAAATTCCTGAAAATCAACGGTATTTGTTGCATGCCTGCCCCCGTTTAAAATATTCATCATCGGAACAGGAAGCCTGTCCGTCTTGACACCCCCAAGATATCTGTAAAGCGGCATTCCAAGCGCATTTGCCGCCGCACGCGCTGCTGCCATCGATACACTCAGTGTAGCGTTTGCACCAAGATTTCCCTTGTTGTCCGTTCCGTCCGTATCGACAAGAACATGGTCAATCATCTTCTGGTTACACACATCCAACCCGACCAGTTTATCCTTTATCTTGGTGTTCACATTATTGACTGCTTTTTCAACGCCAAGACCCATATAACGCATTTCGCCGTCACGCAGCTCCACTGCCTCAAACTTACCGGTACTTGCTCCAGACGGTACGCTTGCCCTTCCTTCACAGCAGTCATTGACAGTGACAACTGCCTCCACGGTCGGATTTCCCCGTGAATCCAGCACTTCCCTCGCATGCACATCCGTAATCTTTAAATGTATTGTTTTCATAGCCGTCCTCCTGATTATTAAATGAATTCCATATCAAAGACAGTATTTCCCAATTTGGCAGAAAAAATACAGGAAACCGTCATGCATCGGTTTCCTGTATCATATATTCTTATATTGCCTGCTCAAGATTCATGCTTCTGGTATATTCTATGAATTCATCCTTTGGAACAGGACGGGAATAAAAATATCCCTGTATGTAATCGCATCCCAGTTCCCTGAGCGTGCACATCTGTTCCTGATTCTCCACGCCTTCCGCGACAAGCTTCCTGCGCACATCATGAAACATGGAGATTAGATTCTTGATGGTCACAAAACTGTCTCGATCCGTAAAAGCAGCCCAGACAATGCTCTTATCAAGTTTAATGACATCCACGGGATATTCCAGCACGCGCACAAGATTGGAATAGCCTGTTCCATAGTCATCCAGCGAAAAAGAAAATCCCAGTTTCTTGACATCCAAAAGCTGCTCTTTCAGGCGCTGTTCATCAAAATTTGTTGCGGTTTCCGTAATCTCCAGATTAATCCGGCGCGGGTCGATATCATATTTGTGTATATAATATTGTAATTTCTTTGTCAAATTTTTATCCATGCACTGCATAGCAGACAGGTTCATCTCAATAAAATCCATCCCCATTTCTACAATGTCATTTTCCTTGACGAAACGAAACACACTGTCTATGACAAATTCGCTAATCTCCAGAATCTTGCCGTTATTTTCAGAGATTGGTATAAAGTCTTCCGGAGACACGAATCCCAATACCCTGTCCTTAAGGCGAATCAGTGCCTCCGCGGAGACAACCCTGCCTGTCCTCGTGGATATAATAGGCTGGTAATACATCTCAAACTCGTTCTCCACCAGCGCCCGCTCAATGGCATCCTCAATATTCCTGTACTTCTGCAGTTCATCCAGTCCGAGATTGTCACTGCGCACAAACTCTATCAAGTCCGAGCTCTTGTACTTCAAATCGTCACATGCCGCAAAATACCGGTAGAAATTATTTTTATTGATTTTTCCCTCACCGACATCCATCATGGCGACAAACAGTGACAGATTTATTCTTGCGCCGTTTAGCTCAAACGGTACGCAAAACCGCTCTTTTAGCTTGTCAAGAAATGCTGTTTCGTCAAACTTATCCCGCTGCCGCACAACAATGCCGTATTTTCCTTCATCAAAATAATAGATGGATGACAGCATTGCGTATTCTTTCATATATTCCGCGAGCTGTTTTACCAGCACCATGACGGACGGTTCGTAACAGTTTTGCCGGAGATACTCATAATTTTTCAGTTTTATCAGATAGACTGCACGCGTTCCCGACTTGCCTATCTCTCTGTCTATAAATTGTTTAAATGCCCTTTTGTTAAGAAGCTCTGTCGCTCCGTCCTTATAAAACTCGACCATAGTAATCGTGAGGAGAAAGATAATGATATTTACAATCAGCGTCGAGTAGTAAAGTGTCTCATCCTGATAGATTAAATACTCTATCACCTGAATTACCGTAAATACCGCAAGCAGTATAATACTCTGTCCGAAAATCTTAATCATGAGCTTGCGTTTCATCAGTGCATATACGGTTGCCATCATTGCATACAGGCCTCTCGTAAACACTAACAGGAAAAAAAGCTTTCCATGGTAAGAGACCCCGTCCTCGACATAAAATATCGCGTGTGTCCACGGAGATGTCAGGATAAGTGCATTTAACAAGAAGTTTAACAGCCAGAATGTGATTTTACGCTTTCTTGGGTAATAGTGGAATTGTCCGACAAGGCAAAAAATGAAATAAGCATACAATGTATATATGGCAAGAGTAAGAATATAATGAATTGTCCGCTCCATCACAACCAGCCAGTCCGCATAGGGAAGGAGTCCCTCCTCATACGCCACACCGACCAGTCTGTTGGTATACATCAGTACCGCAGCCCAGAGTATTCCTCTGAAAATTTTCCTGTAATACGCCTTGCTGTCCACACTGACATATACAAACCATATACAAACCAACAATATACTAAGTATAAGTAGATTATATGCTATCCTCATATTTATCACCAGCCTCATCTCCCACGACAATGTTAATTTTATAGAAAATCCATAATAACTTTAGAAATCTATTATAACCAGTATATCATTATTGACCAATTTTTTTCAATATATTTTTTATTCTTTGTGCATCTTTTGGTAACAGTTCAGCCTTCGGCTTCCTGTTATGGGCATCAAGCCATGCAAACCGTTACTCTTTTGCAACAGTCCCATTGCCGTACTACAATACACATAAAAAGAAACAAGGTGTAACTTCCTGACTCCCCGCCAAGTCCTTACACCTTGCTTTCTGCTGCAAAAGCTTTCAGCAGTTATTACAAAATATTATTTGCGTACCAGCAGCGACTTTCCAGTCATCTCTGCAGGCTGCTGCATTCCCATTGTCTCAATAAGGGTCGGAACGATGTCCGCAAGGCATCCGCCTTCCCGCAGTGTATACGCCGGATCGTAGTTTACAAGGATAAACGGAACCGGATTTGTGGTGTGTGCCGTAAACGGTGCACCTGTCTCATAGTCAACAAGCTGCTCTGCGTTACCATGGTCTGCGCAGATAAACATTGTACCGTTTACCTCAAGGATTGCTTCCACTGCCTTTCCGACACACTCGTCAACTGCCTCGACTGCCTTGACTGCGGCATCCTCAACACCAGTATGCCCTACCATGTCCGGATTTGCAAAGTTAATGATAATCACATCATACTTACCGGAACGAATCGCATCTGTCAGCTTATCGCATACCGTGTAGGCGCTCATTTCCGGTTTCAGGTCGTAGGTCGCTACTTCCTTTGGAGACGGAACAAGCACCCTGTCCTCATCCTTGTTCGGCTCCTCCACGCCGCCGTTGAAGAAAAATGTGACATGCGCGTATTTCTCCGTCTCGGCAATTCTTGCCTGCGTCATGTTGTTTGCGGCAAGCCACTCGCCAAATGTATTTGTCACTGCAATCTTGTGGAACGCAACGGATTTATTTGGAATCGTCGGGTCATAGTCTGAGAAGCAGACATATTTCAAATCCAGTCTCTTTCTGTCAAATCCCTTAAAATCATCATCGCAGAATGCCCTTGTAATCTCTCGCGCGCGGTCTGGCCTGAAATTAAAGAAAATAACGGAATCGCCGTCCTTGATTGTAGTGATTGCTTTTCCGTTCTCCGCCACAACGGTAGGAAGCACGAACTCATCTGTCTTATCATTGTCATAGGATTTCTGGATTCCCTCCGGACCGGATGCTGCCTGCTCGCCCTTGCCCTCGGTCATTGCCTCATATGCTTTCTGTACACGGTCATAGTTATTGTCTCTGTCCATGGCATAATAACGCCCCATGACAGATGCAATCCTGCCGACGCCGATTTCCGCCATCTTTGCCTCAAGCTCCTCTGCAAATCCTTTTCCGGATGCAGGAGGCGTGTCGCGTCCGTCGAGAAAGCAGTGTACAAACACCTCCGACAATCCGTTTCTCTTTGCCAGATCCAGAAGTCCGTACAAATGTGTATTGTGGCTGTGTACGCCGCCGTCTGATAAAAGTCCGAACAGATGCAGCGCAGAGTTCTTTGCCTTACAATTCTCAATCGCTTCCATCAGCGCCGGATTCTCAAAGAATGTGCCATCCTGAATTTCCTTGGTAATTCTTGTCAGCTCCTGATAGACAATTCTTCCGGCGCCCATATTCAGGTGTCCTACCTCAGAATTGCCCATCTGTCCGTCGGGAAGCCCTACCGCCATACCGCTTGCGTTTCCTTTTACAAACGGATACTCCTTCATCAGCCTGTCCATAACAGGTGTCTTTCCAAGCGCTACGGCATTGTGCTCTGCCTTTTCATTTAAACCATAGCCATCAAGAATCATTAACACTGTCGTTTTCTTGCTCATTTTTCATTCTCCTTTTATATTCCTTAATTTAAATAGTATTTGAAGTAATACATTTTGATACTCATATAAAGTATACACTTTTTTGCAGACATGCGCAACAGCAAACTTCCCGCCGTCAGCATATCTGAACAGTAACCATCTTTTTATATTTTGTATAAAAATCGGTTGACATTTATTTAAAATGAGAGTATGTTTAATAAAGCAACCAGTTATTGCATTTGTTGGAAAGAATAACAAATGCCCGTCATTTCAGAAAGGAGGTAGTACTATGTTAAATAAGTTAAACAATGTCAACAACAATCGCTCATTCATATTTTTCAATAGTAAAATTATCTCCGGGGTATTTTGTATCTGATAAATTCGTATTGTCATTTGACCTCATGGTGATTTTACCATGGGGTTTTTTTATACCTTTTTATCAGTCAGGATAGTACACCGGAGTAAATCGTAACAGTTCTGTATGGCTTGATGTGCGCAGCAGGAAACCATACAGAACTGTTACGGATAATCAGAGGGAGGAATCAAACTTTTATGAGAAAGAAACTATCAACCTACATCTGGGAGTATAAATGGCATTATCTCTTCGCCTTTGTATCACTGATTATCAGCGTTTCCCTTGACATGCTGGCGCCAATGCTCACCATGCATATCATTGACGATGTCATTATGGGCGGCAATCTGGCGATACTGCCCTATCTGCTGGGCGGCATCCTGATTGTCGGCATCGGGCGCTGTATTTGTCAGTACACCAAGGAATACACCTTTGACAAGGTGGGATCCTCCATTGCCTCAGACATGCGGAAAAATCTGTTCGACCATATCCAGAGTCTGAGCAGCAGTTTTTTTGACAAGACCAATACCGGAGAACTCATGGCACGCGTTAAAGATGATATCGACAGAGTGTGGGATACTTTGTCTTATGTCAGCATGTTAATCATAGAAGTCATTTTCCACACATGTATTGTGCTTTTCTGTATGTACCGGCTTCATGCACCGCTTGCCGTCATACCGACGATAGCCATGTTTATCTCCGCATTCATCGCTGTCAGCATGGAACACCATCTCGGCTCCATCTACGAAGATATCAGCGAAGAGAATGCGGCCCTCAATACAGTAGCCGAAGAAAACCTTGCCGGTGTACGGACTGTAAAGGCTTTTGCAAGGGAGAAGTTTGAGATTAACAAATTCCTCTCACATAACCAGCGCTATTACGAGCTCAACATGAGACAGTCCAAAGTGTTTGTGCGCTACTACCCATACCTGCAGATTATCACAAAGCTTCTGCCCATGACCATCCTTCTGCTCGGAGGACGGCTTGTGATACAGGGCACGATTACGCTTGGTGTGCTCGGCGCGTTCCTTGAATACTCCAACAATATTGTATGGCCTATGGAAATGCTGGGCTGGCTGTCAAACGGCTTTTCTGCCGGCATTGCCTCCAACAAGAAGCTTTCCAAAATTTATGCGCAGACACCTTCCATTACCGAAGCGGAGCATCCTGCCGTGCTGGAAAAGGTACAGGGTAAGATTGAATTTTCACACGTCTCCTTCCACAAGGAAGACATGCATGAAATCCTGCACGATATCACTTTTGAAGCCAACGCAGGCTCCACTATCGGCATCATGGGTGCTACAGGTGCAGGTAAAACATCTGTGATACAATTATTGCAGCGGCTCTATGACGCCACCGACGGCTGTATCCGCCTTGACGGCGTGGATATTCGGGAGCTTTCGTTAAAGCAGCTTCGAAGCAGCATTTCCATTGTGATGCAGGATGTATTTTTATTCTCGGACACCATCAATGAAAATGTAAAATTAGGCAAAAGGGACTATATTAACGAGGCAATCGTAAGAAAGGCTTCCAGAGATGCACAGGCAAGCAGCTTTATCGAAAAGATGCCGGATGAATACGAGACCGTCATCGGCGAGCGCGGGGTCGGGCTTTCCGGCGGTCAGAAACAGCGCATCAGCATCGCAAGGGCGCTTGCAAAGCATACACCCATACTGATTATGGATGACTCGACATCCGCACTTGACATGGAGACGGAACACGAGATACAAAAAACCCTGAATGCGCTGCCCGATACCACAAAGCTCATTATTGCCCACCGCATCAGTGCCGTGCGCCACGCGGATGAAATTATTGTTTTGGAAAACGGCTCTATTGCGGAGCGTGGAACACATGATGTGCTGCTTGCAAAAAAAGGACTATACTATACCACTTATGTATCTCAGTACGGTGAACCGTCTGAATCCAAAATGATTACTGCATCGGAGGAAGGAGGCGCATACCATGGCAATTAATTCCTATAAAGAAGACGAGAACCTGAAAGAAGTCGGCAAGCTTAAAACATTAGGAAGACTGTTCTCCTATCTGCTTGCCCACAAGGTCTCCGTATTTATTGTACTTTTAATCATGGCATACTGTGTATGCGTGAGTCTCGTAAACCCACTCATCATAGAATCCGCCATTGACAACCATATTTCAACAGGCGACTACAACGGTCTGTACCGTCTTGCTGCCATCGCACTTGTGTTAAATGCAATTTTGATTATTTTGGTCAAGGCACGTATGTACATCATGGCCAAGGTGTGCAACAAGGTGCTTGTGACAATCCGGCAGCAGCTTTACACGCATATACAGACACTGGATTTTAAGTTTTTTGACAGCAGGCCGACAGGAAAAATTCTTGCACGTATTATCGGTGACATCAATTCCTTAAAGGATGTGCTCTCCAACAGTGTCACGACACTGATACCGGATTTTATCACAATCTGCGCAGTAGTCGGCATTATGTTTTTCAAAAATGCGAAGCTTGCCGCTGCTGCACTGATGAGCATTCCCCTTATGATGGTCGGGGTGTGGTTCATTCAGGTGCGCTCGCATAAACGCTGGCAGATATTCCGCAAGAAATCCTCCAATCTCAATGCCTTTGTGCATGAGGATTTGTCAGGCATACGTATTATACAGAGTTTTACGGCAGAGACGGAAACCAAAGAAACATTCCGCTCCCTTGTCGACGAGCACCAGCATGCTTTCATGGACGCCGTACGGTACGCGGATGCTTTTGGTTCTGTTGTGGATTTCTGCTGGGGACTAGGCAATGTGTCACTATGGTTTACAGGCATCATGGTACTTGGTGTTGACAACGTGTCTGTAGGAACCCTTGTCGCATTCGGCACCTATATCTCCATGTTCTGGCAGCCGATTATGAACCTGAGCAACTTTTATAACCAGCTGATTACAAACATTTCCGGTGCGGAACGAATCTTTGAGATTCTGGACACCGGCGCGGAAATCGTGGATGCTGACGGCGTGACACAAATGCCGGAAATTATCGGTACCGTAGACTTTGAGCATGTTGGATTCTCCTATGACGAAAACACAAATGTTCTCAATGACGTAAGCTTCCACATCAGACCGGGCGAAACAATTGCCCTTGTAGGGCCGACGGGTGCCGGAAAAACGACCATTGTCAACCTCATCAGCCGGTTTTATGATATTCAGAAAGGCATCATTCGGATTGACGGACATGATATCAAAAGCGTCAGCATCGAAAGTTTACGGCAGCAGATGGGCATTATGACGCAGGATAATTTCCTTTTTACAGGTACGATCCGTGAAAATATCGCCTATGGAAAGCTAGATGCCACTGATGAAGAAATCATCGCTGCCGCCAAGGCTGTCCATGCACATGACTTTATCTCAAAGCTTCCTGACGGCTACGACACGAAACTCGAGGAACGCGGCGGCGGTCTGTCTGTCGGGCAGAAACAGCTGCTCGCCTTTGCGCGGACGATGGTCAGTATGCCCAAAATACTGATTTTGGATGAGGCAACCTCAAGTATCGACACAAAGACGGAATTGCTGGTTCAGGACGGCATTGAAGCCCTTCTGAAAGGACGCACCTCATTTGTCATTGCACACCGCCTGTCCACCATCCAAAAAGCGGATCGTATTTTTGTCATCGACAACGGCGGCATCGTCGAGGAAGGAAACGCCAGAGAACTCATGGCAAAAAAAGGCGCTTACTACAGGCTCTACACCGCGCAGCTACAGGATGTCGTATAATTTAACAGCACTAAAAAAGCAGGCTTTTGATTTGCCTGCTTTTTTCTTATCTGATTGCTGATGCCAGCACATTTCTCAGTTTTCTTGTCAGTGTAAACGTTCCGGAGTCCCGCAGCTGCAGCATCAGCAGGAAGGTAATGTCATCATCCGGCATATTGGCAAAGTAAGGACCCAGCCAGCCATCCCAGCCATACTCTCCCCGCGAACCATTCATCACTGCCAAGGACGGATCTGCCAAGACACGCATCAGATTGCTGTAGCTAAAACCTGCAAGGTTATCCCATCCAAGCATCATTTCCTGCTGGTGTGGGTATAGACGGCACCCTGTCATGTATGCAACGGTTGCCGGCGACAGATAGCTCCTGCCCTGATAGGTTCCCTTATTCATAAGCATCTGTGCAAAATGTTTGTAATCCTCTATCGTGGAAACAAGCCCTGCACCACCTGATTCGAATTGGACATCAGCATCCATATGGTTGCAGATTCCAAGATGGTTCCCATGATACTCCGCAAGCCCGTCAGCTGATGCCTCATAGACCTTCGCCAGCCGCTCCCTTTTTCCCGCGTCAAGTCCGAAGCCTGTATCAGCCATATTTAAGGGAGCAAAAAATTCTTTTTTTAGAAACTCCCCAAACCGGACACCGGACGCCGCCTCCACGACAGCGCCAAGAATATCGGCGCTTGTCCCGTACCGCCATCCTTCACCGGGATGGAACGCAAGCCGTCCCTGCCCCAGCATTGACGCCGCCTCCATTGTTGTCATCGGGTTGTCAGTGTAAAGTCTTTTGTCCAGCTCCTCATAGACAAGTGCGGAATCACGGCTTGCCGGATCCGGATCACAATGATATGGAAGTCCCGATGTCATCGACAGGCAGTCCTTTACTGTCACCTGTCGTCTGGCAGGCACATCCCCCTCTGGTAATGCCACTTTGATGTCACCAAAAGTCGGTATGTATTTTGATATTGGATCAAGCAAATCAATAATCCCCCGCTCCATCAAAAGCATTACCGCTGCCGATGTCACCGGCTTTGTCATGGAATAAAGCCGAAATATACTGTCTCTTGCAATCTTCTTCTGATTTGCAATGTCGGCGTATCCGGACTCGGCATAGTATATCTCCTCTCCACGGTGAACAACACACAGGTTCCCGCCTGCAATCTGCCCTGCCGCAACACTTTCTGCAAGCAGCTCTCCTAACCTTGCCATCTTGTTACTGTCAATTGTACGCATAATATTCCCTTCCTGTAATATAAATTTTATGTATAGAAAAAATGATACATCCGCTGGAACAGTTCATCATCCACAACTGTGAATCCGTTCTTGCAATATATTTTCCCAGACCGTCTTTTATTTTCTGTACCATTATTATCCCCACTCTTTATACTTGTTTTTTTATGTCCTGTCTATTCGTCCGTATTTTCTCCGGTAAACGCCACAAATCTCGAGAATGCTTCCTCGTGCATTTTTGATGTTGCCTGCGGATTTCGCTTAAGCAGCGAGCGCATACGTCCATATTCCTTCTTTGTCCTTGCACTGCTTATTCTCTCCATAATTGCCGCCTTTGAATTTCTGCTGCTCTCGCCAATCCTGTCGTATATTTCCTTTCCCGATTCCAGTGCCGAATTAATCCTTCGAAGCCCTGCCTCTGACTTTTCCTTAATCTCGCCGCCATAAAACGCCGAGACAACCTCAATATGCTTCTGAAGCCTCCGGAAGTCCTCGCTGTTCTCCTCAAGCCCCAAAAGAACCTCCTTGAGATTAACCGCCTCACGGATGCTTTCCGCCATGTCAATTGAAATGTAGACAGTAAGCACAAACACGATGATCTCCAGCACATTCTCATTCATGTTCGTCACAAAGCGTTCCACGGGAGTATGCCCATACAATGTAAGAATCACCGAAAAGCATCCCCATGCAAGCGATGATGTGACACAGATATGTCCGTTCAGATTCAGCCGCTGTCTGCTGTAATCCCAATATCTTACATGGAACATTTTTTCCATCGCCGCACCCGTGAAATATTCTAACAATGTAGCGCTTGTCATTCCCACAACAAACACAAGCCATGCGTTTGTCCGAAACGGTAGCGTAAAAATCAGAACCACAATTGCTCCCGAACCATAAATCGGAAGAAACGGCCCGCGCATAAACCCTCTGTTTACCCATCTCGCCTTCAACACAGACACATAACAAGTCTCCCATACCCAGCCCAGAAAACAATAGAAATAAAAAAACAAAAGCCATGTTGAAAATGTATATATCATTGCCATTCCTCCTGATTGTACCGCCTGCATATCTATATTGTATCTTTTCTTTCCGTGATTTCCAACCTTTATTTCATAATATTTTTATTTCATAAATGATTTCTCATGAATTTTTTATTTCATTTCCATGCAAATCAGCAGCATGCCGTTTTGCACCTCTACCAATGCATCCTGCCCAGTAAACTCATTGCTGACGCCAACCGGAAACTCCTGCTTTAACGTGACATGATCCAGCGGGTATTTCAGCCCTTTTTCAGTAACACCCTGTGCATCCCCGCCAAATGCAAACACCGAAATTCGTCTTCCGTTTTCCGCTTCCTCTGCCGTAAAGAAAAGGCTTTCGTTTCGAATCAGCAGAACCAACATGTCATCACCCCAAATCGTCCCTCTTGCCCCATGGTTCAGCAGATACAAAAGGCTCTGGATATTTGCAATCGTATGGTCAAGCCGCCCGCCAAGTGCACCAAAAAGAGAAAACTGTTGATATCCCGCTGCCAGTCCCTCTTTTATCGCGGCAAGCATGTCTGTATCATCCTTTTCCGCTGGAAGTCTTTTCACGAAAAAAGAATCAAGCGCATCCTGCACTTTAATGGAATCCATGTCTCCCAGAACAATATCAGGTGTTATTCCAACCGAAAGCAGATAATCCAGCCCCCCATCTGCCGCAATGCACAAGTCTCCGTCTTCAAGTGCAATTCTCTCCCGCAGCTTTTGGGAATCACATGCTCCTGCTCCTACAATCACACACTTTTTCATCATCTTACGCCCTTTCCTGCCTGTCAAGAATAAAAGTCCGCCAAAGCCAAAGCCAGGCGAACTTTTGTCTGTTTCGAATTATTCGTGTCAAAATCAGAAATTCTTAAACACATCTGTTTCTTTCTGCAAAGCTGCAGCAATCTGCTGGTTCTCATCCATCCTGTTGCTGATATTTTCCATGTCTTCAACAAGTACCTGCGTACTCTCTGCGGCGCCTGTAACACCTCTGGCGCCTTCCTCAATCGCATCTGTGATTGTTTCAATGGACGATGCAATCTCATCAACGGCGCGCTTAAGGTCGTCGGTCTTTACAGTAAACTCATTCATGACACCTTCTATGTAAGTGGCATTATCCCGATACTGCTCACCACTGCTGACAAAATTCTCAAACTCTGGCAGAATTGCATCTGTCATATACTCTACCAGATTATTGGAATGTCCTGCAAGATTGTGAACCGCGTTGATAACCACACTGTTGATTTCCTGAATACGGTTCGCCGTCTCACGGCTCGAAGCGGCAAGCTGTCTGATTTCGTCCGCAACAACCGCAAATCCCTTTCCTGCCTCGCCTGCACGTGCCGCCTCTATCGAAGCATTCAGTGCAAGAAGATTTGTCTGACTTGAGATATTCAGGATATCGTTTGTCAGGCCGTTAACCTGTTCCACACTTTTGCTTTCATCAATTGCCTGATTCAGCACCTCAAGAATCTCCTGAACCTTCGTGCTTGTCTCCTGCATGTTTGTCCTTGCATCCGACTCCATCTTATCCGCATTTTCTTTCATTTTCTTTGAGTAATCATTGATACTGCTTGACTTGTCGGCAATCATCTCAACCTCGCTGCGCACGGAATCTGCATTTTGGTTGATAATGGTCGCAGAATGTCCGACCTCCTGCATCGTGGCTGACAGTTCTTCCGTAACTGCTGACAAATCTGACGCGCTGTCATTGGAAGTCCGCACGCTTTCCTGAACTTCACTGACAACCTCCTCAAGCTTTCTGGAGTTCTCGATAATCATTTTCATGATGCTCTGCAGCTTCCCCATAAATGTATTGATACCATTTCCTAAGTCTGCAATCTCATCATTTGATAAAATGCTGATTCGTTTTGTCAGATCGCCCTGACTCTGGTCAATACCATTGATAATATCGTTAATCTCATGATTTGCCACAATCAGCTTTCTGATAATCAGGATAAATACGCTGTAAAGCGTGATGAATAACGCAACAACGCTGAGAACTACAATCACCGTGTTTTTAAACACCGCCTTGCTGTACTCCTTTGTCAAAGCCTCGCTTGCCTGTGCCGCACTCTGCTGGGCGTATTCCATCATAATCTCGACCTGACGCTGCATCTCGTCACTGCACTGTTTAATCGTGCCGTTCGCAAGCGCAAACGCAGTTTCCTTCTCGGCATTTCCACTAAATGCCATCAGGTTCGCAATCTCGTATTTCATTGTCTCATAATTGGAAACAAGACTCTCATACGCAGCGGCATCCGCCTCCACCAGACTTTCCTTGTATTCAATCAGATATCCGTCGAGTATTTCCTGCTCAGCCCGAACGTCAGCCACTGTCGCAATCAATGTATCCAAGTCGGTCGCTATGATATGGGACAGCGCTTTTTTATGAATTTCCTGAAGCTCCTTCTCAATATCGCTGAGCTGGGAAATATTTACCATATGCTCGTCAGATATTGTCACAGCAGTCGAATTTACACGTTTGAGATTGTTAATCGCCGCTATATTGGAGTAAATAGCCAATGCTCCGAGAATAAAAACCGGAACCAAAATGATTATTGTTATGCTTAATCGTTTCTTTCCTTTCATTTTATTCCCCCCTTATTGTACCACCGAAGCGGATATTCCATTTACCAGTCTGTCCATCAAGTCCTGCATGGGCATGTTGTCCGGATTTCCCGCCGCTATCGTATCGGCAAAGCTTGTGCACGCATTCCAGTAACTGTTGCCCACTCTCTGGAGAACACCATACTGTGACTGATCAATTACAGCAGCTATCGCCGGAACCTTTCCAACCGCATCGGAAGATGCCGCAACGATATTCGACGGTCCCTGACTCCTCTCCTCAAACCGAAGTATCTGGTTTTCTTCATTTGTAATCCAGTCTGCCAGCTTATGCGCCCATGCCAGATGCTCTGAGTACGCATTTACGCCAAACATTTTATATCCTTTAAAAGAAGACATCTGTAACTGCTGCCCGTTACAGGTATATGTAGGAAGTTTGCAGGCACTGTAATTATTCCCCCATGCTTCCTCTACGGCAACTGCATTCCACACACCGCTGATGCCCGCAATGCATTCACCTGACTGTGCCATTTCCACAAAGCTTGCATCCGGCTGTGCAACGAATCCCGGATGCGTCGCAATCGCGAGCAGTGAATCCGCAACGTCAACGCCCTTAATGCTTCCCTCTGTCGAATTCCAGTTACAGTGGTTTGTCACGCCGTCGTCATTGATTCCGAACTCCAGACCGGTATTTCCGAAGAAAGAGTACAGATACCATCCTGAGTTAAACTCCATGGACAGCTTCTTTTCATTTTCCGCAGCAACCTCAAGAATCCGGTCAAGTGTCTGAACATCCTCCTCTGTCAGGTATGCATTGTTATAATACAGGAAATATCCGTTGTCCGCAGTGTACGGATATGCATACAAGTCCTCGTGATAGGATGCCGCATCGACCGCATCCGGCAGATTTGCACTTTTGACTTCATCCTGATTAACCACCGGCGAGAGCGCCCCGCCCGCTATCAGGCTGTACAGCTGGTCATCCGGCATCGAAAAAATATCTGCCGCATTGTGAATATCACCCAAAACATTTTTTCTGGTATCCGCGTCACCCGATACCTCGATTGTAATATCAAAATCAGCCTGTCCGGCATATTTCTGCTTAAAACTGTCAATCATTTTCTGTAGATTTGGAATGTTTGCCTCCTCGACCCAGACCCTCAATGAAACCTTGCCTGATTCCAGCTTTTCGTCCGCAGCATCCTGTTCAGCCGTAACATCTACAGATTCTGCCTCTGTCTGACTGCTGTCATCTGTATTTTTATTCCCACAGCCTGCAAGCGATGCAGCCAACAGCGATGTAGCCAGTACTGTAATTAAAACTTTCTTCTTCACAGTAAATCTCCTTTCGCAATTTATTTTCCGACAATTACCTACTTAATAGTTTATACTATCTGTCATTTTTTTTCAATGTATTTTTTCAAAAATTAAATGGAATATAGCTGTCAATGATGTTATAATAATGTAAATGATGTTATAATAATGTAAATGATTGAAATAATATCATTCGAATGTATACCGAATGGTATTACAAATCTAAAACTACCAGGGAGCAATGCTACAAATGAATGCAAACATAAATAAGAAAACCTATGTAACATACATTATCTGTTCCGTTATTATCTGCCTTTTTTTAATCGGAATCTTTGTCTATGACAAAAAGACAGATACACGCCAGCAGCAGTCCGCATACGCGGTATCAGAGTGGACAGATTATCAGAAAGAATTCCGCATGAAAAAGACAGTGGTCTCAGGTACGCTTCGGATAGATCCTTCTGTCGGAAACATCCTTGCATTTTACACTGTCCACCAGAACGTAAAAGTGTATTCAAACACAACACTTATTTATGAGTACCCCGTTCAAAACAATAACCCGTTATCCGAATCCCCCGGTTACTGCTGGAACTTTATAAATCTACCCTACACGACAAATAATATCGAAATTGTTTTCTCAACGCCTTATCCGTCTTATCTGAAAACAATACCGGTATTTTATGTAGGCAATCCGTTCTCACTGCCTACATACATTATTACGGAAAACTTCCTTCCGTTTGCCCTCTGTATCATCATGTTTATTCTGGGCATTGTCCTGATAGTGTATCACATAGTGGTAGCGCGCAATATCAGCACAAACGGAAAACTTGTCAAACTGGGGACTTTTGCTGTATTTTTGTCCATCTGGTCTGCCAATGAATGTACAATTACAACACTGATACTGAAAAACAACCTGGTGACATCCTATTTGTCATTTTTGGCATTAATGATACTTGCTCTTCCTTTTGCAATATTTGTCAAAACCTTTTACGAGGACGACAGCCCGCTCTGGGAGATGTTCTGTAAAGCTGATGTTTTGCAGATTGTAGCCTGTCTTGTACTTGCATTTACGGGTATTGCCGATTTAAGGGAAACGCTCTGGACAACGCATATTATCCTGGGTGTGCTTGGCATCATCATCGCCATACAGTCTTACTCCCTTATTAAAAACAATACACATACCCATATGGTAAAAGTCCACATGGCATGCGTGCTTATATGCTGCGTGACGCTCACCATAGATTTGCTTGATTTTTATTTTTTCAAAATCGGTGACGGAAATACGTTTGGCCGGCTTGGTTTTCTTACATACATTATCGTGCTCGGCATTGCGTCCACACGGGAATCCGTTACGCTTATGAAAATGGGACAGGAGGCAGACGCATACCAGACGCTTGCATACACGGATCAGATGACCGGATTGAACAACCGTACCTGTTTTAACATTGATTTTGCCAGATTGTCAGAAAACCCGAACGATGTTGCCGTGATTGATTTTGACCTCAACAACCTCAAGTTTACAAATGATACATACGGACACAGTGTCGGCGACGCATATATCAAAAGCTGTGCCACTATTATCTATGAAATATTTAACGGAATCGGAAAGTGTTACAGGGTGGGCGGCGACGAGTTTGTGGCGCTCATTGAAAATGCATCTGCAATAGATATGACACACTATCTGGCAATGCTTGAGTCCAGTGTGGATTCCTCCAACCGCCAGAGTGAGCACAAGCACTTAAAAATGCAGATTGCATATGGCTGTGCCACATACTCTCCAGATGTTGACAAAAATCTCGAAGATACTTACAACAGAGCAGACAAAATTATGTACAGTGACAAAAAAGAAAAAAAAGAAAAGCGCAAGTATGAACGCTAATTCCAAATAATTCCAAAACAAAAGAAGCAGTCAATTTACAACTGCTTCTTTTGTTTTGGAATTATTTTTAGGATTATTTAGGAGCATCGTCATCTATCAGAAATACCAGCTGCTATTGCTGCCATAGTTATTATAATTGTAATTATTATAGCCGCTGTTAAGGTATGAATTACTCGTTCCGTATTTATTGTATGTGGATGTGGCGCCGTACAGCTTGTTCAACGTGTTCAGGCTGTTGGCTGCCGCGTGCTCTATAGATTCCATCTTTACACTTATCTTCTCTGCAAAGCCACCGTCTTTTGCAAACAGCGCCTTTATCTTGTCATAATCAGCTTTCTCCAATGTCCTTTCATCCAAGGCGAGTTCTCCTGACTTCAAAACAGTAATTCCAATCTCTTTTAAATCATCTGCATTTGTGGATACGACACTGTCCAGCGTTTTCTTGAACGCAAGATTTGCCGCACCGCCAATGTCCGTAAGCTCATCACGGACAACATTAAAGTCTGCCACAAATTCCTTGATACATTTCAAAAGATTTTCCTTATCGCTTTCTTCTGTCTTTTTTCCTGCCTCATCATCGGTATAAGACATTTTCCCTATTGCAAGCATCAGCTTGACACTGTCCTGAATATCACTTGCTGACTTCTCCATATTCTCATACATGGCAAGCTGTTTCACCTTGGTCGGTGATGCTGTTGTCGATGATGTGGTTCTCTTGGTGGAACCCGATCTGGAACTGCTGCCTGACCTTGAAGTCCTGCTGCCCAAAATATGTCCGACGCGGCTTTTTCTGGCACTTCTAAGGTTTCTTGCCCGCAGCAACGAATTTCTTGAATTGTTTATCTTCATTCTACATTCATATCCTTTCCGATATTGTCTATAATGTAAATCCGATTTGTTATGTTTGATTGTTTACGTAATATATATCGGTAACCGAATGAAAAATCTTTATAGTCAATTCAAGAAAAATGTGGGAATTATTGAAATTTTTCAAACAATTCCCACAATAGATACAATTCATTCGTTATCAGCCGGTTTCTGGGTCACTGTCAGGTTTACGCCGTCAATTCCGTTTACGGTAATATTTCTGTTGACTTTTGCATCATAGGACTCTGCATTGATAATGTTTGCAAGGTCAATGCCTGTCGTCTCCTTCATCGACTCAAAAAGCTTTGTCATAACTGCCGGAACATTTCCGGCTACCTGCTCAACGCCGTTGGAACCGCCGTCTCCGCCGATAATTGTAATCTTGTCAATCTGTGTCAAAGGTTCGGCAATCTTTCCGGCTATGTCGGGAAGCACCTTAATCATCATCTCGGCAACTGCTGCCTTGTTATACTTCGCATATGCCTCCGCTTTCTTCTCCATGGCTTCGGCTTCCGCCAGACCTTTTGCCTGTATCGCCTCTGCCTCTGCGACACCCTTTGCGCGGACTGCCGCCGCCTCTGCTTCTCCAAAAGCCCGAATACCCTGCGCTTCCTGTTCCTTTGAATACCTGTCTGCCTCCGCCTGTGCCTTTTTCGCCTCCGCCTCACGCTGTGCCTCAAACTGCTGTGCTTCCGCTTCTTTTTGTCTCTGGTAGAGCGCTGCGTCTGCCTTCTGCTGTGCGGCATACTTCTCTGCCTCCGCCTGTTTCTTTACCTCCGCTTCAAGGGCGCGCTCCTTGACTGCCACCTCTTTCTGCTTTAATTCAATCTCGCGCTCCTGCTTTGCGATATCCGCATTTGCAGTCGTAATCTCAATTGTCTTTCGCTGTTCTTCCTTCTGGATTTCATATGCGGCATCAGCCATAGCTTTCTTGGTGTCCGCTTCCATCTGAAGCTCCGATTTCTTGATTGCAAGTTCGTTTTGTTTCTTCGCAATCTCTGTCTGCGCCGCCACAGCCGCGTCGTTGGAATCCTTGTCTGCCGCCGCCTGTGCAACCTTGATGTCCCTCTCACTCTCAGCCCGGGCAATCGCAGCTGCCTTCTTAATCTTTACAATGTTATCAATACCGAGATTCTCGATCACATCATTTCCGTCCACAAAGTTCTGCACGTTAAAGCTTATGATATCAAGCCCCATGGCGGCAAGATCCGGCTCTGCATTCTCCTTTACCAGCTCCGCAAATTTCTGGCGATCCGAAACCATCTCCTCAAGACGCATGCGCCCCACAATTTCACGCACGTTACCTTCGAGAACTTCTCGCGCCACGCCTGCGATGTACTCGATATTCTTATTCAGGAAATTCTCTGCCGCAATCCTAAGTTTATCGGGCTGGTTGCTGATTTTGACATTGACTGTGGCGTCCACATTGATATTGATATAATCTGCCGTAGGCACTGCGCAGCTTGTCTTGACATCAATCGGAATCAGACGCAGATTGAGTTTATCCAACCGCTCAAAGAACGGAACCCGAATGCTCGCCTTTCCGATTACAACCTTTGACTTTTTCTTGACACCGGAAATAATAAACGCCATATCTGGCGGCGCTTTCACATAACCCAGACTCAGCAGGACTATCAGGACAATTATTACTACCAGTACAACAATGATACCTACCATTTCACTTCTCATTTACATCCTCCCTTTCTATCATCTGTAATTTTTCCGTATGCCGCATCTGCGGCACATCTGTGTGTGATTGAGTAAAAAATCATCTTTCCCTACTCGCCGCGCGACTTGTACGCCGCTTTAGCAGCACACCCCCGCGCATAAAAAATGTAACGATTCAGTCTTTGAACCGTTACATTCAGTATATCACGAAATGAAAACCGTGTCATTATTCATTTTCTCTTGTATCACTCACAATCAAAGTATATAATGTGGGCTATATGCGGACTAGAGCGTATTTGACAGAAAGCATTTTTCAAACACGCTCTAAAGCGTAAAGTCAACATTGCGTCCGACCTGATTATGGCGATTTGGCAGAAAACCACCGTTATCAAACAGATATTCGTTATCCTCTATTTTCTGAATCAGTTCATCAATGGAGTCTGCCATAAAGGTCACCTCATCCTCCTTCACCTCGATGTCCTTTCGTTCCTCCCGACTCTTTTCCAGCTTCTCCTGCTGCTTTTTCTGATCCGCTTTCTTCTGTTCTTTCTTTTCCTCTGCTTTCTTCGCCGCCTTTTTCTTTGCTAGTCTCTGTTGGGCGGCTTTGTTTTGTGACCGGAAAGACGTATCCATCGTCGCAAAGAAAGATGCGGCTCCGTTGTCATTAATCTTCATGCCGCAGTTCTTTACACTCATTCCCATGCTGGCAAGCCTGTTCTTTAACTGCGAAAGCCCGCTCGCACCCTTTGAGATAATGCCTTCATACTGCTTACGGTAATCCTCGTCTTCTGCCATGCGCTCAATCTTTTCTTCGTCAATTAAAACCACCATCTTGTTTGGGTTGGCGTACTTTGATGCAGTTGCCTTGGCGAATTCCTTCTGATCCTTGCTCACAAGAATAAAGTCAAGATTTCCGTACTTTTTCTTTAACTGCTCATAGTACTTTGCCGCTTCCTCACTTAACTCAGGTTTTCCGATTGTTTTTCCACCAACCTGTGTTTTTTTGACCGGTTCGGTTTCCTCCGGTTTTTTAGTAACCACCATGTCCCCTTTTGGCTCATCTGCCTTTGATTTCCTGCTTGTTTTTGATGTGTTGTAGTAGGCTGAAACGCTTTCTGCAACAGCGGGCATTCCCGCAGAAATGGTACTCATCGTTCATCCCTCCCTGATCCTATTGCAGCGAAAATCCGTCTTCGCTGATACCTTGTTGATATGTTCCTTACTATCTGCTTACGCTTTTGCCTGAAACCCTGCACTCTCTGCTTCTGAAGTCCAAAAAATACTGTTATAATTTACCTGTTCCTGAATCTCACGAACATTTGTTGTCCTTATGGTGGAACGTGATATCTGCTTGCTCCCTTTATCTGCCGCACCAATTTCCGTACTGATATTGTTGTAATTGTTCATGTGACAGACACAGCTAACAATGCTTCCACCAGTGACAACAACCATATCGCTCAGGCTTTTCATGCAGTCCGGCAGCAAATCCAGATTTTGTTCCAGCCAATTTTCAACTGCTTTGTCCCTCGTTGCCCTATAGTACAGTCTCTGGCTGATATCTACCTTATAGCTGTCTGATTTCATGCACACATAGTTTCTTTTGATATATTTTTCATATTCGTAAGGATTCTTGTATTTGGTCTGCAGTTGGTTTTCCGGTTTTTCTTTATCATTTTTTCGCATTTACGAAATTCCGTCCCTTACAATCACTGCTGTACTGTCTGCGGATCTTTACCAGATATGAGACAGACAGCACACGCACATCATTTTTGCACTTATGCCTTAATGTCGATTGGAACATATTGTTTTTCAAGATACATCTCAGTCAGCTTTTCCTGCTCGACAATCTCCGGTAGCGCTCCTTCTAGTTCCTCCCTAGATTCCACATCCTCGATCAGCATTTCATCAAGGGTCTCAAACACTTCCTCCTCGGACAGTTCCTCAACAGTGTCCTCAAGCAGCTCGTCAAGCATACCGCCGTCTTCCTCGATACCGAGCGCCTCTTTGACAAGCTCTTCTTTTCTTTCCTCTGCTGTCTTTGGCTCGAGCTCCTCGGCAGCCTCTGCGATTTTCTCGCCAAGTTCCCTCGCCTCGTCCATACAGTGCATGATCTGTTCGTTGTTAAACTGCTTTTTTATTGCATCTATCTGGTCATTATAATTATTGAATAATTCCAGCTTCTGCTCGATTTCTTCAAGTGTGGTACAGTGCACATTTTTCAGATCCGCCTTTTTTCCTTCAAAAAAATCTATCTGAGCATCCTTTTTCTGAATTCTTTCCGCTTTCTCCTCTGTACTTTTAAGTCCCCATGCGGAACGCTGCGTAAAACCTGAAAGCGGACTGTTATTGAAAAAAAAGTTCATACTTACTCCTCCATGTCACCCTTATATCTGTTATCATTTCTGAAACACATTGATGTTCTTTTGTCCTATATGATATATCGGACTTTTTCAAAAAAGATTCAAGCATTATCGCAAAAATTAAAAAATTATCGCAACAGTTCAGCTCAGGACTTTGCATTTACTGCAAAGTCCGTGAAACAGCGTAGTGGCTTTGACACCACGAAGTGGTTTTGCATGGCTTGATGCCCATAACAGGAAGCCATAGGCTGAACTGTTACGAATTATCATGTAAATTCCGGTCGTCTTTTTTCTTTAACAGCCGAGAAGTATCCAACGTCTGTTCTGCCTGCTTTGACTTTTTTGCCTTCTTTGGTTTCTCCGCTTTTTTTTGTGTCTGCGCCTCACTATTTATTTCGGGTACCTCTTGTGTCTGCGTTGTCCCCTGCTGCATTTGCGCCTGTTGGTTTCCGGTCATTTGTCTGCGTTTTCCGGCTTTCACAAAAATCCATCTAGGCTGGTATTGGAATCGCCGCATCGCGACATCTGCCAGAAAGAAAATGACCGCCATCGCCAGCATCCAGTTTGTCAGCGGATACCCTTCCTTTGCTCCTGTGGAAATCCTTGTCCAGACAGCGTCCTCTTTTGTAATAATCTTTCCGTACTGTGCTGCAAATTTGAGGTAGGCATCGGCTGTTACATCAAACTTGTATTCGTCTGAAAACTGAACTGCCGCAGCTGTCGTCATATAATTTTGTATCGCTCCGTCTTCCGTCCGGCGTATGTTGAAGTGATACAGCCCCGCCTGTGATGTCGGAAGGTCAATCGTGTATTTCCCCGGTGCGGCTGCATGAAGTTTTTCTTCTGTGGTATTTCCATCCGGATCTATCATGGTCACCGCAATCTCTGTCTTACTGCCGTAGTCATCTGTTTGGTAATCCACTGTTGTCTGTTCCCCTGCCGTCACCACATTCACACTGTCCTCGCCCAAATTGGCATTTCCGGTTGAATAGTCTACAATGCGCTTCCAAAGCTGGACATAATCCTCCTGCCCCGCAAACGTCCCTGTCCATTCTCCCGTCACGTCACTGTTCCACGCCGCTGTCCTTCCCAGTCCGTACTGCCACACTGTCAGAATCGGGTCACCTTTTTCCCCTGTTACAATCACCGGACTTGACGCTGTCTTGGGTGTCGCTGCAATATAACCGTAAACGGCTGGCCATCCGCCGGAAAACAGGCTGCTTGTCAGTTCATGGCCGTTCTGTACTGACAGCGAAAACACACCGTTTTGAATGTAGCTGTCCCCACCCAGAAAAACTTCCTGTGCAAAGATTTTGGGAATATCACGGGATTCATCAGAATAATAATATCTTCCGCCGCACTTATCAGCCAGCCGTTTCAGCAGCACGCTGTCCGAATTGCTCCCTACTGCTACGGTCGACAGGGTAATTTTGTTTTCCGTATAAGTATCTATCACATCTCGAAAATCGGAAGTCTCTCCCATACCGTCTGTCAGGAGAACGACATGTTTGACAGATACATCGCTTTTGGAAAGTACCTTGCCTGCCTCACGCAGGGACGGTTTAATCGTCGTTCCGCCGCCTTCAGCAATTTTCTTGATTTCCTCCTTGATTGCCGTCTTGTCATCTGCCTGCCGCAGCTCCACCTGCCAGCTGTACTTGTCGTCAAAAGTCAGAACACCTACATAATCCGTGTCCTGAAGGTTGTCAACTGCAACCATCGCAGCCCGTATTGCCACATCCAGATTGCTGACCCCCAGAGTGCCCGCCTGACTTGACATACTTCCGGAGTGGTCAATCACCATGACCATCGCCATGGACGGAAGCTCGTTCATGCTCCGAAGCTGCATATCCACCGGAAGAACGGTCTCCAACACGGTATCGCGGTAGCCTCCCAGCGCAAAGCTGTTCTCTCCCCCGCAGCAGACGAATCCACATCCGTAATCCTTGACATAAGTCTCCAGATTGTCCAAAAAGCCTGGTGGCAGCTCATCAATAAACGTATCGACCAAAATGATGGATTTAAAGTCAAGCATATCATTGATGTTATCCGGAGCATTCCGCGCGGAAACCATGCTAAAATCACATCCTGCCGCTTTGAGTACTGACGCAAATTCCGATACATTGCTGCCGCGGCTTGAGATAACCAGAACCCTCGGGGGTGTCTCCACCACGGAATACGCATTGAAGAAGTCATTTTCCTGACACGTATCCCCTTCTGCCTGCACCTGTACCCTCAGATTCTCCATCATGCCGCTTTCCGCGCCGGAATCGACCTGTGCTTCAAACACAAACCTGCTGCTTCCCTTATTCAGGTGTACCTTGTTTGCAGCCATCTGGCGGCTTCCGTTGTACAGCGAAATTACCGCGTCCGTGTCATAATTGCTCTCCACCACCACAGTGACAGAATACTTGTCCCCCGGATGCAGATAAGAGGGCAGCAGCACATTTCCCACATAGGCGTCCGGCGTCTCCTCATTGTCATAGAGCAGCGTGAGAAATTCCGCGCGGCTGGCAGTGAGCGCCTGCGCCATACTTTGAATATCCCCGCGTGTTTCCCTGCCATCCGTGAGCACTACCAGTCGTTTGCTATAATCGCCTGAAGTTAGCGCCAATGCCTTGGATATCGCATCCTCAAAATTTGTCGCTGTCTTTTCCGGAAGTGTCATAAGACCGCTAAAATGGCGTTCCGCAGTCAAAAACTGTTCCACAACCGCGTTTTTTCCAAATGTTACGATTCCATGGACATTGCCTGACGGCATTTGGGAAATGGTGTCCTCCAGATAATCCTTTACATCTTCAATATGCTCCTCATTGCTGTCGGAGAGATCCACCACAAACACGGTCGCTGTCTGGCTGCTTCCCAGACGGATTTTTATGCCTAGCAGCGCCAGAAGGACACAAAGAACTACCACGCCGCGCACAACAAGATAAAACATTCCGCGATAACGCATCTGACGCGCATAGACAATCCATTCCGCCACAAGAAAAGCCAGTGCCAGCAAAAGAAACAAGCTGCGGATGGTCTTCTTTATCTTCTGCCGCTGCACAGCGTCCGCACTCTTGACAGAAGCTGCCACCTGCCTGCCGTCGGACTCCGCAGCAGTCTGAAAACGCACAGTATAGTATTCCTGATACTCCTCATTTCCCAGCTGATACAGTCCTGCCTTTGCGGGGCGGCTGTCAAACTGGCTTCTGTCCAGCTCCGCCCATGGCTGAAGGGCAATCTCCTCCCCTGCGTAATAAACATTTGACGTAAGCCACGAAGTGTCGGAAAGATATATCATGGCATTTGCCAGAAAAACCGGAAACTCCGCGCGCAGCGGAAAATCGGACTCCCGTATGTCAAATCCCACCACGATTTCCTTGATTCCATCCTGTTCCATATAATACCCGACACATTTTCCATCGTATTCGAGAAAGCTCCTTGCCCCCTCAGGAAGCGCAAAACAGTACGCTTTGTTCACGCCTATCGTAAATCCGGACAAACCGGCAGTCAAATCGCAGTCCGCCATATCCAGCACCACATTTTCCAGTGTCTCGATGGACGCATCTTTTGCATTGCCAAAAATCATCCGGTTGGTATCAGCCGCCTTTGGCTGCTGACCGGCGTCATATATGACAATATTGTATTCTTTCTCGGTAAAAGGCGTCCTTTTGCCGATATCTGTCTCCTCCACGGCAGCATCCGTTTTAGCCTTCGCGATACTCTCCCCCGTCACGGCAAGGTATGCCTTTTCGATAAACGTATTGCCCTCCCCGACAAGCAGCCCTTTCATCCGGTTTTTACTGCCTTTGACAGCCTGTGACACATTATCCGCCGCAAGACTGTCAGCAGCACCTCCTGCAAAGGAAATACCGTCAATACGGGATTCTATCGTGTCTCCCTGCCAGTGCACCTCCTCAAACAGACAGTAATTGCTGCCGGAAGGTGCAAGCTGCATTTGTTTCAGGGCAAGGAGCTTATTGTTTTGGCTGTCATCATCATACAGGCTTACATCGAAAGAAACCTCTGTGTCGCTGTAATTTGCCACGCTCACCATCACATCATAATATCCGTCTTCCCGTCTCGTGAAAACCGTGTACTCATTCGCCACATTCCGGACAGCCTCACCCACCACATGGAGTTCTTTTGCCGCCGTGCTGTGCAGTCCGTCAAATCCGGATGCTCCCTGACCGTCCGTGTACACAATAAGATCCGCCGCATTTTCCGCCGCGTCGTTTTCCGCGCCGACGCCTGCCAGCGTGTCCAGCAGCTCCTGCGCCTGCAGAAGGCTTCCTCCGCTGTCACTGCACACGATGCCCTGCAAAGTCTGTACCAGACTGTCTGCATCTGTAATATCCACCGCAAGAAGCCTTGTACCTGTATTATCGGTCGTCAGGATGGAAAAACGTGTATTTTGCGCAGCGCACACATAATCACACGCCTGCAGAACCGCTTCCTCGAGACGGCTATTTCCCTGATTTGCACTGCCGCCTGCCAGATGCTGCATGCTCGCACTTGTATCCATCAGCAGTATCTTCCTGCCGCCACCCTGTCCGTCTGCCTGAATAAAAGGTGACATCAGCGCGATGACCAGCAGTGCGATAATAAAAATCTGCAAATACATAAGAATGTTATGGACAAACTTTTCGAAAAAAGTGCGCGACTGCTCATTTTTCAGCAGTTTTTTCCATAGCAGGCTGGATGATATCAGATAGTCCGTCCCCTTCGGTTTCAGTAGGTATAAAATTATAATAACAGGAACCGCTGCCAGAAAAAACAGCGGCCATAAGCTCTCAAATATCATATAACATCCTTAAATCCTGAAAAATCAGTTGATAAATATCCTTTTTCGTACTACACACCGCATGGACTGCCCCCATTTTTGCGCACGCGCTTTTCAGCCGTGCCAGATACTCCTGAAGTGCTTTCTCATAAACCTTGATGCTTGCGTCATCCAAAGTTATACGCAATGTACTTTTGTCCTCCATGTCTATCAGGTTCCGCGTTCCCGTAAGCTCCTCATAGGAACGCACCGAAAGCTCCTCGCCCGCCAGCACATGCAGACATACAGCTTTCTGCTTTCTGTAATCCAGAAAGCGCAAAAGCTTTTGAATGTGTTCCCCGGACTCCTCGAGAAAAATGTCCTGCAAAAAGTCACTGATAAGAATAGTCACGCCAGGTCCTTTCATCGGAAGCTGCCTGACAGCATCGGCTATATCTGCTGCACCGTCAAACTGGCGCTGTTCGAGCCAGTCCGTAAGCACAGGCAGTATTTTTTTCCCACCTCGTGCCACAAACGGCGACTGCATTTTTTGCATGTCATACAATATCACGCGATCCATTTGGTTCAGCCCCATGTACGAAAATGCCGCTGCCAGAAGACATGCAAGTTCACTTTTTTTCTTTTTTCCATAATTCATGGAGGCGCTCGTGTCGATTAAGACGGACACGGTCATCTCCTTTTCTTCCATATATTCCTTTACGTAGAGCCTGTCCAGTCGTCCGTAGGCATTCCAGTCGATGCGCCGGATATCGTCACCGGGCATATACTCGCGAAAATCTGAAAATTCCGTGGACGAACCTTTTTGTACGGATTTTCGGTTTCCGGTCAGATTCATGGATGCCTTATGCCCCATCGCAAGACGCAGACGGGACAGTTTCCCAAAAAAAGCCGCATCTGCTATCATACTTTTCCGTTTGCCTCCAAAATAGCACGGATAATATCGTCCTCCGCAATTCCCTCGCTAATGGCATCAAAACTTGGAATTATACGGTGCCTTAGCACAGGATAGGACATTTCCGCCACATCCTGAAAGGAAACATTAAAACGTCCTTCCAGAAATGCCTTTGCCCTTGACGCGCGAATCAGCGCCTGTGCCGCCCTCGGGCTTGCGCCCTCCCTAATATGTGGATTGGCGGCATGCGTCTCCATGACAATCCCAAGCAGATAGTCCATCACTGCATCGGCAATCGGAATCTGGCCGACCAGCTCCCTCGCCGCAAGCAGTCCCCTGCCATCCATCTTTTTTTCAATCACCGGTGCCTGAGTCCCCTCCGTCAGCCCGACAATTCCCCGCAGCTCTTCTTTGGTCGGAAAGCGAACCAATATCTTGAACATAAAACGATCTAGCTGCGCCTCCGGCAACGGATAAGTTCCTTCATTTTCTATAGGATTCTGGGTCGCCAATACAAAAAAAGGTTCTTCGAGCGCGTGGCTGTCATTTCCCACGGTCACTGTATGCTCCTGCATCGCTTCAAGAAGCGCCGACTGTGTTTTTGGTGTGGCACGGTTGATTTCGTCTGCAAGAATCAGGTTCGCAAAAATCGGTCCGCGCTCAAAGGAAAAAGCACTTCCCTGCTCGTTCTTGATAATAATATTGGTGCCGGTCACGTCACTCGGCATTAAGTCAGGCGTAAACTGTATCCGCTTGAATGACAGGTCAAAAACTTTTCCAATCGTGCTAACCAGTCTCGTCTTACCAAGTCCCGGCATTCCCTCAAGAAGCACATTGCCCCCCGTAAGCATCGCAAGCATGGTTTGGCGGATAATCTCACGCTGTCCGATAATTCCTTTCTGAATTTCCGTCTCACACGCGGCTATCTGCTGCGCCATATATTCCGGATCCTGTAATCTGCCGCTGTCCAATTCACCCATATCCTTTTCTCCTCTTTATGCTTTTTCTTTAATTAAAATTTGAAAAATATTCCTTAATAATGTCTTCCATGCCGCTTGGGTACTTTCCGGCGGCAATTCCCTCATAAGCGTTCTGCTCATAACTTCCGATAACCGCCTCATGGGACATATGTGTTCCTTCCCAGCTCAGGCCGTTCTGCGCATAAAAATACGCTGAAGCATCATGGTCTACAGCATTTCCCGTCAAATTTCCGATATCGGCAATGGCATTCGGAATGCTGACATAATCATGCTGATTGCTGCTGCTTCCGGTTCCTCTGCCTTGTCCTTTTCCGTCACCGTTTCCGCTTCCATCGCCCTGTCCGTTTCCGTTTCCATCACCCTGTCCGCTTCCGTCACCGTTTCCGCTTCCATCGCCCCGTCCGCTTCCGTCACCGTTTCCGTTTCCATCGCCCTGTCCGTCGCTTTCTCCGCCCGAACCGCTTTTCCCATTCTGACCATTCTGGCCTTTTCCGGAGCCATTCCCTGCCGCAAGCTCTTGTCCGCTCATTTCCCGCAGTTTTTGAGCCATCGTTTCCATGGATTCCACCGTAGCGCCAGAGACCGACGCACTATTCTGCATACTCTGTGCCATGGCTGACAACTGCGTATGGATATTCTCATACTTGTAGTTAAGTTTTTCGGATGCCGCTTGCGCCATCTCCTCCGAGGATGCCTGGTGGTACGCTGACAGTGAATTTTGCAGACTTTCCATCATGTCCTGAATCTCTGCCTGCTGTTCCGGCGTCAGTTCCTCCTGCGCCAGCTGCTCCAAGGCATCCACTACTTCCTCTACCTCATCCTCTTTTTCCTTGATTTCTTCACGGAGACTATGAAGCTCCTTTGCATATTCCTTTGTCTTTGACGGCAAAATTGCCAGTCCTGTCAGAACGACTGCCAGTCCCACGAGAACAATCAGCCTTTTTCCTTCCGGAAAGAGCGGAACCTTTATTCTGTCACCATGTGCTTTCAACTGCCTCATGGCATCCGCACGCTGAAGCGCAATCAATGTGCCATCCTTCATCAGATTTTCATGTGCGGTGACAATCCGTTCCTCAAATCCGAAACTGTCCATCCGCAAGGCCGCCTGCTCCATGGATATCCGTTTTACAACGGATATCAGTGCGGCTGTCAGAAATGCAAAAAACAGCGCCAGCCCTGCATAGAGACCAGCATAATAAAGGGGAACAAAAAAAGCCGCCGCCTGAAAAAGGATTCCTGCCGCTGCGCCAATGCTCAGCGCAGACACCGTCTTTTCCATAAATAAAGCAATATTCATTTTGCGGCGGCACGCCTGTACTGCCTTCAAGAATTCTTTTTTATCCATCCGTTACCTCACTTTTTTTTGCCCGGTTTCCTCCCCGTAGAAGCATGCATAGGATTTACTTTCCATGCCGCTGCAAGCAAAAACAAAAAAGACAATAATAAAATACATGCCCCGGAAACGAATAACCATGTATTTCCCTTTGCAAGATGATACGTCAGAAATCCCACATCACTCTTGTCAAAATTGCCTGAAAGGAGGGACTGCTCTGACATAATCTGCATGAAAAACTCCTCAAAGAAAATAATTGGATTTATCAGCCATAACAGCATGGTTTCACCCACACCCTTATCGGAAAACAATCCTTTAATGATTGCCGGTATGAAAGTCAGCACAAAAATCACAAAATAAAACACATACGATAGTACGACTGCGGCTATGGACTTGCGGCAGACCGAGGAACAAAAAATTCCGATGCTTCCCGAAAACACGGACAGCAGCATAATCGTAAGTATAAAGTAAAACAAATTACTCCAGTCCATGCCGCCCACCACAAAGGACAATGCCATAATCGGCAGTCCCGCAACTACAAAAAACAAAATATGAATCACTGCCGACACAACTTTACCAAGCACAATGGAAAAGGGCGACATACAGGTCGTGAGCATAATGTCAAACGTCTGGCGCTCCTTTTCGCCCGAGATGGCAGATGCCGTGATGACAGGCACAATCAACGTGACAATGCAGACCTGTGCTATTGCAAGAACCGGAAACAGATAAATCAAATGGTGATATACATTGCCGTCGCTGTAAAAGCTTCCCGTCTGCTGCTGTATCACTGCCAGTGCCAGCAGAAATATCATCGTAAGAACTGCCTCATAGGCAAACACCCCCCAGCTGATACGCATGCTGCGCGCGGCAATCTGCAAGTCTTTTTTTACGATTGGATTCCACCGTAATTTCATTGTTCAGCACCTCCTGTCAACTGCATAAACAGTGATTCCAGACTGCCTTCTTCCCTGTAAAAACCCGTCAGGACAACCTGGTTCTGTATCAAAGTGCCAATCAGGCTGCTGATTTGTTCCTCTGTCCCCCGATTGGTTATAATAATTTCATTTTCCCTTACGGATTCCACAACAGTCCCCGCCTGTTCTTTTAAAATCCGCACAGCTGTCTCCATGGCAGATGCCACACGAATATGAATCCGATTTCCTCCGGAAAGCTGCTGCATGATATCCTCGATACGTCCCGCGGTAATCAGCTGCCCGCCGTTCATAATCCCAATGCTTGTACACATCTCGGAAAGCTCCGAGAGAATATGCGAACTAATGACAATGGTCTTCCCCATGGAATGCAGATTCATTAACAGCTCTTTCATCTCCACCCGCGCTCTGGGATCCAGCCCGGAACTCGGTTCATCCAGAATCAGAAGCTTTGGGTTATGCAGCAATGCCCTCGCCACACAGAGCCGCTGTTTCATGCCGCGTGAAAGCGTGTCCACGTACACTTCCTTCTTATCCGAGAGATTGACCAGCTCAAGCAAATCATCTGTCAGCTTCGCAATGTCGCGCGAATGCATCCCGTACATGGAACCGTATAAGTCCATATATTCACGTACTTTTAAATTGTCATACACACCAAAGAAATCAGGAACATATCCTATCAGACGTTTCATTTCCTTACTGCCGACCGGAGCCGAGGTGCCGCCAATCCCCACTTGTCCGCTGCTTGCCCTGAGCAGGCCGCATACAATACGGATTGTCGTTGTCTTGCCTGCGCCGTTTGGTCCCACAAAGCCAAACAAATCCCCCTCCGGAATGTGCAGCGACAGATGGTTGACCGCTGTAAATGCTCCGTATTTTTTTGTCAAATCATTGATATACAGCATATATATCCCCTTTCACTCCTATTATTGCACAGTATAGAGACATCCATAAGCCGCTTCGCTGCAGCTGTCATCCACTGTCTTATCCCAGTCATCTGTCACTCCGATAATGATTGTCCTGCCAAAGCCGTCCTGCAGATATACTGCGGATAATCCCATTCCCAGTGCCGACAGCATATCCATATCCGTCCTTTCCTTGCTGTTGCAGACTTCCCGAATATACTCATACACATAATCTCTCAAAATATCGCTGCTTCCGTCCGTATGATACACTTCCTCGGCTGACGACAGGTCACACACTGTTCCTGCAGGCAGATTTTTGTAAAGCGCCAGCCTGTCATCCGCTATCACTGCAAAATATGCGAAATCCCGATTGGTATTGTTCGCAACTGTCCCTGCAAACTCCCATGCATTCTTATAGTTGATATCCCCTAGGATGCTCCCGCTTCTCTCCTGCATGACGCCGCCCGCCTGAAAATAGCAGTCTTCAAAGCTTGTGTTTGGATCCGCCCCGAAGGAAAGCCTGTCGCCATCCTGTCTGGAATGATAATAATAGGGGTTGTCAATGCCATAGTAATTGTCCCTCATAAGACCGGCATACTGATACTTCTCTGCAAGTCTCAAATCCCACTCATTGTGATCCGCATCATAGCAATGCAGATACGTTATGAAATTTCCCTCATCAGACAAGTTTTCCAGTGTCATGGAATACACCCGCGTATTCACCACCTCGAATCCCCTTCCTGTCCAATATACCAGCAGAATTCCCACAACTGCCGACACCGGCACTGTCCACCAGTAATAGTCCCTCTTTTTGGCAAAACGCAGAATGAGATAAAGTACAGGTCCCACAAAGACCACATACACCATCACAATCACCTTAAGTCCCCCAAAATGCAGACGTGCACTGCCATTGCCGAACAGATCCAATAGATTGTAGAAGAAATAATCATTACTTTTTCCGGGATAATAAAAGCTATTTCCCTGTTTCATTTTGTTAACGCTTACCGAACTGCCCATCTCATTCAAAATGGACTTTATAAACACCTTTGTCCCATCTTCCAAGTAAACATCCGTTTCCGAATCTTCGTCAGAATAGGGTTTTATGTCTATCTCACCCAGCTCAGTCAGTGCGTAGGGTAACACACATACTGCACCGTCTCCCTGAGACAGCATTCGGGCAAGCGTGCCGTATGATGTGTAAAATGCATCTGATTTATCCTCAAGCTGCGCCATGTGAAGCTGTGAAATGCCCGCATAAGCACCCTCATCCTGCTGACTGTCTCCCGGCGGGTAAACGGTCACACAATGCATGTCCAGCGCATCAAATGCACTTAATGTTTCCTGCGCAAAATTTCCCGTTCCAATAATCAGCATTCCACCGTTCTCTGTCCACTTTTCAATCGCCGCCACTGTCTCGTCTGTCAAAACACTGGTGTCGTAGCTGTCAATTACAAGACAATGCAAAGCAGGCAGCGCACGCATAAGATTATCCTGATTCAGTTCCGTCAACTTGACCGGATAGCTGTGACCATTATAATACGCCTCTTCCCCACCCATATCCAGATATGTGAGCGACGAATATTTGTCACTTAGAATCCCCATGGCCAGAGCATCCGTCGCTCCTTGAAGAAGTCGGTTAAAACTGCTCAGCGCAACCGGCTTCTTGGCTTTGTTGTCAAACAATTCAATCCAAACATTTCCGTCGGTGCGCTCCAGACTGTTTTTGGGAATTTTGACTGTAAACTGCTTTTTACTGCCCTGCGGCAGGGAAAGCATCGTGTCGTAAGAACAGTTGTCAATGCTTCCGTAGGAATCCCGCAGCGTCAGACGCACCATTCCTTCCCAGTCTGCTCCTCTATTCTCAACAGTCACCTCAACATCATAGGTGGGTGTATCTGACGGAAAGACTTGTGCATTGATGACAAACGCCCCCTCCTCTGTTTCTGCTGCCATGCCGCTGCTCCCCATCCATACACTGCAAAGCAGGATTCCGATAACAAACAGCAGGAAATATGAATATTTTTTCATCTCAGTTCACCATTTTATCCTTTACTTAAAATGTCAAAGATACCTTTGTTTACCACATTATACAAAATCAAAGTCCAAAAGACAACATTTTGCACATATAATTAAGAAAAAAATAAGTTACAATGTGAAAAATAACGCAATTATTACAAAAAGGAAAATGGAATGCCCAATTATGAACACTCCATTCTTTAAAATATTGACTGATTAAATTTTAACTGCTCCAACTGCCCTGATGTTCATAGGATATACATTGCTGTCTCCGACATACTTCGCAATATACTTCACATAATTATCCGCCTCGGCAAGCGGAACCAGACACATGATAACGCCGGCAAAGCCGCCCCCGTGTACACGGCAGACGCCGTCGCCGATTCCCTTTAAGAACAGTTCCGTGAGGGCAAGGGTCAGTGTAATCTTCTGCTCCTTGCAATTCTGTAAAGAATAGCAGTTCTGCAAAAGCTCCCATGAGGACGTTCCCGACTCATTGACAAGCCTTAATACCTTGTCAATATCGTCTTTTTCAATCGCCTCCGCCATCTCGTCCACTCTCCTGTTTTCCTCAAAGAAATGAATTGCGCGAAGCACTGCCCTGTCGTTTGGTATCTCGTTTACATGGGCAAGCAGGCTGTCCAGATCCGTCTCACATAAAAGCTCTACGCCAAGAACCTTTGCCGCCTCCTTCATCTCGTATGGAATTCCTGAATACTCCTCGCTCAAATCCGCATGTCCTTTGCCCGTATTGACAATGACAAGGCGATACCCCTTCTTCTCAAAGGAAAATGTAAGCGGCTTATATTCCGGCTGGACGCCGTTTGAAAAGTCAAAAAGTACAGGTCCGCCCACCGCACATGCCATCTGATCCATCATGCCGGATGCCTTGTTCCAGAATACATTTTCAGAATACTTTCCAATCTTGGCATAATCCGCACATGTCATGGCACCGTCGTTAAAGAAGTGGTTTATAATCGTGCAGACAAGCATCTCAAAAGAAGCCGATGAACTGACGCCTGCCGCAGCAATCACATTTGTAGACACATAAGCGTCAAAGCCGCCAACTTGAAATCCAAACTTCTGTGCCCCCTCCATCATTCCTGCCAGAAGGGCTTCTGTTCCGCTAACCTTTGGAATATCGTTAATCTTGGCTATGTCCACAACAATCTCCCGTTCATAACCCTCGCTTGTAATATGAATGACGCTGCTGTTGTTTACCTGCGCCGCACCGATGGTATCAAGGTCAATACTTCCCGCAATAACCTTCCCTCCGTTGTGGTCCGTATGGTTTCCGATAATTTCTGTCCTTCCGGGCGCGGAAAAAAACGCAGCCTCGCCATGCCCATACTTTTTTCTGAAGTTCTCCGCCAGCGCGCCAAAGCGCTCTGCGCTCTTTGTGCTTTCGCCATAAACCTTTTCCAGCCTCTCACTGCTTGGGATGTTCATTTTTAATTCCTCCTTAACCTTTCTTGTTTTTATTATACACTACTGGAAGATAAAATCCAATAGATTCCTTTTGCAATCCGGATATCCGGCTCTGAAAAATGGCCGCCTGCATTCCACTCAAATATGACTCTGGCGCCTGATGGCTGACCACGCAGCATTTCATATACGGTTCTGGTGTTATCCCCAACGGTTGCCAGCAGACGGTTCTTTGTCCGGTCTTCCTTATCGCCAAGACTTAGATAAATACAGTCCGTATGATTTCTTTGAAAAGCCGCCTGATGTTCCTCGACATACGCAAGCCATCCCTTATACCACAAAGACCCGGAACAGCTGACCGCACCTGCAAAGGAGCTGCACTCCCCATATGCCCAAAGGCTGAAAAGCCCTGCAAGGGAGTAGCCGACAGCATACCGCCGGATCTCCTCGGCATTTTTTATGTACATGGAATCCGCAGCCTCAATGTAAGGAATACATTTGTCCACAAGCCACTTCAATGTCTTGTCTGCGTTCCCGCCAAAATTATCCTTTCCAAATACCGCCTGTGCCTTCCATGGGGAAAAATCGTCGTTCCAATTCACCGATTCATATGCCACTATTAAAAATGCAGCATTTTCTGCCCTCTCCTTCAGATACGATTCCAAGTACGACGTTACCGTCGCAACCCAATTCCTGCTCTCACTGCCTATGCCCCAGTAAAAGATTGAAAGTCTGCGCCATTCATTGCCGCGCGCACCGCTGCTGCATTGACAGACATGACAAATTGTATTGTCTATCTCCACAGTCTGAACCCCTTTGCCCATACTCTGTTTCCCACCGTTAATACTTATTGGATCGTCTCCATATCTTCCTTTTTTCCGCCTCTTTTATCAGGTCATCCCTGAAGTCGGGGTGTGCAATGGATATCAGCCCCTCTGCCCGCTCCCATGTGGAACGTCCTTCCATATTAATTACACCGTACTCCGTCGCCAGAAAGTAGACCTGACTCCTTGGCGAAGTGATAATGTCACCGTCAAACTGCGGGCGGACGCGGGAATGATATATTCCCTCCTTGTCCTTGTAGACAGAGCTCATACAGATAAATGCCTTTCCGCCGTGTGAAGCGGATGCGCCTATCAGAAAATCCAGCTGACCACCTGTGCCGCTGATTTGCCTAGAGCCGGAGCTTTCCGCCGCCACCTGTCCATACAAGTCCACCGAAACACAGCTGTTGATGGAAACCATATTGTCAATCTGGGCAATCACTTCCGGTCTGTTGACATATTCCAGCGGATAAGCCGCAATACCGTGATTGTCGTCAACCCACTCATAAAGTTCCGGCGAGCCGACTGCACAGCCAAATACGCCCTTTCCCCTGTCTATATTTTTTCTGCGGTTTGTCAGTTTGCCTGCCCTGTACATGCTTAGATATGCGTCTGAGCAAAGCTCTGTGTGCATTCCCAAATCCCGAATGTCAGACTCCGCTATCAGTTCCCCCAGCGCGTTTGGCATGCTGCCAATCCCCAGCTGCAATGTCGCGCCGTCCACGATATAAGGCAGAATCTTTTGTGCAATCTTCCGGTCTGTCTCGGAGGGAATGATGGGTTTCGTGCCCGCAAACGGTTCATGTGCCCCCTCCACGATATAATCCACATCCGAAATATGAATGCATTCGTCGTATCCGCCATGCACTTTTGGCAGATTTTCGTTGACCTCGACAATAACAATGTCAGCCACGCGTGTTATCGGCGCCGCAACTCCCGTATTGACAGAAAAATTAAAATATCCATGCTTATCCATCGGTGAGACACTCACCATCACGACATTCACAGTGAGAAAAAACTCATAGTACGCGGCATTGTTGTGAAACACCATGGGAATATAATAACAAAGCCCCCTGTCGCAAAGCTTCCGTTCGTAGGACGAACAGTGCCAGCTATGATAGGTAAAATGCTCCTGACTCTCGTCACACTCCGCCACTGCAATCGGTCCGGATATCAAGTTGCCGCGTATTTTTACATCATACAGCATATCCCTGCGCTCCGCCAGCGCCCTGTCCAGAAGTACGGGCTTGCCCAGACAGCTGGTATAGTCTACCCAGTCGCCGTTCTTTACCACTTTTACCGCCTCGTCGGGAGTCGTCAGCTTCGCATTATATTCTGTCCGAAAATCGTTCAGCATTGTATCACGCTCCATTCCAAAAGTCTTTACTGTTATCTTCTTTTCCCGAATAACATATTCAGCGAATCCTCCATTTTATGCAGGGATTCCACTGCGTCGTTGAGATTTGCCAGCGTCCTTGACAGCTCCTCAGTGTCAAGCCCTTCGATTGCATTGTTCAATGCCTCGATGTCAACCCCGTTAAGCGTATCAACTGCCTGTTTCAGCGTGTCCGCAACCTCCTTCAAATCAACGTTTTCCAGAGAACTTCTGACTTGTCTCAACGTTTCATTCACATTTTCCACATCCACAGCTGCTACTTGCTCCATGACAGGCTGTGCCTGCTGCGCGATTGTCTGTACTTGTCCAAAAAGATACGCCCCTCCGGCAAGCAGCAGTACTGTCAGCGCGGAAGTGACCATGCACATGATTCGGGTGAACATAAGCTCCCTGCGCAGCTTCTTCATCATGTTTTCCATTTCGCGCGCTGTTTCCGTCTCTGTGCGGCGCTCATTGTTAATCTGTTGTCCGTCCATCTCTTCACCCCTTTTTATCCTTTTCCCTTTACAGGATGCAGTCTCTTCCGGCTGCTGTTTTGCATCTAATTTTGTATATCCTATTTCCGGTTTGCCGTTTACAGCAAATTGATTCATACATTTTGTATATCATAACATATTTTCAGGCTATATTGTAGATATTTCGAAACACTACAGCTTTTTTAGCTTTGCAAATGCCGCAAACATAATTTTAGTGCCATACTCGTCAAAATTTACGGTCACCTTATAATCCCTAGTGTCCTGCACGATGTTCAGCACTGTGCCTGTGCCATACTTGATATGCTGCACCCTGTCGCCTTGCGCGTAACCAGGACCTCCTGCCGCCATCACCGGCGCTCCTTTTGTAAGCCCGTCCAGCGATTTTGCGATATATGGTTTGTTTGCGTCAGGCGTTTCCTTTTTTCTCATGACAGCCTTCGGGCGGGAAACCAGTATTTCAGACAAGTCCTTTTTTGCGGCAGGCGCACTGCTCTTTTGCGGCTTGTCAAACACCGTATCGCTCAGCTGCTCCCGTCTCTGCACCGGCTTTGCCACTGCCTTCTTGTTATACGCGTCAAGATATGACGCCGCTTCCATCCAGCTGTTTCCTCCGCTTTTTGCCGAATCTGTCTGGAATGGCTTTGCCTGAAATATATTTTTCTGATAGGAATCCTCGTCATAAATCTCCTCGTCCCATCTTTTTGAAGACGGCAGCTTATTGTCAAGAAGACCGCCCGGAATCTCTTTCACGAAACGGCTCACCGCGTTATACTGTGTCTCGCCCCGAATCATCCGTGCCTTGGCATATGTGATGGTCAAATCTTCCTTTGCACGCGTAATTCCCACATAGGCAAGACGCCGTTCCTCCTCAATGTCTTCCGGATTATCCGAAGTGATTGTCATATAACTTGGGAAAATGCCATCCTCCAGCCCTGACAGATACACCTGTGAAAATTCAAGTCCCTTTGCGCTGTGAAGCGTCATCAGCAGCACCTTGTTGTCATCCTTTCCGACTCCGTCGATGTCCGCCACCAGCGCAACCTCCTCAAGGAATGCCGAAAGGGTTGCTTCCTCGCCAAGCTCCTCCCGTGCCATCTCAAAGCTTACCAGCTTCGTAATAAGCTCATTAATATTCTCGATTCTGTCCTCTGCTTCCTCCTCGTCAGAATCCTCAAGCTCTTTCACGTAGCCCGTGGTTTCGATAACATCCGATATTAAATCCTCCAAGGAGCACGACTGCATTTTTGTACGGAACATCCGAATCATTGTCGCAAAGTCCCGGAGCTTATCTGCCGATTTCCCCTTTGCCATGGCGGGTATGTCATCCACCTGCTGTAATGCCTCATAAAAGCTCAGTCCCATGTGATCCGCATAATCCTGTACCTTTGCAATACTTGCTGCACCGATTCCCCGCCGCGGCACATTGATTATGCGTTTTACAGCCAAATCATCCTTTCCGTTGTCAATCGTCTTTAAGTATGCCAGAATATCCTTAATCTCTTTACGCGCGTAAAAATTTACCCCGCCCACCACATTATAGGGAATATTCAGCGCGATAAAGCTCTCCTCAAGCAGACGCGACTGCGCATTTGTCCTGTAAAGTACTGCACATTGGTTGTAATCACTCACCAACTCCCGTTTTTTCCGTTTAATATCACCCGCTATGTATTCTGCTTCCTCATAGGCATTGTCAAAAGACCTGAAGTGGATACGGTTTCCGGCACCCTTATCTGTCCAGAGCGCTTTGTCTTTCCGCGCAATATTATTCCGGATAACTGCATTCGCCGCATCAAGGACATTCTGTGTGGAGCGATAGTTCTGTTCCAGCTTAATGACTTCCGCATCCGGATACACTTGCTCAAAGTCGAGAATGTTTCTGATATTTGCTCCCCTGAACTTATATATGGACTGGTCATCATCCCCGACAACGCATAGATTATGGTTTCTCTCCGCCAGAAGACGTATCAGTTCAAACTGTGCCGTATTGGTGTCCTGGTACTCATCCACCATAATATACTGAAAGCGGTTCTGGTAGTTTTCAAGCACCTCGGGACAGCTCTTAAACAGTTCCACTGTCTTTACAATCAAATCATCAAAATCAAGGGCGTTATTTTTCTTTAATGCAAGCTGGTACTCCGCATATGCTGCCGATATTCTCTTTTTGATATAGTCCCCCGCGGCAGTTCTTTCATACTCCGTTGTCGTAATAAGATTGTCCTTAGCCGAGGATATCGCCCCGAGAATCGTCCGCTCCTTCAATTGCTTCGTGTCAATATTCAGTTTCTTGCACACATCCTTCATCACACTCTTGGAATCGTCGGTATCGTAAATTGTAAAACTGTTGTCATACCCGATTCTGTCAATATATCTCCGAAGAATCCTGACACACGTTGCGTGGAATGTGGATACCCATACGCTCTCCGAACCATAACCCACAATGTCGTCGACCCTGTCGCGCATCTCCCCTGCCGCCTTGTTTGTGAAGGTAATCGCCAGAATGTTCCAAGGATTAACACCTTTGTTTTCTATCAGGTATGCAATACGTCTTGTGAGCACGCTTGTCTTCCCGCTGCCTGCGCCCGCAAGAATAAGTACGGGACCTTCTGTGGTAAACACTCCCTTTTTCTGCTGTTCATTCAATGTATCATAAAGGCTCATGGGTTTCTTCCTTTCTTAAAATAAATCATCTTACAAAATCCAAACACTATGTTTTTCCAGTATACCAAAATTTCATTCTTTTTGAAAGCATTTCACACCTTTTTTCTTTCCCCACATATACTAAAAAAAAGGATACAGGTGATAATCGTGAAAAAAAGGAAAGTCTTATCCGCCTTTCTAATAACCATTCTGATTCTTTCATCCGTTCTCAGTGGCTGCGCGCGCGAAAAAGACAGCGCGGGCGGTCTTACAAAAGTTACCTTGAATGAAGTGGCACATTCCATTTTTTATGCCCCGATGTATGTTGCCATCGAAGAAGGCTATTTTGCAGACGAAGGGATTGACCTTGAACTTGTGACCGGATACGGCGCGGACAAAACCATGACGGCATTACTCACTGGTGAAGCAGATATCGGCTTTATGGGGAGCGAGGCATCCATCTATACATATCTTCAGGGCGCACAGGATTATGCTGTCAACTTCGCACAGCTGACCCAGCGCGCAGGAAACTTTCTGGTAAGCCGCACTCCCATGGACAATTTTGACTGGAATACGTTAAAAGGAACTTATGTTCTTGGCGGGCGCAAAGGCGGCATGCCGCAGATGGTATTTGAATATATCCTGAAAATGAACCATATCGACCCGGAAACAGACCTTACCATTGACACAAGCATTGATTTTGGATCCACTGCCGCAGCCTTTGCCGGCGCAAAACAGGGCGATGCCGGCTATGCTGACTTCACTGTGGAGTTCGAGCCGCATGCCACCTCTCTTGAATCCCAGCAGGTGGGATATATTGTGGCGTCCCTTGGAGTCGATTCCGGATATGTACCTTACACGGCATTCAGTGCCAGAAAAAGCTATATTGCCGAAAAACCCGATACCCTGCTCGCATTTACCAAGGCGCTCCAGAAAGGCATGAACTATGTATCAAGCCACTCTGCCGAAGAAATAGCATCTGTTATCAAACCCCAGTTCCCTGAAACGGAGCTAGAGACAATTACCACCATTGTAACACGCTACCAGACACAGGATACTTGGAAAAAAGACCTTGTGTTCACCGAGGACAGCTTTACACTCCTGCAAAATATATTGATGGAAGCAGGAGAACTGGAAAACTATGTTCCGTATGAAGACTTGGTAGACAACACCTTTTCCAATCAGGCCAAATAACAGAACAAGGACAGAAGCAATCCTTCTGTCCTCATTTTTTATCCTACACAAAGCGTCATGCTTTTCTCCGTCCGGATTCCCTGTGCACCGACGCCGCACACAGACACATTGTATGTCCCCTCCCGGCTCAAGTCATATTTTCCGGAAATGTGAATCGTGTACTCGCCCAAATCACAGACGTTCCCAGTAAAATCCCGCATGCCGACCGCATTGTATATATCATGCTGTGACGCGCCAACCGGAAGCCGCAGCACTTCATCTCCCACACCATTTGTCAGATATAGCGTTGGCCGAAACACATTCCATGGATTTTTGCTGCTGATATCCGTGGGATCCCATTTCCTCATAGGATTTTCTTCCGAGAGCTTCACTTCAGAAGGTTTCCCCAAAGGTCCTGGGTTTTCAATGTCATCATATACGACGACCTCCGTTCCCTTCCCGCAGTTATCATATATCCACTTTGCGTCCGCACACGCCAGCCGCACACATCCAAGCGATGCAGCCTCACCGAGCAGGTTATACTGCTCCCACTCCATATTTCCTGCATTTTTTGTATAATAAGGAACAGAGTGGAACATGATTCCCTTGTAAAAGCGGACAGCATACTGCCCATAGGAACCATCCACCATCAGCCGCCACTGATAATAATTACTTGTCTTATATGTTCCCAGCGGCGTCTCATGCCCTTCTTTTCCACAGGAACACACAAAAGCCTTAACAGGAATGCTGAACACTCCGTCCGCATCCTTTTCATATACGGTCACGCAGTTCGCCGCACGGTTGACCATGATTTTATAAACGGGTGCTTTTTCTTTTGCATTTACCTCAACGCCAGTCGCCAGACCCAAAAGCATGATGACAGTCAGACACAATACAGCCCACCTTTTCATGTTAAAAAAAACAACATATCTTTCCACGTAAATTCTCCCCCTTACGTAAACTTTCCTTTATTTTGATGCCAAATTCAGTTCTTTTTCGACATTTTCCAACGAATTCCATCATACACTATTTTTGTCCCTTTGACAAGAAAAAACACCCATTACGGGTGTTTTCAAAAACAATTTCATGAAACAAATGGTGTAAATCCTGCTCCGTTGAGCTGATCCCGCAGACGATTCTGCAGTCCCATCATGCCTATTGTATCGTTCAAATAAGATGCATAGCCTGTCTGTCTGCCGCTGTCCTTCTGTGAACTCATGCTTTCCTGAATGCTCAGCATTTCGGCAAAATCACCGCTCGCTGTGCTTTTTGGTGCATCCAGCTCGCCGTAATCCTTTATGTACAGATCCTTTTTCTCCTCGGAAGCTATGACAAGCGGATTGCCTGACCGCCCATTATTCTGATCAATCTTCTGTATGGCATTCATACTGTAGGGATTGCCATGAATGGAAGAAATCTTATAGTTTCCGAAACCCGAAAGTCCCGCAACTGCTGATATACCCATAAAAAACCTCCTTTTCATTTTGTCCCTATTATTATAAAACTATTATCAGATAAATTCAAGATGTTATCTGAATTTTCAGACTATTTCTGTGACAGTTCAGCCTTCTTACTTCCCCTCGCCGTCACTTTGAATCACATCAATCAGCTTCTCTATCAGCTGTTTTTTCATATATACATCAAAACTGAGGAAACAGATAAAAGAAAACAGCTTCAAAAATTCCCTGCTATCCTCCGGCGCATCCTCAAATGTTTCCATGGCATACTGGTACTCCTTCTCAACTTGCTTTTTGAGTTCCTCGATCTGACCATACCCCACCTGAAATACTTCATCATATACGGACTGAATATCAAATCCCTCTTCTTTGCCAAAAAAACGCTCCGTGACAGGCCCGAGCAATGCCTGAATATCACTGATTGACAAAATTCCCTTATAATAATAAATAAATATCAGCACTAGTATATGCTCTTTGGAATATTTCTTTTTCAGCGGGGGCGGCAAAAGATTGTTTTTTGCGTAATTGTTTATCATGGTCTTTGTCATGACCTTGTCGTCCTCCGGATATCTTGTAACCTTGCGGAAATTTTTATCCATAAATGTCGTGACCTGATCCATGTACAGGTCGATATTGGGAATGTCCGAAGACTTTACATAGCTGATTCTATCAAAGCTTTCCATGATGCTGTTCAGTAAATCTTTCGTGTCTATATGCATATGCCTTACCATGCCTTTCATTCATTAATGTGTACCGTCCATGAGCTTCTGCCAGATATGCGCGAACCAGTACACTAGTCATTATATGATATAGTATATAGTATTCAAAACTACTTATCAAGACCCTTATAGCTATTTTTCTTATTTTCAGTAGCAGTTCGTTACTGTTCAGACGTCCGCCAAAGTAGTGGGAATCATGCGCCAAAATGCTCGCCTTTTAGCATTTTGTGTGCAAAATCTGTTATCATTCACACCTCATAGCTTGTATGCCGATAAAAACTGGCGTGGGTGTGAATTGTAACAGCTGTTCCGCTTTCGGCTCCCTGTTACAGGCATCAAGCCATTACTGTTTTCATAACAGTACAGCCTTCGGCTTCCTGTTACAGGCATCAAGCCATGCAAAAATCATAAAATGATTTTTTTACCACCTTCGTGGTGTCAAAGCCACGTACCGTGGCTTGATGCATCTCTACCTATATGTTATTTCACGGACTATGCAGCCAGTGCAAAGTCCTGAGTTGAACTGTTACCTGTTTTCTCACGGACTTGACAGTAATTATTTACATTGTTTCAGAAATATGGTAGAATATTTAAAACTGTAAAACTTTACAGCATTAAAGCACAACTGTAAAATATTACAATTAACATCGGACGGTATTTTATGAATTTTGTAGCGGTTCCACCTTTGGCTGAACTGTTACTGAATATTATTTGTTATGACGGAGGGATACCATGAACAAGAAAATTAAAACAGAAGCTGTAGACCATCTGATAGATGCACTGTTATGCCTCAAAACGAAAGAGGAAAGCTATAATTTCCTTGAGGATCTGTGCACTGTAAATGAACTGCTTTCCCTGTCTCAGCGTTTCGAGGTTGCCACCATGCTGCGCGACCGCAAAACCTATCTGGAAATCGCCGAAAAAACGGGTGCGTCGACAGCCACCATCAGTCGTGTAAACCGCTCACTGAATTACGGCAGTGACGGCTATGAGCTTATTTTTGAACGGCTTGCAGAGTCAAACACAAACGGGTAGGTTTTCCCTTGCCCGATTGTGTCACCCGTTAATTTCCATGAGGCTCAGCGGATCTATATATGACTCATTCTCTATAATCTGATATCCAAGTTTCCCATTCCACTGCTCTATCTTGAAAAGTTCCGTATCTGTTGTGACATCGTCACCCTCTTTTACCTCCGGTTTTGCACTGTTGCGGTAAACAGTGAAATATCCGTTTCCGTGGTCGACCATCACAATATATCCTGTCGTATCGCTTCCCGCTATCGAAGATACCGTCCCCTTAGCCGTCGCAATCACGCTTGTCCCCTGTTCTGCCTCAAACCATGTGACAGGATTTCCTTCCAGTTCTTTCTCACTTTCATTGTATGAGGCTTTTCCTGTCAATGGAAATCCCGACGGAATAAAGGATTTGGCAATCTCCTCGTCCCTTTTCTTCTCCTGCGCCACCTTATCGTCCAACGCGGCACTCACTTTTGTAAGTTCTTCCTTTTGTTCTGCCTTCTGGGTAATCAGCCACTCGTTCTGCCGCGTAAGGTCACTTACCTGTACCTCAAGCACCAGTATGTTATTTTTCGACTCGTTGAGCTCCCTTGTAAGAATCACGCAATATAACAGCGCCGCTATCATTAATAAGGCAATTCCTGCCACAAATGTTTTTATCACCTGCACATTGACCGAAAATTGTCTGACTGTCTCCGTACCTGTATCCGGTACAATCAGCACATTATATTTTACATTCCTCTTTTTCTTAACCTCTCCCTTGTCCTCCAATGCAAGATACCTCCATCATAATTTTAAGCGCTCTAACTACACAATAATATTATTCTATCATTTTTGCATGCGATAGACAACCTTTTCTTGATTTTCACTTTACTTTTGTAAGACGCTGTGATATCCTATTACTGTTGCAGGAATTATCCAATGTCCTTTCGGACGCCTGCAGTACTTAATATTTTTTGGAGGTATCTACTATGAACAAAGGTACAGTAAAGTGGTTCAACAACCAGAAAGGTTACGGCTTTATCTCTGACGAGGCTGGAAATGATGTATTCGTACATTACTCAGGACTTTTGATGGAAGGCTTCAAGTCACTGGATGAAGGCGCTGATGTTACGTTCGAAATCGTAAACGGCGAAAAAGGCCCTCAGGCAGTCAATGTAACCAAGTTATAAGAATCCTTATAGATCATTTAATCTAGTTTCGATGTGCCTTTCTTATATATATTTATATTTTGAAATCAGCTATTGTTTTACAGGATTAAGATGTACTATGAGACCCAAAAACGCTCCGTGAATATCACGAAGCGTTTTTTATTCTCTTAACTACCTCCTGAAAGGAAAGCTTTCCGCCAAAAATATCAAGGGCACTCCCTATCGTCACATTGACTTTGCCACCGCCAAGCTTATCCAGCAGTGCAATGTCCTCATAACTGTGCACTCCCCCTGCATATGTAACGGCTATTTTGTCCGAACTGCCGCACCAGACGCCGAGGCGCCTGACTAAAGCTTCTTCGATTCCCTGATTCCTGCCCTCAACATCCACGGCATGAATCAGAAACTCGTCACAATACTCCATAAACAGGTCAAGCATGCTGCTGTCTACTTTTTCATCCGTAAACTTCTGCCACCTGTCCGTCACAATATAGTAACATCCGTCCCGCATACGGCAGCTGAGATCCAGCACCAGATGTTTCTTTCCCACCATCCGGCTAATCTTTTTCAGATGCGCCATATTGACATGCCCGTCCTGAAATACATAGGAAGTCACAATCACGTGGGAAGCACCCGCCTCAAGATACTCCAAGGCATTGCTGTCATTCACGCCTCCGCCAATCTGAAGTCCTTCAGGATAGGCGCCAAGCGCCTTGAGCGCCTGTGCCTTTGTCGCCTCGTAATACGGGCTGGACGCAGGATTCAGCAAAATGATATGTCCCCCCCTGATTCCATTGTCCCTGTAAAGTTCCGCATAATAATCCGCGTCCTTTGCCGCCACGAAATTTTCCTCGGCATGGTTATCCTTATCCACAAGGGAACTTCCGACAATCTGTTTCACCTGTCCGTTATGGATGTCTATACATGGTCTGAATTCCATCTAAGCCCCCACTACTTCCTTCATATCATATCTGCCTGCCGGTTTTCCTTTGAGGAACTTGGCAGCCTGCACTGCCCCCTTTGCAAAAAGCGCCTTGGAGTATGCCCTGTGTGAAAAAGTAACCACCTCGTCCTCTCCTGCAAAGATAACATCATGGTCACCTACAATCGTACCGCCCCGCACTGCGCTGATACCAATTTCCTTATCCGTGCGTTTCGCCCTTACCTGACTTCTGTCATAGATGTACTCATACGCATTGTCAAACTCCTCATTGATACTATCGGCAAGCGCAAGCGCCGTACCGCTCGGGGCATCCACTTTCAGATTGTGATGTTTCTCCACAATCTCAATGTCAAACCCTGCAGGAACAAGAACTGCCGCCGCTTCCTTGAGTATCTTCAAAAGCATATTCACGCCGAGCGACATATTCGCCGACTTGAGCACGGCGACCCTCTTGGAAGCCTCCTCCATGTGTGCAAGCTGTGCCTCCGAAAGCCCCGTTGTACACAGGACACACGGAATCTGCTTTTCCACACAGAAATCAAGAAGTCCGTCAACCGCAGGCGCAACACAGAAATCAATCACTGCGTCCGCCTCGATATCACACGCGGCAATGTCCTTGAACACCGGATATGTATTTTTGATGTGGTCTGATGCATCCACACCAGCCACAGCCTCTATCTCGGGATCCGACTCGATAATTCTGGTTATCATCTGCCCCATTTTCCCATTACAACCGTGTATTATTACTTTTGTCATCTTCGTCATTTCCTTTCCGCATCTGTGTACAATCACAAAAGACCATACGCTTTCATCGCCTTTTCCAGCTTCACGGCATTTGCATCCTCCATCTCTGTCAAAGGCCTGCGCAGCGTTCCCGCCTCTAATCCCATCAGGTTCATTGCCTTTTTAACAGGTATCGGATTCACCTCGCTGAACAGCGCCGCAATCAGGTCAATTGCCTCAAGCTGCAGTCTGGCGCTCTCCGCAGTCTCCCCTGCAAAATATTTTTCACAAATGTCATGTGTCTGCTGCGGTGCAATATTGGACAGGACAGAGATGACACCTTTTGCCCCCAGTGACAAAAACGGAACAATCTGGTTGTCATTTCCGGAATAGACATCCACCTTTCCCTTTGCAAGCGCCATCAGTTTTGCATACTGGATAAAATTATCCGTCGCATCCTTCACGCCCACGATACTCGGCACTTCCTCACACAGCGATACAATGGTCTCCGGAAGGAGGTTCACACCGCCTGTTCTTCCCGGAATGTTATATAGAATAATCGGAATGCTGACCGCCTCCCCAATCAGTTTAAAATGCTCCTTTAAGCCTTTCTGCGTCGCCTTGTTGTAATATGGCGTAACTACCAAAAGACCGTCCGCGCCAGCCTTCTCAGCCTCCTTTGAGAGGTAAATCGCGGTATCCGTACAGTTGGAACCTGTTCCGGCAATGACAGGTACCCTTTTGTTTACCTGCTTCACGCAGAAACGAATGCACTCAAGATGCTCCTCATGTGTAAGTGTCGATGCCTCGCCTGTCGTTCCGCAGACAATAATTGCATCTGTATGATTGGCAATCTGGAACTCAATGAGCTTTGCGAATGCCTCATAATTTACTTCCCCGCTTGGTTTCATCGGTGTGACAATCGCAACACCTGCTCCTGTAAATATAGACATAACATAGTCCTCCTTTAAAAATTTATTTCACATTGTCCATACATCAAAAGAAAAACCAGTCATCTAACGAATAGACGGCCGGCATCATATCTCTGCAAAATCCAATCCCCGGCATTCTGCCGGATCCGGTTTCAATTTAAAATGATAGCACTCCATCTGTTGATGACAGTCATACGGCTCTTAACCGTATGCCCAAGCAAAAAGTCTCAGGCGGCTCTGTGCTTTCGGCGTCCCTTCCTTTCCTCTCCTGTAAACGGCGCCTGACACCTGACAAAGAGTACTGATAAAAAACGCAACCTCTACCTATTTTTCTTTTATATTCTATCATTATATATCCGAATCTATCTGCTGTCAACCGTAAAATCCGGCAAAATCCCGTCGTTAAATATTTCATGCGATCGTTTTTAGGACAGCGAAGGATGACAAGATGCATTGATGCAAAAATGTTGAAAATTAACAAAAAATCTAAAAAATCCAAAATAATAGTTGTTAAATTACCGAAAATTTTATAAAATAAATATAGTCAGGCAGTAATATTAGCCAAAATAATATAGAGAGGTGCGGATTTATATGTTTATACAACTTTTTAGCAACTATCTGGTCGGGCAGTCGGTTCTCACAATTGAGCAGCGTGACACTTTTCAGGAGGAAATCCAGAAGACACGTGTCAAATTAGGAACGATTGCAGTTGCTGACGGTCTCTTGACAGAAGCACAGGCTGAGGAAATCAATCACCAGCAGACGCAGCAGGATCGCCGTTTCGGTGATATTGCCGTGGAACTGGGATATCTGACTGAAGCGCAGATAACAGAACTCCTTGGCAAGCAGGGCAATATTGCAATGAAATTTTTCCAGCTGCTCGCGGACAACCTTAACCTTTCTCTGGACACCATCACGGAACATCTTGCCGGTTTCCAGAAAGTACATGGTTTTACGGAAGCAGAAATTGAGGCACTGAAAAAAGATGACTTCGATTCCATCATTCCCCTTTTTGCCACAGTAAGGGATCCTGCCATCACGGATCTCGCTGGTCTTGTGATGCGTAATCTGACAAGATTTGTCAGCAATAACTTTTATTTTGGCAGGATGAAAAAAGCAGCGGATTACGCATACAGCATGCTGGCTGGTCAGAAGTCACTCGGCGATTCTTTTGTCTATCTCGGCTTTGGCGCCACAAATGAACTGGACGGAATTATCCGTCTTGCAAAAGACTATGCCAAAACAGTCACAATCTCAAGCAGTGACGAAGTGTATGATGCCGTGTGTGAATTTGCCAACCTGAATAATGGTCTCTTTGCATCCGTACTAAGCGATGACGATATCTCTATTGATATGGTTCCGCCAAAGGTCTATCTGAACCAGAGGTTATCCGGCAGTGCATACTATATGCCCGTATACTTTAACGATTCCGAGTTTGACCTGATTATTTCAACTGATCCGGATTTTAAGCCGGGGGACAAGCCGCATACCTTAAACCTGAAGAAGACAACGCTGAATACCAATACGTCAAGCTCCCTGCCCACAGTTCTCGTTGTTGATGACTCCGCACTTATCAGGAAAATCCTTATTCAGCTGCTCAGTGAAAACGGCTTCAATGTTGTAGGCGAGGCGACAAACGGCGCCGAAGGCGTCGAGCTCTACAAAGACCTTACGCCCGACTATGTGACGCTCGATATCACAATGCCTGTAATGGATGGCGTTCAGGCGCTGAAACATATCAAAGACTTTGACCCGAACGCGAAGGTTGCAATGGTTTCCGCCGCGGGACAGAAGGACAAACTGATGGATGCACTGAAAAACGGTGCCGAACTGTTCTTCACAAAACCGTTCAATTCACAGGAAGTCATCACAGGCCTGAAAAGCTTTAAAGACTGATAAACAAAAACCCTGACCGGATTCAATTCCGCTCAGGGTTTTTTATTTCTTAAAGCCTATAATGTTCCACATCATAGAGAAGTCTTTCCCACGCATCCTCATTTTCCACATAATATAGCGGACAGCGCTTGCCTCCACAGTCATAATGGCGCAGAATATCTTTCGTCTCCAGATGGTACTTGTCCGTCAGCCACACTAGCATGGCAATCAGAGAATCATATGTTTCCTGTGTGAAAGAGCCATCCTCCTCAATAAAACAGCATTCTATCGAGATGGAATCCTTATTTCTGTCCACAACGGCATACGCCTCCTCCTCGAGCGGAATACACTGTATAATCTCGCCCTCATAGCCGATAATAAAATGCGCGCTCGCCGCACGTTCATGCGTTTCGCCCAGATTTTCAAAATAGCTTCTGTTCTGCGCAGCCGATGTTTTCGGATTTGCCGTATAATGTACAAAAATATTATTGACGCTTCCAAGCTTGGTTCCCGGACGGTTGTACTCGCTGACTGTGAGAAAATCCTCCAGAATATCCGGTTTTTTGGCATCACTTTTGTCGACCACAGCGGGAAGTTCATTCAAGACGGGGTAAAATGTATTGTCGGTGCTGTCTGTTCTGCCAGCATTCCGGCGAAGCATCTTTCCCATGAAAAACACAGTCATGGCCAATACCATAATCCACATAACGGCAAGACTCCGGTAAATGTACCGCTGCCTGCATCTTACTTTCTGCCGCCGCAATTCCTGTGCATTACTTCTTCCGCTGTGCCGCGCTGCTGTCTGCATTACCGCTGCCGTTCCTAAGTTCGACCGCCTTACCGTATCTGACTGCCTTGTCGCCCCTGCCCTTGTATTTCCGCACCTTATCGGTTCCACTGTCTGCAGTCTTCCTGCCCTTGTATTTCCGATTCTTATCGGTTCCACTGTCTGCAGTCTTCCTGCCCTTGTATTTCCTGTCTTGATCGGCTCTGCCGTCCTCGGTCTTTTTTTCCTTGCAGGCTCTGCCGGTCTTGGATTCCTCGCTCTTACAGGCTCGCCCACTCTTGGACTTCTTGTCCTTGTCGGCTCTGCCGTCCTCGTTTTTCCAGTATTTACCATCCGTTTCTGTCTTGCCTGCCTGTTCTGACCTTCCGGAGGACTCACCACCTGCCACAATTCCAGTTCCTGTCTCTGACGCGCTTGATTTCCCATAGTACTTCTCCTATACCGCTCTCTTTTGCATTTCTTTTTGTACTCCCTATTTATTAGATGTACAAAAAGGGAAAAAAGTTTCACTTTATCAAAAAGTTTTTGTAAAAATATTATAAGACATTAAACTCTAATTTTTCTCTAAAACAGCATCTATTTTTCATAATTCGACATGATATCCCAGTCTGTTAACAAGTTCCATATCTGTTGCGGCAGTGATTCCGGCAGTCGTAAGCATGTCACCCGAAATTGCGGCGTTCGCTCCTCCCAGAAAACATTTCTCTCCTTTGTCGCCCAGAAGTCCGCGTCCTCCGGCAAGGCGGACAGTCCCGTCAGGTATCAGGAATCGAAAAACGGCAATAATGCGGCAGAATTCCTCATTCGTCAGAATTTTATTGTTTTCATACGGGGTTCCTTTTATCGGATTGAGCAGATTGACAGGAACCGACTTTACCCCCAGCTCCCGCAGTGCAATTGCCATGTCGATTCGATCCTCCATCGTCTCGCCGAGTCCCATGATGCCACCCGAACAGACATCCAGACCGGCACGCTGTGCCGCTTTTATCGCTGCTATCTTTTCATCATAGGAGTGTGTAGTGCACACTTTCGGAAAAAAGTCTCTGGAAGCCTCGAGATTGCAGTGTACCCTCGAGGCGCCAGCCTCCTTTATTTTGCGGAATTGCTCCTCGTCCAGAAGCCCAAACGACACACAGATTTGGATGTCCACGTTTCTGCGGATTTCACGAATGCTCTCACAGACCTGCGCCACTTCCTGCCCGCTCAGACTTCTCCCTGAAGTTACAACAGAATACCGCAAAACCCCCTGCTCCTTATTATGCCGCGCTCCTGCAAGCAGTTTTTCTGTCGGCAAAAGCGGATAGGTCTCTTTGCAGTCCGTTTGATAATGCGCACTCTGCGCACAGTATTTACAGTCCTCAGAACACTTCCCGCACTTCCCGTTTATGATTGTGCACATGTCAAACCGGTTCCCGCACATTTTTTCCCGTATTTCATTGGCAGCCGCAGCAAGTACATCCAGCGGTTCTCCTGCCAGTGCAGCTGCCTCATCACGCGTTATATCCGCGCCCGCATATATTTTTTGTTTCAATTCTTCTGTAAGACTCATCTTAATCCTCCCTGCTGCCATCGCCGGCTCCTATAAAAATGTAAAACTCAGACACACTCCAGAACCCTGTCCAAAAACGCAAGTACAAGTCCCTGCCCCCAGCCCTGCATCCAGTCTCTTGAAATGCTTTTGTAACCGTCTGTCCCATCACCCGTATTTTGGGTTTTTTATCCACTTTCCGCCCAAAAACCGTGCCGAAAAGATTACTGCCCTGACTGTCCAGTCCGCGAACATGCCAATCCACACAGCCATCGGTCCAAAGTGATATACCCGCACCAGAAAGATGCATAACACAACCCGACAGCACCACATAGTCACCGTGGAGACAAGCATGGAAAACCGTACATCACCTGCCGCCCGCAGTCCGTAAGATATGACAAAGGAACCAACCCACACGAGCGGTTTCACAATCGTAATTGCCGTAAGCATCTCAATGCACATCTGCGCTGCCTCTGGCTCCATGCCGGCAATCCACGTAACCGGCTTTGTGATGGCAAACACAAACAGGCAGGAAACAAGAATGCCTATCCATGCAATGCCCGTCAGCTTCACAATATAATACTTTGCCTCCTCCTTCCTCCCGGCTCCGATACACTGCCCCACCACCGTCATCAGGCCAATTCCGATACCGATGCCAAAGACACCGTTGAGGGTTTCCAATATGTTCGCCATTGCCTGTGCCGCTATCGCCACTGTTCCCATCGTCGAAACAGTCGACTGTATCGCAAGTTTTCCAAACTGAAACATGCCGTTTTCGATGCCCGACGGAATCCCGATCGCCATAATTTTCCATATCAGCGGCATATCCGGTCTGATTCTAAAATAGTCCCTGACCACAATGACCTGTCGCGGTTTTCTCAGATAATAAAATATCACAACCGTAGAAAATACCCTCGATATCAGCGTGGCAAGCGCAGCCCCTGCCACGCTCCACTGAAAACCATAGATAAACACTGCGTTTCCTGCAATATTGAGAACATTGGAGATGACGGACACTTTCATCGGAAATCTGGAATTTCCTCCCGCCCGAAAAAATGCTGCACCTACACTGAAAAGCGCCAGAAACGGGTAGGAGATTACGGTAATCAGAAAATACACAAGGCATCCGCTCATTACCTGTTCCTCGACTTCCCCAAATATCAGCCGCAGCAGTCTTTCACGTCCTACAAGGCACACAAGCATGACTCCCACTGAAATCACGGTGACGGTCAGCACAACCTGCCTTGCCGCCTTGTTGGTCTGTCTCGTATCCCCGCTTCCCAGATACTGCGAGCAGATGATGGCGGCGCCTGCTGCCATGGCGGAAAACACCTGAATTATCAGGTTGTTGAAGGAATCCACCAGAGATACCGCAGAAATGGCTTCACTTCCGACTGTCGATACCATGGTGGTATCAACCATTCCCATAAAGGAATTCAGCAGCTGTTCCACTACAATCGGGACAAGCAGTAAAAACAACGCCCTGTTGTCAAAAAGAATATTGTTCCAGTCTATCTTTTTTTTATCATATAGTTTCATTTGTCCGACCTTCTATTTACAGATTCATTTGTTTCAGCACGTCCACAATCTCCATCGGCTGTTCCACAAACGTTTCTGCGCCCTGCTCCACAAGAAATTCCCTGTCACGGAATCCCCAGAGCACACTGATACATGGAAGTCCCGCATTTCTAGCCGTTGCAAGATCCACGTCCGAATCCCCGATATAGACTGCCTCCTCCCTTATCTTCCCAAGTTCCTTCAAGGCTAGGTTCACGCTGTCCGGATGTGGTTTTCGCTGTAAGTGCTCTCGGTCGCCGATTGCAACATCCACTTGCGGAAAATACCTGTTATTTAAATCCTGTACGGCTGAATCAATTTTGTTTGACACAATGGCAAGCGTGTAACCACTGTTTTTTAGTGTCTCCAAAAGTTCCGGTATCCCGTCATATGCCCTTGTCGTATCATTGCAGTGTTCCCCATAATACTGCTTGAACGCATCAAATGCCTTTTCAAAATCCGGATTGTCTTCTCCATCCGGCACTGCACGTATCATCAGTTTTTTCACGCCGTTTCCCACAAAACGCCTCACCTCGTCAAGTGTACGCTTCGGCATTGCGCAAAAATCCAATGCATAGTTGACAGCATTCTTTAAGTCTTCCAGCGTGTCCAGAAGTGTTCCGTCCAGATCAAAAACTACCGTAGATATTTTTCTATTCCTTTGTCTTTCCTGATTCAGCTCCGCATACACCCTGTTGTACGTGTCCAGATACGGAATGCCTTTCTCCCTGCAGACTGCCGCCAGACTCTCATATTCAGGGTATATCCGCCCACCGCATACCTTTACTGCAAGTTTTCCCAGACTCGTATCCGCCGCACGTTTTTCCCTGCTTAAAACCGTGCGCTCCATCTCCACACGCCTGACGCCTATCGTGGTCGTCTCGTCAAAAATAATTTGTTCCAGTATGGAAATGTTCTCCCTGTCGCAAATGACATTCAGCTGGTAAGCCGGCCGGTTCTTTTTCATGTAGACAGGTGTATAAAATACATCCCTTGCCCCAGCGTCAAAAAGCCGCTGCGTCAGATAGCCGAATGCCTCGCCGGAACAGTCGTCTATGTTGGATTCCAGCTTATATATGACATCCTTTTTTTCTGACAGCTCCTCAAGAATCATCGCCCTTAGCAGGCTTGCCTTCTCGTAATTTCTTTTTCCGGCGCCAATCCCCAATGCCGCAACCTTAAATTTCTGCGGCAGCTTGTCCCTTGTCCTGACTGCCGCAGCGATTGCCGCCCCCGTCGGCGTCACAAATTCGCCCTGCTGTTCCATAAAGTGCACCGGAAGTCCATATGTCTCCATAATCTTTGCCGTTGCAGGAACCGGAACAGGAAGAATGCCATGCTGACAGCGCACGCTGCCATGTCCCTCGTACAATTCCGATATTACTACATCCGTTATCCGGTATTTTTCCTTGATCGCATCCATACATACGGCAGCAGACATGATATCCACAATCGAGTCCACTGCGCCGACCTCGTGAAAATGTACTTCACTGACAGGCTTGTTATGTGCCTTTGCCTCCGCAGCCGCCAATATTTCGAAAATACGAAGCGCCAGTTCTCTTGCACTGTCTGTCAGCTTTGCATTCTTTAAGATTTCCGTTATCTCTGCCATTCCCCTGTGCACATGATGGTGATGTGCTTCCTGTCCATGGTCATGGTGCCCGTCACCATGCACATGGCTATGCTCCGCATGGACATGTCCGTGGTCATGTGCACCGCCATCCGTGTTCCCGTGATCATGTCCATGAAGATACGCCATATCATGGTCATGATTTTCATGTGCACTGTCGAGCACAACATCAAAGTCGCAGGCATCGATGCCGGCTTTCTGCACTCTCTTTATCACAACATCAAATCCTGAGACAAGCGGTCTGATGCTCTCTACCGCCCTGTCAATCAAATTCCTGTCAACACCCAAGTCCAGCAGCGCCGCAACGGTCATGTCTCCGCTGATCCCTGCATAACACTCCAAATATAGTATCTTTTTCATTCCATTCTCCATTTCTGTCATTCATATTTTCAAACTGCAAGCCTGTTAATCTGTGTCGCCATATATCCCGCACCATAGCCGTTGTCAATATTGACCACCGCAATCCCGTTTGCGCAGGAGTTAATCATTGTCAGCAGCGCGGACAATCCGTGGAGGTTTGCCCCATATCCCACTGATGTCGGGACTGCTATAACCGGATTGCTGACAAGTCCCCCTATCACGCTTGCCAGTGCGCCTTCCATGCCTGCCACTGCCACTACGCAGTTTGCCTCCTGTATTGTCTCTGTATTTGCAAGCAGCCTGTGCAGGCCGCTCACCCCCACATCATAGACCCGCGTCACAAGCGCCCCAAAATACTCCGCCGTCTGTGCCGCCTCCTCCGCCACGGGAATATCTGCCGTCCCTGCCGTACAGACGGCAATCTTCCCGACCCGCTTTGCCGCTTTTTCCTCTGCGTTGTCCTCAAGCTTCAAAATCCGCGACACATTGTCGTACTGTACCTGCGGAAGTACCTTTCTCACGAGTTCATACTGCGCCGCACTCGCCCTTGTCCCAAAAGCTTCTCCGTTTTTCTCATACATTTTGCAGTATATCGACACCAGATATTCATCTGGTTTTCCCGCGCAGTAGATTACCTCCGGGAATCCGGAACGGATTTCCCTGTGCGTGTCGAGCTTGGCAAAGCCCATCTCCTCATATCCTCTTTCCGCACTGGACCGGCGCCGCAATAGCGTCTCGGCCTCCGCCGCTGTCATTTCACCGTTCTGTACTTTTTCAAGTATCCTCTTTATATCCATCTTTTCTTTCATATTCTCCCGCAATTTTTCTGCCCTACGGCATGGACTCATTATAATACATCAGACAAACAGGCGCAACCATAACTGCTGCGCCTGTAAAACTTTCTGTAACAGTTCAGCCTTCGGCTTCCTGTTACAGGCATCAAGCCATGCAAAACCA
>CAJTTO010000027.1 GCA_910579275.1 uncultured Lachnospiraceae bacterium
CGTTTATATGGCCTGTTTTTCTGTTGCATCTTCAGTGAGTTTCCGAGACTACTCACCCCGATTCATAAAATCTAGTTTTATTCTCTTGTATTCTGTTGCAATACCAATAGCGAGGTAATCTGGAATTTCATCTAAATATAACTCCAATTCCGCATTTTCACTTAATACATCATCAGACAGTCTTTCTTTTGTTACAAGACATTATTTTCCCCCGTCTTTCTTCATTTACTTCATTTATTTTTCCAATTACAGAAATCACCTTTATACGCATAAATTCTTTCATCCAAAATCATCAATCCTTAGGAACTGTTCAGAAATTACTTGTGACAAGTACGCCGTATAAATGTTCAGCTGCAAAGAAGAAAATCGCAGGCATAGCGGGCTATGTCAAGATTTTCTGATGCCGCAGATGGACATTTAGACAAGTAATTGTCATGAGTAATTTCTGAACAGTTCCTTAGTTTCATGACCTTGTACCAATCTCTTAAACACATTCTAATACCTACATAGCTGCCAAATCAGTATATCCCCGCAATAACCCTTGTCATACATGATTTTACCATAGAATCGGTAGAAATGATACAAAATAATGCGTCACTTTAGTGGCAGTACGGGTCTGTGCATAAAAAGTTCCGCATTTCCATTGCCCTCTGCATAAAAATACATTATAATCATAAGGAACTGATAACGATTACAATGAGGTACAACATTATGAGAAAAGAATACGTAATGGGCAACGGCGCGATTGCACTTGGCGCGCTCGCTGCCGGTGTGAATATTGTCTCGGGATATCCCGGAACGCCGTCGTCCGAAATTATAGAGACCATTCAAAAATATCCGCATGACGGGCTTCATCTCGAGTGGTCGGTCAACGAAAAGTCCGCCATGGAAGTTGCGGCGAGCGCCGCCTATGCAGGCGCAAGAACACTTGTCACCATGAAACAAGTGGGTCTGAACGTTGCTTCCGACCCCATCATGTCGCTTGCCTATGTCGGTGTCAAGGGCGGCATGGTCATTGTCTCTGCGGACGATCCCGGCCCGATCTCGTCCCAGACCGAACAGGACACCCGAATGTTTGCAGAATTTTGCAGAATCCCTGTCTTTGACCCTGTCTCGCCGGAGGAAGCCTATCAAATGGTTCAGGACGCTTTTGCGTACTCTGAAAAATATCAGACGCCTGTCCTTTTCAGACCGACTACACGCATCTGTCATGCGTATGCCTCCATCGACATTGCACGCGGACAGGAGCCGTTTTACACGCCGCACCCCTATGAAGGCTTTGTGAAAGATTCCAAAAAATGGGTAATTTTCCCCCGTCTCTCCTTTGCCAACCACGCCATGATTGAAAAGCGCAATCCTGAGATTGGCAGGGACTTCTCTAATTATGACATGAATGTCATAACCGGAAGCGGAAAAAAGGCAGTCTTTGCGTCGGGTGTCAGCTATGCATACGCAAAAGAATACTTAAAGGACAAGAATGATATCCGGCTTTGCAAAATCGCCACACCCTACCCGTTTCCAGAGACGTTTGTCCGAAAGGCACTTGAGGGCGTGGAGGAAGCCATCTGCATCGAGGAACTCAGCCCATACATAGAAAACGCCCTCCTAAAAGTAATCGGCGCACACCAACTGTCCGTCAAAGTATATGGAAAGCTTACCGGACACGTCAGCCCCAGCGGGGAAAATTCCGCCGACGCCGCAGCAGAAATCCTAAGCGGCTTCCTTGGAACAGCGCCAAAAGAGACCGGCATTGACCTTTCCGACATGCCGCCGCTTCCCACACGTCCGCCCGTCCTGTGCGCCGGCTGCCCACACCGCGCATCGTTTTACGCTGTAAAGAAAGCCATGCAGGAAATGCCGGACAAGACCGGCTATTTCTGCGGAGATATCGGCTGCTACACCCTCGGAAACGCCATGCCGCTCGACATGGTTGACACCTGCCTGTGTATGGGCGCAGGCATCACCATGGCACAGGGCTTCCACTGGACAGACCCTGACGCCGTATGCTTTGCCTTTGTCGGCGACTCCACGTTTTTCGCCTCCAGCATGACAGGCGTGGTCAACGCCATCTACAATGAAGCCGACATGATTTTGTGCGTGCTGGACAATTCCACCACCGCCATGACCGGACACCAGCCGCACCCCGGAACAGGATGCAATATGATGGGAAATGTCGTTGACAAGGTAAGCATTGTCCGCATTCTCGAAGGAATGGGTGTAAAGAAAATAGAGGTTGTTGACCCCTTAGCGCTTGACAAGGCAGTGCATATTGTCAAGGAATGCGCCGCGCTGTCCGGTGTGAAGGCAATCATTTTCAAATCCCCCTGCATCGCAGTCAGCAAACCCGCAGGGAAAATGACGCTGTCCGACAAGTGTATCCAATGCAAAAAATGCATCCGTGAAATCGGGTGTCCCGCTCTCATTACCGTAAACGGAACTGTCGCCATCGACGAGGCACTCTGCACCGGCTGCGGCTTGTGCAGCCAAATCTGCCCGGTATCGGCTATCGTAAGCAAGGAAAGGGGTGATATCAATGAATAAAGATATCCTAATCTGCGGCGTGGGCGGTCAGGGAACCGTACTCGCGTCAAAGCTCATCGCAGCTGCCGCCATGAACTGCGGCAATACCGTGCACTCCGCCGAGACCATCGGCATGGCACAGCGCGGCGGCTCCGTCACAAGCCATGTCCGCATTGGAGACACTGCATTCTCCCCGCTGATTCCAAAAGGAACCGCCGATATCCTGCTCGCTTTTGAGCCTGCCGAGGCAGTTCGAAACCTCTCCTATCTGAAAAAGGACGGGGCAGTCATCGTCAACAGCAATCCTGTGAAACCGACTACGGAATCCCTGAACGATACAGGGTATGACGGAACAGAACTGCTGGCGTATCTCAAAACGAAATGCAACTGCCTTGTGATAGACGCCGAAGCCCTCTGCGCCCCGTTCGGCTCCTCGCGCTACTTTAATGTAGCAATCTTAGGTGCCGCTGCCGGAACCGGCTGGCTCGGTCTATCCAGCGATGCACTGTTACAGGAAATAGAAACCAGAGTGCCCGCGAAATTCGTGGAAACCAATAAGAAGGCGTTTCTTGCGGGGATTGCATACGCAACAGCCCAAAAATAAAAACAGCTATTTTTGTACGCCATCCGGCCGGATTGTGTACCACCCTAAAGACAGGAGGATTTTCATTCATGCAGTTAAATGAAACACAACGCTCACAGATTCACGCCCAGATTCAACGATTGGTCAAGACCGACAGCTATTACGGTAAAATCTACAGGGAACTTGGCATTCAAGGTATCCAAAGTCAGGAGGACTTTGAAGCGCTTCCGTTTTCCAGCAAGGACGATCTGCGCAACGCTTACCCGCTGGGCATACAGGCAGTGCCTGACGAGGAAGTGGTTCGCATTCACTCTTCCTCCGGCACAACAGGCAAACCCGTTATTATTCCCTACACCGCAAAGGATATCGAGGACTGGGCGGTCATGTTTGCCCGCTGCTACGAGACGGCAGGCATCACCAGCACCGACCGCATTCAGATTACACCCGGCTATGGCCTGTGGACAGCAGGCATCGGTTTCCAGACAGGCTGTGAGAAGCTTGGCGCCATGGCAATTCCGATGGGTCCCGGCAACACGGACAAACAGCTGCAAATGATGATCGACCTAAAGTCCACCGTCATTACCGCCACCTCCTCCTACGCACTCCTGCTCGCAGAAGAAATCAACAAGCGCGGCTTAAAAAACCAGATTCATCTGAAAAAAGGCGTGATTGGTTCTGAGCGGTGGAGCGAAAAGATGCGCAAGTACATCCGTGAAGAACTCGGTATCGAGCTTTATGATATCTATGGATTGACAGAAATCTATGGGCCGGGAATCGGCATCAATTGTGAAAAAGAAAGCGGAATCCACTATTGGGACGATTATATTTACATCGAAATTATAGACCCCAAGACCGGAAAACCTGTTCCCGACGGGGAGGAGGGCGAGATCGTCATCACCACACTCGTCAAGGAGGGAGCGCCGCTCATCCGCTTCCGCACACATGATATTTCCAGAATTATCCCCGAAAAGTGTTCGTGCGGCAGCAGTTATCCACGAATCGACATGATCCGGGGCAGAAGTGACGACATGTTCAAAGTGCGCGGCGTCAACATGTTCCCAAGCCAAATCGAAGATTTGTTGCAGAATGTTGACGGTGTGGCAAGCGAGTACACTGTCACGCTGGCACACGATGACGAAAAGAACCGCGACATCATGATTCTAACTGTCGAGGCGGAGGGACGCGTCAGCTTTGAAACCACCACACTGAAAATAAAGGAACTGTTCAAGTCCCGCATCGGCGTCACACCGAAAGTGACTGTCGTGCCAATCAAAACCCTGCCGCGAAGCGAAAAAAAGACAAAGCGCGTGACAGACTATCGTGAAACCTAAAACCCAGCCGCTTTGGCGGCTGGGTTTCTCTACGTGATTCCTGTATTATTTCCCATACTGCGATACATTGCTGCTGTCCACGCGCTCAAAGTCTACCCAGACATACTTTCCGTCCTCTGAACTTCCTTCAAGCTCTTTCACATCTCCATCTCCGGCAAGCTGTACTGCGGCATCTACGGCAGTATGCCCCTGACCGCTGCCCGACTGGTATACGGTAAATGCCATATCTCCATTGCGGATTGCCTCGCAGCCGTCGGCTGTGGCGTCCACGCCGAGTATTGGTATTGAGATACCGTTCTTTTTGCAAGCCTCCACCACGCCAAGCGCCATGGCGTCGTTGTTGCAGACAACACAGTCCACGGAAACGCCTGTCCGCAAAAACAGCTCAAACAGTCTCTGCGCCTGCGCCGTGTCCCAGTTCGCCGTGTCCTCAAATACATAGCGAATCTGTTTGCCGCTTTGCTCCAGTGCCTTCTTCACACCATTTGTCCTGCCCTTAGTGGCGGAATGATTGGAAGGACCTTTGAGCAGTGCCACATTGATCTCCTGACTGCCCGCAAGTTTTCCCAACACATATTCTGCCTGAAACTCTCCGGCAACCTGTTCGCTGGAACCGACAAAGACATATTTTCCAGCCTGCAGGTACTTTTCATCAGGACAGCTGTTGACAAACACAATCGGAATATCCTCTGCACACATCTTTAACTGAACAACCGTATCCACGGAAACCACACTGCAAATAATCACATCATATTTTTCTGCCGCTGCTCTTTTGATCTGCTCCACCTGTTTCTCAATCGAGCCTTCCGCATCCTCCATCACGAACTGCGCCCCGACTTCTGCTGCCTTTTCCGCCGCCGCATCCACAAGTGTACGCCGAAACGTGTCCATCTGATTCAGGGAAAAGAAGATTCGTATGCCGCCCTTTCCGCCTGCATTCTGTGCACAGCCTGACAAAGCGGAAATCAGTATGACAACAATAACACACAGGGAAACACCCCTTTTCATACGCTTCATCATTGTCCTCCCTCCTCTCTGACTTTGAATATGGCAACCTGTTCATACAGTTCTTCTGCCGACGCCGTCAGTTCCTTTGCGCCCTCGGAAACGTTCTCACTGTTGCCGGTGATATTGTCCACCTGACGCACCATCGACTCGGAGGTCGCCAGAATCTCCTCCGAACTGGCAGCCTGCTCCTCTGAAATTGCTGCGACATTCGTCGCAACCTCGTCAACCTTCTCCACCTTATGAATCATCTCACGCACAAGTGCGCTCACCTGATCAATATTGTTGAAGATGGCATCAAACGTTCTTAATGTATCTTCCACCAGCGTGCTGCTGTGGTCAATATTTTTCACGCTTTCATTTGTCTGCTTGACAGTATCTCCTACCAGATTGTTTATCTGGCTGATAAGTCCTTCAATATTATGTACCGCCTCGGCGCTGGTATTGGCAAGCTGCCCGATTTCCGTCGCCACAACGGCAAATCCTCTGCCTGCATCGCCTGCGCGCGCCGCCTCAATCGAGGCATTCAGGGACAGCAGTGATGTCTGATCGGCAATACTTCCAATGATTTCTGTGATGTTGGTAATCTCCAGCGATGCCTTTCCCACTTCATCAATCGACTGCTGGAGCTTCTGCATGGAAACATTGATTATCTCCATCGCACTGCTGACGCGCTGTAAATCGTCTTTTCCCTGACGGGAAACCGTGACCGTCTCCTGCATTTTTCCGCCGACCTGTTCCCCGTCGTCCTTTGTGTCAGAGACAACCATGGCAAGTGTTGTCGCATGTTCCGCAATCTCACCGACAGAGAGGGACAGCTGTTCTACTGTCGTATTCAGCTCCCTCATCGACTGTCCCTGAAGCTTGGACGCGTCATACATCTCCCGAGATATCGTATCGCTGTTTCCGGCCTGTGTACTCAGCTTGTCAGACACACCATGTATCGAGGCAATCATCTGCCGCATGGTACGTATAAACTGCTCCACATATCCGCCCATCACGCCAATCTCATCATTGCTGCCCGCTTTCACCTGCACCGTAAAATCGCCGTTGGTCATTGCCGTGATAATCTTGATAAGTTCCTTGACCGGACGAATCACCATATGTACTACACGTTCTACCAACACTGCCAACAGAATGATGGACAATAGTCCGATTACCAGCATCATGTTGCGGACGCTGTCAATATCTGCATAGATTACCTTTGTCGGAACATACGATACCAGCACCCAGTCCGTTCCGTCTATTTGCGAAAAAGCAGTCATATTGCTGTCAAATTCACACATTTCAAAATCCGCTGCTTCCACCTTCTTCCAAATATCCTGCATAAAAACGTCATTGCAGTCAGAAAGTTTCGTTGAAATGAGATCATTTTCATGATGCGCAAGAATCGTGCCGTCGGTCGCGTTCACGAGAAACGCGCGCGCCTGCTCCATCTCAATGTAGCTGTTTACAATGATACTGATACGCTCAAGTGTAAGATCGGCTGAGATGACCTTGATTTTACCGGACTGGTCATCCAGTATTCCGGACGCACTGATAACCTTGCTGCCCTCGGCATTCGTATATGCATTCGTCAGCCCCATATTCCAACGGGTCAGTCCCTCCTGAAACCACACGGACTGTACGGGATTGCTCTCCGACTTCTCTGAGCCGGATGCAGTCATCAGATTTCCGTCCTGATCCGCAATATACAGTCCGTCCGGATAATTGTCATGAAACCCATAATAGCTGTCCAGAATCGTCTGCAGCTGCTGCTGCCCGGGTTTTGTCTGCTCAATCGACTGCTTAACCGCACTAAATGCAGACAAATTCTCGTTCAGCCATGCCTCAATCTGGTTCGTCTGGTTGTCAATGGAAGACCGGAGCAAGTCCTCCGAGTACTCCTTAATTATTCCCTTTGAAATAAAATATAAAATCCCCACCAGCAGTATCATAATGACGATGACCACCGGCAGTATGATTCCCAGCAGCTTTACCTTAATAGAAACAATTTTCTTCTGTCTTTCCTCTTTCATCTTCTGCCGCCTTTCTAAAACCGAACCTTACGTTAACCATGGAAAATATTACACTTGTATCTACGTTTCTCTCCTACTCCTTTCCATTCCAGCAGTATGTGCACAGCTTACAGTGATCCAGACCGGTCGCGTCAAGCATGTCATCAAGTCTGTTAAACCGAAGCGACGTGAAGTTAAGCTCTTTCCGAATCTCCTCAACCATCTGCTCATATTTCTCCGACTCCGGATCCGCGTACTCCTCCAGAATCTCCTTCGTCACATGTCCGTTCTCCAGCCGCTCAATCACACGTCTGGTAATCAGATCCATCTCCGAGGAGGAGCGCGAGAAGTTCAGGTATTTACAACCGTACAATAGAGGCGGGCACGCCGGTCTGATATGCACTTCCTTCGCACCACTCTGGTACAGAAATTCCGTCGTCTCACGCAGCTGTGTTCCCCGGACAATGGAATCGTCTATCAAAAGCAGGCTCTTGTCCTGAATCAAGTCATCCACTGCCAGCAGCTTCATCTTGGCAATCAGGTTGCGCTTGCTCTGTATCGTCGGCATAAAGGAACGCGGCCAGGTCGGCGTGTACTTGATAAACGGTCTCGAGAACGGAATCCCAGACTCGTTCGCATACCCCACTGCATGCGCAATACCGGAGTCCGGCACTCCCGCCACAATATCCGGCTGTACATTGTCGCGCTGTGCCATCTTCTCACCGCAGCGGTAACGCATCTGCTCCACATTGACCCCCTCATACGAGCTTGCCGGATACCCGTAATATACCCATAAAAATGTACAGATTTTCATATCACTCTGCGGGTTCACCAGTGTGACACAGTTTTTCTCCGTCATCACGGCAATCTCTCCCGGCCCTAGTTCCTTGTAGTCAGTATATCCGAGATTTTTGAACGCAAAATTTTCAAACGAAGCACAGAAACCGTCTTCCTTTCTGCCTATCACAATCGGTGTCCTGCCATACTTGTCCCTTGCCGCATAAATACCCGCCTTGTTCATGAGAAGAATCGACAAGGAACCTTCGATGACATCCAATGCAAAATTAAGTCCTTCTATGAGGTTTTCCCTGCGGTTGATAAGCGCCGCGACAAGCTCCGTGGCATTGATCTCCCCGCCGCTCATCTCCTGAAAATGTGCATGTCCCACATCAAACAGACGCTGTATCAGCTCGTCCGTATTGTTAATCTTTCCCACCGTAGTCAGTGCGTAAGTGCCATGGTGCGAACGGATAATCAGCGGCTGCGGTTCATAGTCCGAAATACAGCCTATACCATAATTTCCATGCATCTCATTGACATCTTTGTCAAACTTCGTCCGAAACGGCGCATTCTCAATGTTATGAATCGCCCTGTTAAAACCATCCTTTCCATAAACTGCCATCCCCCCGCGCCTTGTTCCCAAATGCGAGTGGTAGTCAATTCCAAAAAACAAATCAAACACACAATCCTGCTGTGATGTTACCCCAAAAAAGCCGCCCATTTTCTTTTCCCTGCCTTTCCTTTTTATACGGACTTTGCTGCCCTGCTTTTCAGCATTTTCTTGTTTGCATACATCGCGCTGTCCGCTTCCATGACCGCCTCATCTATCTTCTGTCTGTCAATGATATCACAGACACTAAAGCCGTTTGCAATCTGTATTTCATAAGTATACATTTTTGTCTTATTCGCTTCATCTATCAGTTTCTGAAATTCCGACAGGCCATGCTCATACGTCTCCTGCAGCCCCAGACCGGCCATCAGTACACAAAATTCGTCTCCACCGATTCGGTACGCCTTACCATATCTGCCAAAACTGTCCGAAATGATTTTCGAGGCAGCCGTAATCAGCTCGTCCCCTTTTTCATGCCCCTGATTGTCATTGACTCTTTTCAAATTATTGACATCCAGAAACACAATTCCAAGCTGTGAAATTCCTGTCTCACCGCCCACATACGCATCAAGCTGTTCCAAATAAGCCGTTCTGTTTCCAAGCCCCGTAAGTCCGTCCGAATATGCAAGGCTGCTGATGATATCAAACTTCAGCCCGTTCTCTAACAGCCTGTATGTCTCTAGCTGGCTGCTGACAGCAAGGCATACAATAAATACCAGCATTCCTACCCTGAGATACTCTGCCCTGTCCATATGGTCAGCCTTCGTGTAGCGCATCATCTCACACAGCGCGGAAATCCACAGGGCGCAGAGTCCTGACAACTGCAAAACATAGTTCAGAATCGGCTCGTGCCGTTTCAGCATATTTCTCAGACGGAAAACGACCCATACCAGCAGCGTCACACAGCTTACCACCAGTGTCAGCAGCGCCCCTGAAAGCAGTCCATGCAAATCGTTCACTCCGGAAAGCTGCATACCTGCCGATACCAATATGTATACCGCATTGGCATATCCGAACAACCGCATAAACCAATATTTAAAGATCCGGTATTCACAGTTCAGATAAAGCAGCAGCGGCATGCTGTCCACGATCATAATTATGTTGTCAATCAACTGTAATATACGCATATCAGCCACAAAAAACTGCATGGCATTTGTCTCAATCAGGCTCCATATCCCTATCAGTGTAGAATACAATCCGAGCCACACCATGCCATGGTGTTTTCTTGCATGACTGTAAGCGGGCATCAAGTCAAACGCAATCAGAACAAGACCTATGATCACCATAAGCATACTCACCACAATGCCAAAAATCTTATCCTTGCAAAATGTCAGTATTATATCTGTCCTATCCCCCCACAGTGTGGAATCAACCGTAATTGCATTGGTATCATATACCATGTAAATCTGAAGCTCGGCAAGCCTGCCTGCGCTATCCGAATGAAATTTTGCAACATTCCACAAATTTCCCGGAGAACGATTGTAAAATCTTGACTCATACACGTCAGTCTCAAAAATGACCTCATCATCTATCAACAGTTTTGTAAATACATCCTTGGAGCGATATACAAGACTTTCATCGCCATCCATATCGGGAAGTCTATGGTATATGGATAGTATGCCTGTGTCCTCGTCCATGTATTCTCCAAGCCTGACCAGATCTACCGGCTTCGTCCCCTCCCTGTCAAGCGTCCATTCGGCACTGATATTGACATAGTCAGAAAACATGTCCTTATCCATATCGAATTGTCTCGTAAGAAACACTCCTATCACAACACAGAGCATTCCCAGAAGTCCCAGTACATACATCGGAGCAATCAGCCTTCCGGCTGCTTTTTCCCCATTATCCATTTCCCCACCTCGATTATCGTATGTGTTGACGATACTCAGTATCACCTAGTTACATTATATTTCCTTACAGCAAATACCACAAGCGAAATTTAACAAAAAATAAAAAGGCGCCATGTATCCATTATCCCACAACGCCTCTCAATTTCATTTCTGTATGTAGTAACTGTAGTCCGGCATCTCCTCGCCGCGTTCCCTCAGCTGCATTTCATATTCCCTGTCATATTTCCCATAAAAATATATTTCCAGCAGTGTCCTGAAATCAGGGATTGTCCGCTCCCCTGTCACCACACCGTGCGCATCTATATATCCTGCTTTCTCCCAGTCAAACACTGTCTGCTCAAATCTGGACAGCTGCCATGTCTTTGGGTTATCTGCCTGCACTTGTGCCTGATTGACATCCATACACAACAGTCCGTCCCACTCGCCTATCGGTATAAAATTTTTGACCTTGTCCAGTCCCAGATTAACAAGGTCGCTGTCGGTGCAGATGCTCCGGAAGCTTTCCATGAATGCATAAAGATTTTTCAGCGGATCCTCCTTTGGCAGCGATACCAGTTCCATCCACCACAACCCTTTCTCGCTTCCCGGCACATCATGCTCCATGCCGTCCACCGGAACAGGCGCACATATCACAGAGAAATCATAGCAGTATGCCTTTAGATACGTCCTGAAAAGGGATGGAATCCGGATATCAAACGCCTTCTCAAACTTATCAATATCCAAGTCTGTCACTGTACTCGGTGTCAGCATCTGCTCTTTCGCCACACCTCTTTCAACCAATGCACGGAATGCTCCTCTTACAAACCGTTCTTCATCTGCTCGTGTCATAGTTCTTTCTTTTTACCTCACCTGATAACTCTTTCTGATTTTTTAAACTATATCACACTTGCAGTCCCATTTGTTAAAAATGGCGAAATCCCTATGCAATTTGGCGAAATCCGTTGTTTTTGCCGTCAATATTCCTTTTTAACGGAGACATACATCAGAATCCGGACGTCAAAGATACCGTTCTCATCATGGATTTCCGTGGTTCCCTTGTATTTTTCCACAATTCTTTTCACATTCTTGATGCCCATTCCATGAATCTGCGTCCTGTCCGTCCTGTCATAGTTCTTTGTTGTAATATATCGGTCATCCGCCCTCACCAGCTCGCCGTTATAACTGTTTTTGATATGGATAAAAAGAATCCCCCTCTGATAATTGATTTTCATATACAGAAATTTGTCTCCGGAATTTCTTGCAGCGAATATCGCATTGTCAAGCAGATTTCCGAGAATAATGTTCCAGTCGAACGAAGGTATATCCAGCTCCTGCGGGACACAGACCTTACACTTCACACTTTTCAGCTCGCTCTTTGCCTTGTCAAGCATCAGGTTAATCAGGCTGTCAATGTCTGTGTTGCCGCTGCTTGCATACTCCCGCTCATAAGTCATATACACCTGCATGTCCCTGACATACCTTTTGATTTCGCTTGTCCTGTCCGCATCTGCCATCATCAGAATCTCGCTGAGATGATGTTTTAAGTCGTGGCGCAGTCCCCTTACTTTTTCCTCGGACTTCATAATGACGTCGAGCTGGTTCGAGTAGCTCTCAAGCTGCCGCTCCACCAGCGCACTCTCTTCCAGACGGGTATAAGCGCCGACAAGTTCGTCACAGATGTAGAATACAATCAGGTTCAATAAAATCATGCCAATGCTGACAGTCACGCCCACGTACCGATTCCGGATATCCGCAGACAGCATGATAAACAGCACCGCAACCGTAATAATCGGCAGAAATATCAGCAAATCCCAATGCTTTAGCGCCGTGCTCTCACGCATGTTCCGGATGCCGAACTTTTCTATAATACGCTCGCACACAAACATCAGCAGAAACATGAGATAATATCTTTCCGGACTGTCCCCTCCGCCGTCATACACCAGATACAGCGCAGCGACTTCACAGAGTATGTTCATTCCCTGCAGCAAAAATGCCGCAACCAGCTTCTTCCCCTGCTTTCCGGGATAAATCTGTGCAAGCAGAAAAACAAATACCATATTTGCCGCAAAATAAATGAACGGCTGGCTATATTGGCTGCTGACCAGCCAGACTGTCACGAAATAAAGACCATACGCAGCCAGTTCCGTTGCTTTTTTTACCTGCGCCGCGTCAAAAAAGCAGTGCATGTACCTGTACACAATATATAATATCGCAATATGTAATATCAACATTTTTAATCATCCTGTCCCCATGCGTAATCCATAATGGATTTTCTCACCGTTTTTCTGTAGGGCTGACTGATATTGAGTGCGACGCCTCCGCTCATTTTAACAACCTCATAGCTGCATTCACTGATGTAATTCATATTAATGATATATGACTGGTGTATCTGTATAAAACACTCCGGCAGTATCTCAATAATGTCCTTTATCTTGCCGGTAAACTGCGCTGAAGAATCCTTGGTTACCATATGAATCTTTTTGTTCTCACTGTAAAAGTATATAATGTATTTATGCGGAATTCTGCAGCTGTAACCGTTTGCCTTGTACTCAAAAACCGTATTGCTCCGATTGTACAGGCGCAGCGCCTCATCAATTGTGTCCCAGATATCGCGTTCACTGACTGGTTTTATCAAAAAATCAATCGGATGAATCTTGAAAAGTTCCAGTGCATAGCTGCTTTTGGACGAAATGTAAGCAATGCTGATATCCGGGTTTTCCAGCTCATTTCGAATGCGTTTCCCAATCTGTATCCCGCTTGTGGAAACCAGCTCAATGTCCAGAAAAAGCAAGTCAATGGTTTTCCTCTCCGCCAGATCCTGATAGAGCGCCTCCCCTGTGTTCCATATCGAAACCCCGATCTCCACATTTTCCTTCCTGCCATACTCGTAAACCATATTTGCTATCTGCGTACATGTGTCTTTCTCATCATCGCAAATACCTATATTGTACATATCAATCATGCCTTTCAATTATGTGTAATGTTTTTTACTTTTTTTGTATCCACCTTTATCACAGGACGCACACCGAACCCGCTCACACCCGCCTCTGTCGTCTGCAGCAGTTGCGAGGTGTAGCCGTTGTCCACCAGATAGCACTTGCTCGCCTTGTTTACCACAGGATCGCGCAGCCACCAGTAAAACTCCTCCACCCCATACACCAGGGAAAACATGTTGTAATAGTTCGTCTGATCCTGCTCGATTGCCTGCTCCGTGGGCTTTACATAGAGCCTGACATCCGCGTCTTTAAGCCAGAGCAGCTCCTCCTGCGAGAGCAGCCATACCAAGTCACTGCTTCCTATCGGTTCCTTGTCCAAACCGTTCCCTTGCGTGATGTTTGATGTCGGTACGATTGCCGCCTTCTCCTGTTCGGTAAAACCAAATAAAAAACCCTCCTCATTCGCATATCCGTTCTTTTTGTCTGATGTTGCGCTCGCTACAGGCCCGATTCCATCGTAGGTCACATTCTCCTCGTCCGAATTCAGCCATGTCCTGATATCCGATGTCGCCCAGCGGCTGCTCCCGCGCACATATTCCTGCAATTCCAGATTCCGGTCCGCCTCCGTCTCGACGACACTCCAATAGTCGTTCTCCTTGTCATCCACATTGTAGCTGCCGCTTTCGGGCACATCAAATGCCTTATTTGTCAAAATGTATTCCGAAATCAATGTGGCGGTTCCGTTTTCATCCGCCTTAAGTACCCTCCATTCAATCGGCTCCCCAAGATATGTGCCAAAAACAACGGTACCGCCTTTTTCAAATGTCACGCGGGAACCTTTCTCGTGGAAAAACATAACAATACATATCGCCACAATCGCAATAATTTCTATCAGTTCAAGAACCCGCTTCCTCCTGTCCCTGCCGCGAACCTTATACGCTCCGGTAAAGCCGGACTGTTTTTTGTCTTCTTCGCTTTCCCGCGGACGGTTGTCCTCTATATTTTTTATGCCTTCCAGAATTTTCTCGTAATTGTCCGTGTCCTTGCCCACAATCCACTGGTTTGACATCAGAAAATATTCCAGCGGCTTGCTTAACCTGACATCCTCAATCTGGTAAACCAGTGTAGGCACACAGTGGCTGACCGCATACTCAATCTCCCTCAATATCTGCTCGGAGCGGTTAGATGCATTGGAAAGTACCAAAAGCAGCACATCGCATGCGCGGTCAAAAATACTGTCCTGCGGCGCGCGCAGACAGGTATGCCCATTGGACTCAAGCATCTCGCATATTCTCTTTGTGGTATTTTCGTTTTTATCGGAATGTGAAATATATATATACATAGCGTACTCCGTCGTATCATTTATCTCGCTTCTTGTAAAATCCCAAACAGTTACTTTCTATTTTACTATTATCTGTATATATTGTGCAACACAAACTTTTAATAAAATACACGCAAATGTTTAGATTCGTGTGCATTATACAAGCTTTAATCCATATTCATGTACATATATGCACTATATAGGGCAAAAAAAGAACAGACACGTAGTCTGTTCTTCCCGTCAGGACTTCAGCGTCCTTGTCGCGTTCAACACTGCAATAATCATCACGCCCACATCTGCAAAAATTGCCCACCACATATTCACAAAGCCTGCTGCCCCCAGTGCAAGGCATGCAAATTTTACGGCAAGTGCAAACACAATATTTTGGTGCACAATCCCCAGCGTCTTTCTGGAAATTTTCATGGCTGTGGCAATCTTCACCGGATCATCATCCATCAGGACAATATCCGCCGCCTCAATCGCCGCATCCGATCCAAGCGCCCCCATCGCAATACCGATATCCGCCCTCGAAAGCACCGGCGCATCGTTGATGCCGTCCCCGACAAAAGCCAGCCGCTCCTTAGCGCCTTTCTCTGCCAGCAGGCGTTCGACCTCTGCAACCTTGTCTGCCGGAAGCAGCTCACTCTTTACCACATCCACGCCAAGCTCCGCTGCCACTGCCTCCGCCACATTCGCGGCATCTCCCGTCAGCATAACCACCTGTCGGACACCTGCGGCCTTCAGGCCTGCCACCGCCGCCTTTGCATTTGGTTTCACCACATCCGATATCAGGATGTACCCTGCATAATTCCCGTCAACCGCCACATGAACCTCGGTTCCCGTTTTCTGCGGCTTTACATAGGAAACACCCAATTTTTTCATAAGTTTGGCGTTTCCGGCAGACACCATTCTGCCGTCAATGACAGCCGATACCCCATGTCCGCTGATTTCCTCCACATCCGAAATACGCGATGCATCTATCGGTTTTCCATATGCCTCTTTCAGGCTCCTGCTTATCGGATGACCGGAATAGCTCTCCGCACAGGCAGCTGTCTCGAGAAGCATGTCAGCCGATATTCCCTGCGTCGGCTCAATTTGTGTCACTTCAAATACGCCTTTCGTCAATGTACCTGTCTTGTCACACACGACACATTTCGTCTCGGAAAGCGCCTCGAGATAATTGGAGCCTTTTACAAGGACTCCCTGTGCAGATGCACCTCCAATCCCGCCAAAAAAACTGAGCGGAATAGAAATGACCAGTGCACATGGACAGCTGATGACAAGTGTCGTGAGCGCCCTGATCACCCACTGTGACCAGTTCGCAGGATTTCCCATAACCATGTTGACCAGCGGCGGAAGGATGGCAAGCGCCAGTGCACCAATGCAGACCGCCGGTGTATAATATCTGGCAAATCTGGTGATAAAATTCTCTGATTTTGATTTTTTCATACTGGAGTTCTCCACCAGATCCAGTATCTTTGACACGGTGGATTCCCCAAATGCCTTTGTCGTCTCTACCCGCAGCAGCCCTGACAGATTGACGCAGCCGCTGATGACCTCGTCCCCCTCGCAGACTTCTCTCGGGAGACTCTCCCCTGTAAGCGCACTTGTATTGAGTGTGGATGCCCCGCTTACGATAACCCCGTCTATCGGAACTTTTTCCCCCGGCTGTACGACAATGACTGTCCCAATCTCCACGTCATCCGGATCAACCTGTTCCAGTTCCCCACCCTGCTCGATGTTGGCATAGTCAGGGCGGATATCCATCAGCGCCGAAATATTTCTGCGGCTCTTTCCCACGGCATAGCTCTGAAACAGCTCCCCTATCTGATAAAAGAGCATTACGGCCGTTCCCTCCGTATATTCCCCGAGAATAATGGCTCCCACCGTCGCAAGCGCCATCAGGAAATTTTCATCAAACACCTGACCGTTGACAATCCCAAGCACTGCCTTTCTTAGGATATCATACCCGATAATCAGGTACGGAATAAGAAACAAAGCCAGCCGCACATACCTGTCCTCTATCGGCAAAAGTCCAAATATTACAACCAGCACTGCCGATATCATTATTCTGATCAATACTTTTTTCTGCTTTTTCGTCATGTCTTCACATCCTTTCCGTCGTATGACTGATTTTATGTATGTCGCAAAATGGCTCACGCATTTGACGCGGAGCCATAACAGTCCATTCTTCGTCTTCCTGCTGTTTATAAAAAAATCTCACAGTCAGATTCAACTTTTTTGCAATTTTTCAACACTTCCGCCATGACTGCGGACTCATCAGCGCCCTCCTCAAAAACGATTTTCATTTTCTGGGGCATAAACGCGACCGTCGCCTCTTTTACCCCTGTCGTCTTCTTTGCTGCTTCCTCCATTTTTGCCGCACACGCCGCGCAGTCCACCTCAATCTTATACGTTTTCTTCATCCTTTTACCTTCCTTTCTTCCTTTTAAATAATTTCCATTACTCCAAAATATGTTCCATACCGATGCGGATAATCTCCGAAACGTGTTCGTCCGCAATCGAGTAATAGATACTCTTTCCCTCTCGTTTTGTCTTTACCAGCTTGCTCTGCTTTAAAAGCGCCAGCTGATGACTGACTCCCGACTGTGTCATATTCAGCCGCTCGGCGATGTCGCCCACACACATTTCCTGACTTTCCATGAGCAGTGAGAGAATTGTAAGTCTCGTAAAATCACCAAATATCTTGAAAACGCCTGCCAAATCCTCCATGGTTTCGGCAGTTATTCTTGCATCCTCCAAACTATCACTTCCTTTCTTATATGAACATTTAATCATATATTCACTTGTATGTCAATAGCATTATAAAAATTTTCATATGAAAAAAAGATATCCACTGCCTTATCCACGACAATGAATATCTTTCCTCAAGCTTTATGCAATCAGTGCCAGCATTTCATCGACATTCTTCTTGCCAAACACGATTTTTTCATCATTGATAACAATGCAGGGAACACTCATGACATTGTACCGCTCTTTCAAATCCGGAAAATGCGACAGATCAAACATCTCTGCCGTGACATGCTCCGAATCCGCTGCAATCCGCTGGGCAGCCATCACTGACTCCGGACACATGGTGCAGGTCAAAGAAACCAGAACTTTAATATTTTTTTCTGCGGAAAGTGCCTTAATCTTATCGCTGGTCTGGCTGTCAAGCTGCTGTCCGGGACCCGCCACATTGTACAGTGCAATGATAAATGAATTAAACTCATGTCCGCCCGGAACACCATGGAAATAGATTCCGCTGCTCTTGCCTGCGCTGTCCAGTATCTCAATTGCAGGCAGTCTCATATCCGATGCATCCGCTTTCTTTTCCGTCCATCCCACCTTGTCCGTCACACTGGCCAATTCATTTAAAAATCCCCTGATTTCGCCGGAAAGGGGGCTATCATCCAGCCATGCCCTCACAGTGACGCCAGACGCAAACTTCGAAAATACACCGTCCAGCTGCTGCCTGATTTCACTGCTGATAAATCCATCCCCTTTTGTAAAATACGCTTTCTCGTTCTGTTCCGCTTTCGATTCTGTCTGGTCAGGTTCTTGATACAAATCCGGAATCCCCAGTTTTGCATGAACCTCCGACACCGCTTTCTCAAGTGAAGTCGCGGCAACCGCCCCATCTGACACAGCTGTCACCACCTGTCTGAGATTTTTCACGCAGACATCCCCTGCCGCAAAGACACCTGACACGTTTGTCTGCCTGTTGCTGTCTGTAAGCAGATATCCCTGCCCATCACGCTCCACGCAGCTTGCTATCCAGTCTGTGTTCGGTACATATCCGGCAAAGACAAAAATTCCAAACGTGTCTCCCTGCGGCGCATCGTACCGCCAAGCTTCCCCCGTGGCATTATTCCGGAATACGGCATATGACAGTGCATGCTCCCCTCCTGCCTCAAGAATTTCTGTCTCAAATACGGTCTCGATATTCCCAAAATCTTTTAACTTGTCCGATACGGTTTTCGCACATGTGAAATCCGGTTCCCGCACAATCATTGTGACCTTTCTGGCATATTTCGTAAGGAACATTCCCTCCTCCACTGCCGCAAAACCGCCGCCGATGACAAATACATCCTTTCCGGTGAAGAATTCCCCATCACAGGTAGCACAGTACGCCACTCCCCTGCCCTGAAATTCCTTTTCACCTTTGAATCCAAGTTTTCTGGGATTTGCCCCCGGCGCAAGAATAACCCCCAGCGCATCGTAATCTCCTTTAGTAGTATGCAATCGTTTTATGTCCTTATCAAGCTCCATGTCCAAGACTTCCGCTATAACGAATTGCGCCCCGAACGTTTCCGCCTGTATGCGCATGTGCTCTGTCAGCTCCTTGCCTCCCGACAGCTCTACTCCCGGATAATTCACAATCTCTGAGGTTATGGTTATCTGTCCCCCTATTTTATCCTTTTCCAGCACCAGCACCCTGTATTTTGCCCGCGCGGCATAAATCGCGGCAGATAATCCCGCAGGTCCCGCTCCTATCACAATAACATCATATAATCTGTCATGCGTTTCCATCATGCCCGTCAAATCCCTCCTTCTTTATTTCAACTAACAATTCAAAACCACATCATGAGACAAAAGCCTGAATCGTTACATTCCAGCCAGTGTACTGTCCGGATTATATTCAGGCAAACCTCCTTGCCTAAATTTCCATCAGACTGCGTTGTCGGCGGTCAACGATGCCACCGCATCGCCTCCCTTCTCCGCCTTGCTGATGAAAATTTATCCTGCGGAGTTTCGCCAGATATAATCTGAACAGCACACTAGGTTTTTCTATTAAATCAGTCCCACCAAGTCAAGGCTGGGCTTTAATGTCTCTGCACCGGGCTGCCATTTTGCCGGACAAACCTGATCCCCATGCTCAGCCACAAACTGCGAAGCCTGTACACGGCGGAACAACTCCTCGGCATTTCGTCCGACATTTCCGGCGATGACTTCATACGCCACAATCTTCCCCTCAGGATTGACAATAAAGCTTCCCCGCTCTGCCAGACCATCCTCCTCAATCAAAACATCAAATCCCCTTGCAAGCACTGCAGTCGGGTCAGCCAGCATCGGGTACTGAATTTTTTTAATGGTCTTGGATACGTCATGCCATGCCTTGTGTACAAAATGTGTGTCACAGGAAACACTGTATATCTCGCAGCCTATTTTCTTGAAATCCTCATATTTATTCGCCAGATCTTCAAGCTCTGTCGGGCAGATAAAGGTAAAATCCGCAGGATAGAAAAAAAATACGCTCCACTTTCCGAGCACATCCTTCTTGGTTACCTCCTTGAACTCGTTGTTTACAAACGACTGAACCTTAAAATCCACGATTTCCTTATTGATTAATGACATGTCTAATCCTCCTTTTTAATGACTTTTCGATGTATAGAATCGTACAAGCACCACAGCGCTGCCAATTATGCCATACAAACTTGTACAATAATATAAGGAATAGTTTAACCGGTTTTGTGTTAAACTATTCCTTATTGTATAGGAGAAATCTCATTTATACTATTCCACCGACGCGTGTTCGCATACAATCGGGCAGGCAGAGCCACCTTCCAATGTATGCATTAATTTTATAAGGGTGGCACACTACAGATATTTTTTCAACATTTGTGTCAGCCTGTTCACGTCAATCGGCTTTGCCACATGTTCATTCATGCCGCAGTCAAGGCACCGCTGGATATCATCGGAGAACGCATCTGCCGTCATTGCAATGATGGGCAGACTCGAATCCGGACGATCCAATGCGCGAATTGCTTTCGCAGCATCATATCCGTTCATAATCGGCATTCGAATATCCAACAGAATGACGTCATAGTAGCCTGATTCCGACTGCTCGAGTTTCTCGACACAAACTTTTCCGTTCTCTGCACGGTCTAGCTGGAATCCTGCCTCGGACAGAAGGTCTTCCGCAATCTCCCAGTTCAGGTCGTTGTCCTCCGCAAGCAAAATGCGCTTTCCTAAGAATCTGTTGTGCGGTACGGACTCCTTCTTCTGGCTCTCCTCCTCATATTCGTCCAGCATGTATCGGCTCAGCCCAAGGAACAAGTTTGACTTGAACAGCGGCTTGGAAATAAATCCCTGAATGCCGGCTTCCACTGCCTCCTCCTCAATTTCGCTCCAGTCATATGCGGAGATAATGAGAATCGGCGCATTGTCTCCCAAATGTTTTCGCATTTCGCGCGCTGTGTGCAGACCGTCCATACCAGGCATTTTCCAGTCCAAAAGCACAATCTCATACGGATTCTGCTCGTCATGCCTTTTTTTCGCCATCTCCACAGCTGTCATCCCGTCCATTGCCCACTGCGCGTCAATTCCGATTTCCTTCAATGATGCGACCGCACTCAGGCAGAGATCCTGATTGTTGTCCACTACCAGCATTCTCCAAGGCGGCAGAATCATGTCTTCCACTTTTGTATCTGCTTTTTCCAGATCCAGCGTAATATGGAACTCCGTTCCCTGTCCCGGCGTACTCTGTACATCAATGGAACCTTTCATCGTATCTACAATTGCCTTGGTAATCGCCATTCCAAGACCGGTTCCCTCAATTTTGTCAATCTGTGCTTTTTCTTCTCTTGTAAATGTATCAAAAATCTTTTCCAGAAATTCCTTTGTCATTCCGATACCACTGTCTTTCACCCGAAAATGGCACCGTACATAATGTTCTCCAAGAGGCGATTCCTCCTGTTCCAGATAGACATTGATTCTTCCGCCCTCCGGTGTGAACTTTAATGCATTCGACAGCAGATTAATCAAGATCTGGTTCAGGCGGACACTGTCACAGTGCACCTCCTCCGTCAAAATTTTCTGGATAAATATATCAAAATGCTGCTGGCGCTCCTTAACCTGCGGCTGCACAATATTCACAATACTATCCATCGTCTCACGCAGCGAAATCTGGTTCATATTCAACGACAGTTTACCGCTTTCGATTTTTGACATATCCAGCACGTCATTGATAAGTCCCAGCAAATGCCGGCTGGACAACGTAATTTTGCCAAGACAGTCTTTCACGCGTTCCGTGTTATCAATATTTGCCATCGCGATTGCCGTCATGCCCACAATTCCGTTCATCGGCGTGCGGATGTCATGGCTCATGCTGGACAAAAATTCACTCTTTGCCTTATTTGCCTTGACCGCTTCCCTTCTCGCGGTTTCCAGCTCATGCAGCTGCTGTCTCGAGAGTCTGTAATATATAATAAAAATAATGACAATTCCGCCAATAATGGCAATACACATAAGCAGCGTCATCGACTGACGATCCATGCTCAGATTTTCCAGAATCCTGTCCAGCGTTCCAAACGGCATCAGGGAAATCAAAAACCACTCGGTATTTGTCAAGTCCGTACACAACAAATATCTTTTTTCCCCATTCACGCAGGCAAGCGTTGCATACTCCATATTCGCATCCATAGCCGCTTGCAGTTCAGCTGCATATTCGTCAGCCTGCTTCCCATTATATTCGCAAAATGTCTCACTCATATTTTCAAAGAAAGAATCTTCATTTGTCCTTATCACAAAAGTACCGTCATTGCGAACAATATAAGAGTACATCAGGGAATTCTCAGCATCTAAAGTAAGTGCATCTTCCAGAAACTCCATCGGCATCGCCGCAACCATGGCGGAACTGGTTTTCCCATCCCTCATAGGATATGCCACATCAATCAGCATGCACATTACCCTCTCACCGTCAGCGCTGATGCCGGAAAACACTCTCAGGCTGCTATCCTGCAGTACACTGCGAAAAATATCCTCGCTCTCGTACTCGACCTCTTTGCCATAAATCAGCTCAGACTCGCCGTCTTTCGTGTAGAGTCCCAAATAAACAAAATCGCGAACCTGGGCGCTGAGTGCCAGCTGGTCAATCATTTCCTGCCCATACACGGTCTCTTCAGGCAGATGTCTCTGTACAATTCCCTCCATCTCCAATATCTGGGAGTCGACCACAACATCAAATTTCTCCTGCATCTGTTTTGCAATTGCAGACATGTAAATCATACCAATCTCATTGATTGCATTGTCACTTTTACCTGATATATACACAGATGTAATTGTAAAAATCACGATGCATACAGAAATCAAAATAGAAAAACTCACCACTAAAAATTTTTTTGTATTCCTTATCATTGCAATTCCTCTTTTACACAATATTATATCATTTTGCCGACTGCTTCATATTAGGTTCCCGGGCACATAAACTTCCTAAAACCAAGCAATTCCAGCTTTCGGAAATCAATCCATTATAAATTATACAATATATTTGTAGAAAGTCAATATTCTAATTTCTTTTACGAAAATTTACAAAACTTTTTCCATCCCAATTTTTTGTTCTGAGAGACCGCAGCTTTCATAAAACCTTCGGGCGCTTTCGTTACATGCCCAAACATTCAGTGTCACATTATAGCATTCCTGCTTCCTTGCATAATCCAGTACAAAGTCATAGAGTTCTTTTCCGATATGCTGCCCCCTCCTTTTCTCATCGACACACAAGTCATCAATATACAGGGACTTAATGTCTGTCAGAATATTGTCATCTATGTGCTGTTGGAATACACAGAACGCATATCCCAATACGATACCCTGCGCATCAACACCCACAAAAATCGGCCTATTGTCATCATGAATCAGTTCGCGGAGTTCCTCATCCGTGTATTTTTTTGTATTTCCCTTAAACAGATCAGGTCTGCCGCTGTGATGCACCGCCAGCACCTGACAGAGCAGACTGCTTATTCCATCCATATCTTTTTCTTGTGCACGCCTTATTTCCATTGCAAATGCTCCTTTTTCGTAACAGTTCAGCCCAGGACTTCGCACTACGCTGCGAAGTCCGTGAGAAAGCATAGTGGTTGAGATGCGTCAAGCCAACCGCGAAGCGGTTTTTGCATGGCTTGACGCTTGTAACAGGAAGCCGAAGGCTGAACTGTTACCCTTTTTCAAAGTAGTATTTTCATTATAACAGATTTTTTTGTACTTTCAACTACTGACAATGTAAATTATGAAACCATAAAAAATCTTTGTGAAACGGATGCCCTGTGGTATTGCTTTCACCATTCAAAAAACCACTTGTCATATCCCGCCGCCGAGATTATAATACAAAATGGCGCACGAAAAATAGAATAACTATGACAGAAAGGATTTGACCATCTTCATGAACAAAGATTTAACCGTGGGAAATCCACAGACCGTATTGTGGAAATTCTGCCTGCCTATGTTTGGCAGCATTATTTTCCAGCAGCTCTACAATATTGCGGACAGTCTTGTCGCCGGCAAATTCATCAGCGAAAATGCACTTGCCGCGGTCGGAAACAGCTACAATGTCACGCTCATCTTCATCGCATTCGCATTTGGATGCAATATCGGATGCTCGGTAATCGTATCGCAGTTTTTCGGCGCGAAGAATTATCGTGAAATGAAAACGTCCGTCTACACAACCCTGCTTTCCAGCGCCGTCCTCTGTACTGTCCTGATGATTTTGGGGTTCCTATTCTGTGATACTCTGCTGGAACAGATGAAGACACAGCCGGAAATTATGGCTGACTCTGCCCTGTATATGAACATTTACATACTGGGACTTCCGTTCCTTTTCTTCTATAATATAGCAACCGGCATTTTCTCCGCGCTCGGGGATTCGAAGACGCCGTTTTACTTCCTTGCATTTTCGTCGACATCCAATATCGCAGTTGACATTTTGTTTGTAAAATACTTCAATATGGGAATTGCCGGCGTTGCGTGGGCGACCTTTTTGTGCCAGGGAATCAGCTGTGTTTTCTCCGTTATCCTGATTCTGAAAAGGCTCGCCAAAATAAAGACAGACAAAAAAGCAGCGCTTTTTTCATTCGCCCTGCTCAAAAAACTTGCCGTAATTGCCATCCCCAGCATCCTGCAGCAGTCCTTTATCTCTGTCGGAAATATTTTTATCCAGAGTGTCATCAACAGTTTCGGCATCAGTGTCACCGCCGGATATTCTGCCGCCGTAAAGCTTAACAATCTCGTTATTACGTCATTCACGACACTCGGAAACGGCGTCTCGAACTTTACCGCGCAGAATATCGGCGCCGGCATTCCCGCAAGAGTCAAAAGCGGGCTGCGTGCCGGTTTAAAACTGGTGTGGTGCATCTGTGTGCCCATTGTACTGCTCTATGTATTTCTCGGAAAATATCTGCTTCTGCTGTTTATGGATTCGACCTCCGCAGAAGCCCTGCTGACTGGAGAGCAGTTCCTGTGGATTTTATCACCGTTCTATTTCATTGTATCAGCAAAACTTGTGACAGACGGTGTGCTCCGGGGTGCCGGTGCCATGAAACCGTTTATGGCCGCCACCTTTACCGATTTGATTCTTCGCGTTGTGCTCGCTTTTCTTTTTTCGGACACGTTCGGTGTCATTGGCATCTGGAGCGCATGGCCTGTCGGCTGGACGATTGCCACAGGGATGTCTGTCTATTTTTACAAAAAAATGCAGATTCAGTGGCATAACCGTTCCTAGCTTATTTAATGGCATCCTCTGCACTTGCTGCAGTCGCCGCCGCACTGCAGCGACTTTCCTCTTTTTTTGTCACGAATCATGCTGCGCACAGCAAGTGCAATGACAACCAGCAGGCCAGTGCCTGTAATCAGTGTTCCCATAATGCCCCCTTTCCTTATCAATCCCAGATGTATCATTACCTTGCCACTGCCTTTTGTCTGATCGTGCGACGCCGGACGGCGTTTTCCTTATATGGTCTGACGAGCAGCCAGAAGAATCCAAGCACAAGCAGAAATGCCGCAGCCGTCCCGATGCCGAACACGCCCGTCGTGACAAAGGTGCCAATCTGATAAATGCACATAGAAACAATATATGCAAGACCGCACTGGTACCCGATGGCAAACCAGAACCATCCGGCATTGTTCATCTCTCTCCGAATGGCGCCCATCGCTGCAAAACATGGTGCACACAGCAGGTTGAACACCAGAAATCCGTAGGCTGCGGCAGGCGTCATCACTGACGCAAGGTTTCCCCAGATTTCAGCCCCGTCTTCGGCAACCTCCGCAAATCCAAACAGCATGCCGAATGTCGCCACAACGTTTTCCTTCGCAATCAGACCTGTGACCGCCGCAACAGCCATCTTCCATCCCGCTCCCGCCTGTGTCCATCCAAGCGGCGCAAATATCCATGCAATACCGTTTCCGACTCTGGCAAGAATGCTCTCATTCAGCTCCTCTGTCATTCCAAATCCGTTCTCCGACCAGCCAAAACGCATCAAAAACCACAGGACAATTGTAGACAGCAAAATGATGGTACCCGCCTTTTTGACAAATGACCATCCACGCTCCCACATGCTCCTGAGCACATTCCCTGCCGTCGGCATATGGTATGCCGGAAGTTCCATGACAAAAGGAGCCGGATCCCCTGCAAACATCCTTGTCTTTTTCAAAATAATTCCGGAACAGATAATTGCAGCAATACCTACAAAATATGAACTCCATGACACCCATCCCGCATTGTCGAAGAAAGCGCCTGCAATCAGGGCAATAATCGGAAGCTTCGCACCACACGGGACAAATGTCGTTGTCATAATTGTCATTTTCCTGTCCCTGTCGCTCTCAATGGTCCGCGATGCCATGATGCCCGGAACCCCGCATCCCGAACCGATTAGCATTGGAATAAACGACTTTCCTGAAAGTCCGAACTTGCGAAATATTCTGTCCATGATAAATGCCACGCGCGCCATATATCCACAGGCTTCGAGAAATGCGAGGAATGCAAACAGCACCAGCATCTGCGGAACGAACCCGATTACTGCGCCGACACCTGCCACAATACCGTCGAGAATCAATGCCTGAAGCCACTTTGCACATCCGATTGCCGCAAGTCCCCCCCCGATTGCCGGAGGGATGATTTCACCGAACAGGACATCGTTTGTCCAGTCTGTCACAAAAGTACCCACAGTTGTCACCGATATATGGTACACCAGAAACATAATCATGGCGAAAACAGGCAGCGCCAGCCATCTGTTTGTGACTATCCTATCAATTTTGTCAGATACCGTCAACTGGTTTTTATTCCTTTTTGTGACGCACGCACTGATAATTGAGGAAATATACAAATACCGCTCATTTGTGATGATACTTTCTGTATCGTCATCAAACGCCGCTTCCATCTCCTGAATCACTGCTTCAGCATCAGGTGCACTGTCCATCAGGCTTGCAATTTTTTCATCCTTTTCCAACAGTTTAATTGCAAAAAAACGCTTCTGCCCATATGGTATTTCCTGCCCCAGCTGCTCCTCCACCCGCATTATCGCGCGCTCTGCCGTTTCATGGAACACGTGGACCGGAGCGGCTGCTTCCTTGTGTGCCGCGGCTACCGCAGCCTGTGCCGCTTTCTGAATTCCGATGCCTTTCAAAGCCGATATTTCAACGACCTCACATCCGAGTTTCTCGGAAAGCTTGTCAATATGTACCTTATCACCGTTCTTTTCCAGAATATCTGTCATATTGACAGCCATAACCATGGGAATTCCAAGTTCCATAAGCTGTGTTGAGAGGTAGAGGTTCCGCTCAATGTTCGTGCCGTCCACAAGATTCAGAATAGCGTCAGGACGCTCGCCAATCAGATAGTTCCTTGCCACTACCTCCTCTAGTGTATACGGTGAAAGGGAATAAATGCCGGGAAGATCCGTGATGATAACCTCTTTGTCTTCCTTCCATTTTCCCTCTTTCTTCTCGACGGTAACCCCCGGCCAGTTTCCGACAAACTGGTTGGAACCAGTCAGCGCATTAAACAATGTAGTCTTCCCGCAGTTCGGATTTCCTGCCAGTGCAATTTTAACAGACATGTTTTTCCCTCCTTATTTTTATTAGTTATAACTAACTATATCTCAAAAAAAATTATTCCACAAGAATCATCTCCGCATCGGCTTTTCGAAGCGACAGTTCATATCCTCTGACTGTCACTTCCACTGGATCTCCCAGCGGAGCCACTTTCCGCACAACGACATCCACACCTTTTGTAATGCCCATATCCATAATTCTCCTTTTGACCGGACCTTCTCCACTGAGCCGTGACACACGCACGGTCTGTCCACATGGTATCTCCTTAAGTGTTCTCATTTACACCCTCCTTACTACTCCAATCTTTATCTGAATTTCCAAACACGCTCTAGACAACAATCTTATTCGCCATATCCTTTCCGATGGCGACACGGGAATCTTTCACGTTGACAATCATGTTTCCATCTATGTCAGACACCACTACGACAGAACTTCCGGCAACAAAACCAAGTTTCGCCAGAAACTGCCTTGTCTCCTCTTTTCCGCCAACTTTCTTGATTTCCAGTGACTCACCGATATTCGCCATACTTAACGGCATTGTACGCATCTCCTCTCTCATGTTATTTCGTTCTTACGATAATTAGTATATACTAACTATAATTAGTTGTCAATACTGCAATGTAAAATTTTTCCTTTCCGGTTTTGGATTCTAATTTCTTACCTATGCAAAAAAACCCTGCCTATCAACATATCGTCAATAAGCAGGGCTTTACCCGACTCTGTCACTATCAGATATTCAGTTCCTTAATTACTCCTGCAAGCGTATCTGCAGACTGTTTCAGCTTTTCCTGCTCCTCCTCGTTCAAAGCAATCGGCACTCTCGTCTGGACACCGTCCTCACCGATAACCGCAGGCATACTCAGCGCCATTCCCTCAATGCCATACTCTCCATGTATCATTCTTGAAATCGGTAAAATGGAACGTTCATTCCGCACAATTGCCTCGCAGATTCGTCTCACCGACATCGCGATGCCATAGTATGTTGCTCTCTTTTTGGAAATAATTTCATATGCGCAGTTCTTGACTTCCTCCGCAATTCTCTCCATGGACTCCTCATGCTGAAAATGTCCTCTCAGCTCGCAGAAATCATTTAACGGCACGCCTGATACATTGGCACTGCTCCATGCGGCAATTTCGCTGTCTCCATGTTCCCCGATGATAAATGCGTGCACGCTCTTGCTGTCAACATCCAGATGCTCCCCAAGCTTATACTTAAGCCTTGCCGTGTCAAGCACCGTTCCCGAACCAATGACTCTGTTCTCCGGCATATTGCTGAGTTTGCACGCAACATAGGTAAGAATGTCCACAGGATTCGATACGACAAGAAGAAGCCCCTGATAATTTCTGCTCGCAATTTCAGGTATAATGCTCTTGAAAATCGCTACATTTTTGTGCACCAAATCAAGGCGTGTCTCGTCCGGTTTTTGGTTCGCGCCTGCTGTGATAATGACGATTGCCGCATCCACAATGTCATCATAACCGCCTGCATAGATATCCACATGCCCGATAAAGGGAATGCCGTGTGCAATGTCAAGCGCCTCCCCTTCTGCCCTGTCGTGGTCGGCATCTATCAGCACCATCTCCGAGAACAGACCACTCTGCATCAGACAGAAAGCGATTGACGAACCGACGAAACCACATCCTACAATTGCAACTTTTCTGTTATTAATTACCTTCATTATAATCCCTCCTTATAAATCTTTAATATTCTTTCCTTTTTTATCAATATGATACTGCTTTCCGTAAATATTTGCATTACAGCACAAATCCGCTCGAGGTCATATGTGCAACCTGATTTCCAAGCTCATCGCCCACCTTTACCTCATAATAGCAGGTTGTTCTTCCCTCTTTGATTTTCTGCGCTTTGGCAATCAGTCTCTCCCCTTTTGCCCTGCCAAGAAAGCTGATCGATGCGTTGAGCGACACTTGCGGATTTTTATTCCAGTTCGAAGCTACCGCAAAGGCAAAGTCCGCAAGTGTGAAAATTGCTCCTCCCATGACTTCCCCCAGCGCATTCCTGTGTGTCTCATTAAGTTTTACGGAGCATTGAGCATACCCCTCATCCACAGCGTCTATCACGGCACCGTTTACCGTTGCAAAGCGATCCTGTGAAAACTTCTCCCGAACATCGTCAAGCGTCATCTTTTCCATTTCTTCTGTATCCTTCATATCATTTCTCCCTTTTCACTATGAATATATGAAAAGCATGGCAATTTTTATTCTAACCATGCTTTCCGTTTCCTTTTCAGTGTGCACTTATTTCACCACCATGCCCAGCGTTCCCATAATATATTCAATTTCCCTGTCGACAACTTCCGCCGTGACACCTATCGTCTGCGCCGATACTTTGAGCCCTTCTATCGTATACGCGATGTTGCGCGCAGCTTCCGCTGCATCCTCGCACACCATCCACTCCTGTGCCACACCGTCCGCTATCAGTTTCTCCAAGGCTGCTATATTTTCCAAAAATAATTTTTTGACAGGATTGTCATTTTTAACGGGTTTATTTTCAAACAGATACTCATATATAGCCGCCGCGATATTATCTTTCTTGCGCAGTATCACTTTTTTCTGCTCGTCAAGATATTGCAGCATCACTTCACCCGGTGTAGCATGGGATGCCTGTGCCTTTTCCATGGCGGATCCCACACCGGCATACTCCTCTGCCAGCACGGCCTCAAACAGCTCCTTTGTATTGGAAAAATACAGATAAAGACCGCCGCGGCTGATATCACATGCCTCAACAATGTCTTTCATCGTGACAGCTCGATAGCCGTTTCTGTAAAATACATTCCGCGCTTTCTCTATTATATACTTTCTTTTCTGTAATGATTTGTCTCCCATGCCTTATGCTCCTGTCTTAATATTCCAGTGGCTTTCTGATTTCCATTAATTCTTTCAACTTCAGAAGAATTGCAAGATATACTCCGTTTTGGACGCCCTCCGCCCACACTGCACCTTTTACGTCCCCGCGCAGCGCATATTTTGACAAAATGTCCCCCAGAACAGTTATCTCCTGTAAGGAGCTGGCACTTATCACGCGGAGTTCATCTGCCGGCGTCTTGATGCGGTACCGTGAATAGGTGTACACATAATTTCTGTTTAAAAAATCCGTCTTCTTGATTTCTTTGATAAAGCTAAGCAGCGTTGCGTCATAAACCGGAACTGCCATAGAGGTTTTCTCAATTCCTTCCCCACTGTAAATATCCGATGCAGTGGTACCACTCTTGTTCTGAAGCCATGACAGATATTTCATCAGTCTTGCCACATCATCCCTGTAACAAATGATTATCTCATCCCTCGAAAGTCTAAGGCTGTCCTGCATGTCAGTTCCTCCCATTTCCTATTTTTTCTGTGCGCATTAAAATGCCACACACTCGAATGCTTTCATTTATGTACTATTCTATCACAAAATAACAAAAAGTACAGCAGTTATTGTTATTTTTTGTATGTTTTTGGTAACAGTTCAGCCCAGGACTTTGCACTGGCTGCAAAGTCCGTGAAATAGCGTAGTGGCAGAGATGCATCAAGACACCACGAAGTGGTTTTGCATGGCTTGGTGCTCGTAACAGGAAGCCGAAGGCTGAACTGTTACTGTTTTTGTAACAGTTCACCCCAGAATTTTGCTTTGGCTGTAAAGTCCTTGCAACAATGTAGTGGCAGAGATGCATCAAGACACGGCACATAGCTTTAGCACCAATATAGTAGGTTTATATGGCTTGTTTAATCAAAATTTAATGAATTATTTATTGCTTATTCGCTTATATTCTGGTTACTATAAGAATATGTTTTTTGCCGCAATTCTTTTACGAGGAGAAATACTATGAGATTTGAGTCCGTAATAAAATTTTTACTGCGCTTTCTATTGAAGCCACTGTCCTTTATTCCTGCACTCATTATGATGTACATTATCTTTTCTTTTTCTGCTCAGGATGGCACAACCAGTTCCAACCTGAGCTACAAGGTTACTTACAAAGCCGTCTCCATGGCTGACGAGGCTCTGGATCTGGAACTGACAGACAAACAGATTTCACGCTGCATCCGGAAAATACACTTTTATGTGCGCAAACTCGCCCATTTTTCGGAATACTTTCTGCTTGCTGTCTCCGTTGCATTTCCCTTGTATGTATATGGCATACGCGGAATGTGGCTGGTTATTACAGGAGGCATCCTCTGTGTGGGATTTGCGTCCCTTGACGAGATTCACCAGCTTTTCGTGCGCGGAAGAGGGTGTTCCGTGCGCGATGTCGTGATAGACAGCTGCGGTTCGCTTATTGGAATTTTGTTTGTAAGACTTTTCGGTTATATCGGTAGAAAGACAATTTTTGAACCATTAAGCAAGCATTAGTGTGCATTTTGCTTATTTTAGCTAATATAATGTCATATTTTTACAATATAGTTATAGATTGTAAGCTTGTTTTATTGTATCATATTAATAGTTTAGCAGAGATGCTAGACTTGCTAATTAGCAAATTCCGGAAGAATTCCCCTTTTACACAAAACTAGGAGCCTGATTACTCAGGCTCCTATGTTTTTATGCGCAGGGGTGCGTAAGGAAATTAGCAGCTTTGCTGCACGCACCCCGCGCATTTTGATTTAACTTTTTTAATCCGTCAGTATTATAGGCTGACATAATTGCATTTCAGCCAGTTCTTGCATAGTTCAATCCACTGTGCACACTGTGGTTCAATCTCATTGCCTTCCAGCATTGCGGTCTCCTTTGTCGCCAGCGCATATCCATGCCCGCCGTGGGGAAAGACATGGTACTCAAAATTGACGCCTGCCTTTCTCAGTGCGGACGCAAACAGCAGCGAATTCTCAAGCGGAACGGCGCCGTCCTCAAAGGTATGCCACATAAATACGGGCGGCATCCGGTCTGTCACCTGATTTTCCAGACTCAATTCGCGCTCCAGCGCCTCATCTGCTTTCGCTCCCATCAGGTTAACAAAACTTCCTCTGTGGGCAAAGTCGCCCGATGTAATAACAGGGTATGCAAGAATCATCCCATTTGGCTGATAGCACTCTTTTTTCATATGCATCTCTTTTTCCAGCCAGTCTTTATCCCAGAAACATCCGAGACTTGCGGCAAGATGCCCCCCTGCCGAAAAACCCGCAACCAGTATCTTATCCTTATCAACGGCATATTCATCCGCGTGCTCCCTGATATACGCGGTTGACCATGCAAGCTCCTTAAGCTCCTGCGGATGCTCCACGCCCTGTTTCGCAATATCGTACCAGAGCACTGCCGCATGGCAGCCTGCCGTGAGGAAATGGAACGCAATCGGTTCCCCTTCCCTCACAGACACATGCTCATACCCTCCGCCCGGGCAGATGAGTACCATGGGACGCCTGCGCTCCCCGTATGTGTCAGGATGGTCATCCTGAATATACAGCACCAGCTCTGCCTGCACTGTCCCTTCAACCCCTACCTTAATCTTTTCATATTTCATACAACAATCCTGTCCTTTCCGCTGCCGCTGTCAATTAAAGGCTACCGGTCTTCCCTTCTGTGCCACTGCGATATATGTTTTTCCTTCGTTTAACTGTATCTCATTGCCAAGGTCGTCATAATATACAGTCGGTGTATAATCCCCTGTCTTCTGCCATGTGACATGAATGCATTTTCCTTTTGTAAAGTAATAACCGTCCTCCGTGTTGTCAATATTCTGGAAGTAGAGATATCCCTTCGCGTCAAGTGTGGTCCATTTTGTGTTCTGTACAATGACATTGGCAAATTTCAGCTGCTGCCCGTTCAGTCCGTCCGTCTGTGCCTTGCCATGGATAGACTTATAGTACATCCCATCCGCGGGATTGTATACAAACGCACTCTTTGTATATGGAAATACCTGTGAAAGATCGATTGCGTTTGCCGTTGCAGCTGCTGCACCGTACTGTTCAAGTGTATTGATGCCGTTTGCAAACGTAAAATGCTTTGCATTGTAAAACCCTTCCCTGATATTCAGCGGATACCCGAGCTGGGCACATGCATTGACAATGTTCGGTGCAGTCGTGTACGCATTGTGCGGCGCTTTCTTGTCCGACGTCCGGAAAAACGCATTGGAGCCCGGCGCTCCACCGCCTACGCCATACTGGTTCGTTCCGGAAATGTTATTGATATCAGGAGCCGTTATACGGTCTTTCATATAGACAACACCGCCAAAATGAATCAGAATCGGATCCCACTCCGTAGCCTCCGGCAGATAGTACGCACGGCAGCTCCTGACATTGCCGATTTTGGAAAGACCTGTCCAGTTGCTTATCACTGCCATCTGGCGGGAAATGTTTCCCTCCTCCATAATTTCATACAACACATCTGCACTGCCGATGCCATAAGAAGGCTGTGCCACCTTATCCGTCGGCATCATGACTGCGATTGGCCGCACCACTGCCTGTTCTGCCGGCACCAGCTCATTTGTATACACGCTCCTGACATATCCAGGCAATGCCTCGTCAGCCTTTACAGTCGACAGCGGCACGGCGCCGTTTGCGGGCATCGCTGCCAGTGTCACTGCCGCCATTATGACAGCTGCTGTCCTTTTCAATGTTCGTCCTACGAGTAATTTTTTCATTTACATTCCCTTTCCTTTCTTGATTTCTTCCGCACGAAATCAGCGAAACACAATCTTTGCCTTTGCGCTGGCAGGTTTCTGACTGATTTCATGACTGTCTGCATATTTATTGATTGTTTCCATAAATACCTGTCCGAACTTGTCATATTTTGCCTGTCCCACACCTGATATCTCAAGCAGTTCTTCGCGTGATGACGGCAGATACATACTCATTTCCTTTAATGTCTTATCCGTAAAAATGACATATGCGGGAACCTCCATTTCTTTTGCCAGACGGTTGCGCAGAAGCCGCAGCTGGTCATACAGCTCTGCATTTTCGGAAGCGCGTTTCACCTTTCCGCCCGCAGGCACAAGCTGCCTTATGGCTGCCATGTCATTGATACGCCCGAAATATTTGTCCTGCTTTTCCTGATGCTGTTCTGCCTCAATCTTTTTGATGCAGTTTCCGCAGGTTCCGCAAAAACTGTCTGCCTGTTCTCCGAAATAGTTCAGCATATACTTGCGATAACAGTATTTCGTGTGACAGTAAAAGACCATCTTTTTGAGCCGTTCCCTGTCCTTTTCCATCACGACCTCAAGCTCCGTATCGCTCAGCTCCTCATTTTCCCGATTGTTCTCAATAAAAAACCGGTTCGTATGTACATCCTGCGGGCTGTACAGCAGATAACAGTCTGCCTTCTCTCCGTCCCGCCCTGCACGACCTGCCTCCTGATAATAGCTCTCCATATTTTTGGGCATATTATAATGAATGACAAATCGCACATCCGGTTTATCAATCCCCATGCCAAACGCATTTGTCGCTACCATGACATGCGTTCTGTCATAAGTAAACGCCTCCTGATTCCTGCGCCGTTCCTCATCATTCATCCCCGCGTGGTATCGGGAAACCTCCATGCCGCGCTCTGACAGCATCTCGTATACTTCATCCACGAGCTTTCTGGTAATGCAGTAAATAATGCCGCTGTCCCCATAGTGCTCCCGCAGCAGTCTTATCAGCTCCGCTTTTTTATCCTTGGCATGCCGTACATAGAAAGACAGGTTCTTTCTGTCAAATCCTGTGGTGACAATCTTTGGATCTTTAAGTTTCAATATCCGCATGACGTCATCCCTGACTTCCTTTGTGGCAGTTGCCGTAAAGGCGCCGACAATCGGACGCTTCGGCAGCCTGTCAATAAAATCTACGATTTTCAGGTATCCCGGTCTGAAATCCTGCCCCCACTGCGACACACAGTGCACCTCATCCACGCTGATGCAGGAAATGTCCGCATTGACGGCAAATCCAAGAAAAGAATCCGTGAGCAGGCGCTCCGGCGCCACGTATATAATCTTGTATTTTCCCTTTCTGGCAAAATCAAGCGCCTTGAAATACTGCCCCTGTGTCAGTGAGCTGTTGAGATATGCTGCGTACACTCCAACCTGATTCAGCGCGGCAACCTGATCCTTCATCAGACTGATTAACGGTGAAATAACCAGCGTAATCCCCTGAAACATCAATGCAGGAAGCTGGTAACACATTGATTTCCCTGCGCCTGTAGGCATGATGCCAAACACATCCTTCCCCGCAAGCATCCCGTCAATCAGCGACTCCTGCCCGTCCCGAAACGTATCATAGCCAAAATACTGCTTCAGAACCCCGAATTTATCCTGTCCTTCCATAATCCATCTCCACTACTCCCGCTTCCGTTTTTAATTTAGAATGGCGCAGCCACCCCTGTCTTGCTACAGCTTGACCGCTTTGCGCAGCTTCGTCTTGAGCCTCTGCAGTGCATTGTCCGTCGACTTCTCATCCCGTGAGAGTACTTTTGCAATCTGCGAGTAGCTCATACCGGTTATATACAAGTCAAGAACCTGCTTTTCAAAACTGCTCAGCTCTTTTTCAATAATCGCCTCGATATCCGCCACATTTTCCCTGTCTATCATCAGCTGCTCCGGATTTACCTCTATCTCCGACGCAATTACATTGAGAAGCCCAGCTCCGTTTCCTCCATCCTCTGTCTCTGTCATGTCGGCATAGAGCGAGATGTATGTATTGAGCGGCGCATGCTTTTCCCTGCGGGATGCCTGCACTGCATTGTACATCTGGCGTGAAATACACAAGTCCGCAAAGGTAAAAAAGCTGGCATCGCGCCCCGCGTCATAATCGCGTACTGCCTTGAAAAGACCAATCATTCCCTCCTGAATCAAGTCGTCATTGTCAGCCCCCAGAATATACATGGACTTTGCTTTTTTACGCACAAGGTTCTTGTACTTGTCCATAATGTAATCCGTTATCTGCGCCTCACCGTCACGCAGTCTGTCTATCAGTTCCTCGTCTGTAAGTCCTCCATATCCCTCTGACATAAACACCTATCCCCACATCCGTAACAGCTCCGCGTCCGCCTTTCTGCTACGCCATCCATCCTAATAACCAAGTACCACAGCTTGATAATTCTCAACCCCGGACTGTTGCCTACATCATTCTCTGCCTGACAATTTCGTATGCAAGCACACCTGCGGCAACGGAGGCATTCAGCGAGTCAATGTCCCCCTTCATCGGAATGGACGCGACAAAATCACACTTTTCCTTGACAAGCCGCCCGACGCCGTCGCCTTCGCTCCCGATGACAAGACCAATCGGTCCTTTCAGGTCAAGCTGGTACATGACCGTTCCATCCATATCCGCGCAGACAAACCACATCCCCTGCTTTTTCAAATCCTCCATTGTCTTTCCAAGATTGGTCACTCTTGCAACAGGCGTATAATTGAGCGCGCCGGCGGAGGTTCTCGCGACAGCGGCAGTCAGTCCCGCCGCGCGGTTCTTTGGAATGATAACGCCATGCGCCCCCGCCAGATTGGCAGTTCTGATGATTGCCCCAAGATTGTGCGGGTCCTCGATATTGTCCAGCAGAATGATAAACGGAGGCTCGTTTTTGTCTCGCGCCGCCGCAAGAATATCTTCCACGTCCGCATACTCGTAAGCTGCCATGTAAGCGATGACGCCTTGATGCTTTCCCGTTTCGCTCAGCTGGTCAAGGCGCTCCTTTGTCACAAACTTTATCATGGTTTCATGTTTTTTTGCCTCCCTCTTGATGGTCTGTATCGGCCCGTCCTGCGCACCGTCCAGTATGAAAAGCTTGTCAATTGGCTTCCCTGCGCGAAAAGCCTCTATCACAGCATTTCTGCCCTCTATCATAAATTCCTCATATCTCATCTTAATCGCATGTCCTTTCTGCACCAGCAAATACGCTTGTCGTATACGATATTACCCTTTAAAATTCAACCTTCACTGTCTCGAACGCCTGTCTGACAATCTGCATGATCCGCTCGGTTTCGTCTTTCAGGAACAGGTAGCCGCAAAGCGCTTCAAACCCAGTCGCCTTCCGGTAATCACCAAGACTGGCGTTTTTCGCCGAAGAATGAATTTTTGTGTTTTTTCCCCGCCGATAAATGTCCTGTTCTTCCTCCGTCAGACGCTCAAACACCGCGTCCACCAGCTTTGCCTGCATCTGTGCGCAGACAATCTTTGTTGTATGTCTGTGCAGTGCATTTGCAGATTTCTGCCCCTTTTCCACAACCAGCGTCCGCACGATTATCTCGAACACCGCATCCCCAATGTACGCCAGTGTAAGCGGCGAGTATGTCCGCATGTCCTCTTCCCCGCCGCCGAACTCGCCGCGTATGCATGAGAGCAGACTTTGTCCGTCTATGCCTTTTTCCATTTCACTCCCTCGCGCGTATCCTCCAGCAAAATACCTTTCTCCATCAGTTCACTCCGGATTGCGTCCGCCTTCGCAAAATCCTTTTCTTTCTTTGCCGCTTTTCTCTCCTCAATCTTTGCAAGCACATACTGCTCCAGCGCTGCGTCTATGCCGCCGTCCGCCTCCTTTGCGGCATGTGCCGTAGTCAGGTTCAGTGAGAGCACCTCGTCAAAGCTCTCTGCCAGCGCAAACTTCGTTGCATCCGACATGTCCTCCTTCAGCATATCGTACAGGACTGTAACCGCCATGGAGGAATTGAGGTCATCACAGAGCGCTGCCTCAAATTTCTCCCTGTACGCGTCAAACTTTTCTTTGTCCACTGCCCCTGCCCTGTCGAGTGTCCCGATTTTTCTGACAAGCTTGTCATAAGCTGCACTCATATTGTCAAGCACTTCATAAGAAAATTCAAGTGGCTTGCGGTAATGCGACTGCATGCAGAACAGGCGGTACACTATCGGATCGTACCCTTTCGACTCCAACAGCGAAACGGTCAGAAAATCTCCATTGGACTTGCTCATTTTCCCTGACTTGTCATTCAGATGATGCACATGGAACCAGTAATTGCACCACTTATGCCCGAGATACGCCTCGCTCTGTGCAATCTCATTGGTATGATGCGGAAAAATATTATCCACGCCGCCGCAGTGAATATCCATATATTCACCGAGATGTTTCATGCTGATGCAGGAGCACTCAATATGCCAGCCCGGATAGCCTACACCCCACGGACTGTCCCATTTTAACTCCTGATCGTCAAATTTGGACTTTGTGAACCACAGCACAAAATCGCTCTTATTCTTCTTGTTCTCGTCCTCATCAACGTCATCGCGCACGCCGACAAGAAGTTCCTTCTCGCTCTGGCTTGAAAACACATAGTATTCCTCAAGCTTTGTGGTGTCAAAGTAAATATTCCCGCCGCTCTCGTATGCATAGCCTTTCTCAAGCAGCGCCGCAATCATGTGAATAAATTCTGCGATGCAGTTTGTCGCCGGTTCTACCACATCCGGAGTTTTGATATTCAGCCTGCTGCAGTCATGAAAAAAAGCGTCCGTATACAACTTTGCAATCTCCATCACCGTCTTATGCTCTCGCTTTGCACCTTTAAGCATTTTATCCTCACCTGTGTCAGCATCACTGGAAAGGTGTCCGACATCCGTTATATTCATCACACGTTTTACGTCATATCCAATATAGCGAAGTGTTTTTTCCAGCAAATCTTCCATAATGTAGCTTCGCAGATTGCCAATATGCGCAAAATGGTACACTGTCGGACCACAGGTGTACATCGCCACCTTGCCGTCCTCGTTCGGAATAAACGGCTCCACCTTCCTTGTCAGTGTATTATAAAAGGACAATTTGTTTTCCATCTTCTCTCAAAACCTCCAAATGTATGTATTATTTCTGTCCAAGTTCTTTCTTCAGCTGTTTTATCTGCTGTTCCAGTTCCAGTATGCGGTTGGTCATCTCGCTGTTGGCATACTTGAGACTCCTGATATCCTCATTTACCGGGTCAGGAAGATCCACCTGATTTAAATCCTCCCGCACAAGTCTCTGGTTATCACGCTTCACAATCCTGCCTGGCACGCCTACAACTGTACAGTTGGGCGGAACCTCCTCTATCACGACGCTTCCGGCACCAATCTTGGAATTCTCGCCGACTTTGAACGAGCCTATAATCTTGGCGCCTGCGCTGATCATGACATTATCGCCTATTGTCGGATGACGTTTTCCGTGTTCCTTTCCCGTTCCTCCAAGGGTTACCCCCTGATACAGCGTGACATTGCTGCCTACCACAGCCGTCTCGCCAATAATGACGCCGTTTCCGTGGTCAATAAAAAAGTTCTCACCAATCTCGGCACCGGGATGTATCTCTATGCCGGTCTTTCTGACCGCGCGCTGGGAAATCCATCTGGCAAGGAAGTAATGTCCGCTTTTGTACAGCCTGTGTGCCACCCTGTAATGAAGCATCACTTTGAAGCTCGGGTACAAAAACACTTCCATATTGGAATGGATTGCCGGATCACGCTCCCGTATGACTTTTATCTCATTTCTCACATTCTTAATAAATCCCATGTCGTGCCTCCGTTGAGACTTTTATTTCCGAAACTGTCTTATCCAAGACGCACTGCCGTCCCCAGCGCAATCTCCATCATCTGTGTAAAGGAGTTCTGGCGCTCCTCGGCTGTCGTCTCCTCCCCCGTCACAAGGCTGTCGGAAACGGTGAGAATGGCAAGCGCGTTCTTGCCGCATCTGGCTGCATTCATATACAGTGCAGCCGCCTCCATCTCAACGCAGAGGACGCCCATTTTCTGCCATCCTTCGCTCGCAGACTTGTCGTCATTATAAAACGTGTCCGACGAAAGAATATTGCCGACATGATAGGATGCCCCCAGTCTGTCAGCCTGCGCAATTGCCTCCTTGAGCAGCGGATAACTTGCAATCGGGGCAAATGTCCCGCCAAGCCCATACTGTCCTGCATAGTTGGAATTGGTACACGCGCCCATTCCAAAGACAATGTCGCGGACTTTTACCTTCTCCTGCATCGCGCCTGTCGATCCTATTCTTAATATATTCTCCACGTCAAAAAAGTTGAAAAGCTCATAGGAATAAATCCCGATCGTCGGCATCCCCATGCCGCTCGCCATAACGCTTACCTTTGTCCCCTGATACGTTCCTGTGTATCCTTGTATTCCCCTGATATTGTTGACAAGAACAGCATCTTCAAGGAAATTCTCCGCAATAAACTTTGAGCGGAGCGGGTCTCCGGGCATCAGCACCGTCTTTCCAAAAGCTTCCTTATCGGCATTAATATGCGGTGTCGTAACAAGTGCCATACTGCATCCCTCCTGTTTTTCATATTTTAATATCTTTCGTTCATCCACGCCGGACCTGCTAGGTATATATTATCAAACTTCGCATTCTGTTTCAATGTTATATATTCAAAAATAAACGCCGTAAATTCACCTATTGTCGCGCTTACCTCCGGTCTTACAGACGCATCCGCCCCACACCGCGCCTGCTCTACACGTTCCATATGGCTGCCCGTCTCGTCGAGGTACCAAATGAAATCTCCGTCATTTTTTGCAAGCACAGGATCTTTTAACCTGACGGCGATTGTCGTTTTCTTGTTTCCCGATATATGTCTTAGCATTTCGGGCAGATTGATAATTCTCGCCATGACGGCAGGCTTTTTATCCCCGCTTTCCAAAAGTATCCGCTCCCTGTCAGACGGATTTGCAAAAACAGCTTCTCGAACGCTGCCTTTTGCAAATGCAAAGTACCCTTTTATCTGTCCATTTTCCATGAGCAGAAACAAGTCTCCGCCAGTGCCCAGCACTTCTTTCCGGAACCGCTCATAATATGCCGCGCTTCTGATGATAAAAAATCCATAGCGCCTGCACAAATTCGCATTGACAAAATGCGCCAGTTCAAGAAGACTGTCGTTGTCTGCCGCTTTCAATACGATATTTTTCCCATTCATCGGTATCGGTTCGCCGGCTGCCGCCTTCTCCAGCATTTTCTCCGAAATCTCATCCCTGTTCAGCACATACTGAGGTCTGTCATAGATATAATGAAATCCGAAGTGTTTAAAAAAATCCCCCTCGTCCGTGTACACAAAACACACCGGAATATTCATCCGTTCCTGATACTCCAATGCACCTGACATCAGCCGTCTCATGCAGCCGCTGTTCCGATATTCTTCCTTCGTAAATGCCATACTGATAAGATTTGTTTCCACACGCGCAATGTCAGTCATGCTCGGCAGTCGTTTTGTGTGCAAAGTCATGGGATTTCTACGAAGCGCGGCAGCGTAGGGCGTAAGGTGCAGCATTGACTGCACCTCGTCGTCCATCACTGCAAAGACAGCGCTTTTATCCATTTTCTGCCCGTAGTAATCCTCCCAAAAATGAGCGGGTGTTTCCGGAAAGATGTCATTCCACAGCTTTTTTGTAATTTGGACAGACGCGTCGCGCAGAACGGTAACATCAAATTCTGTTTCTATCCTGCCCCTGACCTGCTGTTCTGTTTCCCGCTCTCCTACTACCTGTTCCATACGCAATGTTTCCCTCTACGCTACACTTCTTCTCCGGAACGCATGAGCGCACAGCCCGGACAGCCGTCACAGGAACGTTCTCCCTTTGTCTGCCCGTCTGCTTCTGCCGCCTCCATCGTCGCCATCTCTCTCGGGCTGGTAAGCAGGCAGACTGCCTGTGAGGAAATCCCCTCTCCTTCACCTGTAAATCCAAGCCCTTCTTCTGTTGTTGCCTTTACATTAATCTGTTCTGTATCAATTCCCAATGCTTTTGCAATGTTTTCACGCATCCGGTCAATATGCGGGCGCATTTTGGGTGCCTGTGCAATGATTGTCGCATCGATATTTTCGATATAGAACATATTTTCTTCCAGCAGCTTTCCAACCTTCTCGAGCAGTATCAGGCTTGAAATGCCTTTGTATGCAGGATCCGTATCCGGAAAATGCTTTCCGATATCCCCAAGCGCCGCAGCTCCCAAAAGTGCATCCGCTATGGCGTGCAGCAGCACGTCTGCATCGGAGTGTCCCAGCAGTCCAAGCTCATATGGTATCGTCACACCGCCTATAACAAGCGGTCTATCCTCGACCAGACGGTGCACATCATATCCCATTCCTATTCTCATCTCAATCTCCATTCTGCCAAACGCAAAACATCAACTCTGTTTTATTTTTCAGGTATAACCAACCTGTCGAATCCATCGAGAAGACCTGTCACGATATCAAACAGCTTATCGCAGTCGCCTTCCCTGACGCCTTCAATATTGAGCGGCATCTGCGGGTCATGAAGCGACATGCGCAGCAGCAGCCAGCCCTTTACTTCCTCTGTGTCGAACGAAATGCGGACACCTTCATAAGAATTCGGTGCAATATCAAATCCTTTTGCTTTCGCCCTCTCCTCAAACGTATTCAGCGCTTCTGTACCGTATGCCTTAAAATCATCACCTTGTATTTTGAAACGGTACTCCCGCTCCTCAAATCCTCTTTCCATTTTTTCGATAAAGGATGAAAGTGCCTTGCCCTCCTTTGCCGCCTTTGCAAGCGCTATCAGGAGCTTCACTGCCATGTACGCACCGTCATCAAGGAAGTAGTTCTCACTGAGTGCGCCATGGCCGGAAGTTTCGATTGCAAGCGGTGACACAGTGCCCGCATCATTAAGACGCATAGACTCATTAATGACATTCTTGTACCCTCTCATGTATCTGTGGTGCTTCATGCCAATGCTTTCTATAAACCGTGTGAGCCTGTCACTCGTAACGGAATCCGTCACAATTGTTCCACCAGGATAATCTTCCGCGATAATAGCCGTCATCATCGCAATAATGGCATCCCTGTTTACCTCTTCCCCATTCGGAAGCACTGCCGACATCCGATCCACGTCCGTGTCAAAGATAATTCCAAGGTCGGCCTTATTTTTAAGCACCGCCTGCCGGATTGCCTCCATCGCCTCCTTGTTCTCCGGATTTGGGATATGATTAGGGAAATGTCCGTCCGGCTCTAAGTACTGGCTTCCTGATGTGTCTGCACCAAGAGGATCCAGCACCTTCTCCACGAAAAATCCTCCTGCGCCGTTTCCCGTATCAACTACAATGTGCAGACCTGAAAGCGGTTTATCATAATCCTGCGCATTGATGCTCTTTTTTATCTTTTCCTGCAAAAATGCACAATATACGGAAATGGAGTCAACTTTTTCCACTGCTGACAAATCTGCGTCCGCCGTCTCAAGCGCCGCTGCTGTTTCCAGCACCCTTGTAATATCATCATGCTCCAGTCCGCCATCCCTGTCAAAGAATTTATATCCGTTCCTGTTAAACGGAAGATGACTTGCCGTAATCATAATTGCGCCGTCAAACGCAAACTCATCAAACACGGTTGTCATAAACATGGACGGTGTCGACACCAGTCCGCAGTCATACACCTTTGCACCTGCCGCCAAAATCCCCTTAGCTGCTGCCGCAAAGAGACTGTCTGCGGTAATGCGCGAATCATGACCGATACCGATTCGCAGCTCCTGCGTTTTCTTCCCTTTCTTGTCCGCAAGCCATCTGACAAATCCGCCTCCTATCAGATTCCCCGCCTCCTCCGTGAGGTTCACGCTCTCTCCCGCAACCCCCTCACAGGCAATTCCACGAATGTCACTTCCGTTTTGAAGCTTCCTAATATCTGTCATCCTTCTCTCCTCCTATGTCATAGAATAAAATTTGACGCCAAAAACCAAAGCATTATAACTGTTATGTATTATTCATTATAGCATAATTGACATAAAAAGGAAACAATTAATAACTGCCTGCATACGAATGAATCGCGCTGTTCAAGAAAGACTAGACTGTATGAAGGAATATGAATCGAAATCGGAGTCAACGATAAAAACAGAAAAGAAAATGATGTCGGTACGCCCATTTGACTACTATGCACTACTGTTTTTTGCCACCGCGTCCGCCGGATGGCTTTGGGAAGTGCTGCTTTATCTGATAACGACCCACACTTTCGTAAACAGGGGCGTCTATCAAGGTCCCTACCTGCCCATTTACGGAATCGGCAGCATCCTGCTGTTTTTGCTGCTCCACCGGATGCGGAAAAAGCCGTTGCGTGTCTTTATCCTCTCTGCCGTGCTCTGCACCTTACTCGAGTACTCCGCCGGAGTCTGGCTTGCGTGGAAGTGGAACATCCGCTGGTGGAATTACAGCGGACATCTGCTGAACCTGAACGGTTATGTCTGTCTTGCAAGCGCTGTCTGCTTTGGATTTGGCGGCGTTTTCCTTATCTGCCTTTTTCAACCGGTTTTTAACAGGTTTTACCACCGCATGACAATCGGTCTGCGAACCATACTGTGTCTTTTGTTTATCCTGCTGTTTACCATTGATGCAGCCTATTCCGTCATTCTGCCCAATACAGGAAAACATATCAGCAGCACTGCCATCCTTTCTATATTTCTGCAAAATACGTAAGGAGCTGTAGGAAATTAAGTGATACGGATTACGCCATTTTGGTAACAGATCACATTTTACACCTTGTTTTTCTGAACAAAAAAAGATACGATAGAAGCATCACATTTATTGATAGAAAGGATGCGGCACGCTGCTGCAAAAGGACTGGACAAATGGAAAATATGGAAATTGAAAAAAAATATACACTAAAAAAACTGCCTGAAAATCTTGAGAGCTATCCCTGTAAAATAATCGAGCAGGCATATCTGAATACTTCTCCCGTAGTACGTGTCCGTCAGTCCGATGACGCCTATTACCTGACCTGCAAGGGAAGCGGTCTGATGGCGCGCGAGGAGTACAATTTTCCCCTTGACGAGAAATCCTACAGGCATCTGCGCGCAAAAGCCGACGGAAACATCATTTCCAAAAAGAGATATGTCATTCCGATTGAAAACCCACAATTTGATGACACCTTTCACCCGTTGTCCACTCCCAGCCTCTCCATAGAGCTTGACGTATTTGCACCGCCTTTTGCGCCGCTTGTCATGGCCGAGGTTGAGTTTACGAGCGAGGAGATGGCAAACGCCTTTATTCCCCCGGAATGGTTTGACGAGGATGTCACCTATAACCCGGAATACCACAACTCAGCCATGAGCCGGAAAAAAATTGAATGATTCTGCTGAATTTTAAGATTTTCCGATACCGCAGACAAACATTTAGGAATTGTAGGAAAATAAGTGATGCAAATTGCGCAGTATATTTCTTCGAGGATGTATGTCAAAAAACGCAGTCGTAGTGGGCTACGGCGAGGCTTTTTGACATGCATAATCGGAGAAATAGACAAGTCAAGATGCGTCAGTAATTTTTCTACAGTTCCTTAGCCAAGCCAGTTTCGCAGAGCCGGCTTGGCATTGTCATGGGTAATCTATTAATCGTTCCTAAGCATCCCAAGTTTGAAATGCCTGCGGCAGAGCGCCACATAGCTGTCATTGGCTCCAAGAACGACCTGCTCCCCGTCGCGCACAATACCGTTGCTGTTAAAACGCGCGTTACAGGTTGCTTTTCTGCCGCACCAGCACACAGTCTTAATCTCCTGTATGGTGTCCGCAACCGCTATCAGCCGCTCGCTTCCGGGAAACAGATTATTTTGGAAGTCTGTCCGCAATCCATAGCAAACGACAGGCACCTCCATAAAGTCAACGATGTCCGAGAGAAAATCAATCTGCTCTCTCGACGCAAACTGCACCTCGTCAACAATAATACAGTCGTAGGACTTGATTTCCTGCTCTGGCATCTGCATTAATTCACACAAAAAGATACACTCCATCTCCAGACCGATTCGCGAACGTATTACTCGTTCCCCGTCACGCGTATCTGTCTCAGTCTTGCACAAAAGCGCTTTCTGCCCGACTTCCTGATAGTTAAAATGTGTCATGAGCGCGTTTGCAGTCTTGGAACTGTTCATTGCACCGTAATAAAAATATAACTTCGCCATGCGCAATCTCCCTTCATAACAATATAGTATATCCAAACAGGAGTGTTTTTCTATCTTTTTGTAAATTTTGTATGTATCGCCAGCAGGCTTATATAAATTAGAGCGCACACGGTAAAGGCGCTACTTACAAGCAATAAAAACATCCATACTCTCCCCGTCCGTTTCAAAGCAGGGAATAACATCCTTTTCCGTGTGTTCCAGACCGTTCACGCGCATATACTCCATAAGCGTTTTGTAGGCGTTTGGAATGGTTACAAAAGGATTTTCAAATGGATTTTCAATGTGTATTGCCGCATACTTGTGCGCTGCCTGTTCATGTATTTCAATGTCAGGAGGAACAACCCCGTCGGGAAGTATCCATGCTGCTTCATAACCGTGCATATTGAAAACATTAATCTGCTCCTGTGACACCTTTGGAAAGTCCCAGCCGATGACACGAGGCTTCTCCACGCCGCAGCTGCGGGCAATGGAAAATACTCTGTCAATCGCATCCCCCTCCGGGTCAGAACTTATAACGGCATGTTTTATATAGCGGAAAGCAGGGACAGTCTCGACACGCAGATTTGTATACGCTTCACCGCAAACAACCATATCCTCACGAAACAAGTTGTCCAGCGTGCACTGAAAAAGATTGCAAAGCTCAATCGCCTTGTCCATTTCGGGCTGCGCTGTCTCCAACTCCCATTTCGATACAGTCTGACGGCTGATATTCATTTTTTCAGCCAACTCCTCCTGTGTCATATTTCCTCTCAGATGCCTTAAAAACTGTAGATTTTTTCCGAAGCTCATAAAATATTCTCCTTTCCTATTCCTGCGCCGCGCCGCATGATTAGTATAGTCTATTTCCCGACAAGCTACCACCAATCCATATGTGCTATTTTTCTAAATCGCGCAACTTCAAAGTGCGGAGAACTTGGTTTTGTCCTCTTTCATCAAAACGCTGTAATTATAACTGCCTCTCCATCGTTTTCATCATTTCTTCAAAACCATTTCTTTCATAAAACCTGAGTCCGTCAATATTTTGCGGAAAAACCTGCGTCCGCATAAAATCTGCCCCTCTTTTTTTGCCATATTCTTTACTGGCTTTTATCAGAAGCGTACCGATTCCCTTGTTCCGCTCACTCTCCAAAACATCCAAATCCTGTATGTAAACTGCGGTCTGGGGTTTTAGGCAAGCTATATTTTTTTGTTCCAATATCATAACATGGGAAAATCCTGCAACCGTTCCGTCAACATCTGCCACAAGAAGATCCTGATTATCACTTTCAAATATTGCGTGGAAAAAATCATCACTCCGAAAACCTATTACAAAGTGCTCCGGTTAATATTTTACCCCATCCGTCTCCAATTCAAGATACAGCCGCCTTAGCTGCTCAATATCCTTCTCATTTGCTGATCTAATCTGCATAGCGCCATACCCCCTGAATGCAACACAAAGTAAAAAGAACGCCTATTTCAAGCGTTCTTTGACTGCGGATAACAGGACTTGAACCTGCACGGTCGCCCACCAGAACCTAAATCTGGCGCGTCTGCCAATTCCGCCATATCCGCATCTGCACATCTGACAGCTTCTGTCAAACGTGCTCCTATAGTTTACCAAATGTAACCATGAAAGTCAATCACTTTTCCGACATAAAATATTTCCAAGGTCTGTGCCGTTACTGTTCAGACATCCATCAAAGTAGTGGGAATCATGCGCCAAAATGCTTGCCTTTTAGCATTTTGTGTGCAAAATCTGTTATAATTCACACCTCAATAGCTTGTATGCCGATAAAAGCTGGCGCGGGTGTGAATTGTAACTCTGTGCCCCGACGGTTCTAAACGGTTTCATTGCCTGTCCTTCTAGCGCGAGTTTGAAAACTGCTTTCCGATCAGACATTGTCTGGTACTTGACTGATAACTTTTCTGTTAATCTTTACCATAAAAAATGCAGACGCACACAGTGACATTCCCTCTGCAATCGGAAATGCCCACCAGACTGCATGCAGCCCTCCCAGCCTTGCAAGGACAAATGCCACCGGAAGCAAGACCACAAGCTGTCTCGCAACTGATACGACAAGACTGTATATACCGTTTCCAAGTGCCTGAAATACAGATCCCGCAATAATGCAGAACCATGCCAGCAAAAAGTGCACGCATATAATGCGCAGTGCCGGAACGCCAATGGCAAGCATCTCCTCGGATGCATCAAACATCCCAAGGAGCGTTGCCGGCAGCGTTTCAAACACAATAAATCCCACAAAAAGCAGCACAAATGCATATACAAGGCTGCATTTTATCGCTTTGATTAACCGGCTCCGTTTCCCCGCCCCATAGTTGTATGCCACAATGGGTATCATTCCATTGTTCAGTCCGAATACGGGCATGAAGAAAAAGCTTTGCAGCTTAAAATATACGCCAAACACTGCCGTCGCTGTCGCCGAAAATGTAATCAGTATCATATTCATTCCATACGTCATGACCGAACCGATTGCCTGCATAATAATAGAAGGAACACCGACCTTATATATGTTTCCGATCGTATAGCCATCCGGACGGAAACCTTTTAGCGATAACGTAATTTCTTTATTTTTACTGATATTGAAATACAGCCCCAGCATTCCGCCCACAATCTGCCCGATTATTGTGGCAATTGCAGCGCCCGCAACACCAAGCGCCGGCATTCCAAACAACCCAAAAATCAATATGGGATCCAGTATAATATTGATGATTGCACCGACAGCCTGTGTTATCATGGAATACAAGGTCTTCCCTGTGGACTGCAAAAGCTTCTCAAATATGAGCTGCGCGTACATTCCAAAGGAACACACGCACACAATTGTCAAGTACTGTACCCCCATCGTATATATTTCCGGATCCGCGTCCTTAATCTGGCTTGCATAAAATGGTCTGACCCCTGCAATTCCCACAATTACAAAAGCAATATAACTTAACAGCGCCAAAAAAATTCCATTCATGGCAGTCTTACTTACCTGCTTGAAATTCTTTTCCCCCAGCTGTTTTGACAGCAGGGAGTTGACCCCTACACCAGTACCCGTTCCAAGCGCTATCAAAAGTGTCTGAATTGGGAACGCAAGCGATACTGCCGTGAGGGCATTTTCGCTTAACTTTGCCACAAAGATACTGTCCACGATATTGTAAAGTGCCTGAACCAGCATGGAAACCATCATTGGCAGGGACATATTCAAAAGCAGCTTGTCAACGGGCATGACACCCATCTTATTTTCCTGCGTTTTTACACCTACTTCACTACTCATTCGTTCTCCTCATTTTCCGCCTTTATATTTTTGTCTCTACAAAGATTGTATAAATTGCCTTGATAGCAGTCTCAAAATCCTCATTGGCGACACCGATAATTACATTCTGCTCGCTGGAACCCTGGTCAATCATCCTGACATTTACGTTTGCATGCGCAAGCGCCGCAAAAATTCTGCCGACAGTACCCCGCTGTGATTTCATGCAGCGTCCCACAACAGCTATTAGCGCAAGGTCTGACTGAATGTCAATGCTGTCAGGATTTACCGCCTTACTGATGCCTGACAGTATGTTCTGCTCCTTGTCTACAAACTCAGACTGGTGAACCATTACATTCAGCGTGTCAATTCCGGACGGCATATGTTCAAAGGAAATGTCATACTCCTCAAATACCTGAAGCACTTTTCTCCCAAAGCCAACTTCCATGTTCATCATATCTTTCTCGATGTTGATGGAAGCAAAGCCTTTCTTTCCGGCAATACCTGTAATCGTATACTTCGCTTTCTTGCACGTATGCCCGACAATCCATGTTCCCTCGTCCGCCGGCTGGTTAGTATTCCTGATATTAATGGGAATTCCCTCTTTTCTCACAGGGAATATGGCATCTTCGTGCAGTACAGTCGCTCCCATGTACGAAAGTTCCCGAAGCTCGCCATACGTAATGATATCGATGCCTTTCGGATTTTCAATAATGCGTGGATCCGCAATCAGGAATCCTGACACATCCGTCCAGTTCTCATACACATCCGCGCGGATTGCCTTTGCAACGATAGAGCCGGTGATATCGGAACCGCCCCTTGAAAATGTCACCACTGTTCCGTCTTCCATGGCACCATAAAATCCCGGAATGACCGCCCGCTCCACGTTCTCGAGTCTTTTCGAAAGGAGCTTATTCGTCATCTCCGCGTCAAACACGCCTGCCTCATTAAAGCGAATTGCCTCTGCCGGATCTATAAACTCATATCCGAGATAATTTGCCATGATAATTCCGTTCAGATACTCCCCGCGGCTGGCTGCGTAATTGGATCCTGCCTTGCTCTTAAAATTGTCAATAATCCGGTCAAATTCACCGGAAAGATCTAGCTCGAGCTTCAGTCCGTCAATAATCTCCTGATAGCGTTTCTCAATCTGTGCCATCTCCGCATTGAAATTATGGTCTTTCTCTGCCAGCTCATAGCACTTATAAAGCATATCCGTAACCTTGGTATCATTGTCAAACCGCTTGCCAGGCGCAGAAGGAACAACAAATTTTCTGTCCTCATCTGCATGAATAATATTTCCGACCTTTACAAACTGCTCCGCACTTGCAAGCGAGCTTCCGCCAAATTTCACAACCTTTTTCATTTCTCATAATTCCTTTCCCAAACCGTTGTACACTCATTATATCTATTTTATTCAAGAACAACAACAATGTTCTTGCGTAACAGCGCTGCATTCGTCTCCCTGTCGCAGTTAGGATCTGCAGAAAAACACCTGACACATCTTGGCTTGTCTTTTTCTCCGATTATGCATGCCAAAAAGCCTCGACGCAGCTCGCTGCGCCTACATTTTCGACATGCATTCTCAAAGAAATATCCTGCGCACTCTGTATCATTTATTTTCCTACAGCCCCTTATCAAACCGGACAAAGCCTATTCTCAGTCTACCCTTATCATTGACAAGATATCACCGAATTTTGCAGCCTTTTCCCGATACGCTGCCTCTGACATCTCCTCTGTGACAAATCCGCACTCGCCGTCAGCAACACCGGAAATCATCTCTACCTCGCCAAAAAATTCCTTAATCCGCTCCTCTGCGGAGGATGTGCGCACAAAGAATCTCCTGACCGCCCCGTCAATCGGAGATATCTCTAGCTTTCTTTCTTCCCACTTGATGTCAAGATGCTTTCCCTTGTGCCGCGCACAGTCGAGAACATCTGCCACGACCGCACTTGCAGTCGCAAGCTTACCAGCGCCCTTACCATAGTACATTGTCTCGCCGCCCATATTGCAGTTTACAAGAATTGCATTGAACACACCCTTGACTGCATACAGCGGATTCTCCGGAAATACGACAAACGGCGCAACAAGCGCATAGTATTTTCCGCTCTTCTTCACACTCTTGGCAAACAGCTTTATCGTCGCTCCCATTTTCTTTGCATACGCAAAATCCTTATCTGTAATGGATGTAATACCCTCTGTCGTGATATCCGCAAAGTCAACTTTCTTGCCATATGCAAGTGAAGTGAGAATCGCAATCTTCCTGCAGGCATCAAATCCCAGAACATCCGCATCCGGATTTTTCTCCGCATAGCCTTTTTCCTGTGCCCTTGCTAGCACATCTGCAAACGCAAGCCCCTCAGTCTCCATCTTGGTGAGAATATAGTTTGTCGTGCCGTTTAAAATACCTGTGATGGAAAGGATTTCCTCCTGCGCAAGCGATGTCCGAAGCGGTCTGATAATCGGGATGCCGCCGCCGACGCTCGCCTCAAACAAATAGCTGCAGTTATGTGCCTTCGCAATCTGTAAAAACTCCGGACCATACTTCTCCACAAGTTCCTTGTTGGATGTACATACGCTCTTTCCGCTCTCAAGCGCCCGCTTTGTGAACTCATATGCCGGATGCTCGCCGCCCATTGTCTCACACACAATCGCAACCTCCGGGTCACTGATAATCACGTCAACATCATGAACCAGAACCTCCTGTACCGGATCTCCCTCAAACTCCCTAAGATCAAGCACATACTTCACTTCGATTTCTTCCCCGAGCTTACCGGAAATCACATCCCGGTTCTTTTTTATTACCTCATACACGCCGCTTCCTACCGTACCGTACCCTAACACTGCTACCTTTGTCATTTTCTTTTGACCTCCTATTTTCCCAGCACTTTTACATTATGCACTCCGCTTCTCTTTTCTATCTCTGACACCATCGCAGACACATCGCTTGTCGTATCAAGTATCTGTATGCTCAGAGACAGCGTCGCAATTCCGTTAATCGGTATCGTCTGATGGATTGTCAGGATATTGGCGCCAAAATCCGCCACCACCTTCAACACATCCGACAAAAGCCCCGGTTTGTCATCCATCCTGCAGGACAACGTTATCGTCGTGCCCTGTGCGGAATCATGAAACGGAAAGATATCCTCTTTGTACTTATAATAAGAGCTCCTGCTGATTCCGACACGTTCAACTGCCTCCTGCACCGAAACCGCCTGCTGTGTCTCCAGAAGCCTGTTTACCTCAACTACCTTTAACAGCACATCAGGCAAGGCTCTTTTTTTTACAACAAAGTAAGTTGTTGTTTCTTCCATTTTCCCATCATTTCCTTTAAGCTTTCAAATTAACCTTATTGTGAAACTTTCTATTAAATACCGACCTGTTTTCCTAGCAAAGACATTTGTGCGTCACTGCAATACATATTATCATAACGCACAAAAAAGTTCAACCCATTTGTTGCACTTTTTCTAAAACAGCGAAACGGGCAGTCCATGTTTCCGTTTCAGCAAGCCGAACCATTACAAAACCGCAATCATATTTTATGCGCCTCATAAATAATATCGCTCTGCGTGCATATACTTTTTATGAGGTATATATTTATGAAACGATTAAAGTACTTTACCATGGGTGGAATTTTATTTGTCTTAATAACAGGCTCACTCGCACATTTTTTATATGACTGGAGCGGAAACAACCTTATCATCGGTCTTTTTTCGCCTGTCAGCGAATCAATCTGGGAACATATGAAACTAATTTTCTTTCCGATGGCAGTCTACTCCTGCTTCATGTTTTTTTCATGCCGGAATACTTACCCCTGTATTGCGTCTTCTCTGTGTCTTGGCAATCTGACCGGAACGCTGCTCATCCCTGTCTTTTTTTATGCCTACTCTACTATTTTAGGCAGAGACGTCTTTATTTTAGATATTATTACCTTCTTTTTAAGCACCCTCATCGCCTTTTATATTGTTTATAAATATACGCTGCCCCGCTTGCAAAGGAAATACGCCATCATAATATATGGCCTGACCGCCGTAATGCTTCTATGCTTTCTATTGTTTACTTACCAGCCGCCAAGCTTACCGATATTTGCTAATCCCGCATTGCTGCTCATCCCCCATACGCTCGTCCCATTTAGTTCCTGTCATTGCCCTTTATTTATATAGTATAAAACTGTTCCTGTCTCAACATCTACACCAAAAACTGTAGCAGGATGCAACCAAACGAAAACAAAAAAGATAAGGCACACTACCCTATCTTCCCTGTACAAATGAGACATCAGGGACTCGAACCCCGGACAACTTGATTTAAAGGCAGGCGAACGCGTTACCCAGAACCCTTAATTTCCCTATATTCCCAGATTTTACATAATCCTTTTGAGCGATTATTATGAGCGGTATTGCGCACTTATTGCAAAATTAATTTTTTTGCATAATTGCTTATTCCATCTTTTTCAATGCCCCCTTAATATCGACCGTCCTCAAAAATGTTATTTTTTATTGAGCGGCAAGCATGTTTATGCTACAATAGGATTTGTATAATTGAAAGGAAAACAGGATGCGGTTTTCTGACTGATGCCCTCTAGTCTTACGAAAGAGGGTGGTGCCCATGAGCATAATGGAAGGTTTGACATTACTGCTTGTCATTTTTGCAGCTCTGTCTTACATAGACAATCATAAAAAGAAATAAGCATCTCTGACCGTCCAAAGTTGAGGATGCTTATTCTTTCATAACATTTTTAACTGAGGGCACATCGGAACTCGCGTCCGATAAACCTTTCTGAGTAAATTATACATTAGAGCCGCTTTTTTTGCAAGCGGCTCTTTAAAATTTTTTATGTCGGAGGTAACAGTTCAGCCTTCGGCTTCCTGTTACAGGCATCAAGCCATGCAAAACCACTTCGTGGTGGCTTGATGCATCTCTACCTATATGTTATTTCACGGACTTTGCAGCCAGTGCAAAGTCCTGGGCTGAACTGTTACTGTCGGAGCACTTACAATATCCCATTTCTTACATTTAGTTTACTTCCGTTTTTTATTTATAATAACACATCTTTTGACATTATTCCACCTATTTTTCAGCGCCCACATCCCATGTTTTTAGCGCATCCCCACTAAAGCAGTGAGCGGTTCCGGCATAACAGCGTCGTAAACCCACGCCTTCAGCTATATAAACCGCACAAAGAAACAGTGGATTCCTACATATTTATTGTAGAAATCCACTGTTTTAATGAGACATCGGGGACTCGAACCCCGGACAACTTGATTAAAAGTCAAGTGCTCTACCACCTGAGCTAATATCCCATATTTATTAAATTATTTTGGCAAGATTGATTGGTAACTCCAGCCTTGTCCTGACAAAACTGGGCTAGCTGGATTCGAACCAGCGACTGCAGGGATCAAAACCCTGTGCCTTACCGCTTGGCGATAGCCCAAAAAGGTGGATACTGGGATTCGAACCCAGGGCCTTCAGAGCCACAATCTGACGCGCTAACCAACTGCGCTATACCCACCATATATGAGATAAGGCAAGCTCAATCTCAAACGTGCTCGAAGGGATTCGAACCCCCGACCCACGGCTTAGAAGGCCGTTGCTCTATCCAGCTGAGCTACGAACACATCCCACAAAAGCCAGTTGCTTTCGTAAAGCGGTTAATCCTCCGCCAAAGCGGGTGATGGGAATCGAACCCACGTATCCAGCTTGGAAGGCTGGTGTTCTA
>CAJTTO010000028.1 GCA_910579275.1 uncultured Lachnospiraceae bacterium
TTTTGTGTAAAATTTTCAAGGTACTATAGGGGGCTTTTGACCCCAACATCATATACATAATGTATCATAAAATCATGACATTTACTATACTTTATTTTTTTCAAAAAGGAGAGACTGGAATGTGTTTGAAATCAATGTTACAATTCACACCTACGCTGGTTTTTATCGGCATACAAGCTATTGAGGTGTGAATGATAACAGATTTTGCACACAAAATGCTAAAAGGCGAGCATTTTAGCATGATTCCTACCGCTTTAGTGGGCGCCTGAACAGAATCAACAACATAGAATAGTAACAGTTCAGCCTTGGGCTTCCTGTTATGGGCATCAAGTCATGCAAAACCACTTCGTGGTGTCAAAGCCACGTACCGTGGCTTGATGCATCTCTGCCACTACGTTATTTCACGGACTTTGCAGCCAGTGCAAAGTCCTGGGCTGAACTGTTACGTAGAATATACTTTGTTTGCATATATACCTTGACAGATGAGGTATATTTCTGTATAGTATATCTTAGAAAAACAAGTATCATGCAAAATACGACAGTATCGGTAGAAAGGAGGGGGATCAATGTCCATTACATCAGATATTCTCAGGGGACATACCGAGGCGATTATCCTTTCCAGTCTTTTGGAACAGGACAGCTACGGCTACCAGATTAACAAGGATATTATGAAAAAGACAAACAATGCCTATGAACTGAAGGAAGCGACGCTTTACTCGGCGTTTCGGCGTCTTGAGCAGGCAGGCAGCATCCGGACTTACTGGGGTGATGAGACAGTCGGCGCCAGACGCAGGTATTACGCCATAACGGATGCCGGTAAAAAAGCCTATCAGGGTTATAAACAGGAGTGGCAGGAAGCAAAGGAAATCATTGACCAGCTGTTAAAGTGAATTTTTGATGATAGCCGGACGAGACACGGCGTCAGGGTCTGAGCAGCATCAAGACACGGTATGCGGTTTTGAAAACACGAAATAGTTTTATATGGCTTGATGCCTGCAACAGGATAAGTATGAGGAGGAGAAGAGATGAAAGAGAAAATCAGGCAGCATTTTAATCTTATATTTACAGATGCGCCCAAGACAAGGAAGGCGATTGACTTAAAAGAGGAAATGATGCAGAGCGCCATGGATAAGTTTGACGACATGATAGCAGACGGATACTCCGAGGCGGATGCATATGAGAATGTCATTCATTCTATCGGTGATGTGACAGAGCTTTTTCCGACGGTGGAGGAGAAAAATCTGCTTGTACTGTCCGAAAAGGATAGAAAAAAAAAGGCGCTGCTGACATCCGTTGCAACAGGAATCTATATTTTTGCAGCTGCGGTATTTTTTTTCTTTGGCGCGGGCACTGATTATGCGGAGTTTGGTTTTGCGTTGGCAATCATGCTCTGTATTGTACCGACAGTAATGCTTGTGTATGCGGTCAATATGTATCCGAATTACTGCCGCAAGGAGGAACCGGATATGGTGGAGCTGTTCAAGGAAGTGAAATATAGCCACAATAAGGCGCGGGCAGTCCGCAAAAGCATCAATTCGATTATATGGAGTGTGACTCTGGCGCTATATTTTATAATCAGTTTTGCAAGCCATCGGTGGCAGGTGACATGGATTATTTTTCTGATTGCCCTTTGTCTGCAGGCAATTGTGAAGCTTGTTTTTGAGCTGCGGGCAGATGACGTGTCATTTATAGATACTGCCAAAAAATAGTTGAGCAGCTTTGGGTACATAGAGGGAGAACAGGATATGAGAAAATTAAAAATTACGGCGCTTGTACTGCTCTGTATTGCCACGGCAAGTCTGTGCGGGATATTTGCATACGGCATGGCAGGGCATGACATTTACGGAATTGCTTTTGGCAGCGGATGGGACGGCAATGAGGGCGTTGGTGTGCATGCCACTCCGCAGCTCGTACTGGAAAAAGAAGTTTCGCTTGACGGAGTTGACCAAATTTCTATACAATATAATATGAACAACAACGACATTTATCTCTACGAGAGCGAGAATGACAAACTGACAATCAAGGAATACAGTGAACTTGAACTTCCGGAGGATATGCTGTCCTCCGTGACAGTGAAAGGCAGCAGCCTTGAGGTGAAGGGAAAAAAGCGGAATACAAGGAATTACCAGATACGCATCGGCATGTTTGGCATAAGGTCAGCATATGGGTATACGGAAATTGGCCTGCCGTCTTCCTACAAAGGGCAGCTTGCGCTTTCCACGGTTAGCGGCGACATCTCCTCTCAGATGGATATTGTTCTGGAAAAGGATTTTATGGCTTCAACGACGAGCGGTGATGTGGATGTGCCTTCGATTGCTGCGAAAAGCGTGACTGTGGAATGCAGCAGCGGAGATGTCAAGGTTGATGTGATTCAGGCGCAAAGCGATGGCTCAGCCGGAGAAATCCGCATCAAGACATCAAGCGGCGAGATTGAAGGTAAACGGTATGCGGGAGATGTGCGTCTTGAAAGTGTAAGCGGAGATATCGAAGTAGACCAGTTTGTGGGCAGCGCGGATATTCAAAGCAGCAGCGGCTATTTTGAGGCGGAATCAATCGAGGGGGAAGCACAGGTTGTGACAACAAGCGGAAACGTCAGTGTGCGCCGGATTGACGGGACTGCCAAGCTTCGGTCAAGCAGCGGCGATATTGAGCTGCATGAAGGAAGCGGCGGCAGGACTGTGAAAACGACGTCGGGTGATATCACGCTCGACGGCGTGGAGGGTGTGTGGAGCATTGAGACTTCCAGCGGGGAGACTGCGCTGGAAGCCGCAGAGGGCAGCGGCAGTATTGTGACAACCAGCGGCGATATCCGTCTGGAAATCGGGAAACTGTCAGGAAATCTCGATATACAGACGAGCAGCGGCTATGCAAATATCAAAATGTCGCCAGACAATGCATTTGACTTTAGGGCATCCACGAGCAGCGGCGACATTGCCACATTTTTTGACGATTCTTTAAGCTTCTCCAAAAGAGGAGATGATGCGCGCGGAACTTACGGCGAAAACAGTGACGGCCATGAAGTGAAAATCAAGACAACCAGCGGAGATATCAGGATAACAAAATAATAGGAGAGGAAACCATGTTAAAAGGAAAAACAGTTTTGCTGGGCGTGTGCAGCAGCATTGCGGCATATAAGGCGGCAAACCTCGCGAGCCTTCTGATAAAACAGCACGCGGCGGTACAGGTAGTGATGACGGAGAATGCCACAAATTTTATCAATCCCATCACTTTTGAGACACTGACAGGAAGAAAATGTCTGGTTGATACATTTGACCGAAATTTTCAATACGAGGTCGAACATATTGCGCTGGCAAAGGAGGCGGATGTTGTCCTCATCGCGCCTGCCACGGCAAATGTGATGGCTAAGCTTGCACATGGGCTTGCGGACGACATGCTGACTACGACCGTGCTTGCCTGTACCTGTCCGAAGATTGTTGCGCCTGCCATGAACACGGCGATGTATGAAAACCCAATTACGCAGGATAATATCGCAACGCTTGTAAAATATGGTTTCGAAGTTGTGGAACCCGCTGTCGGCATGCTTGCATGTAAGGATGTGGGACGCGGAAAATTTCCGGATGAAACGCTTTTGGCAGAGCATGTCATTCGCGCAGCCGCACTGCAAAAGGACATGAGCGGGAAAAAAGTTCTTGTCACGGCAGGAGCGACACAGGAGGCGATTGATCCGGTTCGGTATATCACAAACCATTCCACGGGAAAGATGGGGTACGCGCTTGCCCGCATGGCAATGCTGCGGGGAGCAGAAGTGACACTTGTGTCAGGTCAAAGCGCGCTGACACCGCCGCCCTTTGTGACAGTTGTGCCGATAAGAAGCGCGGGGGAAATGTTTGATGCGGTAACGGCGAGAAGCGATGCGCAGGATATCATTATCAAGGCAGCGGCGGTTGCGGATTACAGACCTGCATCCGTTGCCGCTGAGAAACTGAAAAAGAACGATGACGAGCTGAATATTGCCTTGGAGCGGACCCGTGATATTCTGCAGTATCTGGGTGCACACAAAAAACAAGGACAGCTGCTTTGCGGTTTTGCCATGGAAACGGTAAATATGGAGGAAAATGCCAAAAGGAAGCTTGCGAAAAAGAACCTTGATTTGATTGCGGCAAACAATGTAAAGGTTGCGGGAGCCGGATTTGGAACCGACACGAATGTCGTCACACTGATAACCAAAGACGGTTCGCGGCAGCTGGAGCTTATGAGCAAAGAGGCTGTCGCGATGGAAATTCTCGATACGCTGATGCGTTTTCCGACTTAGGAGAGTGGAAAAGGTTACTGTTCAGACGCCCGCCAATGTAGTGGGAATCATGCGCAACTGTTGCGACAGGTGAAATATTTTGTAAATTTGTACTTTATCCGAAGCGGAACTTGTGCTATAATCAATACCGTAGTCTGCCTTTGAGACTTATGAAATTACGGTTCCCGGTGCGCAAAATGTGAGATGGTTTCTTTCGCGGGAAAACGATGACGGAGCCATGGGTGTGTGGAGCGCACAGGGTGTTGGGAGAAAGGATTTAGGTATTGGTATGTACATAGTATGTTTGGATTTGGAGGGTGTTCTGGTTCCGGAAATTTGGATTGCATTTGCTGAGGCGAGCGGTATTCCCGAATTAAAGAAGACGACGCGTGACGAGCCGGATTACGACAAGCTTATGACGTGGAGACTTGGCGTCCTCAAGGAGCATGGACTCGGGCTGAAGGAGATACAGGAGACGATTGCGAAGATAGACCCGATTCCCGGGGCAAAGGAATTTTTGGATGCGCTCCGCTCCATGACACAGGTCATCATTATCAGCGATACGTTTTCGCAGTTTGCCACGCCGCTGATGAAAAAGCTCGGCTGGCCGACCATCTTCTGCAATTCGCTTGAAGTTGCCGAAAATGGCGAGATAACCGGTTTCAAAATGCGCTGTGAGCAGTCAAAGCTTACCACGGTAAAAGCATTGCAGTCCATTGGGTATGAGACCATCGCAGCCGGCGACAGCTACAATGACCTTGGCATGATAAAGGCGAGCAAGGAAGGATTCCTGTTTAAGAGTACGGACAAAATCAAGACCGACAATCCGCAGCTTGCTGCATATGAGACATATGACGGGCTGATGGCGGCAATCAAAAAGTCGATCAGTTAATGAAAAAAGCTTTCTGTTATCCACATTAACAGAAAGCTTTTTTATGCGCACGGGTGCCCGGCGCGCGAGCGGGGAAGGTGGCTTTCCCTGCTCGATTAACAGGATGTTTAATCCGTATTGACGAGGACAATGCTGGAGTCGCCCTTTCGCGCCTGTTCCAGGACTGCGGCGGACAACTTCTGGAAAGAGTTGTACGAGGAGGTTGCGCCCGTCAGGGCGTCAATCGTGCCTTCGCCCTGTCCTTCCTGCATCTGCCCTGCGTAATAGCGTGTATATTCATTGGGATAGGTGCCATTGGAGTGAAGCATGTTCTGCATGTAGGCATTGTCCCAGCTTTTGATAAAGCCGCTGGCGTTCTCTGCATTGTACTCCACGGAGACAATATTTCCGCTTTTGACCAATATCGTAATATATTCCTTCCAGCCATGACTGAACGCGGAAGCTTGTGCCGTATAATAACCATCCTGCAGTTCTGTTTCCGCAGTCGTATCACCGCAGGCTGTAAACAGTGCCATGGGCAGCAAAAGCATCAATAGACACAATATTCGTTTCATTTGTGACGTTCCTCCTTCAAAACAAATTTTTTCACATGAGACTGAAGAACCTCGGCTTCCCGCGCAAGTAAACCGCTGGACTGTTCTATTTCGCCTGCATTCTGAAGGTTCTGGTCTGCGATGCCGGAAATGACTTCAATGCGCTCATCCATAATCATCAATGCATTTTCCTGCCCCTGAACAGCCATGACTAACTGATCGGAAATTTCACTGATTTCATCTGAGACAGAGGAAATGGTGCGGAGAGAATCGGCAGTGCTGGCAGTCAGTTTCACTCCGGTCTGAATAATGGTACTTGTGTGCGATACCATCTCGGTAGCATTCTGCGCGGCCTCGGCGCTCTTGGCTGCAAGGTCTTTGACCTGGGCGGCGACAACCGCAAACCCCCTGCCAGCGGTTCCGGCGCGGCTGGCCTCGATGGAGGCGTTCAGCGCGAGTATGCTGGTCTGGAAAGCAATATCCTCAATTGCCTTGGCAATTTTTGTGATTTCCTCGGCGTTGGAACTGATGTTGTCCATGGCGTTTGAGAGAGAGGACATATGTGTGTTGGCATCCTGAATGCATCCGGCGATTTCCGTTGTCTTGCTGCGCGTCTGGCTGGTATTCTCGGCGACATTGGAAAGCTGCTCCTTCATATGGGATACCTCGCAGACAAGGGCTTCCGTAGACTGATTCTGATCCATAGAAGCCTGATGCAGCTGGCTGGACTGACCGTTGAGCTCCTCGGACATATGGGCAAGCTGGGAGGCGGCATTGTTGAATCCGGAAATTGTCTCGTTCATGGACTGGATGATGGTGCGCAGGCTGTTTCGGATCAATGTGAAATCGCCCTTATAGTCTGTCTGCGGACTGACATTCAGATTACCGTCAGCAATCTGTGTCAGTACCTGCTGGATATCGGATATGTAGTTGTTGACACTCTCTACTGTCGTGCCCAAAGTCAATGTCAGCACCTCAAGCTCGTCGCGGGAACGCACAGGCTTCACTGCGGTGTGCAGGTCGCCGTTGGAGAGTGATACCATGCGGGCTGTCACGCTTTTGACCGGTCGTGAAATTGAACGTGCCAGATGCAGAACCAGCAGGATGGAGAGAACCAGCACTGCGGTTGTGCAGGATATTGCCAAATACATGGCTCCGTTGATTGTGTTGCTGTAATCCGCTTCGGGAATGTGCAGCACCAGTGACCACTGCGTGCCGCGGATGGGAGAAAAGGCAACCAGTATGTGCTCCCCGTTAACAGGAAATTCTGTGGCGCCTGTCTCTCCGGCAGTGATGCGGACAAGCGTTTCTTCATTTTCGCCGCCAAGCTGGCTCAATGTGCTTCCTGACAGGACAAGGGACTGATCAGGGTGTCCGGCGATGATGCCGTCGCGGTCGACCATATATGCCGTGCTGTGCGCACCAAGATTGATGCTGCTTATGACATCATTCAGAGTGTCGTATTTATAGACGCCCACCAGATACAGTGCGGTTTCTCCGTTTTCTTTTACAGGCATTCCTAAAGTGATGCCAAGCTTTTCCTCAAAAATGGTGGAAGAGCTTGTGGTCAGATTGTCAGTTTCCTGAAGAAGCGCAAAGAATTTTTCGTCCAGACGCTCCGGCGCTCCGTCGATGCCCTGCGTGAGATGACCGTTTAAGTCATACAAGGCTATGGTATGCAGTTCATAGATTTCGGCGGCTTCCGCCAAGAGCTCGGCACGGTTTTTGCGGGTTGCAGAATCATCTGGAGCGCCGTTTTCGAGAGTGACACGCTGCATACGGGAATCTCCGGCAAGTGTCATCATGCGGTCCGCCAGCATATGGATGTTGGCTTCCACTGTCTTTGCGGACTGCCGAGCCATAGGCTGCAGGCTGTCCAATAGAATACTGGTGGCCAGATACTGCAGGGAAAGTGCCATAATTACGCAGCATACCACTACCAGTATCAGGATATTAATGGTTGTGCTTCTCAATATTCTTCCATTGAGACTTCGTCGAATCTTCCGGCTAGGGAAGTTTGTGTTGCTTCCGCTCACGTTTTGATCTCTCCTTTTTCATGTTTTCTTTATTGTATAAAAGTTCCTTCACGCAGTGTCCTGATGCGGTCTGTCGGAAGAAACGCGACCGCAGTCTGCAGGCAATAGTGAATGAAATACTATTTTTTAGTATACCATATTTCAATTAGCAACTGCAATCGCCATACCATTAAAATGTGTGAAAATTTTTTTTGATGAGCGAGACCGGAGACGGTTATGATACATCTAATAGATGTACAATGAATAAAATGCGCATGTAAATGATAGCCGGCAGAAAGGATATTATGACAAAAGAACAATTAGGGAATTTAATTCTTGCATCGGAGGACACGATGTACCATGTGGCGAAAACCTTGCTGAACAGTGATGCGGACTGTGCGGATGCGATACAGGAGGCAATTGTCAAGGCATTTGGCAGCATACATACGCTGCGCAGGGATTCGTATGCGAAGACTTGGCTGGTACGTATTGTAATCAACGAATGTTATGCCATTATACGGAGACAAAAGCGGCTGGTACCGCTTGAAAATGTCCCTGAGGAGGAAGCAGGGGAACGGAATGACTATTCCGATTTATATGAGGCAATCAGCCATCTTACAGATGAAATCAGGCTGACGGTGACGCTTTATTATATGGAAGATTACAGCATAAAGGAGATTGCGTCATTGATGAACACGACGGAAAGTGCAGTGAAAAACCGCCTTATGCGGGCGAGGGCAAAGATAAAAACAGAGTTGACGGGATGATCCAATGTCATTAAAACAGCAGGGATGCATTTTCAAACACGTACTAGGATACGGGATGGAGGTTTCGATATGAAATTAGAAAATTTAAGACAGGATTTTCCGGAGATGCCGGATGAAATCAGAGTGATGGTGGAGCAGGAAGTATACAGACAGATAAATACAAATACCACAAAAAAGAGAAAGCATTTTGGGAAAAAGTATTTTGTCACTGCGTTTGCAGCCGCAATGCTGCTGGGGACGACCGTATTTGCGGGTGCTGTATATAAAATGCGTCTGAAACAGGAGGGAACGTATGCGGTGCATACACTCATAGAAGAAAGGGAAGAAGCGGGGACGATGCAGACGCAGATTTCCAAGGAACAGAATATTCCGGAAATCAAGAATATTAAAATGAAAGTTACCTATCTTCCGGAAGGGATGACGGAGACGGAGACTGGCAAGTACAGCTATACAGACAACCTATATAAAGGCGGGGTGTCAATTGATTTTTATAAAATGGACAGGGGCGATGCGCAGTTTGACATGCTGACGACAGGTGTCGCAGGCAGTGAGGAAATCAAGGTCGGCGTGCATGACGGCGTATACATCGAACTGCATGACACAGGCGCAGCCGGCGGAGAAATTTGGTTTAACCAGCGCATTTATGTGGCGTTTACAGACCTGCATTATGTAATGGAACTGTATGCGGCATCGGATGTATCCAAGGAAGAGGCGATAAAAATCGCGGAGGGAATCCGGCTGGAGCCTGTTACAGACGGTTCCGCACAGGATATTGTAAATGCATATAGCTGGAGTGATTATCTTACTGCCCGAAATGAAACATATGACGGCGAGGGTAAGAGCATGGTGCCCAAGTCGGCGATGAGCCGTACACATGCGGTCGGCGAGACCTTTATGATGGCAGACGCGGAAGAAGAAGTGGCGATTAAGGTTGCGCAGATTCAGGTATGTGATGACATCAGTCTGCTGGATTTGTCTGTCATGGATGCGGACAGTAGGGAAGAAATCAAAAAAGAAACAGATGCGTCCGGAGCGCTGCTTCCCGCAAAAATCAACTACATCTGCAGCGGTGACGGCATCCATTCTGTCGACGAAGTGACAGAGAGCCGCGAAGTGCCGCAGAAGCTTGTATATGCAACTGTGGAGTACACCAATACGGGCAGCAGTGAAATCAATTCGTATCTGTTTTGGGGAAGTCTGGTGAAGATAGCAGAGAATGAAAACCAAATGGAAATGTACAGGGGAAACCAATCGGAAACATCCACAACGTGGGATTATGCTGTAGCGGAAGGCGCAGCGGGATTTACTGAAATGTGGTATTACGATGTCCATGGCGGCGAGCGGGAAAATAACTACATGAATCATCTGAAGGCCGGAGAGACGGCAGTTGTGCACATGGCGTGGATTGTTCCGGAGGAGGAGTTAAAGTATCTTTATTTAAATTTGGATTCGTCTGGCGGAACCTATGAGTTTGATGAATCTGCACTAAAAACAGGGTACGTGGATATCCGCAGATAAATACGGCAATATCCCTGCTTCACATCGCTTTTTTGAAACGTATTTTCATTTACAAATTTCTTTGATTATGGTAAATTATAGATAATTGAGTTTACTATTACTATATTATGCACAAAATATGAAATAAAGAAAGGCGATGGCAATCAATGCAGAATAAGGGAAAGTATTACATTACCACGGCTATTGCGTATACATCAGGCAAGCCGCATATCGGGAATAATTATGAAATCGTGCTGGCGGACAGTATCGCCCGCTATAAGAGAAAGGACGGATATGACGTCTTTTTCCAGACAGGAACGGACGAACACGGACAGAAAATTGAGCTGAAAGCGGCGGAAGCGGGCGTTACGCCGAAAGCGTTTGTGGATGATGTCGCAGGCGTTATCAGAGGGCTTTGTGACATGCTCAATATTTCGTATGATAAGTTTATCCGCACCACGGACGATTACCATGAGAAGCAGGTGCAGAAGATTTTTAAGCGTCTGTACAATCAGGGGGATATTTACAAGGGCGCATATGAAGGAATGTACTGCACACCGTGTGAGTCTTTCTGGACAGAGTCGCAGTTAAAGGATGGGAAATGCCCTGACTGCGGGCGTGAGGTCAAACCGGCAAAGGAGGAGGCATATTTCTTCAAGATGAGCAAATATGCCGACAGGCTGATAGACCATATCAACAATCACCCTGAATTTATCCAGCCTGTTTCCAGAAAAAATGAGATGATGAACAATTTCCTCCTTCCGGGGTTACAGGATTTGTGCGTGTCGCGTACTTCATTCAAATGGGGAATTCCTGTGGATTTTGATGACAGGCATGTCGTTTATGTCTGGCTGGATGCGCTCACGAACTATATTACAGGCATCGGATATGATGCGGACGGCGGCAGCACAGAACAGTACAAAAAAATGTGGCCGGCGGATCTGCACCTGATCGGAAAGGATATCATCCGTTTTCACACAATTTACTGGCCTATTTTCCTGATGGCGCTTGGGGAGGAGCTTCCGCATCAGATTTTCGGGCATCCATGGCTTTTGCAGAACAATGACAAGATGAGCAAGTCGAAGGGCAATATTATGTATGCGGATGACCTTGCACAACTGTTTGGCGTGGATGCGGTGCGGTATTTTGTGCTGCATGAAATGCCGTATGAGAACGATGGTTCCATCACATGGGACTTGATGGTAGAGCGGCTGAACGCTGACCTTGCAAATACACTTGGAAATCTTGTGAACAGAACGATTTCCATGAGCAATAAATACTTTGGCGGCATTGTGGAGGACAAAGGCGCGGCGGACGCAGTGGATGAGGACTTGAAGGCCGTTGCCACAGGCGCTTATGATAAGGTGGAAGCCAAGATGGATGATTTGCGGGTTGCGGATGCGCTGACGGAGATTTTTAATGTATTCAGACGATGCAACAAATATATTGACGAGACCGAGCCATGGGCGCTCGCGAAGGATGAGGCGAAAAAGGACAGGCTTGCGACTGTCCTGTACAATCTGGTCGAGGGAATCTCCATTGGCGCGGGTCTGCTTGAACCGTTTATGCCGGAGACCGCACAGAGAATCATGGCGCAGTTAAACAGTCCGGTGCGCGATTTTGAGTCGGCAAAAACATTTGGCGTGTATGTGTCCGGCACAAAGGTGACGGAGGCGCCGGAAATTCTCTTTGCGCGTCTTGATCCGAAGGAAGTAGATGCAAAGGTGGCTGAACTTGCCGAAAGACAGGCGGAAGCGTCAGGGCAGACGGAGGAAAGTGACATAGATGTCATAAATATAGAGCCGAAAGCGGAGATTACCTATGATGACTTTGCAAAAATGCAGTTTCAGGTGGGAGAGATTATTTCCTGCGAGGCGGTGCCGAAATCAAAGAAGCTTCTGTGCAGTCAGGTAAAAATCGGATCGCAGGTGAAACAGATTGTGTCCGGCATCAAGGCGTATTATACTCCGGAAGAGATGGTTGGCAAGAAAGTGATGGTACTGGTCAATCTTAAACCGGCAAAGCTTGCGGGCGTTTTGTCGGAAGGAATGCTTCTGTGTGCGGAGGACGCCGACGGTAATCTTGCGCTCATGACACCGGAGAAGGCGATGCCTTCTGGCGCTGAAATAGCATGAAATCATAGGTATTGCGAGATAAATTCTGCAGAGTCAGAAGTTCGCATGGTATTGAAAATGGAGGGAGAGCATGGCAAATAATATAGAGGCAGTTATCTTTGATCTGGACGGGACAATGTGGGATGCGCTGGATGGAATCCGCATGACATGGAATCAGGTCGTTGCAAACCATCCGGAGTACAGAAAAGACCCGATTTCTTCCGAGGAGCTGGAGGGATGTCTGGGACTTCCGATGACGGATATCGCGGTGAAGCTGTTTCCGAACACGACGGCAGAACAGCAGCAGAAACTGATGGACGAGTGCTGTGCGCTTGAGAATGCCTATCTGAGCGAGCACGGCGGAGTTCTCTACCCGAAGCTTGAGGAGACGCTCACAGAGCTGAAAAAGAACTATAAGCTTTTTGTCGTGAGCAACTGCCAGCAGGGATACATCGAGAGTTTTATCAAGGCACACAGGCTTGCAGGCTGCTTTGACGATATCGAGTGCTGGGGCAACAATCTGCTCCCGAAGGGTGAGAATAACAAGCTTATCATGAAACGAAACGGAGTGACAAAGGCAGTTTACGTAGGTGATACCGCAGGCGACGAGGAATCTGCCAGAGTGGCAGGGATTCCGTTTATCTTTGCAAAATACGGATTTGGGGAAGCCAAAGCACCGGATTATATACTGGAAGAATTTTCAAAACTTCCGGAACTTATGAAACAGATTCATTAGAACAGGTTTGAAAATTGTGGGAGGAACATAGAAATGAGTACACGCATAGGAATTTTGGGATATGGCAATCTGGGGCGCGGCGTGGAGTGCGCAGTCCGGCAGAACGATGACATGGAGCTTGTGGCTGTCTTTACACGCAGGAATCCGGAGTCGGTTTCCATTCTGACAGAGACGGCAAAGGTCTGCAATATTGCGGATGTGGAGCAGTGGAAGGACAGGATTGACGTAATGATTATCTGCGGCGGCAGCGCGACGGATTTGCCGGAGCAGACGCCGGAGTATGTAAAATCTTTTAACGTGATTGACAGCTTTGACACACACGCAAAGATTCCGGAGCACTTTGCAAACGTGGACGCAGCGGCAAAGGCAGGCGGGCATATTGGCATTATTTCTGTGGGCTGGGATCCGGGAATGTTTTCGCTCAACCGTCTCTATGCAAATGCAATCCTGCCAGAGGGAAAAGATTACACGTTCTGGGGCAAGGGAGTCAGTCAGGGGCATTCGGATGCCATCCGCCGCATAGAGGGCGTCAAAAATGCGAAGCAGTACACAATTCCCGTCGATGCAGCGCTTGACGCTGCCCGTTCCGGAAGAAATCCGGAACTTACGACGAGGGAAAAACACACACGGGAATGCTTTGTCGTTTTGGAAGAAGGTGCGGATGCGGCAAAGGTTGAGGAGACCATCAAGACGATGCCCAACTACTTTGCAGACTATGACACCACGGTTCATTTCATCAGCGAGGAGGAGCTGCTTGCAAACCACAGCGGGATTCCACATGGCGGTTTTGTGCTGAGAAGCGGTGTGACAGGCTGGGAGAAGGAAAACAAGCATTTAATTGAGTACAGCTTGAAGCTTGACTCCAATCCGGAATTTACCGCAAGCGTTCTTGTCGCATATGCGAGGGCGGCGCACCGCCTTGCAAAGGAAGGGCAGAGCGGCTGCAAGACTGTATTTGACATCGCGCCTGCATACTTAAGTGCAAAAAGTGCGGAGGAGCTGCGCGCTTCGATGCTATAAAAATAGAAAGACCAGAGGATTCTTTGGAATAGAAAACAAACATGACACACTGCTGTCATGTTTTGTTTTCTATGTGTATGAGCGATTGGGTGAGATGATAAGTGGTTCATGTATGTGGAAAAAGGAGAAAGCATTATGGCATTTGATTACAAAAAGGAGTACAAGGAATTTTATATGCCCAAAAACAAACCGGGTATAGTGGAAGTGCCTGCGATGAATTATATCGCAGTTCGGGGCAGCGGGAATCTCAATGTGGAGGGCGGTGCGTACAAGGAGTCCATCGGGCTGCGCTATGGCATTCATAGCCGGAAAAGCTTAAGACGGTGATAAGGCATCCCATAAAAAAGAATATGGGGCAGTGATAGAAAGGCATGGTCAAAAATGGAGCAGATTCAATTTATCTGGCAGTATGTCAGAAGGCACAAAGGACAGTATATCGGTGGCATTATCACGCTGTTTGTGCTGGATTTTGCGAACCTCTATATTCCGCAGGTGACAGGTATTATTACGGACGGACTTGCCGCACATACATTGGATATGGACGGCGTGTTCCGAAACATTGGCATCCTGCTGGGAATCGGGCTGACACTTGCGGTGGGGCGTTTTCTGTGGCGCTTTTTTATCTTCGGTGCGGCGCGCGGGATTGATCGTGAAATACGCGACGACATGTTTGCGCATCTGGAAACATTGGATGTGGAATACTATAACGAACACAAAACAGGCGACCTGATGACCCGCTTTACAAGTGACCTGACTGCGGTGCGCGTGGCAATCGGACCCGCTGTCATTGCGGCGTTTGACGCAGTTGTCATGACTGTGATGGTAATTGGGCAGATGATGTTTTATGTCAGCGTAAAGCTGACGCTGCTGGCGATAGTTCCGATGATTTTTATTGCGGTGGGCGAGCTATACTATGGTAAAATAATGCAGAAGCGTTTTCTGGAACGGCAGGAGGCAGTGTCTGAGCTTACGGATTTTGTGCAGGAAAGCTTTTCCGGTGTGCGTGTTGTGAAAGCGTTTGTGCGCGAGCGGTCGCAAATCAGAGCGTTTGCAAAGACGAATGCCAACGCAAAAAAGAAAAACCTCATGATAGCGAGAATGGAGTCGATTGTCATTCCGCTTCTGGATGTGATTATCGGCCTGAGCAGTCTGCTGACGCTTTTGTACGGCGGATGGCTCGCGCTCAACGGAGAGATTACAATTGGGCGTTTTGTCGCGTTTAACCAGTATATCACGATGCTTGTGTGGCCGATGATTGCCTGCGGGGAAGCGATTAATATGTTCTCGCAGGGCAGCGCGGGCATTAAGCGAATACAGGAAGTCTTTGACGAGGAGCCTGCGATTGCAGACCGGAAGGATGTGGTGTCAGTCAGCAGCATACGCGGCGATATTAGACTGAATCATCTGACGTTTATTCACAGGGGGAACAGCGAGCCGACACTGAAGGATATCAGTCTGGACATCAAGGCAGGGACGACGCTTGCTGTTATCGGGCGCACTGGAAACGGCAAGTCGACACTTGTCAATTTGCTGCTGCATCTCTATAATACGAAACAAGGCATGATTTTTATTGACGGGAGGGATATCAACACGATTCCCCTGAAGGTGCTGCGTGAAAATATTGCCTATGTGCCGCAGGATAATTTCTTATTTTCCGACACGCTCAAAACCAATATCGCGTTTGGAACGGACAATGAGGAGATGGACGAAATTATAAGGGCGACGAAGACGGCGTGCATACATGACAATATTATTGCGTTTCCGGACGGCTATGAAACCATTGTGGGCGAGCGCGGCGTCACGTTGTCAGGCGGTCAGAAGCAGAGAAGCTCCATTGCACGGGCGCTGAAAAAGGATGCCCCGATACTCATTCTGGATGATGCGCTTTCCGCCGTTGACACGGATACGGAGGAAAAAATTCTGCATAATCTGAAAGCAAACAGAAAGGGGAAAACGACGATTCTGATTGCGCACCGTATTTCGACAATACAGAATGCGGATAAGATTCTTGTTCTGGAGGACGGGGAGGCAAAGGAGTGCGGAAACCACAAGGAACTGATGGAGCTTGGCGGTATCTACAAGGATATGTTTGAGAAACAGCAGCTGGAAGCGGCAATCGGAGAAAAAAGGGCGGCGGGAGGTTTTGTATGAAAAGATTGTTAGCATATTTGAAACCGCATAAATGGATGATGCTGCTCTCCGCTCTTTTCGTGGTGGCATTGATTGGCGTCGAACTGTATAAGCCTATTATTATTGGAAATGCGATTGACAATTATATCAGCAGTTACGGGCAGTCCGGAATGGGAATGGAGGAGGCATACCGCGGAATTTTGTATGCAGGGGGACTGTATGCGCTGATGCTCCTGCTGGGTTTTGCGTTTAACGCATCCAACAACTGGATTCTGCAGAATGTGGGGCAGTCGATTATTTACAGGATGCGCGAGGAGGTATTTGCGCACATCCACAGTCTGTCCGTACATTTTTTTAACACGCAGCCTGTGGGTAAGCTTGTCACAAGGGTTTCAAACGATACGGAGGCTGTCAATGAACTGTTTTCACAGATTCTGGCAAAGCTTTTTAAGAATACGGTAAAGATTATAGGGTTTGCGGTTGTCATGCTGTCGATAAACGTGAAGATGGCGCTCTATTCATTCTTGCTGCTTCCGTTTGTCACGGCACTGACATTCCTTTTCCGCTATCTGTCCAGAAAGGCATACCGCATCACGAGAACACGCATTACGGAACTGAATACCTTTTTGTCAGAACATATTTCCGGCATGAAGCTGATACAGATATTTGCGCGCGAAAAGGAAAAGTACGAGGAATTTGAGTGGAAGAGCGGGCTGCTTTTCAAGGCAAACTGGCGGGAAACCATTATTTTTGCCATTTTCCGGCCAGCCATTTACATGCTGTCCGTCATTGCGATGGCGGTTGTCATTGGGCAGGGAAGTGCATTTGTGCTGGCAGGAACGGTCTCGCTGGGAACGCTTTTTGTGTTTATCAATTACATCAGTTCTTTCTTTGAGCCGATTCAGGAGCTGGCGGAGCAGTTCGGGACGCTGCAGTCCTCCCTTGCCTCCGCCGAAAAAATCTTCTCGATACTGGATGAAAAGCCGGAAATCGTGAATCCCGAAAATCCCAGAAGTGTGCGGATTACAGGAAGGATAGAGTTCCGCCATGTGTGGTTTGCCTACGAAAAGGAAGACTACATATTGAAGGATGTCAGTTTCACGATTGCGCCGGGGGAGAAAGCAGCATTTGTGGGCGCCACGGGTGCTGGGAAGTCATCCATACTGAATCTGATCGGGCGCTACTATGACGTGCAGAAGGGCGAAATTCTGATAGACGGTGTGAATATCAAGGAAATTGACAAGGATGCCCTGCGCCGAGCCATCGGTCAGGTGCAGCAGGACGTGTTTATTTTTACAGGGGATATCAAAGGGAATATTTCGCTGGACAACGAGGAAATACCGCGGGAGGAAATAGAGCGTGCCGCCCGCATTGTAAATGCGGATTCTTTTATCAATAAAATGCCGCAGGGATTTGACGAGCCGGTGACGGAGCGCGGCAGCACGTTGTCGGCAGGGCAGCGGCAGCTTCTTTCTTTTGCCCGCACGCTTGCATACAAGCCGACAATACTGGTGCTGGACGAGGCGACGGCGAACATTGACACGGAGACAGAAAGCCTGATTACGCAGGCATTGGAAAAACTGATGGAGGGCAGGACGACCATCATGGTAGCGCACAGGCTCTCCACAATCCAGCACGCTGACAAGATTATTGTCATGCACAAAGGGGAAATTAAGGAAAGCGGTTCGCATCAGGAACTTTTGCAGATGGACGGCATGTACAAGAAATTATATGATTTGCAGCTGGTGGAGGCGTAAAGACAGGCTGTCGGCGGATATGATGTAAGGAGCCATAGAAAACAGGATATGGCGGAAAAGGAGTACAATGATGGAGCGACAGAATAAAAAGGGGTATCGTTTGATGGCAGTATGCCTTTTGTCGGCAGTGTCTGTAACAGCATGTGCGCGTGAGGGAGCTATGAATACAAACGCTTCCAGCGGGAAAAATGACATAAGTGTCATTTCTGGTGTGCCTGCAGACGAGTCCGGACTTTTCTCGAAACGTGATCTGAGCGGGGAATTTGACGCAATGAAGTGTGACAGTATTCTGCTTTCGGACGCTGGTTGCACGACGGATTCGGCAAATGTGACGATAGATGGAAGTAAGGTGACGATAACGGGAGAGGGAGACTACATGGTAAGCGGCGTCCTCAGTGACGGGATGATTATTGTGGATGTCGACAAGAAAGAAAAGGTACAGCTTGTGCTGAACGGCGCGGATATCAACTGTGAAACATCGGCAGCGGTCTATGTAAAAAGTGCGGACAAAGTGTTCATTACACTTCCTGACGGAACGGAAAATACGCTTACAAATGGCGGTTCCTTTGCGGCATTGGATGACAATCATATTGACGCGGTGATTTTTTCGAAAGACGATTTGACATTAAACGGAACAGGCAGGCTTACAATCAATTCCCCTGCAGGGCATGGGATTGTGTCAAAAAATGACCTCGTCATTGCGGATGGAACATATGATATTACTGCGTCTTCCCACGGTATGGCGGGAAAGGACAGTGTGGCGGCCGCCAGCGGAGTATTCCGCATCAAAGCAGGAAAGGATGCCATAAAATCAGACAATGACGGAGATGACACAAAGGGAAACATATATATTCTGGGGGGAAATTATATACTTACAGGCGAAAGCGACGGAATGAACGCCTTAAATGAAATTAACGTTTCCGGAGGAAATATTGTGGTGGAGCGGTCATGTGAGGGACTGGAAGCGCGGATAATCAACATCTCTGGCGGAACAGTGGACATAACCTCATCGGATGATGGTATAAATGCCACAGACAAGCGTCCGTCTGCCAAGGAACAGTCAACAGAGACGCAGGACGCGGCGAGTAAGAAAGGCCGCGGCGGCGGAAAGAATGAGAGTGAACCGGGAGCATCCATCAATATTTCGGGAGGGGTTCTTCGTGTTGACGCCGAGGGAGATGGTCTCGATTCAAATGGTTATATCACGATAAACGGCGGAGAGGTTTATGTGACGGGACCTTCGCACGGCGGTGACGCGGCGCTTGACTATGGGATTGATGCCGTGATAAACGGCGGAATCGTGGTGGCGGCAGGACAAGGAACGATGGCGCAGAATTTTGGTGCGGATTCCACACAGGGCAGCATTCTGGTAAACACGCAGGAGCAAAACGAAGCCGGAAGCGATATTATCCTTTTGGGCGCAGCCGGCAGTGAAATTCTTGCGTGGACAATGAAAAAAAGGTATGATTCCGTGACCATCAGCTGTCCGGAAATCAAGGCAGGAGAATCATATACTGTTAAAATGGGCGGGAGCACAGTGGACGTGGCCATGGATGGTCTGATATACGGACAAGGATTTTCCTCTGGCGGAGGAAAACGCGGATTCAGATAATTCCTATTGACATACTAGAGATAAAGGAGTATCATACACCTATACCAAAACATACCAAACCGATAGGAATCCTATAGGATTCCTGTCGGGCAAATGCCAAGGAGGAGTATTATGAGCAATCACATCAACAAAGAAAACACGCGCAAAAGAAGTTACGCGGAAAGACCCTTAAAATTTGAGACATTACAGCTTCATGCCGGACAAGAGTCGCCGGATCCGGTGACGGACGCGAGGGCAGTTCCTATTTATCAGACTTCCTCGTTTGTGTTCAAAAATTCGGATCATGCGGCGGCGCGTTTTGCCTTGCAGGATGCAGGAAACATTTATGGAAGGCTGACAAATCCCACAGAGGATGTTTTCGAGCAGCGCATGGCAAGGCTCGAGGGCGGCGTGGCGGCGCTTGCGACGGCGTCGGGTGCGGCGGCAGTCACCTACACGATTCAGAATCTCGCACAAAACGGCGGACACATCGTCGCGGCGAAAAATATTTATGGCGGCACCTACAATCTGCTTGCACACACACTTGCCGATTACGGCGTGGAGACAACGTTCGTGGATCCGCTTGATGTCAGCAATTTTGAAAAGGCAATTCAAGAAAATACAAAGGCATTGTATATAGAGACGCTCGGCAATCCCAACTCTGAGGTTTCAGATATTGAGGCAGTGGCAAAAATTGCCCATGCCCACAATCTGCCGCTTGTCGTTGACAGCACATTTGCGACGCCATACCTCGTGCGTCCGATTGAGTACGGTGCGGACATTGTTGTGCATTCCGCCACCAAATTTATCGGCGGACATGGTACTACCATCGGAGGGATTATCGTTGATGCGGGCAAGTTTGACTGGAAAGCGGGCGGAAGGTTCCCGCAGTTTACGGAGCCGAATCCAAGCTATCACGGCATCAGCTTTGTGGACGCGGCAGGGGCTGCGGCATTTGTCACCAGAATCCGCGCCATTTTACTGCGCGACATGGGGGCAACACTCTCGCCGTTTCACGCGTTTATCTTTTTGCAGGGACTCGAAACGCTTTCCCTGCGCGTAGAGCGCCATGTGGAAAACGCACGGAAGGTCGTCGATTATCTTGCAAACCACCCGCTGGTGGAAAAGGTGAACCACCCCGCAGTGACAGACGACCCGGAGCAGCAGCGTCTCTATAAAAAATATTTTCCGAACGGCGGCGGTTCCATTTTTACGTTTGAAATCAAAGGCGGGGAACAGAATGCCAAAACCTTTATTGATAACCTTGAGTTATTCTCGCTGCTCGCAAACGTGGCAGACGCAAAATCGCTTGTCATTCATCCGTACTCGACAACACATGCGGAGCTGAATGCGCAGGAGAAAGCAGATCAGGGGATTAAGCCAAACACGATTCGCCTGTCCATCGGCATTGAGCATATTGATGATATTATCGAAGATTTGGAGGGCGCATTTCAGGCAGTGCAGCAATAAACAAAATATAGTGATATAAGTTCTGAAATTTCAGATAGAAAGGAATACAAAATGGCAGTATATAAAGGATTCACGGAATTAATTGGAAAAACGCCGCTTGTGGAGGTTACAAACATTGAACAAATACACGATCTGAAAGCGAGAGTCCTTGTAAAGCTTGAGTACCGAAATCCTGCCGGCAGCATCAAGGACAGGGCAGCTTTTTACATGATAAAGAAAGCGGAGGAAAAAGGCATCTTAAAAGAAGGCTCTGTCCTGATAGAACCGACAAGCGGAAACACAGGCATTGGACTGGCGGCGATTGCGGCGGCAAAAGGCTACCGTGCAATCCTCACCATGCCGGACACCATGAGCGTGGAGCGCAGAAATATCCTGAAAGCCTACGGCGCCGAGATTGTTTTGACAGAAGGCGCAAAGGGCATGAAGGGGGCGATTGCAAAAGCGGAGGAGCTTGCAAAAGAGATGGAGGGCGCTTACATTCCCGCTCAGTTTGACAATCCGGCAAACGCGCAGGCGCACTATGAGACAACCGGACCGGAAATATGGGAAGACACAGAGGGAACGGTCGATATTTTTGTTGCCAGTGTCGGAACCGGAGGCACCATCACCGGTACGGGAAAATTTTTGAAAGAGAAGAATCCCGCGATAAAAGTCGTAGCGGTAGAACCCGCAGACTCTCCGGTACTGTCAGGCGGACAGCCGGGGGCACACAAGATACAGGGCATCGGCGCCGGATTTATTCCGACTGTGCTCGATACCGGTATCTATGACGAAGTTATGACAGTCGAAAATGAGCAGGCATTTGCAGCGTCAAAGGAGCTGACAAAAAGAGAGGGGATTCTAACAGGAATTTCTTCCGGAGCGGCGCTTCATGCTGCGGTTGAGCTGGCAAAACGACCGGAGCATGCGGGAAAGACCATTGTGGCGGTTCTTCCCGATAGTGGGGACAGATATTACTCGACACCGCTTTTCACAGAATAAAGAACGAAAAGGCATCAAAACGGATGCCTTTTCGTTTTCTCCTGCCCATTGATTTCCTGTTCCGTCACGCTTTGTCAGAGGAATAAGTCGTATTCAGACAGGTTCTAAACGGCAACATATTACACAAAAACGGAATGAAAAAAATTTATTTTGTTGTAAATAATAGCAAAATGTGTTAGCATAAATATATCTATATAAAAAATAATCAGGGAGAAATGGAAAGGTAGGAAGCTTATGAAAAGAAAAGGATTAAGGCTTATGCAGAGACTTGTGCTTGTGGTGGCGGTTCCCTTAATTCTGATGTTTGCAGTGGCAGTGGCAGGTATCAGCTCGTCATGCGGATCAATTACGGAAACCATGGTCAGACACGAACTACAGGCGGCGCAGTATGCATTTGAAGTGTCTGTAAACAATATTGCGGCGGGTTCATATATGTATAACAACGGAAAGTTTTACAAGGGCAAGCGCAATATTAGTGATAATACTCAGTTCTTTGACAATTTCAGTCAGGAAGTGGATTTACAGGTGACCGTATTTTTTGGCAATGTGCGCGTTGCGACTAGTCTCATTGATGAGGACGGAAACCGTATGGTAGGCACAGAGGCTGATCCGGAGGTCTTTGAAATTGTTGTCAATCAGGGACAGGATTACTATGCGGATAATGTAGAAATTGGTGGTGAGCTTTACTACGCGATGTACTGTCCGCTCTACCAGAACAATTTGGAAGAGATTATTGGCATGACCTTTGTGGGATTGAAGAAAGATACGGTTTACTCCATTTATACATCAAATTTCATGAAGAATTCCATTATTCTGCTTGTTATTTTTGCGGTAGGACTGATTTGCACTATGTTTTCAGTTAGCACTTTGGCAAGAGGGATTAAGCAAGTTACCGGTAAGCTTAACAGAGTTGCCGACGGCGAAATCAATATCAAGGTAGAGGAGAAACTGATGCGCAGGGCTGATGAGATTGGAGACATTGCAATCAGCGTTGACAAGCTGACGAGAAATCTGTCGAATATCGTGGTGGATATTAAGCGGTCGGCATCTGATCTCGATGAGATTTCGGACGGATTCTCCGTATCCTTTGGAAAGATGGCAAACAACATCGGAAATGTGGATACCGCCGTAGAGGAGATGGCGTCCGGTTCCACACAGCAGGCGCAGGACACTTCCGCCGTAGGGAATAAAATCCAGAACATGGGCGATGCTGTAGAGACGACGGCACAGAATGTAGAGCGTCTTGTGGAGAACACGGATAAGATGCGCGAATACAACAGAAGTGTAGACAATACGCTTGTAGAGCTAATCCGAATCAGCAATAATACAAAAGAAGCATTTGATGTGGTGTATGAACAGACCAACATGACCAACCAGTCCGCTCAGGATATCCAGACTGCCGCAGATGCCATCACGGATATTGCGGATCAGACCAACCTGCTTTCCCTGAATGCCAGCATAGAGGCGGCGCGTGCAGGAGAGCACGGAAAAGGCTTTGCGGTTGTTGCGGACGAAATCCGTAAACTTGCGGAACAGTCTGCGGAGTCGGCAAGCCGAATCACAGGTATTATTGAGCTGTTGATTACAAACTCAAACACGACGGTAGACACCATGAAAAATGTCACAGAGGCAATGGATAGACAGGGTGATGAGCTGGATAAGACCAAGACCGTATTTAGCAGCCTCAACTATGAAATCGGTGAGGTGAGCAGTGCAGTCGGCAATATCCGCGGGGAAGTTGACAAGCTAAACGACCTTAAGGAAAATGTTCTTGTGGCTGTACAGAATCTGGCTGCCATCGCGGAGCAGAATGCGGCAAGCACGCAGGAAACATCGGCATCCATGCAGGAATTAAGGCAGATTGTCGAAGAGTGCAGCAGCGAGGTGGAGCGAATTGTACATACTTCAAGCGGACTTGCAGAGAACATGTCTGTATTCCGTCTGGAGGACACAACAAATTAAAAAAGACAGAAGACAATAAAAAGCGCTTGCCGTTAGGCAGCGCTTTTATTGTTTTCAGTCTGGGATGCCGCTGCATTTCCGACGATGGGAAGCAGACCGGCTTTTTTCAGCGCAGGGCGCAGGGCGTTGTATACGCCGACAGAAACGATTGTGGATGCGACCGCATTGATTGACGTTGTCGCAATATTTGGAAGCAGTGTCAGCTCTGCAACAGGTTTTCCCAAGATGACGAGCTTGTAGAAATAACTGAACAGCGGGTCGAATACCATGTTGAAGCCCAGACCGCAGATTGCGGCAGCCAGCGACCATTGAAAAGCAGTTCTGGCGTCGCGGCAGACGGATAATTTTCCGATTCTGTGGGCAACAATGCCGGTTACGAAACCGATGCACAGTTTCAGGATAAATGTCTTGGGGGCAGACAGAATATAAACCGGATCAAGCAAATCACCGATTGTCATGCCGACAGCGCCGCCCAGACCGCCTAAAGGACCGCCAAGAAGCAGGGCGCCGAGCACGCACACAGCGTTTCCCAGATGAATGCTCGTGGCTTCGGATGTGCCGGGTATCATGATTTTGATTTGCAGGAACGTAAATACAACATAGGATAATGCTGCAATCAGACCTGTCAGGGCTATTTTGTAAGTTGCGGAATGTTTACTGTTCATAATAATCCTCCTCGTGTTGTGCCATTTCTAATGTGCCGGCTGACTTTTCGAAGCAGCGGCGCATGGGCTTGAATTGTTTCCTTGTTTGATAGTATAGCGCAAAGTGACATTTTAGAAATAGACAATTTAAATATTTTTTTAGTGTACAGTTTGAATTACTGCCGATACTGTCATTTTAAGCGGCGGATAAAAGCAAAAGGAATGGCGCAGCAGTGTGAACGGGAACCGTTTAGTTACAATTCACACCCACGCCAGTTTTTATCGGCATACAAGCGATTGAGGTGTGAATTATAACAGATTTTGCACACAAAATGCTAAAGGGCAAGCATTTTGGCGCATGATTCCCACTACTTTGGTGGACGTCTGAACAGTAACACCGTTTATATTTATTGAAATTATTGAAAATAGTATTGATTTTTGATGCCAAATAGGATTTAATATAATATATAGGAGTCATAGAAACATAAAGGGCATTACTTGACAAGATATGGCATCAGGAAGGGGTATCATAATGAATAATTTTGGAGAAACAAACAGCGCAGATGTTGCAATTATTCCGAAAGGAACAGTCATAAACGGAGATATTACGATTGAAGGCAAGCTTGAAATGTACGGTGTCGTAAACGGAGATATCCAATCGGACAGCCGGCTAAACATAATGGGAGACGTGACAGGGAATATCAAGGCAAATGAGCTTTATGCCAAGGATTCCTACATTGTCGGACAGATTGAGTGTGCGCAGGGGGCGACCGTGCGTGAGAATACAGTGATTCTCGGGGACATCAAGGCAGAGAACCTTGTGGTGGACGGTGCCGTTCAGGGAAAGATTGATATTAGCGAAGGTATCACGATAGGTGACTCTGCGATCGTGGATAGTGACATCAAGGCGAAGACGATTCAGGTAAGCAACGGGGCTGCGATTAACGGGCACTGCTCCCTCTGCTATGCGGATGTAAACCTGACAGACTTTTTCCCCGTAACAGAGGAACCGGTAAAAGAGGTTTCTGCGGAGGACACAGAGGGAAAGAAGCCGAAGGCGACAGCGAAGCCAAAGGCGGTAAAGAAAGCGGATTCGGAATCATAATGTCTGTAAAAATTGAGTGCGATGCACTCAATTTTTTGTGGAGAAAAATAAGGAGGGAGAGGAATGTATCGTAAAATGATTTGCAGCAGCGCAGAAGGGGAACTGGAGGATATTCTCGATTTTGCAAATATGGTTTTTAGTATGAGCGACAGCAGCATTGACTTTGGAGCGGTTTATCCCAAGGCGTATTCCGAGAAACGCTGCGGACTTGTGACACACCACGTCATTGAGGAGAATGGAAAAATCAGGGCGCTGATTGACAGTTATCCTATAAAAATGCGTCTGGCAGAAGGGGAGCGCAGCGCAGCGGAATTGAAGGCGGTGTACATAGGAACTGTGTCCGTACATCCCAAAGCGCGTGACAAGGGATATATGTCAGAGCTTCTGGCGTGCGCGCAAAAGGATGCGTGCGCACAGGGATGTGCACTGATGGTGTTGGATGGGAACAGGCACAGATACCGGCATCATGGGTTTGAGCGTGCAGGCATCCGGTACAACTTTCATACGGCATTCCGAAATATCAGGCATTGTTGTGCGGAACTTTACGGCAGGGAGTATACGGAGAAGCCTTTCTATCGTTTTGAGGAGATTGACGGGGAGGACAGTCCGTATATAGATGGCATGTTTGCGCTGTATACCCACAGAAACATGGTGGCAAGGAATCGTGACGACTTCTGGCTGTGCCTGCAGAGCGGGCATGCGGTGACGTTTGCCGTGCTGTGCGGGGAGCAGCTTGCGGGATATGTCACTCTGTCGGAGGATGAGCAGAATGTTCTGGAATTCGAAATGGAAGACGCCGCACAAATTCCCAAAATGGTTTATGACCTGATGACAGGAACGGACAAGATGCAGCTTGGGATTCATGTCGGGATGGATGAACTAGGCAAGATAGAATACCTGGAGAAACTGTGCAACAATCAAAGTACATCCATGTCGCATCATATTAAGATACTGGATTATGAGGCGGTGCTTTCATTTTTGTTTTGTTGGAAACAAAAATATGACACGCTTGTCACAAATGAGTATGTTTTGGGTGTCAGGAACACAAAAGACGGAACGGTAAAAAATTATCTGATATCGGTGCGGGAGAATGGCACGGAAGTGAAACTGACAGAACGAAAGGCGGATACGGTACTTGATGAGCTTGCGCTGGTCACCACGCTGACAACCAGCCTCTGCTTTGTGGAGCAGCAAAAAGGAAACGGCAGCAAAATAAAAAATGCACCTGCAGGCTGGTTTCCGTTACCGTTTTACCTGCCTGATGCGGATGCATTTTAGGGTGAGATTCCCCTCTCACAACCGAGTGAGTTAGGACGTGTTTGAAAATTCATTCCTGACATTTTTAACGTCAGGACATCTGCATAACGACGCCATAGCGTCGTATTCAGCACTTTGCGCGATATTTGCGCCAAATTCAGGTTACATAAGGCATTGCCCTTTATGCCTTTGCTGCATATGCGTCCTTCATTTGGCACAAATTCCCACAAAGCAATTTTCAAACACGCCCTAATCCATATACTTCCATGTGTACATATTGACACTTCTGCACTTAGGACATACAACATTGTACTGGTCGAAAATAAACATTTTTATTTTGTCATCTTCTACGTTGGTTGTCACGATACGGCTCTGACCGCATTTGCACAGAAAAAGAATTTTGCGGTTATGGCGCACTGCAAGACTTTCGCCGCGCAGGCTCAATGCTTTCTCAATATACTTTATCTGCTCGTCATTATGTACTCCACATTCTTCCAGAGCCCATTTATACTCATCGCGTATGATATGGAGCGCGTCAGATGGTATTGATGCATAGTGCTGTTCTAATTTTTGCTCAGTGAACATAGTGATTCCTCTTTTCTACCAAAAGTTTTTAAAGTTCCCATAAATGTAAGTATAACACATATCAGCGCAATATGGAATAAAAAATTAAAATCATGTCCCTTTGTTCCCGAAAAACAAATTGAAAGTTTGTATTATGTTGTAATATTGCGACGAATATAACAAATGCATTTACACATTCTTGTACAAATCGCCTTTTTTTCACAAAATAATATTTTTTTTCGCACAAATAAGTTATAATTGTAAAAAGAGGGTAGCAATAGATAAGCGAAAGGAAGGACTAAAGGATGAATAGTACGTCTAAAAAGAAAAATTTACTTGCAAGCATTATTATCCAATTACTGGCGATGGCGCTTGTGCCCTTGATTGTTTTGGGGGCTGTCTGCATTGTAGTGGCAGGAAAAAGTCTCAGGGAGGGGCTGCAGGAAGAGGCTCTCATGCAGATGAAAGCGACCTGTGTGGCAGCGAAAGCTGCGTATGATAACATCAATGACGGAGATTATTATCTGGGTGAAAATGATGCGCTGATGAAAGGTGATTACAATATCACGCAGAACGAAAGCGGAATTGATGCATTGACAGAGGACCTGAATTCAGATATTACAATGTTTTTTGGGGATATAAGAAGGGCGACTTCCCTGACGGATATCGCAACCGGAAAAAGAATTGTCGGGACGCAGGCGTCTCCGGAAGTTGCGGGAACCGTGCTCAAGGGTCAGGAATATTCCGCGACCGACTTGATGATTAACGGAAAAAATTATTACGCGTACTATATTCCGCTGAAGAATCCGGACGGATCGGTCGTGGGAATGGTATTTGCGGGGGAACCGAGTGAGGGCGTCGACCAGTTTATTGCCTCCAAAATCATTCTGGTTACAAGCGCCGTGGTGGTTGTGCTCCTGATTGCAGTTGTCGTTGTGGTTCTCGTGTCAATCAGTATTGTCAGGGCAGTCAAGCGCGCGCAGGAGGCGATTGACAACCTTGCAAAGGGAAATCTTTCCTACAATGTTGACACAGTGATACTGCGGCGCAAGGATGAGATTGGCGATATGGGACGCGGCGTGGAGGAGTGCATTGCCTCCCTTCGCGATATTGTGTGCGGAATTCAGGAACATTCGCAGGATGTGCTTGCATCGGGGGACAACCTAGAGACTGTCGCGGAACGTTCAAGCCGGAATGCGGCGGAAATCGCACACGCGGTTGACGACATTTCTCAGGGGGCAGTGACTCAGGCGGAGGAAATCGAGGATGCAAACACTAGGATTAACGATATGGGGCAGATTATCGAGGGTATTGTGGAGAGCATTTCCAACTTAAACGAGATATCTGCCGGCATGCAGGATAACGGCAGACAGGCGACCCAGATAATCGGTGAGCTGAGCAAGAGCAACGACAGAACGGTAGATGCCGTGCAGTCGGTAGCCAAGACGGTTGAGGCGACGGACGACTCCGTGAAGAAGATTTCGGAAGCAGTCGAGCTGATAACAAGCGTTGCGGAGCAGACCAATCTGCTGTCGCTCAACGCATCCATAGAGGCGGCAAGAGCAGGCGAGGCGGGAAAAGGCTTTGCGGTTGTCGCGTCGGAGATTCAGAAACTTTCGGAAGAATCCAATAGTTCCGCGCAGCGCATTACAACGATTATCATGGGGCTGGCGGAAGACTCCAAGAACTCAATGGAGATGATGACCGAGGTGAAGAAAATCCTGCAGGAGCAGCAGGAAAAGCTCGACATCACAAAGCAGCAGTTTGAGCAGGTGACGAGCGGAATCCTCATCTCTCGGGAAAATACGGTGTCTGTCAACAATCAGGCAAAGGAATGCGACAGTTCAAGGGAGCGCGTTGTCGGCATTATCCAGAATTTGTCAGCGATTTCACAGGAAAATGCCGCTTCTTCGCAGGAGACCACTTCCACGATGCAGGAGCTTAACGAAACCATGAAACAGCTGGCGGAGTCGGCAAAGGATCTGAAACAGCTGGCGGCATCCTTGAATGAGTCAACACACTTTTTCAATTTATAGGTAACAGGAAGCCGAAGGCTGAACTGTTACATTTATAGTGTCATCACGCAGGAAAAATTTTTTTTCTTAAAGAATTGGGAAAATGTGCCGATATAACTGATATAGTAGTCTATTTGTAAAAGTAAAGGGATTTTACGATTTTTAGTCACACGGAGGTGGCATGTCATGAATAGAAGACGAGAACTTACCCTGCAGAGGGTATCGCGCATAGGCGGTCTTTCTGCCGTGGAGAGCATTCCGCAGAACACCAGATTTAAGAAAAGTACATCAGGTGCATTTACCACACTTACCATAGAGGCAGCGCTGGGCGCCTATATGACAAAAGGTGAAGATATGTACCGCCGTGAGGATGCCTATATCCCAAGCTATGGGGATCCGAAGAAAAATGAGCAGGAGCTGATTTCGAGACAGATGGATGCGTATGTGTCATCCGCTGAGGAAAGCCGGCTTGTCAATGCAAAATCACAGCTGGAAGCCAAACACGCAGCAGAGCAGATGAACATCAAAAAGTTTGAGGAGGCGCTTGCAAAAGATCCAAGCGCACAGTATCAGCTAAGCCGGTATAAGAAGAAAAATAACAAATCGGACTATGACGCGCTCGATGCAAACCGCTGTTCAGGTTTTTTGCTGTATTCCTATAACAAAAGAGGCACACATAGTGTTTTGGGAGAATAAGCAGTATCAACATATCGAATACAAAAACAGAGTAATGGATTTTACTCTGTTTTTGTGTTTTTGCATATCTTATTTTATTTTTTGTTCCTGTTCTGCCTGAATATCCTCAAATGCCGAGAGCATTGGCTTTTCCTTGGAACCTTTGAAAATACGGGCAGTGTAGTTGTTTGTTATCTTAATCACCGTGCCGGAGAGCGTCAGGACGCCAATCAGGTTGGGAATTGCCATCAGGCCGTTAAAGGTATCGGAGATATCCCATGCAAGGTCAAGATTCATCGTGGCACCGAATACGATAAATACCACAAAAACCACTTTGTAGATGATGGTTGCCTTGGTGCCGAACAAAAATTCCCAGGCTTTCGTTCCGTAATAGCTCCATCCGAGCACGGTTGAAAAAGCAAAGAGCAGGATAGCAATGGCGATAAACGCGCCGCCGATATTGACACCACCGAAGTTAAACACGGTTCCGAACGCCTCGCTGACGAGCGCCGTCTGCTCGTTTGCCGAGAGCATTTCACCTGTCTGCAAGTCAATCAGACCGGTGGAAAGGATGGAGAATGCGGTCAGGGTACAGACTACGATAGTATCCGCAAACACCTCAAAGATACCCCACATACCCTGTTTTACAGGCTCCACCACATTGGAGGCGGAATGTACCATCACGGAAGACCCCAGACCGGCTTCGTTGGAGAACACGCCGCGTTTAAATCCCCACGTGACCGCGTTCTTGACAGCAAGTCCGACTGCTGCGCCGCCGATTGCCCGAAGACCAAACGCAAAAGAAAAAATTGCGCCGAACACTTCCCCCACTTTTCCGATATTCACAAAGAAAACGATAAGCGCGCCCAGTATGTACGCACAAGCCATAAACGGGACAAATTTTTCCGTAACCTGTGCAATCCGCTTGATGCCGCCGACAATGACAAGTCCGGCAAGAACCATAAGCAGGAACCCGACAATCAGAGCGTACAGATTGATTTCCGTGGAGCCGAGCATGATGCCGCGGTCAAGGGATTCGATGTGAAATACGGAAGTAATATTCCCTGCAATGGTGTTGACCTGACTCATGTTTCCGATGCCGAACGAGGCAAGGACACAGAAGACCGAGAACAGTACGGCAAGCACCTTTCCGAGCCCTTCACAGCCTTTTTTGGAACCAAGGCCGTCCCGCAGATAGTACATGGCGCCGCCGCACCACTCGTCATGGCTGTTTTTGCGGCGGTAATAGATACCGAGCACGTTTTCGGAGTAATTCGTCATCATTCCGAAAAATGCGGACAGCCACATCCAGAAGATGGCGCCGGGACCTCCCGCTGCAATCGCCGCTGCAACACCGGCAATATTTCCGACACCAATCGTTGCCGCAAGCGCGGTACAAAGCGCCTGAAACTGTGAAATAGACGCCTTTTCCTTGGAGTTGGTAACACCGCTTCCCTTCTGAAAAACACCGCCGATTGTCTTGGAACCTACATGGCCGGCATGAGAAATCTGGAAAAATTTTGTGCGGATGGTCATATAAATACCGGTGCCGATAATCAATATCAGCATAGGAATGCCCCATACCACGCCGTTTATGGCGCTATTCACTTTAGCAATCATATCAAGCATAGAAAACCCTCCTCATATTTAATATCTGCATAAATAAAAAAGAACATTCCGTCCGGACAGCTCATTCTGTCATATATGGAATATTCTTTTTATACATATATTTATACACGAAATACCAAAATAATGCAAGGGAAAAATAATTTACATGGATTTTACAGTAACAGTTCAGTCCAGGACTTTGCATTTACTGCAAAGTCCGTGAAATAACATATAGGTAGAGATGCATCAAGCCACGGTACGTGGCTTTGACACCACGAAGTGGTTATGCATGGCTTGATGCCTGTAACAGGAAGCCGAAGGCTGAACTGTTACTTTTGCACCGATTGTCTGCGGATAAATTGAAATAATATGCTTAAAAAGGGAGGATGCCAAGTAATCGTATGACTACTTGGCATTTATTATGAAAAAGTTATTATAAGTAAAACTGATACTTGCTGTTTAAAAGGTGTTGTTTTGTATCACCTTATGTTTATAGTATAGAGTGCTTAAATGTCTAAACCGTGATGATTTATTGAATAATTTTTCAAAGAATTATGAACGATTTATGAACGCGGCGCCATAAAAAGTCAGTTGCATATTGTACTGAAAAAACGACAAATTATGCCAAACAGTTGTATTTTATGTAAAATAAAATATAATTTATATGAAAAACAAATAGCGAGAAGAGGTGGGAATGTGTATGAGATAGCGATTTGCGATGATGATCAGGCGGAGATGGATAAAGTGGAACGGATGCTGCATTCCTATCGCAGACAGTCCGCAGCGGGCGGATTTTTGATAAGGCAGTTTGCGGGCGCGGAAAAGCTGCTGTTTGCGGTGCAGCAGGAGGCGTATCAGCCTGACTTAATCTTTATGGATATTTATATGCCGGGAGAGACGGGGATAGATGTGGCCAAGAAACTGCGAAAAATGGGAAATACCAGCCGGATTGCATTTCTGACCCTCTCCAAGGAGCACGCGTTGGATGCGTTTAACGTGGATGCTGTTTCCTATCTGGTCAAGCCGTTTTCCATGGAAAAACTGTTTCGTGTCCTTGACAAGGTGTTAAAGGAGCTGGAGAACGAACAGTCGCGCTATATTCTGGTGCAGGCAGATGACCATGTCCAGAAAATTGCATTGTGCGATGTAATTTATTGTGAGGCGCAGCGGAAGAAGCAATGCATTTACTTGAAGGGAGGCGACAGTGTGCATGTCCGCATGACGATGACAAGGCTCTGTGAGATGGTTGCCGACCATAAAGAATTCATGCGTCTAGGTGCATCCTACATTGTAAATTTGGAACATATAGAGCGTCTGAGTGCACAGATGCTGCAGCTCGACAATGGAGAAATGTTGTATTTGCCAAGGGGTTCTTATAAGAATTTGCGGGAAAAATATTTTGACTATTACTTTGGCGGTGATGAATGATGGAAACGGTTGATTTCTTTGTGCGGCGTGCAGGGGAGGAGGTGGAGTTATGCTGGGCGGTTCTTTCTGGATTGCACTGCTTAGAAACGCGATGGGGGCGGCATTGATACTGGGAATATTTCTGCTGCTTGACAGACCGCGTTTTCCGATGAAAAAAATGTTGGGTTATTATGGCGTGTTCGGGGCGGCTGCCGTCGGGGCTTACAGTGTTTGGTACATGGTCGATGTTGAGATGTTTATACGCCTTTCGGGACTAGTGACAATTCCGGTGCTGGGAATTTTCTGTTTTGTGCTCAGCGCCGATTTGTTTTATTTGTCTGTCTATAAATTAACGCTTGGTTTTTATATGCTTTCCGTCACGGTATTCCTTGGGGTGGATATCTCCCGTCTGTGGTTTCATGGCAATATGTGGATTGACATTGCACTGCGCGTTGTCATAGAGATGGGAATTATGTTCATCGTCGCCGGGAAGATACGTCCGCGCTTTCATCAGGGGCGTACATATCTTGCGGAGGTTATGGACTTTCCCAGTGCTGTGACGCTGATAATCATTGTTCTGATTGCAGCTACGATAGCGTACTGGCCGGATCATCATACCCTGTCGGTGAGCCGTGTGATTCGCATTTTGATTCTGCTGGTAATGGCAGGCATTATCCAGTGGATGACTTTCCGTATGTACCTTTATCGGGGAAGGGAATTTTACTGGCGCTTTGAGAAGGAGCTTCTGGAGATGAACGAACTGCTGCTGCGACGCCAGCTTGGAATGTTTAAGGCAGCCGGAAAGGAGAAAGGCAATGAAGAGCGCATTTGCACCAACGCGGCAGTGAACGGCATTTGCGCAGCATATGAGACATATGCAAAAGAGGAAAACATACAAGTGGATATTTGTGCAGACATCGCTGAAAATATTGCTGTGCGCGAGATTGATATGGCAGCGATACTTGTCAGTATCTTCGAAAAAGCCATTTGGGATTGTAAAATGTCCGGTGAGGATGATATGCGGATTCGCCTGATTATTGCGCAGAACAGAGGGAAAGTGGCGATTCGTTGTGAAAATACATGTGGGCAGCAGCAAATGCGGAAGGCTTATTTCGGGGACTGGGATGCGAAAGCAGAGAGTGTACGCAAGGTCGTCGATTATTACAATGGAGAGATGGAGCGCGTGACGGAAAAGAGTGTGGCAATATCCAAGATTCTGCTGGATATCTCAATGCGTCAGGACGACCGTATGAACGTCTGATTGTATTTGGGATTTCTGACAGAAAGCTGTGCAGACACGTTCTGTACCGTCAGGACGACAAAGCGTGCCACGGATGTTGGCAATGCTGTGAAAATGTAATATCATGAAATATGCATATAAGAAATGCATGGGATTGCGTTGTCCCCCCAATGCTTTCCTGTGTTATCAAAAAATGCAATTGTGTGTAAATATTTTTAAAAGGAGCTGCAGCACGGAACGAATCGTGCGCAGCTCTTTTTCCTATTCATCTTGACCGTTGACGCTATTCATTCCCTGATCTTCGGGCGTTTGTCGGTGGTAAATTGACGACGGTTTTTGGTATCGGGATAAAAAGCTAAGCCGACAATACTTTTCTGAGAAACTCCTTAGGAACTGTAGAAAAATAACTGACGTATCTTGACTTGGATATTTCTCCGATTATGCATGCCAAAAAGCCTCGCCGCAGCCCGCTACGCCTACGTTTTTTGACAATTGCTTTAGCAATTTCACCTCGAAGAAATATCCTACGCAATCTGCATCACTTATTTTCCTACAATTCCTTAAAGTTTCTCAGGTTCAGGGTATTCCACGCCGAACGTATCGACGGTAACCGTCTGCATCACCTGATCTTCCAGCGGTCTGTCGGAATAATCGGTAGCTGTTTCAGCGATCCGGTTCACCACTTCCATACCTTCGATCACTTTCCCAAATGCCGCATAAGCGCCGTCCAAATGTGGGCTTGTCTTGTGCATGAGGAAGAACTGGCTTCCGGCAGAGTCCGGCATCATGCTTCTTGCCATGGAGAGCACGCCCGGCGTATGCTTTAAGTCATTTCCGAATCCGTTCTCTGCAAATTCTCCGGCAATCGAGTATCCCGGACCGCCCATTCCGGTGCCGTCGGGACAGCCGCCCTGTATCATAAAACCATTGATGACCCTGTGGAAAATCAGGCCATTGTAGAATCCTTTGTGAATCAGGCTGATAAAATTGTTGACCGTATTCGGGGCGATTTCAGGATAAAGCTCTGCTTTTATGATATCACCGTTTTTCATTTCAATCGTAACAACTGGATTTTGTGCCATAAAGTTCTTCTCCTTTTTCTCTATAATATTGATAGCTCCTATTATACAATGAAAGCGGCAGGATGGAAAGTCTTTTAGATGCCTAAGAATTGAGATATCCTTTCCGAACGGTTGACGAACCTTGTATTTTCCTATATAATAAATAAAATTGTATTAAAAAAAATACAAGGATGCGAGGTATCGGATGGACAAATTATTATTGAAGGCAAGGGCAAAAATCAATCTGGCGCTCGATGTGTGCCGACGTCTTGAAAACGGGTACCACGAAGTGAAGATGGTTATGCAGACGGTGGACATCTTTGACGAACTGGAATTTAAAAAGAGAACAGATCCGGATATCATTCTGTCGGTAAACAGCAGGGATTATCTCGGCGATTTGGAAAATAACCTGATATTCAGGGCTGCCAAGCTGATGAAACAGCGGTATGGTATTCAGCAGGGGATTGAGATTAGGCTGAAGAAAAATATTCCTGTGGCAGCAGGCATGGCAGGGGGAAGCACGGATGCTGCGGCGACCATGACTGCCTTGAATGACATGTTTGACTTGGGACTGACAAGGCAGCAGCTTATGGAATCGGCGCTTGAGCTGGGGGCAGACATTCCGTTCTGCATTCTTGGCGGAACAGCCCTTGCAGAAGGAATCGGTGAGAAACTGACACCGCTCCCGCCGCCGCCGGAGGCATCCCTTCTTATTGTAAAGCCGCCGATTATGGTGTCCACAAAACATGTGTACGAAAGTCTCCGTGTCGATACGCTTGAACGGCATCCGGATATTGACGGCATGGTGAATGCGTTGCGGCAGGGAGATTTAAAAGGAATTACCAGCCGCATGGAAAACGTCATGGAGACAGTGACTGTGCGGGATTATCCGATTATCACGGATATCAAGAAGATGATGCTTGGGAACGGAGCTGCAAATGCGCTGATGAGCGGGAGCGGGCCAAGTATCTTCGGCATTTTTCTCGAGGAGAGTGCGGCGAGGGCAGCGGCAGTCTATATTGAGCAGACACTTGGAACGAAAGGGATCAAAGCGCAGGTAAACGTTACGGCATTCTATAATTGAAAGTTGATTGGAGAGATGGGCATGATAAAAGACGATGAATATTTACCGCTCAGGGATGTGGTGTTCAAGACACTTCGCCAGGAAATACTTACCGGAAAACTGAAGCCCGGAGAACGCCTGATGGAGATACAGCTTGCAAACAAGCTCGGAGTGAGCCGGACTCCCATCAGGGAAGCCATACGGAAACTGGAGCTGGACGGTCTGGTGATTATGATACCGCGCCGAGGTGCCGAGGTGGCACAGATTACATTAAAAGATCTTAAGGACGTGATGGAGGTACGGTGCGCATTGGACGTGCTTGCGATAGAACTTGCCTGTGAGCGCATGGAGCGGGATGAACGCAACAAGCTTTATCAGGCATGTGAAAATTTTCGGGAGGCAGTCAAGACAAAGGACACCAGAAAGCTTGCGGAGGCGGATGTTGCGTTTCACGATGCCATTGTGTTGTCAACAGGGAACACAAGGCTCATCCAGCTTGTGAGTAACTTGTCAGAGCAGATGTATCGGTACCGTTTTGAATATCTCAAGGATGCCACATCGCACGAGATGCTGCAGCAGGAACATATGGAAATGTACCAAAGCATTCTGAAAAAAGATAAGGCAGCGGCTGCGAGCGTGGTGAGGAAACATATCAACAATCAGGAGGAGGCAATTATTAAACAGCTTCAGCTTGAAAAAAGTGAAAATCAAAACACGCCGGAATGAACGGAAGTGTATAAAGACAATAAAGGATGTCCATACTTACTGATAGGAAGAAAACGGAGGTATGGACATATGTTTTGTATAAAGAACAAGGTTTTGAAAAATGTTGCGGCTGCATTCGGCGTCGTGCTGTGGGTTGGGGCGCTTAGCCCGGAAATACTTGTAAAGCCGGGAATTGGCTGCATTCTTGACGCTGACGGCAAGGAGCTTACGGTGGAGGACGCGAAGGATTTTATGGAAGCGTATTTTTATGGAAATACCGGCAGTGAAGAAGAACCAAACGTGGAGATAACATACAGGTTTGCATTGCTGGAAATGTTGGAATAGAGCAAAGGAGAAGCATCAATGACAAAAGACGTACTGATTTCAATACGAGGGCTTCAGTTTGATGACAGCGGATTAAGCCATGTCGCATCGGACGAGGAGCTTGATATGATAGAGACCATTTGCCCGGGAAGATATTACTATAAGAATGGTGCGCACTATCTGTTGTACGAGGAAGTAATGGAAGATTTCTTTGAGTCTGCCCGAAGCATGATAAAACTTAGGGACAAAGACTTTACGCTGATAAAAAAGGGGGCTGTCAATGCGCAGATGGTATTTTCCGAGGGGAAAAAGACCATGACGGACTATCAAACCCCTCTCGGAAATATACTGATTGCACTTGACACCAAAAAGATAGAAGTGCATGAAGATGAGGACTGTATGGAAATACATATCACCTATGGACTGGAGGCAAACTACCAGTTTATAGCAGACTGCAACATAACAATCATCGTGAAAAGCCATCAATAAAGTTACTGAAAATTACTGCATGGGTTCCTGCGGGTTATCCTTACGGATTTCGTTGAGCAGCTGTTTCATGCGACGCTCCATTTCGGAGAGTTCTGTGGAGTAGTTCCGGAATGCGTCGGCGGTCTCATCGGGCGTTTCGCCCTTGTAGCAGATGCGGTGCTCCATACTTGCCCATAAATCCATGGCAAGCGTGCGCAATTGTATCTCTACTGGATAGTACTGCATGCCTTCAAGACGGTACACCGGGATGCCAAGCACCATGTGGTAGCTCTTGTAGCCGCTTTCCTTTGGATAGTGGACATAGTCGCTTTCCTTCAAAATAAGGAGATCCGTCTGCGCCTTAATAAGGGAAAGGATGCTGAAGATATCCTCAACAAAATAACATATGACACGGATGCCCGCAATATCAGTCAGATTATCTTTGGCGGTATAAGCTGTTATCGGAAGGTTCTTGCTGGCAAGTTTTTTCTCTATGCTTTTTCTGCTTTTGATGCGTGCCTGTATATTGTGGATTGGGTAATCCCTGTATTTCTTTCTGTAGTCTTCATTCAGACCATTCATACGAACCTCAAGCCGCGTCATTGCCTCGCGGTACGGCTCTACCAATTGGTCGTATTCCTCCTGTGGAATCCGTTCTGTCTTGGAAGGAGATATAAAAGCGATTGTTTTTGGCGGCTCATACACTCCCTCACTGTTCATTTCTTTGATAATATCGTTCTGTAGTTCATTTTTTTTCGCGATCAATACTTCCGCCCCCTGTTGTATATTAGGAGATTAAGGCATATCCGTGAAAAGGTTATGCCTATAATATAACTATAGCTCAAATAGAAGTTGAAAGCAATGAAAAATGTATAAAATTAACAAAAAAATAATAAAAATCTTTATCTTTTTGTTTATTATTGGACAAACTGCGTTGTGTTACGAGTGTTGCTGTTCGGACTGTACATCAGAGTCGGCGTGGAATTATGCGTAACAGTTCAGCCCAGGACTTTGCACTGGCTGCAAATTATGGCTTGCAAGCCACGTGAAATAGCGTAGTGGCAGAGATGCATCAAGCCACGGTACGTGGCTTTGACACCACGAAGGTGGTAAAAAAATCATTTTATGATTTTTGCATGGCTTGATGCTCGTAACAGGAAGCCGAAGGTTGAACTGTTACAATTATGCTGTTTCCTGATGGCTGTTTTCTTGAACATACATGGAAAAGCTGTTATAATGAAAAAACAGGACAACGACGAGAAATTATGAAAGGATGAGAACATATGAAAATTGCATTGATTAACGAAAACAGTCAGGCGGCGAAAAATACCATGATCTGTGAGACGCTTAAGAAGGTTGTGGAACCGATGGGGCATGAGGTATTTAATTATGGAATGTACACTGCGGAGGACACACATCAGCTGACATATGTGCAGAACGGAATTCTTGCGGCAGTGCTCCTGAATGCGGGCGCAGCGGATTTTGTCATTACAGGATGTGGGACGGGCGAAGGGGCGATGCTTGCATGCAACGCATTTCCGAAAGTGCTTTGCGGACATATCGAGTCACCCCTCGATGCGTATCTCTTCTCACAGGTGAACGACGGAAACTGTGTGGCGCTGCCATTTGCAGAGAATTTTGGATGGGGCGGGGAGCTTAATCTGGAATACATTTTTGAAAAATTATTCTGCACGCCGGGCGGCGGCGGATATCCGAAGGAGCGCGTTGTGCCGGAGCAGAGGAACAAGAAAATACTTGATGAGGTAAAGACGGTAACGCATGCTGATTTGTGTGATATTCTCCCGAAATTGGACAGGGAGCTATGTAAAGGGGCACTGAGCGGCGAGAAGTTTAAGGAGTATTTCTTTGCGAACTGCAAGTGTGACAAGATTGCGGCAGTTGTAAAAGAAATTATCGGGGAGTAACCAGAATGCTGTTGGATAAAATTTATTATACCGTTGACAGCCTTGAGGGCGACTATGCATATTTGAAGAAGGAGGGCGACGGGCAGGCGGAACCGAAGTGTGTCGCCCGCGCCCTCCTTCCGGCAGAAATTATAGAAGGATCAAGGCTTGTTTATGAGATGATGGAGTATCGTATTTGCGATTAAGCATCACATTTTGACACTATAAGATAATTCTTTAATTCTTTTCAAGCATGCCTTCCGGCGTAAGCTCATAAACCTTGTCGCAGACCTCGGAAATATATTTGCGGTCATGTGACACGCTGATAATGGCACCTTGGTAATCTGCAAGCATTTGGCGGATTACCGGGGTGGATAACGGCGAAAAGTTGCGTGTTGGCTCATCGAGCAGGAGGACGTTGCAGCCGGAGGTGTCGAGATACAGCAGCATTACTTTTGCTTTCTGCCCGCCTGACAATTCGCGCATCGGGTGCATCATTTCGTCCGCCGTGAATTTCATGCTGCCGAGGTAGGTGCGCATCAGGGAAATGTTCTCCTTGCTGCCGTCCGATAAAAATTCGACAGCCGATTGTTCGAGATTTAAAAATTCTTCATAATTCTGCGGCATATAGGCGGCGCTGATATCTGTCCGCTTCAGCAGGTTTTCTGCCAGAATCCGCATAAGTGTCGTCTTGCCGCACCCGTTTTTTCCCGTGATGCAGATATGCTGTGCGCCCTGCACAAAAAGGCGGACGTTGCGCGCAAGAATGCCGGTTTCGTTTATGTCACTGCGTTGCGGTATGCAGAGTGCATCCAGCGTGAAATCCAGTACGATTTTTCCGTTTGGAACAGATGCGGTGCTGCCGAATTTCGTAAACATGGCTTCTTCATATTCTGGGTGTTCTGTCATATTTTCAAATGCTTTTTCAAAACGTGCCTCATAAGCTTTGACCCTGTGCATGGTTTTCTTCAGAAGCGCCGCTCCGTGCGGATTCTGCCTGCTGATGACATTTTGCTGGTGTTCCACTTTCTGCTGTATCCGGCGGAATTTTTCCTGCTGCTTGTCGTATTCCCGGCGTTCGTTTCTGGCTTCCTGCTCCTGTTTTTCAAACATCAGGTTCCTGTTTGTGATATAATTCTGGTAAGTGGTGTGAACGACGGTACACCGCGGTTTTGTTTTTCTTTTTATCTGTTCCATATGCACAATCATATTTGCGGTGTGCTCCAGCAAAGTCTCGTCATGCGAGATGTAAAGCACTGGAATGTCGCTGGAACATATGAAATTTTCCAGCCAGACAAGTGTTTCGATGTCCAAATCATTGGATGGCTCGTCGAGCAGCAGGATTGTCGGTGACTCGATAAGCAGGCGGATAAGCTGTACTTTGATTTTTTCACCGCCGGAGAGCACTGCCAATAATTCGTCCGCGTATAAGCGCTCCACCGGAAAGCCCATTTTTGCACAGAGCTGTGCAAGTTCATTGGGGCTTTTGTCATAAATGCTTCCTGTTTCAGTCAGATATTCGTAGATGGTAGTATTATGCAGCGCCTGCGGAAGTTCCTGCGGCAGATAGCCAAAGTGTTCGCCTGCCGTTAAAATTTCCCCCTCGTATTCCACATATTCCCCTGCTGTTTCGGGGGCGCAGATAAGCTTTAGCAGCGTGCTCTTTCCGTTGCCTTCCTCGCCAATCAGGGCGCACTTGTCTCCCGTGTTGATATTCAGATTGAAATCCTCAATCAAAATACGGTAATCTTTTTTGTGGCGTATGGTTAAATGTTTGATTTGTAACATGTGTGATTCCCTCCTCTTGTTTTCAAACACGCTCTAGCCAAAATTCGGTTCACGAGTCTGATTTCTGACCGGATGAAGGACTAGAACGATGGTTCACTGGTAAGTTTTCCGGTGAAAACACGAGGGATATTAGAATTAGTGTGCATTGTCAGACAGATGTATGCTTTGATATAAAAATATGCAAATCTGTGGATGGCAGTTCGACCCTGCGAGACAGCGATGAAAACTGTCACAAGGAAGATGATGGCGCTGCACGGTGGTATCCGGTACAAAACGGCAGCGTGTAACAAAATAAAAGCACACAAAAGAATCATCGCACGGCAAGGTGCAACGTCTTTATTCTAAAATCTCATCCTGTGTCTTCTGTTTTGTTACATCATCATCTTCCCACCGCCCTTCTGCCTGTATCATTGAAATTTAGAAATGCCTTAACATTTACATGATATTTATAAACTTTTTTCATTGTAGTAAAAATGTACTTTTTTGTCAACCTTTTTATCTTCCATTGCAAAAAAAATGTGATATAATGTTACTGTTCAGACGTCCACCAAAGTAGTGGGAATCATGCGCCAAAATGCTTGCCTTTTAGCATTTTGTGTGCAAAATCTGTTATAATTCACACCTCAATAGCTTTTATGCCGATAAAAACGGCGTGGGTGTGAATTGTAACGATATAATATCGTCGGCTTAGGAATTGTAGGAAAATAAGTGATACAGATGGCGTAAGTTGGAGACAAAGGAAGATGCGTAAGAATACACAGAGGAGAATCGGTTTATTTTTGGCAATACTGTTGTTTTTGTCGGGAATGTATGTGGATACAGTCATGACAGAAGCTTTTTTTGTGTACGATACGACTGGAAAAATTGTCTCCTGCCATTCGGATATCAATGACGCCACGATTTGCACATCGGAATTGATAAGTGTGTGCAGTGCGGAACGGCTGTCACATGGAGGATATCAGGAACGGGTCAGGGAGATGAACGACTTCCTTTATATGCAGTGTTCCGGTTTTGGTTCTTTGTTCCGGCGGAAATCGTGTATACTCCATGCGGCGCGGCTGCTGTGCCGGAAACAAAATGAACTTGTCACTGATTACATACACCAGTCGGACGGAAAAAAACGAATCTAAAACTGTTTTGGGAAAATGAGATGCGTTATAAAAATCAGGAACCTTAAAACAGAATATTTTTTGCGGAATATATTATTGCATAGGGTGCCCTGAAGTTGTATGATAAACAGTTTTAGAATGGGGGATTTATATGTTGGCACAAGTTTTTGCAGTAATTATTTTTATTGCAATGTTTGTTTTTATTGTGACCGAAATTGTGGAAAGGCATATTGTTTCGCTGGTATGTGCACTGCTGACAATGATACTTGTTTTCGGTGTGGGGATGCACAGTATGACAGCCGTAATTGAAACCATCAACTTGAAAAGCATTTTTTCACAGGAATTCTGGTACTTGTCGGGGGAGGCTTCGGAGAGCAGCGCAGGCATCAACTGGGAGACCATCCTGTTTATTTTTGGCATGATGGTTATGGTGGAAGGGATGGCGCGCGTCGGATTTTTCAGATGGCTGTGTATGCGCATTGCCAAGCTTGTCAACTATCAGGTGATACCGCTTTTTATCACGTTTATGATTTTGTCAACGGTGCTGGCGATGTTCATTGACAGCATTACGGTCATTTTATTTTTGGCGGCTGTGACGATTGAGCTTTCGCAGCTGTTGAAATTTAATCCGATACCGATGATTTTATCCGAGATTTTCTGTGCAAATCTTGGCGGGTCGGCTACCATGTGCGGTGATCCGCCCAACATTATTATCGGTACGTCACTTGGCTACTCATTTACGGATTTTGTGACGAATACCGGTGTGATTGCCGCTGTCTGCCTGATCGCCGTGCTTGTTTATTTCTACCTGATATTTCGCAAGGAGCTTAAGTCAGGAGCGTCAAATTCCGTCGATTACAGCAGCCTTCCAAGTCCGGAATCGACAATTACCGACAAAAAAGGGTTTGTGGTAAGTAGTGTCATTTTTGCCGTTGCGATTGTACTGCTGGTGACACATGCGCAGACAGGACTTACGGTTTCCACAATCGGGTGTATTGTTGCAATTGCTACCTTGGTAACTTCGTGGAAATATGCTATACTGCTATTAAAGAAAGTCGATTACAAGACGTTATTGTTTTTTGTCGGACTGTTTGTCGTGATTGGCGGACTCGAGCAAACAGGAATACTGGAGATTATGGCTGCGTTTATCGGCAAAATCAGCGGCGGCAATGTCATGGTCATGATAGCAATTATTATATGGTTATCGGCAATTGCCAGCGCGTTTGTTGACAATATTCCGTTCGCGACCACGATGATACCGATTATCAAGAGCCTGTCGGCTGCATATGGCGTTGATTTGTCCATGCTTGCCTGGACGCTGGCGATGGGAACGGACATTGGCGGAAGCGCGACGCCCATCGGTGCATCGGCAAACGTTGTCGGGATTGCGACGGCATCAAGGGAAGGCTATGTGATTAAGTGGGGGCTTTACTGTAAAAAGATGATGCCGGCAACTGTGGTGGTTGTTCTGATTTCAATGCTTTTTATTTATTTCCGGTATTTGTAAAGGGAGGTGGAACGAATGGAAAAGCAATTGATTATTTCCGTGGGGAGAGAGTACGGCAGCGGCGGTCACGAAATCGCGGAGAAGCTGTCAAAGCACTATGGCATCCAGCTTTTTGACCATAATCTGCTCGATGAGATTGCGGCGAAGAAAAACCTGAATATGGATCACCTGAAGGGGCTGGACGAGAAACATAAAAATCCGCTGTCATCGAGGACGGTCAGAGGCTTTAGCAGCTCGCCGGAGGAAAACCTGCTGTATCTTCAGTTTGATTATCTGCGGGAAAAGGCAGATGCCGGGGAATCTTTTGTGATTGTAGGGCGTTGTGGGGAGACGATACTGAAACAGTATGACAGTCTAGTGTCGATATTTGTCCTTGGCGACCGCGATAAAAAGATTGAGCGGATTATGCGCCTGTACCAGCTGACCGAAAGTCAGGCGGTCAGGAAGATTCGCGAGAAGGACATAAAACGCAGGCGCTACCACAATAGTTTCTGCGACAGAAAATGGGGGGACTCCAGAAACTATGATATTTCCTTAAACAGCAGTAAACTGGGGATTGACGACACGGTCGAACTGCTGACGGACTATATTGACAAAAGACGGAAATAGGATAAATTGACAGAATTAAAAAAAGAATGATGCAATGCATACCTTGAAAAATGCATTCCATACCAAATCTATTTTATTCTGACAATATGTGCGCTATAATTTTATTAAATTGTTGCAACAATTTAGTCATACCCTCGGTAAGTTGCTGGGAAAGTTATTTCCCGGCAACTTATTTATGTACACGAATGCGGATAGGAAATGTGCAGCGAAAGCTTCGTGTCCGGCGCACGATTGTACACGTTGGTGCAGAGAACGAACTTGTCGGTTTTGCATTTTATGGATGGATGAGTACTTGTCGCCGAAACAGTGGGGAACTGGGACGGGCATTGGCGAATGGGCTGCAGGCGGCTGAATTGTCAGACAATGTGGAAAAGTAAATTGTGTTATGATTGAGGGGGATGATTCTAATGGAAGAAAAACGACTGGCGAAGGAATACGGAAAAGAAAAAAGAGTGAACAAATTTGTGCTCGTGATAGTTACCATTATTGATACGTTGCTGTTTTTTGGGTATATTGGGGATTATATGCAGGGAAACATCAGTTTTGGATTTATGCTGTCGGTGGACTTGGCAGTCATCGTGTCCATGATTGCCTGCTATAGTGTTTATTTTCACAAAAAAGACAGCACGGCATTCCAGCATGTTTCGGTGATTGGATATATGGTAGTTTATGGGCTGGCAGTGTTTGGCGCCCAGAATGACCTTGTATTTATGATGGTGTTTCCACTGACTGTAATTTATATCCTGTACTATGACATGAAGCTTATTTTGAGAATTGCAGTGGTGTTTGGCGCAATCAACGTGATCGATGTGATTTATATTGTTGCAGTGCTTCGGCATATGCATTCCGGCGTTCCCATTAATAGCACTTCCCTTTTATTGCAAGGTGCTTCGGCGGTGGTGTATATGATTGTGCTCTGCGGGACGACACATATTTCAAATGACAACAATGCAAAGAAGATTGCAAGTATCAATCAGGAAAAGGATAAGAGCACGGCGCTTTTAAACGAAGTGCTCAATGTTGTGGCATCGGTAAAGCAGAATTCGACCGAGGCGGCAGAGCATATCAGGCAGTTGAGCCAGTACGTTGACGCTACGGCATCTGAACTGAGCGACATTGCGGAGGGAAATATTAACAATGCGGAGAGTATTGAGCAACAGACCGTCATGACCGGGAACATTCAGAGTATGATTTTGGAGACAAAGCAGATGTCTGATGAAATGCTTTCGATGGCGGAGCGTTCCGAGGGCGCCGTCAGGGACGGGCAGCATACGGTTGACAGTCTTCAGGAACAGGCGCACAAGACGAGGGATGCAAACGAGCAGGTGGTTACTTCCGTTACGGGGCTGATTTCCAATGCAAAGGCAGTGGAGCAGATAACAGAACAGATTTTTTCTATTTCCAGCCAGACAAACCTGCTGGCGCTCAATGCTTCGATTGAAAGTGCAAGAGCCGGGGAGGCCGGAAAGGGATTTGCCGTCGTGTCCGAGGAAATCCGCGCGCTTGCTGATGAGACCAGAAAGCTGACAGAGGGCATTCAAGGGATTGTGGCAGAACTTAGGAAAAATGCCGACATGGCAAAAAACACCGTGGACAATGTCATTATGGCAGCGGACGCAGAGCATGGGCTGATTCTGGACGCGAGTGCAAAGTTTGGCGAGATTGGCAGCCGTATGCAGGGGTTACATAGCAATGTGCAGGAAATGTATAAAAAGATAGAAGAAATTCTGGAATCGAACAATGTGATAGTGGACAGCATCACCCATATCTCTGCTGTCAGTGAGGAAGTGACCGCGAGCACACAGCAGGCGGCGGAGCTTGGAGCAGATACCAGCAGCAAGGCAGAACAGGCAAGGGGACTGATGGTGGAGCTGCTAGAGACGGTGAAGGCGATTGATAAATATTTGTAGTTGAAAAGGAACGGGTGCAGTTTTTGGGAACTGCACCCGTTGTGCGTCTAGAGCGTGTCAGCGAGTTGGGGAATATGAATTCGGGAAAAACAGTTGACAGAATGGTCTACTGATTGTAGAATAAAAACAGGTTTACAGTCAGTAGAACGGATGGGATTGTCATGGAATACAAATTAGGTGAAATTGAAATGAAGTTTGCAGACTTGATTTGGAGTAATGAGCCGCTGACATCGGGCGAGCTCGCAAAGCGCTGCGAGGCTGTGCTTGGCTGGAAAAAATCGACGACATACACGATACTGCGGCGCGTGTGCGACAGGGGACTGTTTCGCAATGAAAACGGAACAGTGACTTCGTGCGTGTCAAAGACGGCGTTTTTGTCGAAACAGAGCGAGCAGTTTGTGGAGGACACTTTTCAGGGTTCGCTCCCGCGGTTTCTGACTGCGTTTACTGCGGGGAAAAAACTTTCGGACAAGGATGTGGAAGAACTGAAAAAAATTATCGAGAAAAACAGCAGATGAGTGGAATGTACTTGGAAAGGAGATTCACATGAACATGTCATTTTCAATGGTGGTCACAATGAGTTTCACCGGAGGAATTGTGATTGTGCTGGTATTGCTGATGCGGCTGTTTTTAGCACGTGCGCCGAAAAGCAGCGTGAAGAGTCGGATCAAGAATATTATGCGCTATAAAAAGACGGCAGCGTTCGTTGCCGTTCCGGCTTTTGTGCTGGTGGGGACTGTGCTGGTGGCGCTTGGAAGTAATCCTGCCGGAGACGGCGGGACGAAAAAGGACGGAAGCCAAATCGGGGAGGAAAACGGTGATTCTGCGGGCAGTAACATGGTCGGAAATCTGCGAGGTAACGATTTGCTTCAGGAAAGTGCCGGGGACGGGCATAATTTGAACGCGGATGTACAGGCGCCGTCCGATCCATCCACGTCGGCAGAATCAGGGGACGGCGGCGAAAGGATTAACGTGTCCCCAGCAGTGGTGACGAACCAGATGGTCTGTGATATTGACGGACCTGTTTTGGACTATGCAGACGCAGAGACGCTGATATTTCATCATAATTTTGGCCTTTTTATTTATAAGACCGGCAGCAACAGACTTGAAAGCAGTGTGAATCTCAAAGAACTGGGATGTTTAGATGCAGAGGAGAAGATCAGCTGCGAGATTTTTGTCACGCGGGACGGGCAGAAGGTTTATCTGCATCCTTTTGGTACAGAGGAGATATATCTGTATCATGTGCCGAGCGGTCAATTGACGCGTGAAGAATATGACAGCGATTATTACTGGGAGCATAACATGGATTTTTTTGTGCCGCTTAAAGAAACAAGCGACTGTGTTGCTCCGGATTATACTGTGTGGCGTTCCAAGGACTGCGTGACGCTGACGGGTGACAAACAGGGATACCTCTATCTGGAAAGCGGCAGCGGCATGGTGATGGATCTTGTGTATGTTGTGGAAGTAGGTGCCGGAGAGCGTGTACAATATGTGCGGATTTTTGATGACCATGCAGAATCAGACGGTTCTTTTGCAGTGCAGGATGAGATGAAAAAAGGAGAAGAAAATGAAAACAAATAGAAAAATCAACATATCATTTAACGCGCCGGTAGTGATCGGCTTTACAGCGGTCTGCTTTGCCGCGCTGGTGCTTGGCTGGATAACGAAAGGGTGGACGACAAATACATTTTTCAGTGTCTATCACTCCTCATTGTTGTCGCCGCTGACGTATGTGCGGATGGTTGGCCATGTGTTTGGGCACGCAGGATGGGAGCATTTTATCGGAAACATCATGCTGCTTTTGATTGTGGGACCACTGCTGGAAGAAAAGTATGGTTCATCGAATATTTTGTTTGTCATCCTCGCAACGGCACTGGTGACTGGGGTTGTGAACTATATCTTTTTCCCGCGTGCGCAGCTGCTTGGCGCAAGCGGCGTGGTGTTTGCGTTTATCCTGTTGTCACCTTTCACCAGCGTGAAGGAGGGAAGCATACCAATTACATTGGTGCTTGTGGCGGCGCTCTATATTGGAGGACAGATATACAGCGGTATTTTTACAAAAGACAATGTTTCACAGCTGACGCACATTGTTGGCGGCTGTGTGGGAGCCGGGCTTGGGTACGTCATGCACAAATATAAAATGAACCGTTATTGACTTGTTTGGAGGAATAAGCGCTATGACATATGATATTATTCGTCTGGAGGATAGACCGGACTTAAAGGAGCGTGCCGCACAGTGGTTTCATGAGAAGTGGGGCATTCCGCTAGAGGCATACATGGAGAGCATGGAGGAATGTCTGGAAAAGGATAGCGCTGTGCCGCAATGGTATCTGGCAATGGAATGCGGGCAGATCATTGGAGGACTGGGTGTGATTGACAATGATTTTCATGACCGAAAAGACCTTGCGCCTAACGTTTGTGCCGTTTACACAGAGGAGCACAAAAGAGGTCAGGGCGTGGCGGGTGCGCTGTTGAATGCGGTGTGTGAAGACATGCGTAATCGAGGGATCGGCACACTGTATCTGGTGACAGATCATACAACATTCTATGAGCGCTATGGATGGGAGTTTTTGTGCATGGTGCAGGGCGACGGCGAGCCGGAGCAGACAAGGATGTATATACATAAGTGACAGATTAGTCACGGATTTTGCACTGGCTCCAAAGTGCGTGAAATGTAACAGTTTAGGACTTTGCATTTACTGCAAATTATGGCTTGCAAGCCACGTGAAATGGCGTAGCGGCAGAGATGCATCAAGCTGCCACGAAGTGGTTTTGCATGGCTTGATGCCCGTAACAGGAAGCTGGAGGCTGAACTGTTACCGTGAAATAGTGTAAGGCAAACTTCATTCTTGACAAAGCATTTATCAGGTGTTATAGTGAAGTCCAACAATAGTAGTTTCGTTTAGAGCAGTTTCATTCATGCTCTTTAGTAAATAGGAGGCTCCCCATGTAATACTATATTCCGACAATAAGATACAGAAAAATGCATGCACTGCCACTAATTGGCAGTGACTGGATTTTTGCGCGCACGGGTTTCCAAGGGAAATGTCAGCAGGCTGACGGCTGTCCGGCGCACGAGTGGTGGAAGGTGAAGCTTCACTGCTCGATTGTCTGTAAATTGGGAATATAGGAACAGCAGGGAGTCTCTTTGCAATAGAGAAGAATTGTATGGTGTTAGGCTGTGGCGTTTTTTTCGTGTGTAATCGAAAACATAGGTTACGTTAACCTCTGCCTGACAGGGTACCGTTCTATTCCTGTGCTGTGAAGATATTCCTTCACAGTTTTTTTATGCACAGCCCCGTGCAGAGGAACTAAGCCGCAAGGCGGCGCATGGGGCGCGCGGCCGCGAAAAGGAGCTATGCAGCGAAAGCTGTCTGCGTCCGGCGGCGCGTAGTTGATGACAGGAATGGAGGATTTATATGGAAGCAATTTTTAAATATCCAAGAACAAGACATCTGGAAGGCTCTAGGCAGCAATTGGGTGATGAAGACCTCAACTGTGTGAAGGTAGAGGAGATAAAGGGATGCTATCTCGTCCTTGAGGAAAAAGTAGATGGAGCAAACTGCGGAATCAGTTTCGGCGAAGACGGAAAAATGTATCTGCAAAGCCGCGGCCATTTTTTAAACGGTGGTTATGGGGAACGACAGTTTGATTTGTTCAAAGTCTGGGCGGGCTGTTTTGAAAGCAGGCTGCACGAGCTTCTGGGAGACCGATATGTGATGTATGGTGAATGGCTGTATGCGAAGCACACTGTATTTTATGACAGGCTGCCGCATTATTTTATGGAGTTTGATATTTTTGACAAAAAGCAGCAGCGTTTCTTCTCGACCCGCAAACGCAGGGAGTTTTTAAGCAATGCCCCGTTTATCCGTTCTGTGCGCGTATTGACGGAAGGATATTTTGGTACATTGGGGGAGATTGATAAATGGATAGGGCGGAGTCTTTTTATATCCGGAGAGCGGGAAGAACGCTTTCTTGCGCAGTGCAGGAAAAGCGGAACAGACAGCGCTTTGGCTGTTCGACAGACCGACTTGACGGGAATCATGGAGGGTATTTATATCAAGGTGGAGGATGGGGACTATGTGACCGATCGTCTGAAGTTTGTGCGCGGTTCCTTTCTCAACACCATTCTAGATTCAGAGAGCCACTGGATAAAGCGGCCGATAATCGCGAATTGTCTGGCTGACGGAGTGGATTTGTTCGCCGTGCAGGAAGGAGGGGGTGCGGATGTGTCAGGAAATTCTTAAGGAAATCCGCAGCTGCGGATTTTCGTTTCAGAAGCTTTCTGGTAAATATCCGGAATTAAACTTACTGAAAAACATTCCGCAAAACCCGACGTACCATGGAGAGGGCGATGTTTACCGCCACACGGAAATGGTATGCGGGAGGCTTTTGTCACTTCCGGAATGGAGAGAACTGGAAAATGAGGAGCAGGAGCTGTTGTTTTTGGCGGCAGCTTTTCACGACATGGGCAAGATTTATTGTACAAAGCAGGAGGACGGAAGCTGGGTATCGCCAAGGCATACGATTATTGGGGAAAAGAGGTTCCGCCAGCAGGTTTACAGGAACGCGGAGCAGTTTGGTCTGACCTTTTCCCAGCGGGAGACCGCTGCCAGACTGATTCGGTATCACGGACTGCCGGTGTGGTTCTGGACAAAAAAGAGAACCGAGTTTCAATTGCTTCAGGCGGCAGAAAGCATTCCTTTGCGGCTCTTATATCTGCTGTCAAAGGCAGATGTGCAGGGGCGTGTTGCAGAAGACATTTGCAAACTGGAGGAGCAGGTGGAATTATTTGCCGACTACGCTAAGGAATTGGGTATTTGGGAGCAGTCGTATGGATTTGCCAATGCCTATACGAAATTTCAATATTTTCAGCGGGAGGGATTGCGGCATAATGCTGTGTTATATGATGATACAGAGTTTGATGTCCTTTTGCTGTCAGGTCTTCCGCTTGCCGGAAAAGACAGTTGGATTGCGCAGCAAGGTATGGAGCTGCCTGTTGTCTCGTTGGACGCCATCCGCGAGCAGCTGGGTGTATCCCCTGCAAAAAACTCCGGAAAAGTGGCGCAGGCGGGCACAGAGCGGGCAAGGGAGTATTTGAGGCGGAAACAGCCGTTTATCTGGAATGCGACAAATATCATTCAGGAGACCAGACAGCGGCTAGTCAGCCTGTTTGCCGGATATGGTGCACGGGTGCACATTTTGTATTTGGAAGTGCCCTATCAGGAGCTGCTTGACAGAAACCAAAAAAGAGATCGCTATATTCCCCAATCCGTTCTGGAGGAAATGATTCGAAAAGTGGAGATGCCCGCACCGTGGGAGGCGTATGAGGTAATTTGCCGCGGGTAGCGGGATTTATGGGAGGGAAGCGCCATGGAATAAAATATGAAAGGAAAACATCTTGATAAATGTCGTAGCACGTGTTATATTACTGTAGTAAGGTTGCTATGAAAGGGGAAATCATATGAACAAACAAAAGTGTCGGAACAGTGTGCTTGCCATTGCGGCGGTCACTGCGCTTGTGGTAACGGGCTGCCAGCCAAATGGTGGCACCAATGCGGATACGGAAGCATTAAAAGAACAAATCGCACAGTTGGAGCAACAGATTGTTGCATTGGAGCAGCAGGCAGCTAATGATAATGCACCGAAAGAAAATACATTGGAACAAGCCGGCACGGCATCTGATGTAGGCGCACAACCAACACAGGACGCAGCAGCCGGAAACAGTACACAGACTAAAAATGACACATATGTCGGAAATGAACAGACTGGAAACGAAAAGAATACGGAACAGAAAAATGACACAGGTGTCGGAACTGGAAAGCAGTCTGACGCAGATCGGGATGACAATGCACAGACACCGTCTGATACGAGTGCCGGATGGAATCATGCATCCGGACATGATGAAGCAAACGGTCATAATCCGCCTCAGTTTGATGAAAACGGCGGTGCGTCAAACGAGCAGGGCACTTCCATAGATGGGATGACGACCTATACCATGCAGGAGTTAGGCAGCATGGTCGACGCATTTGTGGAAAAGGCAAATGCCGCTGTGCCGGGCGGTACTGCCGCAGAGGTTATGGAGCAGTTCTTTGCCCTGAAGCAGGAGGAGAAACAGATTGACGATCTGCTTGACGGCCACGAGGATGAGCTGGAATACCTTTATAAAATCCAAACCCTGACAAGGGATGGCTATAAACAGCTGGAACGTGAACTGGAACTGCTTGAGGATCAGCTGGATGCCGCAGAGGATCGGCTGGAGTATGTGTTTGGTATTGACGATTAAGTTATATATGCCGTTTCAGCCGTGTCTATGATCGTCAAGATGTGGCTGTCCTGTCAGTAAAGTCAATATCATATTGAGAACAGGACACCTTCTGCCAGACAGATATGCGGATAATCGTGTTTTTGTCGGCAAAGTTAATAGGAGTGAGTAGTCTCGGAAACTCACTGAAGATGCAACAGAAAAACAGGTCATATAAACG
>CAJTTO010000029.1 GCA_910579275.1 uncultured Lachnospiraceae bacterium
GTTTTGCATGGCTTGATGCCTGTAACAGGAAGCCGAAGGCTGAACTGTTACAATTCATAGTAACAGTTCAGCCTAGAGCGTATTGCGTGTTCACAAGAAACCGTTTCGTCCGCTCCAACGACGCGATTCCGTTGATTCCTTCATGATAGAACCCGCTCTGATTTGCCAGCTCCACACAGTCCCTTCCGTCCTTTACGTCTGACGACCTTGCGATCTTTAGACCGATCTCGAACGTTCCGCGCTCCTGCGCAAACTCCCGTGGTATCCTTATGCACACTTCCTTCTCAATGCTTTCGCCATTTGACAAATCATACAGTTCCGGAATCTGTATTTCCCGATAAACATACCCGTCCCCGGAACCGACCGCCAAAAAGACCTTATAATGCTCAGGCAGCGGCGCATAGCCTGTGCTGCGCAGCCGCAGCCGCATCTTTATGCCGGTTGTGTACAATTCCCCTCCGAGGTGCAGCTTCCGCATGTGAAGCTCCGAGAGTGACAGGCGGTATCCCAGACGATTTCCCAGATAACGCTTCGCATTACTGTCTCCGATCGTAGCCGTATCCCAATGGGCGATGACTTCCTGATTGTATCGGAGATTGAGGTAGCCTGTATGCATCATGGCAAACTCCCTGTCCGCATTCTCAGGCATACTCAGCTCCCCCAGCACGGGCATCTCGCCGCCATTAACCTGCCGTATGAGATGCTCCTGCATCCAGACAAGCTCATCTTCCCGCTCCATTCCCGGCGCGCCGTAGGTTCCCATATCGCTGTCCGTAGACAGCAGTGCATCGTTGTGGAGCCCAAGCCTGCCGGACAGGATTCCTTCCTCTGCTGCCTCGCGTATAAATCTCGGGCGGCGCACGTCCACCCTGATCTGCGGTGCCAGGCATGCCTCCCACTGCTTCAGGATATACAGCCTGCTCTCCCTCTGCTGCTGCTCAGTCCCATCCAGATACCGGCTGGAATGCCATTCCCCGTAACTTCCGAGCATCCCTGCCTGCACCACAAGGATCTGATCCGCAGACTGATTCAGAACTTCCGCTATCTGTTCGATATGCCTGCCCATCTGTCCGATCTGATCGGGTTCTGCGACCTCTCCATGAAAACCATACGCCGCCCGAAACGCCACCGACACATGTTCTCTTTGCGCCGCACGGAGCGCCTCCCTTAGTTCTTCCAGCTTTTCTTCCGGCAAATCGCCCGCGAGATAACCCTCCATGTCAAATGCGAGAAGGATCACCCGCACCTCTTTTGCAGCGTCCGGTATCTTGTCCGCGCGTCCGCTGTCAATCTGGATATAGAATCCCCGATCCGGATTATCCAGCACTCGGTCCGTCTCCGGAAAATACCACGCCGTCTCCGGAGACAGACACGCATACACTGCTGCAGCCACGAACAGACAGAAAATGAAAAAGAGCATTACAGTCCATGCTCTTTTTTGCTTACTCAAAATAATCTCCTGTAAACTCAACCAGCACGGCACTTGTAACCCCGTCTATATCCGATATCCTAGTCACAAGGGAGGTGTCCTCCTCCTGCAGGCGCACTTCGTAGGTCAGCTCTGTGAGCCCCTTCATCGCCGTCTTGTTCTTCAGGACTTTTCTGACAGGATCTAACTCCCTCCTGACTGATTCGGAGGCTGTGTCGCTGTATTTGACGATTAACAGGTACTGATGCTTTCTGTTTCTAACCTTTACAAGCAAAATATAAACAACCGCGATCAGAATTGTTCCCATGACAGAGATTAGATATAGTCCAGCACCACAGGTAACGCCGACCGCGACAGTCCAGAACAAAAATCCTACATCGAGGGGATCTTTCACAGCCGTGCGGTATCGCACGATGGACAGCGCGCCGACCATACCTAGCGAGAGCACCACATTGGAGCTGATGACAATGACCATGAAGCAAGTGACCATGCTTGTCATCACCAGCAGGATATTGAAATTATTGTTGTAGATCACCCCTTTATAAAAGCTGCGGTAAACGACATACACAATCATGCCGCACAGAAAAGCGCCCAGCATGGATAAGAGAAACCCATTGACGGTAAGATTTCCGGTCTCCTCCAGAAATCCCTTCTTAAATATATCTGAAAATGTTGTCATCGCGCTAAAATCCTCCTCTTTTCCTCCCTGCACATCACATACTTCGATATCGCACATTTGTTTGTCATTGCAGTCTTTAATATCTGATAGATCATATCCGGCAGATAATCATCAAACTTTACTTCCAGAACCATGATGCCCGGTTCGAGCACCTTCTTCACCTCATAGTACTCCGAAAACATGTCATAGTCATTGACGGACGCCGATATTTCCTTGTCAAACGTGATCCGCACATTCCCCTGTGCCAAAACATAAGCCTCCCTAAGATACTCCACCGCCACGACAGGTTTCAGCAGTCTGGCGTGATGCAGTGCATACACTTCCCTACCGACAGTATCGGGATGATCCATGAGGACGTCATAGTTTCCTGCCAGCATCGCATCATACTCGCCGCGGCTGACTGCCATACTGTCCTTTGATATGTATTCGCCGTATTTGCGCTTGCACTCCAGATTGATCCTTGTGTCCTGCCGGTTATAACAGCGCAGCCTGTATTTCTTGCGGAAACAGATTCCCGCCTGTTTCTCATTCATCGCGGAGTGGTACACATCGTCAAAATAAAGGCTGCTAATCAGGTATCCGTCCTCCTCCTTCATGTTCGGATCCGCACCAGCCACCGTTCTCAGCCTGCCGCGCAGGGTATGGTAAACGCTGTCGTTGATATAATACTTAATCTCGTGCCGCAGCCTGTGCCCCAGATATTGCATAGTTACCTCCCAATCTCAAACTCCAGCAGCCCGAACACAAACAGATTGTCACCGTCTACATGTTCCAGACTGAACTGCTCGTTCCCCTGACTGTCCACTGCCGTTACTTTCAGGTAATACGTCCCCTCTGGCAGACTTTGCGCTGAAATGCACTCTGTCTGTTCTATGCCCGTCTGCTCAAAAACCAGATCCTGCATACGCGGATCCTCGTAGACACGGACATTGTAAGTGATGGGGCGCCCCTGATAAGAATACGATGCATCCCACGCAAACCGGATCGTGCCATCGGAACGCACTTCCGGCATCGACACAAACATCGGCGCCGGATATTCCAGCGCTCTGCGGAAAGCCTCGTAATTATCCAGAATGCCGTCATACATGCCGTCTATGTAAGGAATCAGCTCGGCAGGAGACATATCCAGCAGATCGATATCGGGATACAGCGGCATAGTCTTTTCGAGCACCGGCTTATACGAGTCAATCAGTCCGTCCACGCGCCCCTGCGTGACGACCGTATCGAGCAGCTCCCGCATCTTGTCATCAAGCTTTTCTATACTGCCCTCCAGACGAAAGTACCGCCTGTGCAGAATGCCTGTATTGAGCGTCTGTATGCCCCTGAGCGAATCCGGCTGGCTGAACGACGACCTGTACTCGCCAAATCGCAATGCCCCGTCAAAATCCCACGGAATAAAATACCACGAGAGGGCATTCTCCGGACTGTAGATGATATAATTGTGGTTGATGATATCCTCGTTCCCCATCAGCAAATTGAATGCAAGCCACGTCAGATAATTGTCCTCGTCGAAATACGTCTCGAAGATCTCGCCGAAATCTCTGGCCGGATCATTGACATCCGCAAGCATCGCCAACAGCTTTTCGTGGTTTGATCCCTCCCGAATCGACAGCACAGTCTCAAATTCCTCCTCGGAGTACGCAGGGTCGTCCACATTCCTAAGCGCGTCATTCAGGGCAAAGCTGAAATCGCTCGCCTTGTACATAACCGCATTGCTGCTCAGTCCCCTTGTCTCCAGATACGTCTTGTTGGGCTGCTCTATCTCCGTGTACAGACCATAATAGACAAATTCCTGCTCCTCCTCAGGCAGCGAGGCATCCCGAATCCATAGACGCATATAATAAGTCCGGTAGCTTGCGATATCGTCCATGTGCGCCAGCAGGTCTGTCTGCAGCTTTGTCGAAATCTTCGAGACATCCCCTGCATGCTTGTTGATATTTAAATTTTTCTGTCCCAGAAAAGTACCTGCCTCCTCCTCGAGCTTTACCTTGTAGCTCTTGTAGGACGCTCCTCTGGAAGAATTCCCGCGCACGCGTATCGTCGCGTTCTTGTGGTCCAGATCCAGAAGCGGATCCGGTTTCTGTCCTTCCGACAGTATCTGTACATTGCAGTTGAGAACCGGATTGTAGCTGTGATCCCTTGCAGAGTGGAGCGCAAAAGCCGAAAGGTCAATCATTTCCCCCGCATCATTTTTTGTCGGAAACACACTGATATACACATCATAAATGTCGCTGTCCTGCTCGTAAATTCCTTTGTCCTCATGCAGCCCTATCCCGTTTGCAGCGCTTCCGGCGATATCCCATCCTTCCAGAGAGCTTGTTTCCCCAGACTTTCCCGCTTCTTCTATGGGAATTCTGGATCCCATATACAGTGCCGCGAACAGGACTGCCGCGGCAGCCGTCACCAGCCCCAGACCCAGGCCCTCATTCATCTTCAATCGCTTCATTAATAAATCCTCCCGCTAATCTCTCTGCCAACCTCATCTGCACATCAGGAAGGCATTCAGATGTTCCAGCCGATACCGAAGTCTCCCAAAAGACACGATCCAGCCGCTCAGACCGCCCGCAAGCAGCGCCAGTGTATAGAAAGGCTTTCCCAAAAACACAGCCGCCACCGCAACCACCGTCGTGACCACCAGAAAAACACACGGCCCCGCACACGCCCCGGCATGATCCTCAAAATAATACAGGAACACGACCGTAAAATACATGCAGAACACTGTGTACAGCCCCATGCTCAGCACCATGAACATGTTCAGCACCTGCACGCTGATGTTCAGGTACGGAAAGAACACATTTGCAAGACAGATCAGGACAACCGTGATAATCAGCTGCACCTCATACACGAAAAAGAGTTGATACCGCAGGACGTTGCCCATATTCTCCCGCTCCTTCTCGATCAGATCATAGGAGCCGTTGTTCAATGCCGAGAGATATGCGACATACTTGTCAAAAAACGCCGTCTCCACCCGCACAACAAAGATCACCAAGGAAGACATATTGGCGATGATGGCAAGAAACAACGCAAGATCATACGACGGCGCTGCCCAGAAAATACTAACCTGCTCCCTCATATCCGAAAAAAACCAGTATATCACCGTGGCGATATAAAATCCCGTCATATAACAGCCCCCGCTGAGCAGCAGTTTCGGATACCTGACAAAATACCGGACGAACGCAAAATAACTGCCCTCCGGTTCCCCAAACGCCCTCACACACCAGAACGTGAGCATGAGCACAAGCAGAAAATAACCGCTTGTCAGCGCCAGATAAGCCGCAACAACCACATGCATCTCCAACACGTAGACTGTGAACGCATATACGCCCACCGCCAGAAGCATCCCCAGAAAAAAGCTGAACGTCACTTCCTTGTACTGTTTTAGCGCAGACACATATGTCATCAGGTTGTAGGCATCTGTCACCAGCACACCCAGCAGATAATAGATCACCAGAAAGGAAACAGGCACTTTGCTGCACGCGCGCATAGCAATGCACAGCGCCAGCATGATTCCCCCTGATATCACGCTCCCCACAGTCAGCACACCATAAACAGAGGCGCAGATCTCCTTCTCAGCCCGCACAAACACGCAGTCCGATATGTATCTTGACAACACAGTGGAAAACAACGCGGAGATCAATATGCTAATCAGAAAAACATATGTATAAGAAAATGTGAAGAAACGTTTCTCCAGCTCCGCAATATCTGCCTGGTCCATAACGACCTTAAGGAAAATGAGCATCACTGCCACAAGCACAGACGGTCCCACCGCAGTCATTGTCGCATACAGACTCCCCCAGATACTCGAGACAAGCGTCTTTCTGCCATAGATCTTCCGAAGTTCAAATCCTATCCCTGCCATTTGCCACCTCCCAAACTCTCGTACAGACCGCGGAACCGCTCCAGCATCACTGTTCTGCTGTAAGACCGCTCCACACGCTTCCTGCCGGCTTCTCCCATCCGCCTGCGCATCTTCGGATCGCGGATGCATCGGATAACCGCCTCTGCCATGGCTTCGCTGTTCATCACAGGCACAACAAGCCCTGCCGGCCCCAGCGTGTCCCCGTCTTCTCCCTCGAGCATCGCCTTGCAGTTGCCGACATTGGTTGCCACGTAAGGAATGCCCGCCGCCATGCCCTCGAGCATCGCCAGCGGCTGCCCCTCGCTGATGCTCGACAGCAGCAGCAGATCCATATCCGGCAGATATTCCTTCACATTTACAAGTCCCATAAACTCGACATCAGCCGTCCCCAGCTCTTCCAGCAATTCCAGACATTCCCTGTAGTACTCCGGATTCTCCTTGTCATTTCCCATGATCTTTAACTGCGCTTCCGGCACAGCCTGCTTGACAATATCAAACGCCAGCAGCATTGTCTTGACATCCTTGATCGGCACCACGCGCAGCACCGTCCCAATCAGGAGCACACCGTCCGACGCAGCTCTCCTGCGCTTGAGCACGCTGTACTCTCCTGCCTCGACCCCGTTGGGAATGACCGCAATCTTATCCTCCGGACAGCCCAGCTCCAGCTGAAGGGATTTGTTGGTCTCAAACAGGCTGGTGACGACATCCGCCTGTCTGTAGGCGATATATGAAAGCTTTTTGAAGAACTCGATCCAGATTTCCTTGAACTCTCCTGCCACCCACTGGGAACGTATGATATCCTCCTCCCGCTCCCTCGTGTAGATGCCATGTTCCGTCAGCAGGAACGGCTTTTTGCCTACATAGGAGGCACAGCTCCCCATGATCCCCGCATAGCCGGTCGACACGGCATGGTAGAGATCCGCCTGCGGTATCTCCCCCGACAGAATATACATCAGCGGAAAGTAAATCCCGCGCAAATTCCACAAAAACTGCTGAAAAATCTTTTTCGATCCCTGCCGCTGATACTCCTCCTGACAAATCTCAAAAAAGGATTCGCTCATCAGGATATCACTCATGTGCCGTCTGTATTTTTTAATGAGTTCCAACGTATGCATCCAGTCCACATGCTCTGTCGAACCAATCATGAGATCTTTTAAGGTCTCTTTTTCCGCAGCGGTTAAGACCACCCTCTTATGTTTCTTCTGGAACTGCTCATCGCCCAGATAGAGCGTGTGCACCGCTTTCACATTCTCGGGAACCTTGTAGGAATACGCGGACATCTCCTCTCTGGTCGTCGCGACCGACCAGACGACAAACTCGATGTCCTGAAACGCACTGCAAAGCATCTGAATCCAGCCTGAAACACCGCCCGGGATATAAGGATAACACCCTTCACAAATCAGACATACACGCATATCTTATTCTCCCTCCGTAACGATCACCGCATGATTCTCCTGCACGCGCAGCAGATAATATCCGTTTCCTGCCTCCTCGTAGGTGAGCCCCTGCGCTTCCAGAATCCTGCGGTCTGTCCTATATAAAAACGCCTGCCCTCTCACGATACCGCTGCAGTCAAGCTCGATGCGCTCCCCGTTCCTCTTCCATCCGTAATCCAGACTCAGATAACTGCGCACATCATCGCTTGTCTGTGAGATCGTCTTTCCGTCAAGCCAGCCTACCCGGTTTAATATATCTGTCTCAAACACGCCAAGCTGGCTCTTGTCCTGATCCCATGACGCCGTGTTTTCGTCCTCCGCAATCAGCGCGTTGACATCAAACACATGGGAGACCATACCATACGCTGCCAGCACAGAGGAAATTGCAAACAGGTTGCCATCCTCCATGGTATTTCCCGTTGTGGCTGCCGGAAACACCGTATATCTGCCGCCACAGGCGATGTCGTTCCCCTCCCAGCCCAGCTGTCCGCGCACGATCCGGATCTGTGCCCCGGGAATATCCAGCATTTCCTCCGAAAAGTATTCCGTCTGCAGCGCCATGCCGCGGATATCATAATTCTGGAAAACTTCCGAAAACTCCGTGATAAATTCTGTGTTAAAACAAATCTGATCGGTTTCCAGACACTTTTCTATATAGACCAGTTCTCCGTCATACTGCAGCGCCGATTTGCCAATCGCCGTAAAGAGACTGTCATTGATCGCAGGAAAGCTCTCCTTTGACGATGCGACTGTAAGAATTCCCGAAGTATACGGTGTATCCGTCCGCAGGGAAATCCCCTGAAAGTTCGGCCACACGACGTCACGGACAAAACTCTCTGTAGAACAGCCATACATCCGCATGCACACTTTGTCATTGATGAAGGTTATCATCGGAAAATCATCCAGAAACACTGCCTTTACACCCAGTACAGGATAGATAAAATCTTCGCTCACCGCACCAACCGCGCCGGTCAGAAGCCCCAGACAGCGGACATCGGCGAGAAATGTCCCATTAATCAGGCACAGTTTCCCATCCTGATAATCTGTCGTATACAGCAAGGGTACTTTTTTTGCGGCATCACGCATATACACCTTTGCACCCTGATCAACCTGAAGCCATGTGGACATACTATATCCGCCGTATACCATCTCTTTCTTCTGAACGGGCAGAAGCGGCTCCTCAAAGAGCAGTTTATTGTAATTCTCGCGTATGGATTTCTCCCGTATTCCCAAAAGAGGCCACAAATAGGAATCCTCGTCCCCCTCCGGAAGCCCTGCCGCCAGAATCACCCTGCCGCCTCTGGCGACAAATCCGCCAAGTTCCTGCAGATTCGTGTAGTTTCCGACAGAATCGTCACAAAATACCACCAGCTCATCAGTGCCGACCTGCACTGGATCCAGCCAGTCCTCCTCAATGACACGGAAACGCAGTCTCTCGAACATCAGTTTTGTATTGTGGTAAATATCCTTGTATAAGTCCTTTTCAGGATCCCCAAAGAGCCTGACTGCCGGTCTGTCCTGCGCATCGATCTGCCGTGTATCTGTAAATACACGCTCCTCATATTGGCTGTTTTGTATACGGACATTCCTCGCGCGCTCCTCGTTGATGTTATAAACAATGAATACGGAACTGACGCCCAGCACGATCAATATAACGTACATCAGTCTCTTCCATGACAGCATTTTCTTAGAAAGCATTTTTTATTCCCTCTGCATCCAGTAGCGCAAAACTTCCAGTCCCTGAGCAGAAAGACGCACCTGCTTATCGGCTCGGAGCTCTTTCATGCACTGCCGGAACTTTTCTTTGTTTCTTTGCTGGTAGTACATCTCGATCATTTTCATATAGCAGCGCTCGCTCTTTACCTTCTCGCGCTCCTCATTCCAGATGCGCTCCGCCTTCTGCGTTTGTCCCGACTCCACAAGATAGACCAGATAGACCTCATAATCCTCCCCCGAGAGCATTTTCGCGTCCTGCTCCTCCTGCGACTCGATCAGCCCGCAGTATGTCTTTTTGTAAATCTCCTGCTCCCTCGGAGACAGGATACGTCCGTCGATCAGATTCCGCAGCGCCGTGCATGCGGCGTGAAAGTTCGCCGGATCCGCCGGCTCCCTCTGATAAGCCTTGTAGCTCTCCATCCACCTCTGCTGCTGCACGCGGTAGGCTTCCATCTTCGCCGCAGCCACATAATGCGCGGACTCCGAATCCTCATCGTTCTCCGCGGCGAGGAGCGCCTTGTAATTCTCACCGACATCTTTTTTCAGCTGGTTCAGCAAAAGCGCCCTTTTCTCCGCGGTTCCACTGACTGCCATCGCGTCCTCCACCGGAACGATGCCCAGCTCCCTTTGCACATCCGGATGCTCTGCTGCCTGTTCAATCTGAAAGCGTTTCACCAGAGAATCCCTGTCGTATGTCTCCCTGCCAGCCAGCCTGTGTATCAGGCGCGGCAGAAAGTAAATGATATAGCCAAATCCCGGAAGAACAATAAAGAACACTGCCACGCCCGCACGTTCCTTCCGGACAGCTTTCACAAGTGCGTACAGCACTGCACCTGCAAAATTCACTGCCAAAAATGCTGCCACCATCTGGTATGCCTGCCCCTTCCCTCCGCAATGCGGGCATCCTCTATCACGCCTGTGGTTCCTCCATCTCGTCAAAGGCAGTCGTGAGACGCACTTCCACACGATCCGACGAGAGACGCTCCTTCAAGTAAGCGATATCCTGTGTCCCTGTATTGTTCAGCAGGACATAGATTTTTCCGTTCCTGTCTGCGCCAAAATAGTCCGTCGTGCGGAGCTTTGATGAGATCTCCTTGTAGCACTCCCCGAAATCACCCGAATACAAGATCTCCATCACGCAGTACTCTGCCATATGTTTCTGGGCTTTTTCCTTTGCAAGAAGTACATTTTTGCAGAAATCGTCCGGTTTCAGGATGTCTGTTCCCTCAATGTAGCGCTCCTCCCGTGACAGCTCCTCATAATCCAAGGCGCGCCCCACAGATTCGCGCAGCAGAAGGGAGAGTGTCTGCAATAGATTTATATAGTATAAAGACTGGCTGCTGTACGGCAGCTCCCTGATCATAATCGCTGCCACACAGTGTTCCTGATATATGATCGGAAGCACCACTGCCGGCTCCCCATTCCAGATGTCTCCTTGATACAGCTCCCCATGCTCCAGCGCACTGCGGATCTTAGGGAAGGCAGAGATGTTCCACGTCTTTCCTCCCTCTGTCGACCGTTCATTCAGGGCATTGATCAGGCGCAGGTACGGGCTGTCTCCGTTTACCCTGTACACTGCGACCGTGTCCGTATGTACCATCTCCGCGATGACCTGTATGATCTCCATGAAAATCCTGTCCGGCTGCAGAACCATCAGACGGCTGATCGTCCGGTACAGCTTCGGAAATCCGGACTTTGAGTCCAGCAGACGTTCCTCATACTCGTTCTTGATCAGTACGTTCTCCTCATTGATCCTGCCCAGTTCCTCGTGTTCCTGCTCAAGCAGGGCAAGCTCACGCCTGTTATCCCGCAGCTCCTCCCGCAGCATATCCGTCACATAGCTGACAGACAGCCCAAGGAACACATACTGCATGATTTCCAGAACACTCCCGGCATACGAGTAGAAGTTTGTCATCTCCAGTATGCTCAGATCCTGTTCCGTCAGATATGCCGCACTGGCAAGGACAACAGCGAACGAACTCTGCCGGATGCCCATGAACAGCGAAATCAGTATGATATAGATCGTCATCCAGTCAATCTGTGAAAACAAATTGTGAGAACCACATACGACATACAACCCCAGAAAGACAGCAAACACTGCGATATTCTCCAGACTCCTGCGCACAGCGTTCCCTGTCCTCTTCTGTGTTCTCCCTTTCCGATCCTTATCCTGTCTTTTTTGGTACTGTATCTCATCGCGCCGGAACAAATCCTCCAATTTCCTGAAATCCGTCCATTCCAGCTCCTTCTTGATCAGGCTGCAGTCGACAGACTGCGTTCTGTCCGTCTCGCTCCACGAAGTCTTCACTTCCATGCCCAGTTTCTGACCAACCAGTTCATACAGATGTCTCCTCGACATCCCAAAGCTTCCGGCTACATTATAGACCGGCTGCCTGCCATAATCCATCACCCGCTTGACCGCATCGACCAGATCCGCCACATGCAGCGGATAGATCAAATCATCCGTCAGCGCCTGTCCCGCTCCTTGTCCCTCGACATCCGCAAAGGCTTCACTCAGGAAATCGTGCCGTCCTTCCCCTGCCCGCTCCGCATAGAGCTGCGACGCCCGCAGGATCACCGCGTCGATCCCCTGCTGCTTTTGATAGATTTCCACCAGCTGCTCCTCCCGCATATAGTGGATTCCTCTCTCATCCGCCGGCATAACCGCACTCTGCTCGTCCGCGCTGCCATCAGCAGCGCCGTACACCGACACCGATGACAGCAGGATCAGTCTGACCCCCGTCTGCCCTGCCACAGCCCGCAGCGTCCTTGCAAGCAGCGCGATATCCTCCTCCGCCTCATTGGAATCAAGACCGAAACCATTCATATAACTTTTTCCCGCATAAACCACGCAGTCCGGCGCGATAGAACGCAGCACACCCTCAAACCGATCTCCCTCCAAGGAGCTTTTGTAATACCGGTGTTTAAAGATGTCAACCGCCTTTCTGGGAAATTCTGCGTCAGACAAAAAATAGACCTCGTTTCCTTCCTTGTTCATGCGCTCAATCAATGCTTCAGCCAACGGATCTCTTGTGCCTATATAAACTACTTTCACAAATTTTTCCTCCAAAATGGGACAGCCACTTTTCTGGATAGCGCATTTTGTCAAAAATACACAAAGAATTTTAATCCGACTTAATAAATGTATGATCTCCAAGCGTTCCAGCGAAACAAACCTTGCATATTATGCACAATTTTAGTGCACTATTCAATATCAAAATAACTTTTTGTTAAATATTTACCAATTCATTTTTATAGTACCTATAATACAATAGAATGCATAATATGTCAATTGAACATCAGGTATTTAACATTTGGTCTGCAACAATTCAGCCTTCGGCTTCCTGTTATGGGCATCAAGCCATGCAAAACCACTTCGTGGTGTCAAAGCCACGTACCGTGGCTTGATGCATCTCTGCCACTACGTTATTTCACGGACTTTGCAGTAAATGCAAAGTCCTGAGCTGAACTGTTACTTTGGTCTCATTTTGTCAGGTCGTATTGATGCATATAAAAGGGCATTTTTTGTGCATGGTTTACAAAACACAATCCTTCCAAAAAATCTTCATGAATTCATTTCGTCAGTTCCGTTCTTTTTGTTTACAAACGGACGAAAAGCGCGTACTATTAAATAAGGAAATATTGTTTTGTTGTTTGTTGGTGCGGAACGGTTCAGCAAGGACGCCTTCTTTTGACTTATGTTCTTTTTGACAGTTCCGAAAGAGGTTCTTTTGTCATGGTTATGAGTTATATTTTTATTTGTCTGAAAATTCTGTTGTCGTTTGTTTCGGTTTCGGTTTTGTACCTGATCTCCATAAAGCCCCGTCTCCGCGGGCGTCCTGATTACAAACCGTTTTTCGGCCACATGTATGCCCACCGCGGGCTCCACAATATGAATCCGGCACTGCACAGGCTCAAAAATATCGGATACAGTCTCGGGCAGTCAGACGAAAGCGCAGTAAAAGCAGAGGGCAGTTTTCCCGAGAATTCTTACGCAGCCATCAAACGCGCGGCAGACCTTGGTTATGGCGTCGAGTTCGACGTGCATCTGACCAAAGATGATATCCCTGTCATATTCCATGACGACACGCTGAACCGCATCTGCGGTGTCAAGGGAAATCTGAAAGACTATACCTTTGAGGAGCTCCAGCAGTTTCGGCTGCTCGGAACGGACGAGCGCATTCCCGCTTTTGCCGATGTCCTGAAAATGGTTGACGGACGTGTTCCGCTTATCATAGAATACAAGGTCGAAAAAAACGCAGACAAGCTCTGCCGTATTTGCGACAGCATCCTTTCCGATTACAAAGGGCTGTACTGCATTGAATCCTTTCACCCGCTTGCCGTGCGTTGGTACAAGAGGCACCGCCCCAATATTGTCCGCGGGCAGTTGTCCGAAGATTTTACCCGCCAGAAAATGAATCTTCCGTATTTCCTGCTGTCGCACCTAATCGGAAACTGTTATGCATCGCCTGACTTTGTGGCTTATAACTGCAAGCACAAGAACGAGCTTTCCAGAAATATCTGCCGTAAGCTTTACAAGAGTCTGAGTGTCGCATGGACTGTCCGCTCTCAGGAGGAGCTTGAGAAGGTGAACGGAAGTTTTGACTTATTTATTTTTGAGGATTTTGTTCCGTCATTTAAAAAGCTGCGGTCGGATAATTCGTAACACAGGAGGCCGAAGGCGGAACTGTAACCGAAAATTAGAAGTAATTATAAAAATCCCTTGTATTTTTGGCAAAAATTGGGTATATTATAAACATATATTCCCGCAAAATATCTGCCAGCCCATTCCCCTAAATGGCTGATGGCAGGTAACCCCAAGAAGGAATTAGGAGGATTCCCCATGAAAGAATTAAAAGAAATGGATTTCACTTCCCTGAAAAACAATTTTAACGAGATATGCGATGAGATAAACAGCGGCAGCAAGGCTGTGTCACTCAGCTTAAAGAGCGGACGCAAGGTCTTTATCCTGCCGGAGGAAAATTACAACAGCATCTCCCATTTTGTCATGGTCAACAGTTCGGCTAAGACATTAAAATAACGTACATTCATAGAAAAAGAGACATCCGCGAAAGATGTCTCTTTTTTCATATACGTTCTAGATATTTTTATATTTCGAAACACTTTTTTCTCTGACTCCTGCCCTCTTATAACAAATGGAGTACATCACCGCTGACAGCAGAAGCGCCAGCAGTACATCGAGCATTGAGTGCTGTTTAATCAACACGGTCGAGCAGATGATGCTCGCACCCAGCCCAAGCATCGCTGCCTTGATCACCCCGTGCCCTTCAAAGCGCCGGCTTCGGCAGACTGCTATCATGATGGCTACCGAATTGTACACATGAATGCTTGGCAGAATGTTCGTCGGCGTGTCAGCCTGATACAGATTTTTGATTAAATCAATAAAAATATTGTCCCTTGCAAAGGTTGTCGGCCGCAAATTATGTCCGTTTGGAAATACGGCTGAAACGACAATGAAAATCGTCATGCCTGCCATCAGAAACGCGACAAGTTTTTCGCTTTCCTCCTTGTCCCTGATGCACAGATATACAACGGTAAGCGCCACATACCCAAACCAGAGCAGGTATGGTACGATAAAAATCTCGCAGAACGGTATATATGCGTCAATCCCGAACCGAATCTCATGTACTGCCACGGTGCGTTTCTCCAGATAGAAAAACGCTGCCAGATAAAACACTGCATACACTGCCATGATAACCAGCGACTTGTACTGCACAATCAGCCCGGCAGCAAACCTGCAAATGTCGTTTGCTTTCTTTTTCATAATGTCTCCCTCCATAATCAAATGTTCCTATTTCTAAGTTCATCATTATAGAAGAAGCATTTTGCGATGTCAACTTCTAATCGCAAATCTTCATAAAATCTTAAAGAAACTGTAACTGTTTATATTTTTCACCAATGAATTGATAAAAATTTTGTTAAATTTTTTCAGCGCTTTCCATAAATTGATATTTGATTATTTGCCGGATATCAAGTAAACTATGTAATTGAGGGTATTCATTTTTTCATATAATCAATGGAGGTTTTGTCTGTTATGAAATTAGATATGCACTGCCACACAAAGGAAGGTTCTCTGGACGGAAAGATACCAATTTCCGAATATATTCAGATTCTCAAATCCAAGGGCTTTCAGGGTATGCTTGTAACCGACCACGATTCCTACAATGGTTTCCGCGAATACCGTGATCATTTAAAAAATGAATTAAAAGATTTTGTTGTTTTGAAAGGTATCGAATACGATACGATAGACGCCGGCCATATCCTTGTGATTCTGCCCGAGAACGTGAAACTCCTCCTGATGGAATGCCGCGGTCTTCCGGTGAGAGTTTTGCAGGATGTCGTACATAGGCACGGCGGGATTCTTGGCCCCGCCCATCCCTGCGGCGAGCGCCACCTGAGCATTACCCGCACACGCGCTTACAAGAGAAATCCAGACATCATGAAGCATTTTGACTTTATAGAGGCATTTAATTCCTGCGAGTCAAGGGAATCCAACATGGAAGCCCGCCAGCTTGCATTCCGTTATAATCTTCCAATGTTTGGCGGAAGCGACTCCCATCATCCCGACTGCGTGGGCACTGCCTACACTGAATTAAAGGACGAGGTCACAAGCGAATCCGAGCTTGTGCATTATATTAAGGAAAAGAGAGAGACAAACTTCGGCGGTGAATACTATGAGGGAACCGTAAAAGGAAAACTTGGCATCTTTAATCACGTTCTCGTGGAAAGTTTTTGGGTGTACAACCGCTTTGCAAGCATGTACCGTCATCACAAGAGAAAGTTCGCTTTATCGCTCTTAAATCAATAGTGAAATCAAAAAGGAATGCCCATCTGCGACATTCCTTTTTTAGCACCTCATATTTTTTACAGTTCATGCCCTATCTTAAGCTTGCTTGTATGCATGTCCATCAGTTTATATCTGTACGCATCATCCGTAATAACCCGTTCAAGGGTGTCCATATCCCCTTCCTCAAGCAACGTCTTTAACAGCTCATTGTAGCTTTTAATAATATTGCGCTCCAAAAGTTCCATCTCATTTAATTCTTTATCCATACAATACCGCCTTTCCCTCGTCAATCAGATTACCTTTTCTTCTTTTCCGGGCGTGAGAATCCGGAAACTGCCGCTTGCAGGCTCGAACACGACAGTCCGCGGCCAGTACTCTCCCACATCCGCGGCAAGCAATGGTATGCTCATCTCCCCAAGTTTCTGCTTTACAGCCTCAAGGTTTCTTGAAGAGATGTCCTCGCTTTCCGGTACCTGCGCCGTCCGTATCATATGGGCACCGCCTGCGATTTTAGCCACCAGATGCTCCCGTTTGGCACCCTGCATCACAAGTTCGTTGATCATCTCATCAAGACCTGTATCCGCATACTTTGCGGCAACAAAAGACTTGTCGTCACTTCCGCAGTAATGCGGGAGCATGACATGCAGAAGTCCGCCCACGCCGACATGCGGATCCCTGACTGCTACGCCAATGCAGGAACCCAGATCCTTGGTCATTAACTTTCTCTCTCCACGGGAAGTCTTGTAGTCTCCCATGTAGACAACAATCATATTCTGCAACTCTTTTACCGTAAATGCTGCCATTTCCACCCCTCCAGCAGTTATACCGACGGATTTTGCAGCAAAACACACTGTCCTGTACTGTAATCTGCCGCAAACTCCTGTTTCAATGCCTCAAAATCTATCACTGCCATACTGATACATGCAAGATTGGTCAGTCCATACCGCTTCGGCGTTTCCTCCATCTTCTCTGCCCCGCACGCCTCACAGCAGTGTGTATGGAAACTTAGGTGACCGCACGCCTTGCAAAAATACATATATCGTTTCACAATGTTTCTTTCCCTCATGATTCATTCCTTCCATAATAAATGTCCGTAAATTCCCATCCGCATTAACGTTACTGCGCACTCCGCTCCGGCAGCGGATAACCTCCATGCCAAACCGGCAAATCTATTTGCAGCTGGCATATTTCTCACGCCGCTTACAGACCATAGCAGACAGTAAATGTCATGTTCTGAGTGGACAGTAACATTTTAACATAATCTGGCAACGGTTTCCAGTATTAATTTCGGGGTTATTATACTTTAATTGTCACCATTTATTTCCTTTATTTTGTCGTTCATCTTTTTTGCCATCCTCCTGAACTGCCATGTATATCCTGCCCACCACACAAATGCAACAGCTATCTGTACACAGGCAGCCAGTATACATGCAAGAATGCCCATTTCCCTTGGAATCCACCCCACTATAAATCCCGTAACCAGCAAAATTACACAACCGATTCCCATATGTATCAAAACTTTGATGCCGTATGACAGTTTCTCACTCTCATAAATAAGCGCCGGAATGGAAAATCCAGCGCCAACAGCAACTGTACCAATAACCATTTTTGTGTACGTCCAGTCTCCGAATGCAAGGTTTCCTTCATAAACCCAGTCAAAAAACATTCCAAACACAGTAAACAATGCTAACGCCGTTCCTATTCCTTTTAGCAATAACGAAATAAAATTACTCATATCAAACCTCCACTTTTCTATAATCCAAGGTACTTTTTAAGATTAGGTAGATATTTTCTCGAAATATAGTCCTTACACCCATTTTTCATTGTCAAAAGCATCATTCCATTAAAGGAAGGTTCCACCCTGCTGATATATTCTAAATGAATCAATGTTGTCTTTGATATCCTCATAAATTCAATCCCAAGGACTTTTTCCAATTCACATAATCGTTTTCTGCTCACATATTTCTTATCATTACAATATATAACCGTTTTATCTTCTTCCACCCTTGTCATATAAATATCGGCAGTATTTATCACGATTATTTTATCGTCTGATACTGCCGTCACTACCCTGCCCATATTTTCGATTGCACTCGTTATTTTTTGTACTTCATCTGTTATGCGCTCTGCATAAATAACAATGTATGGCTCTGGAATATTTTTTTGTAATTTAATCTCTACTCTCATACATCCTTAATTCCTTTTATATATTTGTAATGAAAGTATACACTTCTTTCAATAAAACTTCAAGTAAGGAACTATCGGAAATGTCTTATGGCATTGACTTTCGCGGCATCAGAAAACTCGTCGCAGTATTTTTATTGCAACTCTATTATCTGAGTACTATACTTTTCAATTTCGGAGTCCTCCTGATGTGATGTTAAAATTATCCCCTTTCCTTCCGCTACTCTCTCATTCATTATTTTCCAAAGCCTATCTCTCCTGACAGCATCAACAAATGCAAATGGTTCGTCTAAAATATACCATTCCCTGTCCAGCGATAACAAAATGATTGCATACAAAAACTTTCTTTCTCCTCCTGACAACATTCCCCATTGTTTCCTTATCGTTTGATTTATTTCTTCTATAACACAATACTTCTTTTCAAATTGTTCTCTTCCTTTTATGTTATTATCAAGCCGATATACAAATCTAAGAAAATCCATACCAGTCAGTCTGTCAGAGAAAAAAATGTTTTGATTAATATATACGATACTTTTATTTCCTTTTATAGTATCCATATCCTTTTTATAAAGCCCCGCAATATAATCCAGCAACATTGTTTTCCCAGAACCATTATTCCCTTTTAAATAATTTATTCCTTTTATAAATTTCAAGTTAATCGCCTGCTCTCGATATGGTAATTTTAAGTTTTGAATTTCAATACAATCTACTGTCAATATACCAAACCTCCATTCCCACAAAATTTGTAACAGTTGAGCCTTCGGCTTCCTGTTATGGGCATCAAGCCATGCAAAACCACTTCGTGGTGGCTTGATGCATCTCTGCCACTACGCTATTTCACGGACTTTGCAGCCAGTGCAAAGTCCTGGGCTGAACTGTTACCAAAATTTACCACGCCTATCTTCTCTCATTTGAATTTGGACTAAATTTTAGTATTCCTATACACCCTATCATTATAAAAATAACTGAAATGGCACCATACAAAGCGAAACCACTTTTTGATGGAGCAATCGCAACCTCTGCAATATAGCACATTGGATTATACGCATTTAGTTGCGAATCAGTGCCCAAAAGCATAAACATTCCAAGCAAAAGAATCGAGAAAATAGTATTAATTGTATTTGCATGTACTGTTTTCACTAGGGTAAATCCATATCCCACAAATGCAACTGGAACACACAATAAAATGATAAGAACACTATACAATAGCATATTTATAAAAGAAAAACGTTTATCAAGATACACTATTAAATTAAACAATCCCACACTAATCAGACTAAAAATTATTTGTGTAATAAGATTTCCCATAAAAAAGACAACTGAAGAGTTGTCAATCGAAAATAAGGTTCGTAAGCAGCCAGCCTCTTTTAACTCCAGCGCATATAGACCAACCCCATATATGTAAGCACATAAAATCATGTACACCCACCAGTACGTCAGATCTTTTTCATTGTTTATCTGATTACGATTCATGCAATACATAACGAATGGTAAAAGAATTGACCACACAAACGGTATTTTATCCTTTAGCAATGATTTCATATTAAGTATCATATAAGCTAAAATTCTGTTTCCCAAAACTGTTTTCTCCCTTTGTTTTATTTTTCTTCATATAGCTATATATCCGGACAAAATTATAATACACAAAAATACTGATATAATCATGAAATCTCAAATAAGTGGTTTTATAAATAAACTGAAATGCATATCAAGAACAATAAGATACAAAAAACAGGCTCCACCTTACCGAGCCTGCCTTTCTTCACAATCTTCAAAAAATTTTCCCAAATTCATTAAGCACTTTATCATCACGCGCATTTCTTCCTCGTCCAAATCTTTTACGATGGACTTAATCATGTTTTTGTGAAAATCCCTGTGATGGTAAAATGCCTTTTTCCCTTTACCCGTGAGCACCACCAAAACGACACGTTTGTCAGTTTTGCTTCGCTCCCGAATGATATAGCCTTTGTCCTCGAGGCTGTTCATGTTGGTGGTAAGCGTACCCATGGTCACATCAAGACGTTTGGCAATATCCGACATCCTGCGCGGTTCCTCGATACCGATTGCCTCTATGATATGCATGTCATTGTTTGTGATGTCTTTGAATTCCTCAGTGATAATTGCTTTTTCCTCCGCGTCCATCACATTGTTAAAAAGTTTCACCAGCATTTCATTCAATGTCCTGCTCGTAGTCTTTTCCATGCTGACCAGTCTCCACCTCCATTCCATATTCTGTGCGCCGGCAAATTTCACATCCATTACCAGACAATCACAGTTGCACCGTATGTCAGTCCCGCACCAAATCCGGACATGACAATCCGGTCTCCGCCCTGTATCCTGCCGCCGCGGTTAAGCTCGTCGAGCAGCACCGGAATTGTAGCCGAGGACATATTGCCTATCTTGTCGAGATTCATGGGAAACTTTGAAATATCTGCCTTCAGTCTCTTTGCAACGGACTCGATAATGCGCACGTTTGCCTGATGCAGCACAAACATATCGACATCCTCCACTGTAATTCCTGCTTTATCCAGCGCTTCATGGATGCATGCCGGCACCTGTCTCGTCGCAAATTTGTAAACTTCCTGCCCATTCATTTGTATGTATGGGCTGATTGTCTGCTTTTCTGCTATAAACGCATTGTCCACAGACCGCTCCGCACAGGAAAGCACCATTCCCTTTGTGCCGTCCGAACCTTGTACCATGCACTCCATGCTCACTTTACGTCCGTTGTCACGGAAAATATCCTCCGCGGATGCCTCCACAAAAGCCGCGCCTGCACCGTCGCCAAACAAAACACACGTTCCTCTGTCGCTCCAGTCGACAAGCTTGGACAGCACTTCACTTCCAATAACTAAAGCATTCTTATAGATGCCTGCCTGCATATACACATATGCTGTGTTCAGCGCAAACAAAAATCCGGAACAGGCTGCATTTAAGTCAAAGGCTGCAGCGTTGGACGCCCCGATGATATCCTGCACCTGACAGGCACAGCAGGGAAGGAGCATCTCCGGCGAGCACGTCGCCACAAGAATCAGGTCTACCTCTTCCGCCGTTTTCCCTGCCATCTCCAGCGCTTTGCTGCACGCCTTGGCTGACAGCGTGGCAACGGTATCACCTGTGGAAATCCGCCGCTCTGCAATCCCTGTACGCTCGCGTATCCATTCATCGGAGGTCTCCACAAGCTCCTGCAAATCAAAATTCGTCACTTTTTTTTCCGGCAGGGCGCTTCCCGTACCTGTGATTTTTATTGTCATTCTGAAAACTCCTCCATTATATCCGCCACTGTTTCTATTTTCTCTGCCCTGTACGCATTGCTGCCGCAGAAAATAAGCCCTTCGTCAAGCCTGCCCTCCACCGCGTTGATTAATGCCTCCGTGATACAGTACGGTGCCGTGTCAGGCTTGCAGGTAATGATACACTGTCTGCAGCCCCTCATAAAACGCTCGCCAGCCCTTACCTTGTCCAGAAAGGCATTGTGTATCGCGCGTCCCGGCATTCCCACAGGGCTTTTCACAATCACGATGTCTTCTTTTTTTGCGTCAATATACGCCTGCTTATAGGCATCGGACGCATCACACTCCCGCGTCGTCACAAAGCGCGTTGCAACCTGTACGCCCTTGGCGCCCATCGCAAGATAATGTTCCATGTCCGCACGCCCATAGACTCCGCCTGCCACAACGACAGGCACCTCAAGCTCATTGGCAAGCTCTATGACTGCCTTGACTTCATCATCGTAGTTTTTTTCTTTTGTGACAGTATACGCATCAATTTCCTCGTTGGAGAATCCGAGATGACCGCCTGCCTCCGGTCCTTCTATGACAACCAAGTCGGGCTTTCTGTCGTACTTTTTCTTCCAGTACTTTGATATGACGCTTAAGGATTTTCTGCTCGAAACAATAGGCGCAATCTTCGCGCTGCCCGAAAATTCAGGCAGTGTCATGGGAAGTCCCGCGCCGGATATAATCAAGTCAACGCCTGCGTCCGCCGCCGCCTTTACATAGTCCTCATACTTTCTGGTCGCCACCATGATGTTGACGCCAATAACGCCGCCGTCTGCCCTTTGGCGCGCTTTCCGTATCTCCTCGCCGACTGCCTTTAAGTTACACGCTATCGGATGCTTTCCAAAATCCGGGTCGCGGAATCCAATCTGGGCAGTGGAAATGACACCCACGCCGCCTGCTGCCGCAACTGCCCCCGCAAGGCCTGACAGGCTTACCCCGACACCCATTCCGCCCTGTATCACGGGAATACGCGCACAAAGGTCTCCTATCCTTAATTCATTTACACTCATGATTCATCCTCTTATTTGTCAGAAATTCCGGAAACGCTGATACCGTTGTTCCGCAATCCAGTCACCCGTCTTGCCATCATACTTCTCCAAAAACTCCTTGATATGCTCTTTCATGTAGCCTGCAATCGCTTCCGCTGTCTTTTTGTCCGCTCCGCCAAATTCCGGAATAATGCGCTCGATTACGCCAAGCCGTTTCAAATCCTGCGCCGTAATGTTCATGACTTCGCTCGCCTCCTGCGCCCTGTTCGAATCCTTCCACAAAATGGAAGCAAACCCTTCCGGCGAAAGAATGGAATATGTCGCGTTTTCCATCATCCAGACTTCGTTGCCGACAGCCGTCGCAAGCGCGCCGCCGCTGCCGCCCTCCCCAATCAGAATGCAGAGCACGGGAACCTTGAGTCCTGACATTTCAAGCAGATTTCTGGCAATCGCCTCGCCCTGCCCGCGCTCCTCCGCCTCAAGTCCGCAGAATGCACCTGATGTATTGACAAAGCTGACAATCGGACGGTTGAACTTCTCCGCCTGCTTCATCAGACGGAGCGCCTTTCTATATCCTTCCGGCAGGGGCATGCCGAAGTTTCTCTCCTGACACTCCTTAAAATCCTTTCCTTTCAGGTCAGCGATTACGGTGACCGGCTGCCCCTCTATAAAACCGATGCCGCCAATCAGCGCCTTGTCGTCATGGAATCCTCTGTCCCCATGCGCCTCCACGAACACATCAAAAATGTGTTCCATATAATCTGTTGCCGCAGGACGTTCTACCTGACGGACTGCCTTTACTTTTTCCCATGCGCTGCGCGGCCTTGATTTCCATGACTGCTCTTTTAATTCCTCGCTCAGTTCAAAACGGAAACCGTGATCCTCGCAAAAGTCCGCATATGTCTTCTTTCCTGTACCCTGATGGGACTTTATCAGGAAATGTATGGTCTTTTTCAGATTTTCCCTGAGCACAATGCCATCGACAAATCCATGCTCCACAAGGAACTCCGATGTCTGGAAACCCTCCGGAAGCTCCTGACCGATTGTCTGCTTGATAACCCTAGGTCCTGCAAACCCGATAAGCGCTCCCGGTTCCGCCATAATGACGTCACCAAGCATCGCAAAGCTTGCTGTCACCCCGCCTGTTGTAGGATCCGTGAGAATGGAACAGTACAACAGTCCGGCATCACCATGTTTCTTGATAGCCGCAGAGGTCTTTGCCATCTGCATCAGCGACACGATGCCCTCCTGCATTCTGGCTCCGCCCGAACAGCAAAACAGAAACACCGGAAGCCGCAGCTGCGTCGCGCGTTCAATCGCCTTTGTGATTTTCTCACCTACGACGTGTCCCATGCTCGCCATCATAAAGCGGGAATCACACACACCAAGCACGATATCCTCGCCAAACACCTTGCAGCGGCCTACTGTGACCGCCTCACTCAGGCCTGTCTTTTCCCTTGCAGCCGCAAGCTTATCCTCGTATCCTTCATAGTCAAGCGGATTGCTGACCTCCATATCCTCGAACCACGGTTCAAAACTCTTCGGGTCTGCAACCATGCGGATACGGTTATTGGTCTTAATCCGGAAATATCCGCCGCACTCATAACATACATACTTCTTTTTTACAACGCGTGTGCGGTCAACCATTTTGCCGCACTTCGGACACTTAATCTGGCTGTTGTCCTCCGCTTTTGCTTCCTCTGATTTTTCCTGTGTGTCCTCTGCTTTGTTCCGCAGCTTTTCCTCAAGCTTATTGTATAAATTGATAGGAAATCTTCTTCCGCTCTTTACGTGTTCTGACTTATCCATACGAACCTCCTGCAATATTTCATTTCAGTATTATACTCACAGCACCAGCCGCAGCAGTATTAACTGATTGCAAATGTCAACTCCGCCTTACAGGCAACCTTTCCATTGACGGTGGCGACAGCCTCCCCGATGCCGACTGGTCCTTTTACCTTTATAATCTTTGTCTCAAGCATCAGCACATCTCCCGGAAGTACCTTCTGCTTGAAACGCGCCTTGTCAATCCCCGCAAAATACGCGGTTTTTCCTCTCATCTCCGGCGTTCCCAGCATGGCGACTGCACCAACCTGCGCAAGCGCCTCTATAATCAGCACGCCCGGCATGACCGGATTGCCCGGAAAATGCCCTGCAAAATACGGCTCGTTAAAGCTCACGCACTTTTTTCCAAGCGCCCTGACGCCTTCCTCCAGCTCCTCGATTGTATCAATCAACATAAACGGATGTCTGTGCGGAATAATTTCCATGATTTCCTTTGCTGTATAAACTGACATATGTGTCACCTTTTCCTTTTTTCAATGATGCAGTTCCCGACGGTTCGTTTTATTCCGAATACTTTTTCAGAAGAATACTTGTATTGTGTCCGCCAAAGCCCAGTGAGTTGCTGAGTGCATATGTGAACGCTCCGCTGCTGCTTTCCTTACAGTAGTCGAGATCCATTTCCTCCTCACTCTCCATAAGTCCAACGGTCTGATGAATATAGCCCTCCTGAAGCTCCTTTACGCAAGTGACAAACTCAACTGCGCCGGCAGCTCCGAGAAGATGCCCGATCATGGACTTCGTCGAATTTATCCGGATATTCTTCGCATGGCTGCCAAACGCAAGCTTGACTGCCCGTGTCTCGAACAAATCGTTGTGGTGTGTGCTTGTACCGTGCGCGTTAATGTAAGTGATGTCCTCCGCCGACGCACCTGCATCTTTCACCGCATTCAGCATGGCTGTCGCAGCACCCTCACCGTCCTCTGCCGGCGAAGTGATGTGATATGCGTCCGATGAGCAGCCATACCCCACTACCTCCGCGTAGATTTTCGCACCGCGCGCCTTTGCGTGCTCAAGCTCCTCAAGCACGACAACGCCGGCGCCCTCGCCCATCACAAACCCGCTTCTGTCCTTGTCAAACGGGATGGAGCAGCGTGTCGGATCCTCACAGGTCGAAAGGGCTGTAAGAGAAGTAAAGCCGGCAATGCCAATCGGTGTGATGGAGCTCTCTGTTCCGCCTGCTACCATAATGTCCGCATCACCGTACTGAATCGTGCGGAATGCCTCACCGATTGAATTGGTACCGGTCGCGCAGGCTGTGACCACATTGATGCTCTTGCCTTTGAGGTTGAATGCAATGCTGACGTTTCCCGCTGCCATATTGGATATCATCAGCGGAACGAGAAGCGGCGCTACTTTCGACGGCCCTTTTTCCTCGAGCCGGGTGTGTTCCCGCTCCATCGCCTGAAGACTGCCAATGCCGCTCCCCACGGCACATCCTGCCCTGTAGGGGTCTTCCTTTGTCATGTCGAGTCCCGCATCCTCGATTGCTTCCTTTGCCGCTGCGACTGCAAACTGGCAAAACGGCTCCATCCTGCGCGCCGCTTTCTTGTCCATGTAATCAGCCGCGTTAAAATCCTTGACCTCCGCCGCCAGCTTACATTTATAGTCAGCCGTGTCAAAATATGTTATCGGCGCAAAACCGATTTTTCCCTGTTTAACACTGTCCCAGAATGAATCAACACTGTTTCCGATAGGGGTTATCGCTCCCATGCCGGTTACTACTACTCTCTTTTTCATGTTAATAACCATGCTCCTTTCTCATTCTGCAAATTTGTGCCCTAAGCACAAATTTGCCGTGTGAAAAATTTATTTTTCACACGAACTTTTACCCTTTCTATATGCACATACCGCCGTCCACACAGATTACCTGTCCGGTGATGTAGTCTGAATGTTCTCCCGCGAGGAACATCACAAGATCCGCAATATTTTTTGTCGTCCCCATTTTTCCCATGGGAATCATGTTGTTAAGCTCTTTCCTCGCATCCTCTGTCATGTTCTTTGTCATGTCCGTGTCGATAAATCCCGGCGCTACCGCATTGACATTAATCCCGCGGCTTGCAAACTCCCTTGCAACACTCTTGGTCAGACCGATAAGCCCCGCTTTGGATGCCGAGTAATTTGCCTGCCCTGCATTTCCAAGAACACCGCTCACGGATGAAATATTGATTATCCTGCCGCCCCTCTGCTTGATAAAGCTGCGGGAAAGATGACGGATCATGTTGAATGCACCCTTTAAGTTGGTATCAAGAACGGCGTCATAATCCTCCTCGGACATGCGCATTATCAGATTGTCCCTCGTGACACCCGCATTATTTACAAGGATATCCACCTTTTTGTACTTGGCAAGCACCTGTTTTACGAACACCTCGCTCGCCGCAAAATCAGACACATTGCACTGTACTGCCTCCGCGCTGCCTCCGTTTTTTTCTATCTCTGCGACGACCTCATCAGCGCTTTCCTTGGAGCCGTTGTAATTTACGATGACAGTGGCGCCGTTCTTTGCAAGCGTAAGTGCGATTTCCCTGCCGATTCCCCTGCCTGCCCCTGTTACAAGGGCAATTTTTCCTGTTAACATCCTAATCCTCTTTTCCTTTCAATACCTCTAATACCTTATCCAAATCTTCCAGCTTGTCAATATTCATGCACTTGACGTCTTTGTTGATTTTCCGCATAAATCCGCTCAGTGTCTTTCCCGGCCCGATTTCGATAAAGGTGTCAATGCCGTCCGCAATCATTTTCTCAACGGACTGCTGCCAGCACACGGAATTTGACACCTGACCTTTCAGGAGCGTCTTAATCGGCGCCGCCTCTGTCACGTCCAGCGCATCCAGATTGCTGATATATGGGATGGCAGGCTTTCTAAGTTTGATGCCGATAAGCTCTTTCTCAAGCTTTTCCCCTGCTCCCCGCAGCAGCTCTGAGTGGAACGGTCCGCTGACCTTCAGCGGGACACAGCGCTTTGCGCCTGCTTCCGAGAGCGCCTCTGATGCCTTTGTGACAGCTGCCTCCTCCCCTGTAATGACAATCTGCCCCGGGCAGTTATAGTTCGCGATGCTCACGATTCCCTCTGTCTGGCGGCAGATTTCCTCAATCTTGTCACTGTCCAATCCAAGCACTGCTGTCATGGCTCCGCCGACAGGATATTCCTCCTGCATGAAAATGCCGCGCTTCCTTATAATATAGAACAAATCCTTCAAATCCATGACGTCCGCCGCTGCCAGCGCCCCATATTCGCCAAGGCTTAAACCTGCGGTCACCTCCGCGCTGACGCCCTTTGACTCAAGCACCTTCAAAATCGCTACCTCTGTGGCGAGCATTGCAATCTGTGTGTACTCTGTTATGTTTATCTTGTCATTTTCCGTGAAGCAGAGCGCCTCCATGTCAAGCCCTGACACCTCTCCTGCAAGCTGGTATACGCTCTTTGCTTCCTCATATGTATCATAAAAATCCTTTCCCATGCCGACATACTGCGAACCCTGTCCCGGGAATATAAATGCGATTCTGCTCATTTCTATCGTGCCGCTCCTTTCTATGCGAAACTTTGCACTTCTCTGTGACAAACTCAGCCGCGAAAGCATCCAACTGCTTTTCACATTAGAACTTACGCATCAGCGCAAGTCCTTCCTCCATAATTTCCGATATGATTTCCTTACATGGCTGTTCCTTCTTCACAAGCCCTGCGATCTGGCCTGCCATAACCGTTCCGTTGACCACGTCGCCCTCCGTTACGGCTTTTCTGAGCGATCCAAGGGTCAGCTTCTCCAGTTCCATAAAGTCAGCGCCCTCTTTTTCCATCTTTAAGTATTCCTTGGTCATTTTGTTTCTGATGCTTCTGACAGGATGCCCTGTTGACATGCCCGTGACTGCGGAATCTATGTCCTTTGCCTTGATAAGCATTGCCTTGTAATTTTCATGCACAATGGACTCCTTTGCCGCCACAAAGCGCGTGCCGAGCTGAACTGCTTCCGCGCCGAGCATGAATGCCGCCGCAAATCCCCTGCCGTCCGCAATACCGCCGGCAGCAATCACAGGAATGCTCACTGCATCGACAACCTGCGGAACAAGCGCCATTGTCGTGATGGAGCCAATATGGCCGCCGCTCTCCATTCCCTCCGCGACAACTGCGTCCGCGCCGCCGCGCTCCATAAGCTTTGCCATTCCGGCGCTTGCCACTACGGGGATGACCTTGACGCCTGCCGCTTTCCACATCTCCATGTACTTGCCCGGATTTCCGGCTCCTGTCGTGACAACCTTGACGCCCTCGTCCACAATGACCTGTGCAATGGCGTCCGCCTCGGGATTCATCAGCATGATATTGACGCCAAACGGTTTCTGTGTCGCTTCCTTTACCTTTCGAATCTGTTCCCTGACAAATTCCGCAGGCGCGCCGCCTGCACCGATGATTCCCAGCCCGCCGGCTTCCGACACAGCCGCTGCCAGATTGTGCTCGGCAACCCATGCCATGCCGCCCTGTATAACGGGATATTCAATTCCTAATAATTCTGTAATTCTTGTTTTCATACAAGCTCCTGTTTTTTCTATTACAGCCGTCTGATACTCATGGGTGACTATCAGACGGCTGTATTATAATCCTGTTAGCGCGATTACGCGTTAACGCCTTTATCCTGCATATATTTGATAATTGAGCCGACTGTTGTAATCTGCTCCAAATCCTCGGAAGGAATCTCCACGCCATACTCCTCCTCAAATGCCATAACAAGCTCAAACAAGTCAAGCGAATCTGCTTCCAGATCTTCCTTGAAACGTGTCTCCTCCGTAATCTCCACACCTTCAACGTTTAACTGCTCCTCGATGATTTCTTTTACTCTTTCTAACATGGTTCTTCCATCCTTTCAATTTGTTAAAAATTTGTTGATCACTGTTTTTTCCATTTTCTGTCTTTCAATACATGAATTTTTCTGTCAATTTACTTTGATTCTCAAATTGTTTGGGATTCAAATATTTTGACTTTCAAAGTATTTACTTGCTACAGAATATACCCTGACAGCACAGTTGTCAACAGCTTTTTTCCTAATTTTACCTGTATTTTGTTATTTTAATATTTTGTTTATAAACGGTTAGTGCGGACTATTTCCCGCATGTACGGCAAACGGAGCGGTGCAGGGTTTGTCCCGCGCCGCTCCATCCGTAAATATTACAGTTGTCCCATCAAAGCCGACATGATTTTATCCAATGCCTCTGCCAGATTTGTCTGTATTCCTCTTGCATTAATTTTAAATGTCACCTTCTTGGTTCCTCCGTACTGCCCCTTACCTTCAACGATAAGCGTCGCACTTCCCTTCTTGTCGTTCTTGCTGTACGATATGATATCATATTCCTCGCCGCTGACCTCAGTACCTTTATAGGTTACTGACAGGTCATCCTTGTCCGGCTTGGTTCCATACTGACTGAAATACTGGATTTTATCCGGTTTGAGTGATATCCTTGTCTCGCTGATCAGTCTGCTGTTAATCGTGAACGCGAACGTCTGCTTTGCCTGTTCCGCATCTTCTGCATTCACAACATAGTCTGCACCTGTCAATGTGATAATCACATTTGCCGTATGACCGTTCGCCGGAAGTTCTCCGTTTTCCGTAAGCGTAATGTCCTCTTTCTTATTCGCCGCGTATGATATCGTGTAGTCCTTATTCTTCGCAAGCTTTTTGCCGTTGTCATACACGACCGGATTCGGCTTGTACTCCTTTGTGCTTGGCTTGTATTTCATGTCCGCAACTTCCACCGTAATTTCGCCGCTGTCCCATGATTTTGGCTCAATCGTCAGCTCTACCGCGTTCTTTAAGCTTCCCTTGAAGTTGCCCTTGCCCGCAATGCTGATGTAGGCTTTCTTCGACTCCGTCGTCACATTCTTGTTGTTTGTGTAGGTCAGCTTGTAATCCACATCCCTAACAAGCGTCCTGCCCTCGTAAACAAGTTCTACATCGGGCGTCACTCCGGCACGGTTCTGTTTGACGGTCATTGCGTTCTGCCGGAGCAGATCCGTTGTCAGCTCTGCCTTGTCAATCGTAAAGGTCTGCTTGATGGTGCCGCTGTACTTGTTAAGACCCGTGATTGTCATTGTCGCTTTGCCCGCATTCCGGTTATTCGCGTATGTAATTCTGTAATCGACATTCTTCTCAAGCACCGCTTTGGACGCCTTGTCTGTCAGTACAGGGTTTTGGTAGATTGTCTTGCCTGTATACGGAAACTTTTTCTGCAGCTCTGTTATTTCAATCGTTTTTGCAGAGAACGGTGTTCCCTTGATGGTAAACGTCTTGCTGCAGGTTCCTACGTATTTCCCTGACTCCACGCCTGTAATCACGACGCTTGCAGTTCCTACTTCCCTGTTATTCACATAGGAAATAACATAGTTGTCCGTGATACCGTCCTCTGCTTTCTGCGGAATGACCTTGCTGCCCAGCTTCACAGTAATCGGACTTTCAAACTCTACTGCTTCGCCCGCCTTGTAATCCAGTGCATTTGATGGGAGTATCACCTTTGCCTTGGTCAAAAGCTCTTTGTCTTTTACCACCTTGCATGGTATCGTCACTTCACCTTCATAATTACCCTTCATGGCAATCTTGATGTTATAAATGCCGGCTTCTTTTGCCTTCTCTACTGCCGTGCCCTCCTCTGCTCCGTCAGGGACAAAGGTGATTGTCTGGGTGTAATCATTCTTGGCATTCAGTTTTTTCTTTCCGTCTTTTACCGTCACGGAGATTTTCTGTTCTTTCCCATTATAAATGAGGTAATCCGGCGCCGTAACCGTCAGCCCGCCAACCTGTTTTGGCACAATCTCAAAATGGCCTGTAATTGTCTCTGCATAGTTGCCTTTGCCTTTTATGATGACGTCCGCCTGACCCTTTTTGGTATTATTCTTATAGCTGACTGTGTAGTCTTTCTTGAGTGTCAGGAGTTTCGCATCATCATATACCTGCACTTCCGGCTTCAATGCCTTGCCTGTGTAAACCTGTGCCGGAATATCCTTAATCCAGATGCCTTTCTTTGCCAGCGCCTCGATTGTCACATCTGTCTTGTCCGTTGTCACGACTTTAAATTCGTCATAGTAAAGTGTTGTGCTCAGTGGAAATGTCAGATCCTCTCTGGAAATTGCATTGCACCAAAGTCCGATGCTCTCAATTTTAGTCGGATCAAATTTTGCAGTCTTGTCATCCCTTCCCTTAAATGCGCTGAAAGGTATTGTCACCTTTACAGGGAATCCCGTCTGTGCATTGTCTGTGTAGTTTTCATATTCCTGTAAATATGTCTCAAAAATAATACTTCCGCCTGTAGTAACCTGAATAACAACCTTCTGTCCCTTTGTCTCCGGAATCGTGTAGAATTCCAGTGCATTACCTGCGCTCCAGTCCGCGTTCATGCCCTTTGTCGCTCCTGCCCACGCATCGTCTGCCGCAAATGTGACATCCATCTTTAATCCGTATTTTCCGCCAAATACTTTCTCAGGGTCATCTGTCAGAGAGAAATAAATCTCGCTTCCGGAAGCCTTGTTCGTCGCCCACGCAAGTCCCAGCTGCTGACTGTCGCCGCTGTAACTCTCAAAGTCCTCGGGAACCATATCGTCCTGCACGGGCACTTCCATGTTAAATTTAGCCGTAATGGCTGCTACTTCTTCCTCGCCAACCAGCAGTGTAATTGTTCCAAGCGCCTCTCCGAGACTCAAAAGCGCACTGTCTTTGAGCAGCGCTTCCCATGCGCCCTGTTCTTCGTTGTATGAAGCCTTCAGTATCACTTTGTCATATTCTGTCTCCACAACAAACCGGACATTATCCGCATCCTTGGCAACCCCTGTTATATTCGCAGCGATTCGTGTGACCGGGTTCTCCTTGTCGGGCAGAATCCTGTCACCAGACTGCGGTGCTATTATGTAACCGGCAATTACGTCTTCCTTTGTCGTGTTGGTCACACCCTTAATCTGCTGGAATCCGCTGTTCATGTCTGTCGCAAAGACACTTCTCTCATCATTGTAGAACTTGATAAACTCATCAAGCATCTCGTGTCCATACAGCACGCCGTCATCTTTCTTCTCTACCACATAGGGCAGATAGTAACCATCGTTCACGCCAAAGTTCGCCCATACGAGGAAATAACTGATTCCGCCGTCCTTCGTAATCTGATCCAACAGCTGCATATACCAGTCCATCACCTCATTGCCGGTTTGTTTCAGCGCAATGTCTTTTCCCTGCTCGTTCTTATCCGCAACACCCGTTTCCGTGATGGCGTACAGTTTATTGTTCTTTTCCGCAAAGTCACGCAATATCCGGTTCTGCTTGCTGATGCTCTGCAGATAACCCGGCTCGCTCGCCTGTGTCGGCCCGGAATGGTACAGGTCATATCCGATCATGTCCACATAATCGTTGCCCGGGTATCTTGCGCTGTACTCCCCGACATTAGCCGCTTCGCTGCCCGGTCCATACACATAGAGCATATTGTGTACACCCTTTGTCTCCTTCATGTAATCTACCGTGTAGCGGAACAGATTGATGTACGCCTGCTCGTCGCAGAACGCTGCGCCCCACCAGAACCAGCTGCCTGTATTTTCATGGAACGGACGGAACAAAATGGTAATGCCGTCTCCTTCCACGGATTTCGCGTAGTCTGCAATTAAATCCAGATAATCTGTATAAAGATAGTTCAAATCCTGACCGGGCATAATCCGCTGTACGATGTTTCCGGTCGTTGTTCCCGGTGTGTATCCGGAAAAATTGTACTGTTTCTCGCCTTCCGGCGTCGTCCAGTAACCTAATGTGTCCGACTTGTCCCCAACGCCTCCTGCTGCGTCAAATGCCTTGACTCTCTGGTCAATCAGCTCAAAGTTCGGCATATGCGCCGACAGGGTAATCAATGCCCCCTCTGACGCTGCTTTTCTTGTGATGTCCGCCACATTGGCAATTCTGTCCGCCTCCGGAGTGTTCCACTCTGACGCTTCATTTCCGGTAAGCGACAGCGTGTCAAGGCCGACAACGCCCGCGATACTGCCTGTCACATCCTTGGTGTCGGAATTCGAAAATTCATCTCCCTTGCTGCCTGCCTTGTGATGCGTGTCATTCTGGTGTCCGAAAATCACGCTGTCAGAGGCGCCGACTGCCTTTAAGTATGCATACAGGTTTTTTGTTGCCTCAATTGCCTTGGCGTCCACCAATGCCACATTTTCCGCAATCGGTATTTTCTGACCACTTGCAGTCTGGAGACTTCTTCCGTCCTCAGCCACCCGAATGCCTGCTCCCTTTTTCGGAAGAATGGTCGAATCTACGTAAACATCCGGTGCGACTATCTTTGTAAACCGCATGTTGTCAAGATAAATGTCACCCTTGAAATCCGTATTTTTTCCTACAAAGCCGAACGTCAGGTTCTGGAATGCGCCTTCCGTAAGCCTTAAATTCAGCACATACTCTGCCTTGTAATAGCCCTCCATCCCCGGAATATCCACTGGCTCCCCTTCCGGAATAGCTGTGTTGTCATTTATTTTCGGACTGTTGCTAAACAGCTTTATTTCAAAGTTTCCCCCGGTCTTATCTGCCGGTTTGTAATAGATATCCGCCACAAAGGCATTGTAGCCTCTCAGCGTGGACACAGGCGACGGATGTGTATAGTCAAATTTCGCCTCACTCCATCCCTTCTCCGCATCCTTGGAATAATCCATTGTCAATGTCAGGAATTTCTTGTCACCGACTGTCCTGTTTTCAATTTTGCTCTCGCCGCTATATTCGTAAGGTTCTGCAACCACCCATGCCGACGCATCCAAGTCCAGAACAACGTCCTCTGTCGGGTCGGGCGTTTCCGTGGTTTCGTTTACTGCCCAGACTTTCAGGTTGTCTAGGTATAAGTCTCCCTGATAAGCGCTTCCCGCTCCTGCAAAGCATGGAATCACTGCCTGAATCGGCGTAATCTGGTCAAACGGATATGCTTCCCCGTCTGACTCAAAATTATTCATGTCGATTTGTACATGGGCTTTCTTATATCCCGGTACGTTTTCATCCTCTGTCAAATCAGATACGGTAAACTCAGGCCAGGACTTCTGCGAAACCCATTTCCAGTCCGCTCCGCTTTTCAGTACTGCCTGCGCCTTCATGGAGCCGAAGCTATCCCCAATTTTATCCGCCGGAAAATACACGTCATAACTCATGACTACCTTTTCTGCAATAGGTTTGTCATATGGTGCAGACAGGTTGAACTGTGCCTGAAATATATTTTCCCATCCTTCACCCGCTAATGCGGCAGTATACTTAATCGCCTTGTTGCCCTGTGCAATTTCCTCAAGGGATGCCCCGGATTCCGCCGCACCATGCAGAACATTCGTTAAATCAGTTACCGCGTTGAAGTTATTCTCGTAAATTGATTCCGTATCCTCTGACGGGGGATTTTCTTCTTCCGGGTTCCTTACTGCCCGCACCTCAAGATTGTCCAAATACAAGTCACCCTGATAGCTGCTTCCTGCCCCTGCAAGACATGGTATCACTGCCATAATTGGCGTAACCTGATTCGGCTGCAGTACCTCGTCATCCGACTCAAACTCCGTCATATCAATTCTTACGTGAAGCTTCTTATATCCCGGTACATCTGCGTCTCCTTTTAATTCAGTCACAGAATATTCCGGAATCTTTTTGGCCTGTGTCCACTTCCATCCATCCCCGCTTTTTAAGACTGCCTGCGCTTTGAATTTCTCAAAGCCTTCTCCTACGCTGTCTTCCGGAAAGTACACATCAAAACCCATAATAACCTTACTTGTAATGGTCTCACTATATGGACTTGCAAGATTAAACTGTGCCTGGAATATATTTTCCCATTCGCCTCCGGTCAAATTTGCAGAATATTTGACTGCCTTATTCCCCTCTGCTATATCCGCAAGCGTTGCCCCTGAAGTGTCTGCGCCCTCCATGACAGCAGATAAGTCTGTCACTTCATCAAAATTGTTCTCATAAACCAATTCGCCTTCCATAGGCGCTTCTTCTTCGCCGGGTTCTTCCGGTTCCTCCGGATCAGGGGTTTCCGTCTTTGCTGACGTGTCTTTTAAGACTACATTGTCTATATACATTTTCCCCTGATATGTACTGGTGTCTCCGACAGCCTTAATGGTAACTGCCCTTAATGAAGTCAGATCGGCAAATTCCCATGCATTATCCGTTTCTTTATTACCTGTTATATCAACGGATATATGTTTCTTACTGTACCCTTCTATATCACTGGCCGTGAAAGCTTCTGCATTCACTTCAGGATAAGAATCCGCCGCAAGCCATGTCCAGTCCGGTCCATTATTCAGTACAAGCTGAAACTTTATCGTTCCGATATCCGGGATGCCCCTTGTCTCTCCTTCTTCGGCACGATCCGGAATATACACATCAAACTCCATTGTCAGCTTTTCTTTAACAGGCGTCTCATAGGCCGGCGCAAGCGCATAGGATGTCGTGAAAGCTTCCTCCCAGCTAGTCCCATTTGACAGGTTCACATCATATTCCATTGCCTGATTGTTGCCTATCTTTACGACGGTGCCCGTTTTGCCGCTATCGTCTGATTTGTCGCCTGCACTCTTTGATTCAAAATCATCTTCAAAAATTAACGTTCCCTGATCCGCATCCTCCTGACCCTGATCCGCGTCAGCCTCCTTATCTATCCTTTCCTCTGTCTCAGTTTCCTCCGCAGCTTCATCAGTTTCTGCCGAATCATCTGTTTCAGTCTCTGTTTCTGTCTGAAGCTTTGTTTCATCCTCCTGTCCTGTCATGCTTTCCGTGTCTGATGCGTCCTCTGTCTCCGAGTCCCTCTCTGTCTCGTGCCGGTCAGTTTCGGACTCCTGTGTCTCGGCAGTGTCCTCCTTCTGTTCTGTCGATTCCCTGTCAGTCGATTCCTCGTTCTCTGCTCCTTCCTCTGTCTCGTTCGATACAGCCTTTTCCGAAGAATAATCTTCGTCGACTGTCTCCTCCGCCATGGCTGTAACAGAAAAATCAGGAACCGAAGTCACCATAAGCGCTGCTGCCATCGCTGTTGCCAGACTTCGCTTCAATGCTTTTCGCAATCTTCCTACCACCATACTTTGCTCTCTCCTTTCTCATAATAACATCATTGCATCCATTACACACAAACTCCCATCTGCCTGCTTTTGCAGGCGTGCAAATCAGGATGGTGAAATGCTCTTTTTTCACACTATAAATTTAGCATAATTATAAAGAAAGAAACATTGATTTTTTGGCTAAAGAAAGAATGTTTTTTTGTTAAATAATTCTAAAATTCAACTTGTTTTTCTTTGTTTTTAATTAATTTTAAGTTTCGCAAGCTATTTTATCTAAAAATTAATATATTTAATTATAGATAATTACCATATATCTCTTTTCTTAATTGCACAAGACCAGTAATTTAACCAAAATAAAGTCCTTAATTTTAAGTATTTTTAATCTTTCATGAAAGTTTGTTTGAAAAACAGGAAATGTGGAATTCTCTATACTGACAGGCACAGCTGTCTGTGGTAGAATAAAACCATATAGAAAATAAAATGATATCGCAAAAGCAAAGGGGACACAAAAATTATGTATCTTATTTCTGTCTATTTTGACAATGCCTCGTCCGCAAGACTGCAGTCCTTAATTGAACAGATTGCCAAAGCATCAGGAAACCACTATATGACAGAAAAGCAGGTTCCGCCCCATCTGACGCTTTCTGCCATCGAAGCACGCAGCGCGGACATTCTCATGCCAGCCGTAAAGCAGCTCCAAGGCAGGCTTGGGCAGGAAACCATACAATTTGTCACCGTCGGCCAGCTGTTTCCGTACGTCCTATATACCATGCCTGTGCTCAATCCGTATCTGCAGGAGCTTGCACTACAGGTTAACCATGCGGTACGGGATATTCCGGACACGACGGTGAGCAAGTATTACCGCCCCCAGTCATGGCTGCCGCATGTCACACTTGGAAAAACTTTGTCAAAGGAACAAATGCGGCAGGCATTTTCTGTCGTTCAGGACAGATTTTCCGTCTTTGAGGCACAGGTCACGGAACTCGGACTGGCAAAAGTGAATCCGCATGATGATGTGTTACGCTTTCCGCTGCTTAGGAACTGATAAAAGCACCGGATAACAAAGCCTTAAATATTGACTTTTCCCCGCAAATGCTGTATAGTTGCTTAGTTACTCAAGACAAAAATAAGAGGTTCATTATGGTTCGATTTGACAAGCTTTTCAAAACACTAAAAGAAAACGGGATAAGCCAGTACCAGCTTTACACCTACTATGGCATAAACCGTTCGCAGATTCACAGGCTGAGAAAAAACAAGCCGGTCACCACCTACACGCTAAACAGAATCCTGAATATTTTGGGCGAGGGGTTTACACTCAATGATATCGCTGAATTTATACCGGACAAAAAAGAGTAAAGAACAACTCTTCCAACGTATAATTTCTTGATTTCAAGATAATACTGTTCTCTGCGAAAAGCTCCCTGAGAATCCGATGCTCCAGCGCTTTACGATGCGCAAGGTGCGCGACCAAATCATCCAAGCAGGTCAGCCGGTGTGCTTTTCCATAAGGAGATACCCGAAGATACTCCAGCATCATCGGAAACCACATTTCATTTCCGTTCTCATCTGACCGTTCCTTTCGAATCACATCAATCGTGCCTGCGATATCGTCCACATCCAAATATACAATCCGGTAGGGCTTGCCTGCAAGAACGTTCCTTAATCTTTTGTAAAAGTCGAAAATTTCGTCATCTGTCATCATCAGATACAGAATTTGGTTCTCTATGATGTTCTGAAAAATGGAACACTCGAAAATCTGCCCTGTCTCGTTCCATTTTCCGAAACGCTCAAAAATAACAGTTTCGAAAGAAACTTTATCCAGATTTCCGTTGTAGATTTCATAGGATTCCAGCGCTTTGTGAAAATTAGGAAGCTCTGTCAGAATCTGTGTGTAACAGATAATTTTATGATGACCCTCTGCAATTGTTTTCTCTCGAATCTGCGCATCAATCATAGGGTAGCGCGCCAGTATTGCTTCGTATTGTTCCTCTGTAGTGTATGCGCACCACGCCAGTTCAACAGGTGAATAGTCTCCCTCGCGGAAAACCTGATAGTCGTTTAACTTGTCTGACAGCTTCTGTACAAATGTCGATTTGCCTGCGCCTTGCAGACCCTCAATAAAATAGTTTGTTTTCTCCATAAACCTGAAATCCCTTCCGTCTTCATCAACCCTGTACACAATGCTTTTTGATGCGGCCTCATAAACAAAATCAATTCATTTTGCATAAGGTACTTGTGCAATATATCCGGATCGTCGGTCCACCCGCTCCTTCTTCAACAACTGCCGTCAAATCGGCATCATTTAACCATGCAAGTTCTGTGCTGTCCGTTGAGAGAACCGGTTTCCAATCCATTTCCCCCCTCTGGTTAACAATATGAATCCTGCACTGCTTTCCGCTCCGGTCAAGCCCTTCCAAGGTGTACTCTGCCCGGATATTTACTTCCCCTTTGACGTCGTGCCGCCGCACATCACACCCGTCAGGCAATACCGTTCCCTGAAAATACGCAGTCTCACACCAGCCCGTAAAAAAGAGTTTCTCCACACGCACCTCTTCCTCCATCTGTGTCTCATGCCTTGTCAGAATAATGCGAATGGTCAGCACTTCTTCCCGTTCTGCCAAAAACTGCCGCACAGATGCAAACGCGCTTTGATACTGATTTTCGGAAAAACCATGCCCCATATCCCGCACAAGCTGCAAATGGCACTGCCCTTTTTTATAGTTCTCCTTTGCCCGAACGGCGTAGGAATAATTGACCACCCCATCCGCCATCCCCTGCAAAATAAGGACATCTCCTTCGTAGACTGCCAGCTCCCGATACGCGTCCATCTGCGCGGCCTCCTCGTGAAATGCCCTGCCCAGCAGAGTCTGGCCGCAGTCCAGCGTTTCCGGCACGCTATCCACCTGATAGCAGGAACCACCCAGCCGCCCCCGCCTTGCATCGTCCGGAATGCAGAGCGCCGGAAAAATCATTACAAGTTTCTTGATTTCCGTACTGCAACGCGCCGCAGCCAGTCCAGACACAAAGCCGCCCTGACTCTCGCCCAAAAGTATCAGGTTTTTTGTGTCCACATATGAATGCCGGATGGCGAAATTTTTCACCGCGAGCAGATCCTCCACCTCTGTCAAAACAGACATTTTTGTACTCTCGCCGTCACTTTTTAAAGCTTTGTCCTCTGACAGCCGCCCGCCGCCGCAAAAGCTAAAGCAAAATGCCGCATAACCGATTTTTGCAAAATCCCTGCACCAGTTTTCCATGTTCGTATAGTTGCACAGAAAGCCGTGACTGGCAATGACGGTCGGATATTTCTGCCGCTCATCAAAATGTTCCGGAAAATACTGCATTCCTCGTATGGTAAGCCCGTCTCTTCCACATGTAAATGGCATCTTCGTCACACCCATAAAATTCTCCTTTATAAAAATTCGGAAACAATTGCTGTATATTTTTTAGTATAGCACAATACTATTGTCCTTTCCACCCTAGGCATGTTAAAATAGTCCTGATACAGTAACAGTTCAGCCCAGGACTTTGCACTGGCTGCAAAGTCCGTGAAATAACATATAGGTAGAGATGCATCAAGCCACGGTACGTGGCTTTGACACCACGAAGTGGTTTTGCATGGCTAGATGCCTGTAACAGGAAGCCAAAGGCTGAACTGTTACCTGATACAAGCTTCCAGTTACAATTCACACCCACGCCGGTTTTTATCAGCATACAAGCTATTGCGGTGTGAATGATAACAGATTTTGCACACCAAATGCTAAAAGGCAAGCATTTTGGCGCATGATTCCCACTACTTTGGTGGATGTCTGAACAGTAACCTTCCAACCTGTATAAATCAGCAGCAGCCTGAAAGGAGCACACAACAATGCAGCCGTTAAAAAACAAAAAAAGAGCGCTCTTCCAATGCGCAGTTCTTCTGGTGTCCGCACTGATGATGGCACACGGCGTAAGCCGCGGGGAACTGGAGACCGTCTGGAACAAGGCAGTCAATATCTGTCTGGAATGTATAGGATTGGGGTGATGAAAATGAAAAACGCAGTAAAACGAAAACTGATACAAATAGCCGCCTTTGGATTTACCAACGCCCATATTGGAAATTTTGCCGGTGGGAAACTTTATACCGGAAAGTGGAAACAGTTCTGTAATCCCGGCCTGAACTGTTACTCCTGCCCTGCCGCCACGCTCGCCTGTCCCATCGGCGCGATGCAGGCGGTCGCCGGCTCCATGCAGTACAATTTCAGCTTTTATGTGGTGGGCTTTCTGCTCGCAGTCGGCGTCCTGCTTGGAAGATTCGTCTGCGGCTGGATTTGTCCGTTTGGTCTGGTTCAGGAACTCATTTATAAAATTCCGTCCCGCAAATGCAGGCTGCCCAAACCGTTTACCTATATCAAGTATGGAATTCTGACCGTGTTTGTGATTGTGCTGCCAATCGCCGCCACAAACTATATGGGCATGGGAAAGCCGGCATTCTGCCAGTACATCTGCCCGTCCGGAACGCTGTTTGGCGGCATACCGATGATAACCACACACCCAGAGCTTCGGACGGCGACAGGCCTCCTGTTCGGATTAAAGCTTGGCATTTTAATCGTGACCCTCACCGCATGCATTTTTATCTTCCGGTTTTTCTGCAAGACACTCTGTCCATTGGGTGCCATCTATGGACTGCTCAACAAAATCAGTATCTATCATCTGGAAGTAGATCAAAACGCCTGCATCAAATGCGGTAAGTGCGCACACATCTGCAACATGGACGTTGATCCGGTCACGGCGCCAAATTCCCCCGAGTGCATCCGCTGCGGTGCATGCGCCGCAAGCTGCCCGAAACAGGCAATCCGGCTCGGTTTTCCTTCCGCAGCATCAGATGCCGCACAAAATAACCCAGAAACTAAGTAAATTTATTTGTATTTGAGCCGCCAAAAGCGGCATGGAGGATTTTTATGAAACGCAAAAAACACAATACAGCCTTACTTTCACTCCTAATTGCACTCACCCTAATCGGATGCGCTACCAAGGCACCAAAACAAAGTCCTGATTCCAATGCACTCTCTCCCTCTGCTGTCTCTGAAAATGACACATCTGTCACAAATGTCAAGGAGCGCGGGCTATGCTTTTCCATTGCGCAGGAATATATTGACAAAGGTGTCACATTGGAATCTGCCAGTGAAAACGCAAAAGGGTACAAAAACATCGGCATTTTTTACTACAGCCCGACTTCCATTGCCCTCTTAAATGAAGTCAATTCCATGGATTCCAAGACGCTGACGCAGGAGCTTGCGATGGAATACCTTGACAAAATCTGGTCCTCCAGCCGCTGTCTCATGGAAGTGGTCATGGTTGAGACCTCGCAGTACGAAAGCCGCAGCGCAGACGGCGCCAAACCGGAGGATTTCACATATTTTACGCCTGCCGAAGTGTTGGGAACCAACGACGGCTACACCTATATTCTCTCGATACCGGATCTTGACGACGGCGCCCTGAATGACGCGGAGGCTGCAGACTACCATGCCTGCAAAGAATACATGCAGACTGTCCGCGACAATCTCACCTTTATTCCCGTGGAAAGTGGCAGCGAAATGCCGTCTTTTACAACCAAGGACATCAACGGCACGGAGGTGGATTCCACCATCTTTGCAGAAAAAAAACTTACAGTCGTCAATGTCTGGGGAACGTTCTGCGGACCGTGTATTGAAGAAATGCCAGAGCTTGCCGAGTGGGCAAAGGAGATGGGCGACGACGTTCAGCTTATCGGTATTGTGGGAGATATCAACGGCGAAAATGATACCCAGCACATTGAACTTGCACAAACAATTGCCCAAAAAGCCAATGTTGAATTTACCAACCTGATTCCGAATGACGATTTCAGCGGATTTATGTCGAATATCATCGGTTTCCCGACCACTTTCTTTGTCGACCAGACCGGCGCCATTGTCGGTGAGCCGATTGTTGGCGCGAATGTGAAAGGATGTAAAAAATTTGTCGAAACCTATTTTGCAGAGCACGAATCCTCCTAAAATGCTGACTGCATCATATATACAGGCGGCTGTTCATTTGGATTGAACAGCCGCCTGTATGTTGTTTATTATAAAGTCTTACCTTTTCTTGCCGCTAAGTCCTTGTTCATCTGTTCATAATCCCTCTCTACTGTATACGGAATCATCAGAAGCATCTGCAGGACTGCCACGATTACCGGCATCCCGATATAAAGCATTTTAATGACATTGATTGCAGATTCCGGCTGCACACGCAGCGCGCCATCGTAACCGCCCCGCGCCAGCAGGGCGCCAATCAGGGCATTGCCAAGTCCCATTCCTACCTTACAGCCAAAACTCTGTGCGCTGAATACGAGACCTTCCGAGCGTACTCCCGTTTTCCACTCGCCATACTCTACACTGTCGCCAATAATGGCAAACTGTACCCCCATCACACACGCATATCCTATCCCGCGGATAACGGAAGTTCCAACGACCAGCACTGCTTCCTCCATGCGAAACATCAGCGGTACATAACTGATTAAAATAATACCCCAGCCGAGCAGATTTGTCTTTTTCTTGCCAATCTTTTTAACAATCGGCGCCATCAGGAAAAAGAAAACAATCATCGGGGCGATATATGCCGCATTCACTGTGCCGACCAAAGACTCATTGTGCAGAACCTGTACGCAAAAATATGTATTAATCGTTGATATCGCCATATAAAACAGGCATGTTCCTGTTCCCAGCAGCATGGAAATTATCCAACATTTATTCTTTACCAGCGCCAGAAGCGCCGTCGTAACAGGAACGGATTCCCTGTCCTTTGCCACCCCGCCGACATTCTCCTTTGTCCCGAAAAAACAAATCAGGAACAATACTGCCGCTGCTGCCGCAAAAATTCCATATACAAACGTCCATGCCATCCGGTCTCCGCCAAACAAATTGACAAGCGGCAGTGTGGCAGCGGTGATAATCAGACTTGTAATCTGCGCAAAAATCTGCCGGAAAATATTCAGGATGCTCCTATCATAAGGATCCGTCGTCATCAGCGTGCTAAGTGAGCCATACGGCAGATTAATCATGGTATACATTGTCATAACCAAATTATACGTAATAAAAATGTATATAATCTTACCCTTGTCCGAAAAATCCGGCACGGAAAACATCAATGTTGTGGCAATCGCAAACGGAATCGCCACGCGCAGCAGCCAAGGTCTCGCTTTTCCAAATCGGGACTTCGTCCTGTCAACAATCAGTCCCATGATTAAATCCGACGCCCCATCCAAAAATCTTGACACCAGCATAATCGTACCGATTACTGCCGCATTCACATGCACGACATCCGTATAGTAAAGCATCACGAAAGCGCCCAGTGCAGCCCACACAACATTGCTCGCCGCATCCCCGCACGCATAAGAAATTTTCTCGCCCAACCGCAACTTATTATTCTGTTCCATAACGCTACCTCCATATCCCCTTCATCTCATAAATCCGAATCCGCTCCACAGCATTTTCCCATTGGAAAGCTGCACAAAAAACGCCGTCACCGTCATCCTGATAAAACAGTTTTGTCCCTGCCTCTTCTCCGTCGTTTACAAACACTTCTGTCAGCCTTCTGTCCACAAATATTTCTATCTTACGAACCTGCTCCACCGCTGTCTCAAAACTGACATACTTGGATTTGACCCCCTCTGTCTTAATTTGCAATCGTGTCTTTTCCCTGACAAGCCACAATTTTCCCTCCTGAGATTCTCCCAAAAGCAGGGAGAACTCGGTCGCGTCCGCAAAATCAATCCGCACATAGTATCCATTCCGGTTCAAATGGCGCACCGACATGTTCTGTCCCGCCACATCACAGATTCCTTTTCCAAGCAGGGAATAAATCTCCCTTATTGGCTTTCGATACAGTTTATTGTTTCTGACGGACAATTCCCTCGGAATCGCCATCGCACCATAGGAACCATTTTCCTCCGGCACATGTTCCAGATAACAGTCTGCTGTCCATCCGACTGCAATTTGTCGCCCATCATGAAAAAAAGACTGAACAGCATAGAAATTACCCCCAAAATCATACAATCCACGGCTCTCTACCTGAAATACCCCGTCCTTGTAATTTCCTATGTAATAATGTGTAGGCTGATATCTCCTCTGCTCATCTACGTACATCATCCATGCGCCGACTGCCACAAATACCCCGTCCACATGAAAGAAATCCGGACATTCAAACGTATAAACACCTTCTGTATACTCTGCAAGCAGTATGCCCTGATACGTCCAGTTTCTCATATCCTCCGACGTATAGCGCACAAGTGACGGAACTCCTTTTACCTTTGCACCGAGCACCATCTGCCAAACGCCTTCGAACAAAAATACTTTGGGATCCCTGAAATTAAAGGAAAATGTGTTGTCCGGTTTCCGGATAATTTCTGTCTCCGCACCAAAATGAATGCCGTCCTTCGACGTGACCATGGTCTGATACTGAACGGTCTCCTCCTCTGTATCCTCCATTGGGCCAAGATGCCTCGTGAGATAAAACACAATCTCATCGTCCAGCGCCACAGCACTTCCCGAAAAAGCCCCGCCTTTCTTATCCTCCGCTTCCAGTATCTCCTGCTGGGGTTCAAGGACATATGGAAGGTGTACCCAGTGAACCAAATCCCGACTCGCCGTATGTCCCCAGTACATGTGTCCCCACTCCTGCCTGTGCGGATTTGCCTGATAGTACATGTGATAGTAACCTTTAAAATAACAGAGTCCGTTCGGATCGTTTATCCAGTTTTTAAATGCGTTAAAATGATATTGCTCCCTGTTCGGCGAATCATACCATGCCTGCAGATTGTCAACCTTTATCCAGTCTCCGTTGCTGTAATTTAGAAAACAAATTCCGGTTTCCATCATCCGCTCCGACTCCGAGAGATATGCCACGCTCACCTGACACTGCATCAATTCCACCTCATACTGTGCCGCGCGCTCCACAGGAATCCTGCTCAGGCGAAACTGCTTTATCCCTGCCGGATATTCTGTCCATGTTCCATTATGTTTGCGTATTCGTAGTTTCCCTGTTTTCCCTTCTGCGGATTTCATAAAGATTTCCAGACATCGGTATTCGCCGGTCTGAATCATGCACATAAAATCACTCCTTTCTTTCCTTGTCGAACCGGTTCGATATCGCCGCTTTATAAAACCGGTTCCAAATATCAAACCGGTTTTATATTTTATGATTTTAGTTTACCGAATCCTATGGTCTTCGTCAATCCCTGATTCGCTTAAAAACAGCAATTCTCGCATATGGACAAAAATCTATTTGTATTTTTGTATGAATTACACAAAGACATCCCCATTCTGGACTGAAACAGGAAATACCTGATGCATACACTGTGGTTTCTCCCCCCTCACCAGCATGTCTATCGTATCCGCACAGGCAAACGCCATTTGCCGCACAGGCTGCACGACCGCATCAAGGATATAAGCCCCCAAACGTGTCACATACGTTCCATCATATGCCATCATTTTGACTTGCCCAGACATCCATTTATTGCGCTTTTTTGCTTCTTTCATACATGCCATGACCAGCAAATCCGCACCGAAGACACCATCAACATGCGGATATTGCTCAAACACTTCCCATGCTGCCTTCGCAAAGTCCGTTTCCCGAAATGCATTGTGCGGCATCTCGATATTATGAATCTCAATCTTGTGCTTTTGCAATGCCTGCTCAAATGACACATGATACTCATGCGCAGGCGTATTGACAATTCTGGCGCCGCTTACCTGAACGACATTTCTGCACGCGTGGTCTGCAAAAAATTCCGCTGCAATACGTCCACCCTGCACATGGTCTGCCTGAATCAACGGAATCTCATCTCCCAAATCACGGTCAAACGCCACTACCGGATAATCCAACTGCGCATACTGTTCATGAAGCAGGGAATGCGCTCCCATTATAATCCCGTCCATAGTACGGCTTCGAAGCATATTCAAAAATTCCTGTTCCATATTCTCTTTCTCAACGGTCGCGCAGAACATGGTTTTATATCCTTTCTGGTATAATGCCTCCTCCGCATATTTTACAAAACTACCGTAAAACGGATGAGACACGTCAGGAATAATAATTCCGATCAGGTTCGTCCTGTTTTTGGACAAATTTCTACCCAGCTGGCTTGGTGTATAATTTAATTCCTTTATTGCCTTTTCTACCTTGGCTCTTGTTTCTTCAGAAACATATCCATTATTATTTATAACCAAAGAGACTGTACTCTTTGCCACCTCTGCTCTTTTTGCCACATCGCTGATACTTGCCATCTTAATTCCTCACAACCCATTGATTTTCTTTTCATTCATCCCATATGTTATTTCGCTTTCTCCACCCGCTCAATCACACAGCTATGCGGCTTGTCCGCGCTGTCCCTGTTGTAGCTCACACCGACCAGCAGGATTTCTCCCGTATAACATTCCAGTGCCTGTGTGTACTGCCTGTCCTTTATCTGCCGTATCGCCGCACTGACACTCCTGTCATATTTTAACTCCACTACCATCGCGGGCTTGTCCGTGTGCGGAAGCGGCAGAAACGCGATGTCCGCAAACCCCTTTCCCGCAGGAAACTCCCGTATCAGCTTATAGTCCTTCCTCGCACTGTAGTATGCAAGCCCGATCGCACACCCAAGGGAATTCTCGTCATTGTATGTCAGTATCGAAGCCACCTCGCCATGTGCCCTGTCAAGCTCCCTTGCAACACCTTCCGCATCGCCCCGCAGCGTGTCCTCAAGCAGCCTCTCAGACGCCCTCAGCACATTCATCACATTCCCCCAGCCGCCGACGCTCATGGCATTCTCAAACTCCTCAATGATCTCCTTGTTGGGAATAAACGCCTCCCTTTCATCGGAATCATAGCCGAGATACCCCAGATGGATCAGCAGCGTAAGCACGTCATCCTTTGTATTGAAATTGCGCATGTCATTCTGGAAGCTGCGCGTGTTGACCCTGACTCGTCCCCCGCCAAGCATCCGCACGATATCCCCGCGCAGTCCGTCGAAGTCCATGTCCATATAGACCTTGAGCGCCTCATAGGTCTCTGTTGACGTCCAGTAATTTGAAAACTTATGACGGCGCATCGCCTCCACCACCGACTTCGGGTTGTAAAGATGCTGAAATTCCGTAAATGTATACCCGTCATACCAGCTGCTTGTCTCCGAAAAATCCATGCCGAACCGCTCACACAGCGCTTTCACTTCACTTTCCGTAAAGCCGGTATACTCCTCAAGCATACTCTGGTCTGTCATCGAATACTCCCAGAACATATTCAGCGCGGAATGCTGCCCGTACTTTTTTATCGGCAGGATGCCCGTCACATAGGCAAGCGCAACATACGGCTGGTCCTTTAATAAGCCGCGCAGAAAATCGAGGTACTGTTTCTGCATCGCCTCGTACTCCTGCCGTTCCCGCATCACACAGTCCCACTCGTCAATCAAGAAGACAAACTGTTTCCCCGTTTTTACAAATATTTTTTCGAGGGCTGTCGCCAAGTCCGTTATCCGATCCGAAAAACAGTCCCCATATGCCTCCGTTAGCTCCTCAAGCACTGCCTGCTCCAAGTATTCTGTAACCTCTTTGGTTTTCGCACGGATTAGGAACTGCTGCATATTCAGGTAAATCACATCATACTGATTCAGGTGTCTGTCAAAATCCTTGTCCTGCGCTATCTTAAACCCCGCAAACAGCTCCCTCGAGTCACAGCCGCAGCTGTAATATGCCACAAGCATTTTCAATGCCATTGATTTGCCGAAACGCCTTGGCCTGCTGACGCAGATATAGCCCTCCTCCGTGTCCAAACAGCGATTGGTGAATGCAATCAGCCCCGTCTTGTCCACATAAATTTCAGAGCATACTGCCTTGTAAAACCCCTTATTTCCCGGATTCAGATAAATTCCCATATTCCTCCATTCCTGCCGTGGCTCACCGAGCATCTTTTTCTTTTTAGATATCCGTCACTTCTCCACCCGCTCAATCACACAGCTATGCGGCTTGTCCGCGCTGTCCCTGTTGTAGCTCACACCGACCAGCAGGATTTCTCCCGTATAACATTCCAGTGCCTGTGTGTACTGCCTGTCCTTTATCTGCCGTATCGCCGCACTGACACTCCTGTCATATTTTAACTCCACTACCATCGCGGGCTTGTCCGTGTGCGGAAGCGGCAGAAACGCGATGTCCGCAAACCCCTTTCCCGCAGGAAACTCCCGTATCAGCTTATAGTCCTTCCTCGCACTGTAGTATGCAAGCCCGATCGCACACCCAAGGGAATTCTCGTCATTGTATGTCAGTATCGAAGCCACCTCGCCATGTGCCCTGTCAAGCTCCCTTGCAACACCTTCCGCATCGCCCCGCAGCGTGTCCTCAAGCAGCCTCTCAGACGCCCTCAGCACATTCATCACATTCCCCCAGCCGCCGACGCTCATGGCATTCTCAAACTCCTCAATGATCTCCTTGTTGGGAATAAACGCCTCCCTTTCATCGGAATCATAGCCGAGATACCCCAGATGGATCAGCAGCGTAAGCACGTCATCCTTTGTATTGAAATTGCGCATGTCATTCTGGAAGCTGCGCGTGTTGACCCTGACTCGTCCCCCGCCAAGCATCCGCACGATATCCCCACGCAGTCCGTCGAAGTCCATGTCCATATAGACCTTGAGCGCCTCGTAGGTCTCTGTTGACGTCCAGTAATTTGAACAGTCCCGGCAGCTCATTGCCTCCACCACTGACTTTGGATTATAGATATGTTTATACTTCTTAAACCGGTACCCGTCATACCAGCTGCCAATCTCGTCAAAGTCCATGTCATACCGCTCGCACAGCACTTTTACCTCATTCTCCGTAAAACCTGTATACTCCTCAAGTATTTTTTGATTCGTCATCGAATACTCCCAGAACATATTCAGCGCCGAATGCTGCCCATACTTTTTTACCGGCAGGATGCCCGTCACATAGGCAAGCGCAACGTACGGCTGGTCTTTTAACAAGTCACGCAGAAAATCGAGGTACTGCTTCTGCATCGTCTCGGACTCCTGCCGTTCCCGCATCACACAGTCCCACTCGTCAATCAAGAAGACAAACTGTTTCCCCGTTTTTACAAATATTTTTTCGAGGGCTGTCGCCAAGTCCGTTATCCGATCCGAAAAACAGTCCCCATATGCCTCCGTTAGCTCCTCAAGCACTGCCTGCTCCAAGTATTCTGTAACCTCTTTGGTTTTCGCACGGATTAGGAACTGCTGCATATTCAGGTAAATCACATCATACTGATTCAGGTGTCTGTCAAAATCCTTGTCCTGCGCAATCTTAAACCCCGCAAACAGCTCCCTCGAATCACAGCCACAGCTGTAATACGCCGCAAGCATTTCAAGCGTCATGGATTTTCCGAACCGCCGCGGTCTGCTGACACAGAGATATTTTTCCTTTGTTTTTAACAGTTCATTTGTGTATGCAATCAGCCCTGTCTTGTCCACATATATTTTAGAGTGAATTGATTCCGCATAACCATGATTTCCCGGATTCAGATAGATTCCCATAGACACCTCCATTCCTGACTTGCGGCTTTTATATTAGAACCGCCTCCAACACCATAGCCCTGCGTTGGAACACAAATGCAGCTGCTCCCCGCTTCCCTGCACTCCGTCACATAGGTAAGCAGAAGAAAGACTGCTTTATTTTTATTATATGGGAAACACCATAAATCCACAAGCATAATCTGCCCAGTCTCACGCCAAACACATAAATGTTCCATATAATATGACGCTGCCCGTCCAGAACCATTTTATAAATATTGTACAAATAAAAGTAAATATAGTTATAGAATATAACCGCAATAATTAATATAATACAATTATCAGGCATCGAATATACTGAACCCACGGAAGTCATTATAGTAGTATATCAACCACGCAAAACCAAAAAACACACCCATAGGAACAGGAAACGGAGGAAAATTTTTATGAGATTCTGGAACGAAAATCAATCCCTCATGTGGAAGCACCAGTACGAAACGGTGTGCATCACACCCTGGGGACGAAATGCACTGCGCATCCGCGCGACAAAATTTCCCAATTTTACAGATTATAACTGGGCACTAGACGAGCCTGTACCCGATGTCTCCGCCGATGTCTCCATCGAAATCGACAGCGGCGAAAGCTCAGAAACAAAAGGCGCCGTCATCAGAAACGGACGTCTCTGCATCAAAGTGGACTCTGCCGGTATTATGACCTTTTACCGTGACGGACAGAAAATCCTGAAAGAATACCACAGGGATTACGACCAGCCTGCATGCCGCGAAAGCAGATGCCTCAGAATCCGCGGGCGGGAATACAAGGCAATTGTCGGCGGCGACTATATGATGAAGCTGCGTTTCGAGGGCAATGACGGAGAGAAAATTTACGGAATGGGACAATACCAGCAGTCCTATCTCGACATGAAAGGCTGTACCTTGGAGCTTGCACAGCGCAATTCGCAGACATCCGTCCCCTTTGCAGTGTCCAGTCTGGGCTATGGCTTCCTGTGGAATCATCCGGGTGTTGGAAATGTAGTATTTGGCAAAAACTATACCGAGTGGGAGGCAAAAGCCGCAAAGCAGCTCGACTATTGGATTACGGTTGATGACAATCCTGCAAAAATCCTTGAAAATTACACGGAGGTAACCGGAAGAACACCCATGATTGACAAGCAGCTCCTTGGACTCTGGCAGTGCAAGCTGCGCTACCGGACGCAGGACGAGGTGCTCAGTGTGGCAAGAAAATATAAAGAACTCGGCATTCCCTTGGACGTGATTGTCATCGACTTTTTCCACTGGACAAGACAGGGCGATTGGAAATTTGACAAGGATTACTGGCCTGACCCCAAAGCCATGTGCGACGAACTACATTCGATGGGCACAAAGGTCGTTGTGTCCGTATGGCCTTCCGTAGACAAAAAAAGCGAAAATTTCAACGAACTGTCAGAGCGTGGTCTGCTGATTCAGACGGAACGCGGCAGTAACCAAACTTATGATTTTCAGGGAGACTGTCTGGAAATTGACCTCACAAATCCAGAAGCACAGGCTTATTTGTGGGAAAAATGCAAGAAGAATTATTACGATTATGGCATTGATATGTTCTGGCTTGACAATGCCGAACCGGACTACAGCGCATATGACTTTGACAATTACCGCTATTATTTAGGCAGCGCTTTAGCAGTCAGCAACCTCTTTCCAAAGCTGTATGTCAAGACTTTTTATGAGCAGACCAAGGCGCTCTCGCTTGTGCGCTGCGGCTGGGCAGGCAGCCAGAAATATGCATCGCTCCTCTGGTCCGGCGATATCCCAAGCACCTTCGAATCCCTGAAAGACCAGCTTAGCGCAGGACTCAATATGGGTCTTGCCGGAATCCCATGGTGGACAACCGACATTGGCGGATTTATGACAGACGACGCAGCAGACCCAGATTTCCGCGAACTTTTGCTGCGCTGGTTCGAGTTTGCCGTATTCACACCGATTCTGCGCATGCACGGTGACCGCGGCCCCCACGACATCCCGCCGCTCTCCGAAAAAGAATGGGGCGGCGGAAGTCTGTTCACCGGACATTCCAACGAGCTTTGGAGCTACGGCGATGAGGCTTTTGCCATCATGAAACAACAGCTTGACCTACGTCTCTCAATCAAACCCTACATCGAAAAGCTGATGCAGGAAGCATCAGAGACAGGCGCGCCGCTGTTGCGGACAATGTTCTATGAATTTCCGCAAGACCCACACTGCTGGGAATTAGACGATCAATACATGTTTGGAAATCAGTATTTAGTCGCGCCAATCCTGCAGTTGGGGCAGCGCGAACGCGAAGTCTATCTGCCCTCCGGCATCTGGAAACGGCTTGCTGACAATCAGATTTATGAGGGCGGACAGACCGTGCTCTGCCCTGCACCGTTAGCGCAAATTCCTGTGTTTGTGCGTCAGAAGTAACCTATCCTAACAGCCTCGCCCACGTCTCCTCGGCAAAGCCCGGACATGCACCTTTTTCTGTGATGAGCAGGGGGCGCTTTACTAGCATTCCGTCTGTGGATAGCAGCTGGTACTGCTCCTCCTCACTCATCTCGGGCAGCCTGTCCTTGAGTTTCATTTCTTTATACAGATTCCCGCTTGTGTTGAAAAACCGCTTTAGGGGCAATCCGCTTTTTTCATGCCACGTTTTTATCTCCTCAACTGTCGGATTTTCTTCCTTGATGGGACGTATCTGTACTTCGTGACCGGATTCCTCCACCCATTTAAGCGCCTTTTTACATGTGCTGCATTTCTCATAGCAAAGTATTACTGGTTTTATCATAATCCCCTCCTTGATACTCCTGTGTGCTCTCGGAAACTCGAACCCCTTGTTTTATAAGGCTTCAGAAATTTCCG
>CAJTTO010000030.1 GCA_910579275.1 uncultured Lachnospiraceae bacterium
CGATGTTCCTTATGGCGCCGCCGTAGGCATTTAACGACTCTGCCGTGACGGGTGTCTTGTATGGAGGGGCGTCAATGAATCCCCCTTCGTATGGTTCTGTATAAACCGGCGTGTATTCTGACATGTGTATTCCTCCTCATTTTAAAAAATATTTTTCCACGAATTTGGGATATCATGGTAATTTGCAGCTGATGTGCAGCCCAGAAAGCAACTGCCATGGCTTGCATCAGGATGTGTTTCCCATAATTCAGGTACCCGGCTTGTCACTGATTTGCAATATCGAAACGTGTCTGTAAACCGGGATGCATTCGGACAGTTGTCAAACAACCCCTGTGGTATTTCCTTAATTGAATAGCAACTCGAAAATGCATAGCTAAAATCTGTTGCATTCGGGCAGTTGTCAAACAGCCCCGATGGTATGGCAACAATATTATCACAACCAGAAAAAACACCGCTAAAGCCTGTTGCATTTGGGCAGTTGTCAAACAACCCTCGTGGTATTTCCTTAATTGAATAGTTCTGCGAAAATGCACCGCTAAAGTCTGTTGCATTCGGGCAGTTGTCAAACAGCTCCTGTGGTATGGCAGTAATGCTACAACCAGAAAAAACATGACTAAAGTCTGTTGCATTCGGGCAGTTGTCAAACAGCCCCTGTGGTATGGCAACAATGCCACAACCTTCAAACATTCCTCTGAAATCCTTCTTGCCATTCATTGTTCGCGGAAATGCGGTCAAAACCCGTGTCACCTCAGGTTTTGATATAAATCCTATATCCTCCAGTTCACCCCTGATGCGCACAGTGTATCTTCCTCCCCCACGATACCAGTGACCCTGGTCTGCGAGTTCTTCGGAGCTTACGCCCGAACTGCTCCCATCCCCCCAATCCACATCGACCGAACCGCACAAAAAGAGCCTAAACAGGAAGGGATCCTCTGACAAGGAAATGGTAAATACAAATTCCTCCGTCTGGCTTCCCAGCTTCTCCCACACCAGCGTTGGATTCCCCGAGCTGTCCGTCAGGTACATTGCTTTATGGTAATGTCCCTGAAAATATATGTCCTTATGGTATTTTCCCTCAAAATATATTCTTGATGACTGTCTTTCCATTATTCCACCATCGTTTCTATCTGTATCAGGTACATCGTGTTTGCTGCAAGCGTAGTCGGGAGGACTGGTACTGACTGCACGTCCCACCACGCACCGCCAGAGCTGAATTTCTGGTCAATCTCGTCCTTGCTGTATGTGTAGTCCTCTATCTGCTGCTGGGTCTCCTGTGTCTCCTGCGTGTTCTTCTTTTTCAGGATGTCTATCTGTGTCTGGAGGTCAGTTATGAACTCCGTCTGGTACTCCTCGCCCTGGGCGCTGTAGTTGTCCCGCAGCGCCTGTATGCCGGTGAGCTCACGGTTCAGGACACAGAATGCCTTCTGTTCGTAGACGGTGTTCCCATCATCCGACCGTCCGTAGTCTATCATGACGTATGAAACCGCGTCGAGCCCGCATTCTATGTATGGCAGGCCGTTGTTGTCGGAACTGAACGGTATGTACGTGAACCCGCCCACGTTCCTGTATATCCTTTCCGCCATCCCCATGAGCACGCTTTTTTCCAGTCCGTAGCTGAACATGTTCCCCTGTATGATATAGTTGTTGCTCCCAGTGCCATCCCCCTCCGTGTAAGAGACGCCGCCGTCATCCTCGGAATTGCGTATGGTGACCATGTCAACCGGTTTGACCACGAACTCCTCGTGGCTCAGTTCCTTGTAAAACGAAAAGCATTCTGCCTGCATCCCCGCCTGCGCCTCGGTGCCCGGAAAAAGCCTACCGGATGGAAACATGGTTACCGAGGGATACGGTGCTGTTGTCCCTGCCTCCGCCCCACTCGGCGGGATGCGGTACTCAAACATGCCCTGCCGGTTGATGATGCCGAACACGCCGTTTATCTGGCAGATGGCCTTTATGACGGAGAGCGCCTGCAGGCTTTCCGGATTGTACTGCTTCTTAATCTGTACAGTGTCGTTGGGAAGGTCTGTCTCCATCTGTCCAAGGCCGACGTATGCAAACAGGCTGTCCCTTATGTTTTTGAGTGTAATCGGAAATTCCAGCGACTTATACCATTCGGAAACATTAATGCTGCCCTTTGTGTATAGTTCGTCATAGGCTATGATCTCTTTTGTTGTCCTGTTTGCCTGCTTCACTGCCGAGTCCACTATTCCATGAAACAGCGGTATAACATCATCCGGATGTCCGTCCGGATATATTTCCACCTCAATCCTCTTTCCCTTAACATCCGCTGAAAGGTTCTCAATATCAATCTGAAATATGCTTGCAATGCCGCCCACGAACTCCACGCTGTCGCCGTCAAGGACGGATTCTTTCAGCCGCATGCTGTCCTGATGCATGCTTTTATGGTCAATCTGCAAATTCAGATCCGGGAACCTTATCACAAGGTGTTTGTGCCTGCTGTTATTCTTATACTGCTCCTTTACTGTATCTGGTACATTCAATGCCGTTCCCCCTAATATTCTACAAATGAAAATTTACATGGCTTGTACACCAGTTCCCCGCCGGCGGTTCCCCCTGGTTTCCATGTCATGTTGGAATCAAGGTAAAAATGTCCTGTCTTGTAGCACCTGTTTTCCATATCATAATAGCTGCACATGGCATCCCTTTCCTGCGGGTTCAGGTAGTTGCCAACTATGCCCTCCGTGATTTCATCCATTTCCGTTTCATATAATGTCCCTGTTGAAAAATCAACTGTCGTGCGGGTATGCTTCTGCGTATTCCGCTGCGTCACGCCGTCTCCGTCCAAATATGAGTTTACATCCAGCCTCCTGTTTGGTGCGATGTCCACGGAATCCGCATCTATGTACTTATCAGGGAATGTGTAATTCCCAAACCTGAAAAGATATCCCCCATATGCCATGTGTCAGTCCCACCTCTTATTCTTTGGCTTGTTTTGGATGTTGTATTCATTTTTTACTGCCCTGTATGCATCCCGCTGTTCAACTGTGGCTTTCAGCTCAAGCCCCGCAATCAGCGTTGCGAACGCGTTGACCGCATCCATCATGATGCCCCTTGCCTCCGATGCAGTCAGCCCGCCTCCCGGGTTTCTCTGCGCCGCCGTCTTTTCAATGATTTTGTCCGCGATGGCGTCACGCCATTCAAGGTTCCTGTCCAGCGGCACCACAGCCTCTTTTTTGTTGTTTTCTCCCATCATTGCAAGGGTGGGGGAACTGATGATTCCGCCCTTTGCAAGTTTTGGAATAGTAATTCTATTTAATTCTTTTAGGTTGAATCCTATGGATTTTCCACCAACCCCTGGCACCCAGTCCGGAACAGTAAAATGTATGGTATTAATTGCCCTTATCATTGTATTTACAGCCGCCACGACGGCATTTGCCACACCTTCAATAATTCCAATGATGCTGTTGATAATGCCTTTAATTATATCTGCTACCCCATCAACAACCTGCGCGAACCCATCCCATACCCGCTGCCAATCGCCTGTAGCTATTCCCAGCAATACGTTCAGAACACCCTTGATGATTTCCACTATCCCATTTATTACATCTATAATCCTTAAAATCTTTGTATAAAATTTATCATATAGGTATCCGAAGAAATCTATCAGGGATGGACCCAGTACACGGATTATCCAGTCCAGAACAGGTTTCAGGGTATTTTCCCATATCATGGTCAGTGCCTCTATAATAAGCCCCACCACCTCAAGAAAATTGTCTACCAGCGGTTTTAGATGTGCATCCCACAGTTCCTGTATGCTCTGGGATATCCTGTCCAATAATGGCTGTGCGTATTTGTTCCAGACTTCCAGAAGAGTTCCCACAAGTTCGGAAAGCCCCTGTGCTATGCTGTCAAAAAATGGTTTCAGATATTGGTCATATACCTCGTTAGTTTTTGCAAATGTCTCATTAATTGCCTGTAATATAGTACCTGCAATGTCTGAAGCAACCCCAAGGAGACCATCCAGTGCCGTCCTCAATGCCTCACTATTGTCACTGATTGGCTGTATAATACATTCAAGGATATCCCTGCCAAATTTTTCTGCAAGCTCAAGCAAATACAATATGGTATTATTGAATATCCCAATAATGTTTGCGGTGAGCTGCTGCCCATTTTCATCACCAAAAACTTCAAAAATATATGCCAGGGATTCACAGGCATCACCAATCAGCGTTGCTATATCCCCTGTAATATCAAAAATGGATATAAGCTTCTGCTTTATCAGATCCCTGTTTTGTTCCAGATATTTATCCGTGCCGCCTGCAATGTTCTGTGCAATCGTAATCCCAACCGAAGTGAAGGCGCCTGCAATCTGCCCTGATGCATACACAATCTTGTCCACGCACTTACCAGCAGCAGCCATGACATCCGGATCTGTAAAAATATCCACCAGGCTATCTTTAATCCCTGCCAAATGCTTCCCGATATCACTGATTCTTTCCTTGAAACTGTCACCAAGCCCTGCCTTAAAACCATCCCTGAACAGGTTACCAAGTTCTTCCATGCGCCGTTTGATGTTGTCAAGGACGGTGTTTATCTGCTGCCCTGCCGCCTGTGCCTCGTCCGCCCCCTCTGCCAGCGAGCCGAAATCAACACTGCTGCCTGCGGCGCCAGATGCAGAGCCGGAACCAGAACCGCTGTCAGTCTGGTTGTTGAGCTTGTCGAAGCTCATCAGACCCTTCATCTTTTTTGCTGCCTTCTCTGCGGCGTTTCCTGCCCCCTCCGTGGCGCTTTCAAGCTCCCCTGCCGCTTCTGCTGCCTCCGTGATTCCTTCGCCCGGTGAGGACTTGTTTCCAGTGAGGAGCTCTGTCAGTGCCTTGAAAGCATTGGCAAGTGTGGAAAGCTTTGAGATTGCCGTATTGATTATCTTGATGACCGGGGTCAGGACATTGATGAGACCCTGCCCCACCGTCGCCATGATGGAATCGACCTGCAGCTTGAGGATTCTTACCTGATTTGCCCATCCGTCGGAAGTCCTAGCAAAGTCTCCCTGCGCCGCCGTCAGCTGCTGCTGTACGAAAGCATAGCGCAGCGCCACCTTTTCCGTCTCCGACATGGCGGCTGTCGTCTTCCCCCAGCTATTTGCCAGCGCATAGGAGTCAAGCGCCGTCTGCGTCATGACGACACCAAGGTCTTTGAGGGATTCGGTCTCACCCGTGAATACTGACTTCAGCTTTGTATATGCCTCGTCCTGCGAAAGGTTGTAGAAAGAAGCAACATCCCCTGCAAGCCCCGTCAGCGTTGTACCCATGTCGTATGCCTGCTTTTCCGTAAACCCGAATGCCTTTGCCATGGCGCCGAATGTTCCCGTGTACTGCTTTGCCATGGTTTCCGACAGTCCGAATGCTGCCGCCGCGCCCTTGGCGAACTTGTCAACCTGACCTGTCATCTCGGGAAACGTAACATCCACGACATTCTGCACTTCTGCCAGATCTGAACCAAGTTCCAGGCACTTACTTCCAAAGTCCACCAGTTTTTTGATGGAAAATGCAGCCGCAATGGCAACTCCCGCCTTCCTTGCAATCCCCTGTATGCCCTGCATCTGCCTGTCGAAGCCGTTTCTGTTTACTACCAGATTAAGCCCGATATCCCCTACGCTTAGTGCCATTTTTACCCACCTTTCTTTTCTATCTCAATCCCCTCCTGCCATCCTGATAAATGCAATTTTTAACTGTTCAAGGATGTCATCCCTGTCATCCAGTGATGCACTTACCTTCCTGTGCCTGCTCCTCCACTCGTTCCTGACCCTGTTTTGCTCTGCCGTGAAGTATTTCAGGATGTCCCTGTCATCCTCTGCCCTGACTGATACGATTCTGCCAAGCGGCGTCTCTGGTCCCAGTCCGACGAGCAGAGCCTTGAATTCATCCCACTTCATGGTATCCAGCTGTTTTGAAAGACGGAGCCCATACTGTGCCTGAAAAGAAGCCACAACAAGGTCAAAATCTTCTATCAGGTCATAGTATGGGTCACTGCTCCCCCTGACTGTCTTCCCCCATGACGAGATCCATGGAAAACTCGATCATTTTCATGAAATCCTTAAATGGCAGTTTCAGCCTGTCTATCCTCCTGCGGTCTTTTTCACTGTATAACTTTTCGTATGCCTCGACTGCTGCCGCCGCCTGATCTTTGTTAGAAAATACTCCCATGATTTCCAACATTGTCCTCGCATCGGCATTTACCTCATACTCCTCCCCCTTTATCCTTATTTTGGGGTTTTCATCAAAACTAAGTTTGTCCGTGATGTCAACTATCTTTGCCATCGTTATAATCCTCCTTATGCACCAGAAAGGCTGCAGTTTTCCCCGCAGCCCTGTTTCCTGTATCCTATGCCGCTGGTGTCACCTTCGGCTTTCCGTTGCTCAATGCCTCAAATTCAAGCGGTGCAACGCCGGTGGAATCTCCGGCACCGATATTTGTCACATTAAACACGCAGTCCTCAAACTCCACAAGCGTCCCATCGGGAAACGTCCATCCGAGATATCCCTCGGCATCCCTCCCATTCAGAAATGCAAGCCCCGCAATATAATCATTGCCCAGATCCCCGACATTGCGTTTTCCATTGATACTGATTGTTACGGACTTTGCTGTCAAGAGACGTCTCGACCATCCACCCTGATCAAATGGTTTCCACTCCTCCACTCCATTGTCAAACGATACACCAAATGTCTCCATGTCCGCTATGGCTGTTGCTGTCTCCTTACTCGCCCCGACCTTAAACTGGTTTTCATATACCGGATATACACCGGTTCTTGTTGTTGACATTTCCTAGCTCCTTTCATAATAGACAAAGCATTCAATCACGTATTCATGGATGCCGCCTTCATCCGTACCGACTGGTACGGGTTCATCATATGTGACAACTATGAACTTGACTGTCTGCCCATTGACTGCTGCGTCCCTGCATGATAACAGCGCTTCCTGTAAGTTGTTTGCGGCATCTTCCGACTCTGTCGGGGAATGATTCCAGTGAATCAGGAAAGAAATGGATTTTACTCCATAGGAGCTGTTCTCCATTCCCCCGATTGGTATGTACCCCTGCTGCCTGTTTTTCAGCGGATAGGTTCCTATGGACTTTTCCTTTTTGTCATCCATCCTCCCGCAGTAGCAGTTGTCATCCGCTGCAATCCCTAACGATGCCACATAGTCCCTGATATCCCTTAGCTTCATCATACCCCCGTAATTCTCCTGTAGCGTTCGGCAAATGCCTTCTGGCAAAAATTCTGGTGCTTGCCGCCCGGAAGCCAGTCCTCGTACCATTTCCCTTTTGCATGGGGATTCTCACCCTTGTCAAAATGGTACTCTGGGTGGAAATAAAGACGCCTTGCATACGGAGTCGAGGATGCAAGGACAGCCCTTCCTGACTGTACATCCGTATAGTCTACAAAGGTGCTGTTATTCTGTAGGTTACCACCGTCAAACGGCATAACCTGTGCCTGCACGACTTCCGTGTGAAGTGCCTCCGCTGTCTGCTCCAACGCCCTGACCTGTGCCTGCTCAAGCTGCCTTATCAGTGGAAAATTCATCCTGACTGTTGAACCTACCCGCATCATACCACCTCCAGTTTGCAAAAATTAACGCTTTCATCAGGATTTCTTGACTTTGTGCCCTGCACAATCCTTCTCCGGGCTCCGAACACAGTCACCATCCCCCCACTGATGGATGGCAGTTCCGGAGCAATGTCTCCCGGAATCAGCGCCGTCCCCGTTATCTGTACCACCTTTTTTTCTGCCGTGAATATGGTCTTTGCCCTGTCCTGAAAATTGCATTTTAAATCCAGCACGACTTTCGGGTAAGGCTCTCCATATTTGTCCAAACCTTCCCTCTCGATTTCCACATGGATATCTGTTCTGCATAACCTTACGGGTACTAGGCATGGATATTTCATCTCACCAGCTCCTTCCTGCAAGCCGGCAGCACAGACCTGTCTGCTGTAACAGTTGATAGGTGTCACGTTTCATTGCAACACCATTGCTTACCATGACATTCCATGTGCTGCCAAATTGTACGGATACGCCGTTCAGGCTGTACGAGGATATTACGGTCTCTATCATGTCTGCATTTTCATACTCAAAATCTGCCTGCTGGCAGCAGGCTTCCATGACAGCTTCCTGCTGGAATTCTGTCAGGCCTGTAATCCCCCGCCCGACAATCCTGTTGTATGTCAGGGAATCAATGTGCCTGCTTGCCGTCTTAAGGCGCCTTGCCAGCTCTTCATCCGGTATTGCACTGCCTCCATACTCATCCCTGTAATATTTTTCGCCCGCATATGGTTCGTATGCCATCGTATCACCCCTTACCCCGCTGCCATGTCTTCTTTCGTCTTGCCTTTCACGGATGATTTTGCCTTTGTGTCCTCTTTCTCCTGAAGGTTGTCTTCCTGTAACTGCCCCTGCCGTGCTGCCTGCTGCTTCAGGTTGTCATTCTCATCCGTCAGGCTTTTAATTTCCTGCTTCAGCCTGTCGTTCTCATCAGTCAGGCCTTTTATCATGTTATTCAAATTGTCAATTTCACCTGACAGGGCGTTCACCCGCTCCTTCAGCGCATTGTTTTCATCTGACATGCTGCCTGCCATGGAAAACTGCTCCTTCAGTCCGTTGACCACCCTCACATATTCATCATAGGGTATTGTCTTTCCGCGCCCATATGCAATCACGGCGTTGTCCTCATCCCTGATGTCATACCCCCTGTCCACATAATGCTTTTTCTGGCTCTCATCAATCAAATACTCCTTATTTCCCAAGACTGCCTTCATAACTTGTCCCTCCTCATGCATCCACATTCATTGCGCAGCCTTCCACCTTCCGTTCCAGAAGGAAAAGGTCGCCAAAGTTGCGGTTCTGGTACAGATAACCGTCCGCTGTCCGCGAATCCGTCCCAGGCGTAAATACCTTGATGTAGCTGTATTTGTCGCGACATACAACGCAAGTGGGATGAATCAGTATCCAGTTAATCTGTTTTGCATCCTCCGCCGCAACGCAGCCATCCGTGAAGTCATACCTTGTCTTCATCCTCGCTGAAGGCACCATTTTGATTTCCACGTCATCAATGCTGTGTACCTTACGGTTAAGTGTAACAGGCGTACTGACGCTCACAACACGCTGTAAGCCTTCTGCCGCTTTCACCATCTTGTTCATTTTCGGCGTGACATAAATAATCCGCCCTTCCTCCGGTACGCCTGCCTCATCCATCCTGCTCATTTCCTCGTCAAACGCATCCAGAAAGACTGCCGCCGTGATAGCGGTGCTGTCAATCCTGCCGCCAAACGTGGTCAGCTCTGCATGGAGCTTTGAATACCTGTAGGAATCCTTCTCCGGTATTGCCTGCTCTTCCTCAAACGTGTTCTGGATATTGGCAATGGACAGGGTAAGATTTGTCTCGTCAATATCCATGGGATCAATAAAAAATTCAATGTCCCTGTCATGCTCCAGCTTTTTGGGCTCCCAGTCGTTTGCCATTGTCCCCGCGTTGAATCCGGGCGTCCTTGTGTGGTCTTTATATCCGGACAGGGTTATTCGAGGAAGCTTGATGGTCTGCGCATTTAAAAATGTAATCTGCTGGTTGCTCTTTGTGAGCGCGTCCGAGCAGAGGCTCTTTGCATACTTCTCCTGCAAAAGATTCGTGAAACTTTCGGCGTATTCATAAACTGCCATTTTTCATTTCTCCTTTCTCCTTGTCGATCAGTCAGGACAGCCCGAACGCACGTCGGATTTCCTTGTCATCGGGCTGGTTCTGACTTCCACCGCCGGACGTTCCCCCGATCTGCCGGAAACCAGCGCCGTCTTGTTGTTTTGACTTTAACTGCGGCACATCCTCAATAACTTTGTTCAGTGCGTTCCTGACTGCCTCATTGTTGATTTTCCCATCCTGTCCTGCTGCCTGACTAAAATCTGCCATCTTCAGGAGATATGGGATTGTCTTTGCATCAATTCCCATGCCGACTGCTTCCAGCATTGCCGTGTTTTCAATCTGCGACTGCTGTATCTGCGCCTGTGCCTGCGCAAGCTGTGTCTGGATGGCATCCACATCCGGCTGATTCTTCGCTTTCTCTGCCTTGAATGCGGACATTGCCTGTTCTGCCTCCTGCTGGCTCAGCCCCTGCTGTTTAAAATACGCCTTTAATGCCGTCTCTTCCTTGGCTGCCAGCGTGCCGTCAAGCATCTGCTGTATCTTGGCATAGTCAATTGGCTGGGATCCGTTTGCGCCGGTGTTCCCTGCATTTGCAGTTCCGGACTGTCCGGCATTCCCTGCATTAGTGTTGCCGGGCTGGTTTCCACCGTCTGTCCCGCCTCCTCCTGCAGGCTCCGCAAAAAATTGTAGATTCATGGGTATTAATCCTTTTTTCATTCGATACCTCCATTTTTAGGGTGTCACCCTGTAAAATCCGTTGTCATCAGTGTCACTGTCCACGCACCTTTTACCCTCGTATCGTGTTTGGAGCATAAAAATAACAGCCTGTAAAGCTGTCTCCTAGAAATCTGTCTGTTTCTCGGGTGCCTGCGCTGGCATCTCCGTCTCATCTGCCAGACACAGCGCAATAAGCTGTTTTCCCCTCTTTTCATCCACCTCCATAACTTCACCTTTTTTTCTTAGGTGCAGGTTGTCTTCCTTGTCCAAGAAATCGCCCCTTACCTTGATATACATTCCATCACCCCCTTGCTGTTGCGACGTCGCAATTATATTTGGGCATAAAAATACCACCTCGCCACTGATGGCCGGTGGTATCTTTATTGCTTTTTTCGTGTTTCCTTACCGATGTGTTCCATCTGCACATGACAATATTCTATCTGTTTCCCTGCCAGTCCAGCGGGCATCCTTTTCCCCGCCACTCTTCCCATGTGATTTTCTGTGGCAGAATCCCGCCCGCCTGCAAGAGTTTCAGTGTACTTCTGGAATTTCTCTCTTTTTCCTCATTCGATAACTCTCTAGGATGCATAAAATCATATTTTTCCTGTGCTGTCATCTGCTCTTTTTCCTCTTCTGAAAAAGAAATCTCACTCAGCTCCATACGAAGCTTGCGGCACTCTTCTGACGAGAGTTCTTTTCCTCTTTTCTTCTGCTCATCCACTGGCAGAAGAAGCCATTCCCTTGCAGTTAAAGGCATTCTTATACCTCCTCTAACAGTATCAAATACTGTCCATCCATCTCGACTTTGTTGACAACATGAAATCTTGTCCCTATTGGATATAATATTTCATTTTCTATTGACAATCTTCCCAAGTCTTTTCCCTTTTTCGCATTCTGTATATATATCTGAACCTGTCCTCCATCATTATACACGCCTTTCTTGGTTGTTGACAAGTATTGTCTGGGAATATATTCCTCCCCAATGTTCATGGAATCAAAAAAATTCTTTGCATCCCTATCAAATGCAAATGTTAAGGATCGGTTCAGGTTTCCTTCATAGCATGGCAGTTTTTCAATCGCCCTGTCAATCTCCCGCATCCACCTTCTTTCGGCTTCTGTGAACTCTGATACAGCCCTCCTGCGTAGCTTGTCATTAAGCATGTATGAATCCGGACTGACATAACGAATTATTGCCCCCTCTTCCTCCTCCGTGAGCGCACCTCTCTTAGCCTGTCTTTCCCATTTTGCAGCCTTCCTGCCATATTCTTCCCGATTGTCTTTATCCAGGGAATACTTTGCAATCCTTCCATACTTCTTTGCCTGCCGCTCTGCATGTTCTCGCTCTGCCGTTTCTTTATTTTGCTGTTCTATGTCCTGAATCTCCTGCCGAGTGAATTTACTGTCAGGCGGCGTGCTGATTCCCTCAAAATAGGTCGTGTGTCCGTCCTTGCACCGCGGATGGTACAGTCCTGCTGCCACCGCGGTACTCATGAGCGGGTAATTCCCATCAGATTTTTTCCCGCCACTCCACACGTCGTCTATCATAATCTTTCCTACCCATGGCAGACACTTGGGACAGGGATTGCCGCGCTTGTTCATGATTACGGTGGAGATTCCCCACTCTTTCCTTTTTTCCCCCTCCCCTGTCAGGTAGGCGCGCTTGCAGGCTGTCCGGATTGCCATGTCCGCATAGTCTGCAAGCGTATGGCGTGCACCATTGGCATACTCCACACAGTTCAGTCCCGCAGAAAGCATGTCCTTCGTTGCCATGTCCACGGCTTTCTCGTAGGTTCCCGCCCCTGTGTTGGCATATACCTGTGCATTGAACAGAATCTGGCGGTACTTATCATCTGCCATCCTCAGGATTGCGGTCTCGGCTTTTTTCATGTCATCCGTGGTGGCTTTTATCAGGGCTTCGATTTTCCGGTCATTTGTACGGAAGAACTGTGCGGTCAGGGTATCACCGGATTTTTTTGCACCCCTGAAGCCGTTCCTGATGGCTTTCAGGATTTCTATCTCCTGCTCCATGCCGCCGCTCTCCCTTGCAGTCCTGATTAACCCATCAATCTGCCTGTTTATGTCGGCAAACTGGCTTCCGTACTTCTTCCGGTTCCTGATTTTATATTGTTCCAGCCTTTTGAGCTGTTCAGCCTGCCACTGTGACCATTCGATGCCCAGTTCGTTTTCCTCTGCCTTATGGCGGTCAAGGTTCCTTATCATGGAGGTCATCAGTTCCCTTTCAATGGCATCAAAGGCTTTTGCGATATCATACTCGCCCATGGTTACCCCTCATTTTTATGTATTTTGAACCCCTGCTGTTTGAACTCCCTTGTCAGCTTTTTTAACTGTGTCTTGCTGTCACAGTGGTCATTGCGCAGCTCTGCATATCCGTTTTTTTCAACCGCATATATCCCGAATGGCACCTGTTCACTTGCTACCTTGAGCAAGCCCTTGTATTCCTTCCTGCTCATGCTGTATATCCTGTTCATTACCTTTACCTGCATTCTGGATTCCCTCCTCGATAAAACTTTCCGCATTTTCCCTTGATATTCCCAGCGTAGCCGTTATGATAGAGATGGCTTCATTTCTTGAAACGCTTCCATCCTTCACCATTTTAATGACATTCATAAGCGATGCAATCTGTGCCCCATTCAATGTGGCTGTTTCCAGCTTTTCCTCCACCCCGTCCATATTGACAGCTGGTTCTTCAAGCCCTGCAATTCCCTGCTCTGCTTTCAGCCTTGCAATCTCCTCCTGCTTCCATACATCCTCCTTGCTGTCCCCATACAGTTCCTCTACACATGCCTCTATGGACATGATTCCCTGTGTCTTGCCCTTTCCGACCGTCTCCACCTGGCTCTCAAAACTTGGATTTGCGTATTCCCCAAATGGGATTGTGACATTTACCTCCTCCACTGCCCTGTTAATGTTTGTATTGTAGGCATTAATGCAGGCTTTTATAAGCTGCGGCATCGTCTCCTGTACCGCTTCAATAATGGCATTCCGTGTATATAACGTCGTTTTCTCCTTTTCCCGCTGTGCCTCCGCGTTATCCAGCTTTTTCACGTCTATTCCCAATGTGCTTGGGGAAATGATGCCTTGCAGACATAAGTCCAATGCTGTCGTGTATGATGCCAAGTAGCTTTCATGCGGTATGTCGGGCTGCTCCAAATCAATTTTATTGGATGTCCCTTCTGACATATCGTTATCTGTCTTTATGTATCTGTTGTCAAAATGATTTGGCTGTAAGATTTCTCCCGTGACAGAGTTTCTTGGCAGGAAACATTCAGGGATGTATTCCTTTGCCCGCCCTGCCCTCAGCGCGTCCATCCACTGGCTCCAGACTTCATCAAGCGCGTCAAAACTGTCCAGCTTGCCGTCAAATATCGAGCCGCCGCGTCCCTTGAACTTTCTGCTTTTAAATATGCTGAATGGTACTGCCATCATCAGTTTTCTATCAAATTCCCAGTCGGACAGATGCCTCGTGGCATTCACTGTCTTAAAATCAATCAGCGAATCTCCTTTATAAAGTTCATTTCTGATATACCCATGCCCATAGTGCTCATGCAGGGTATACCCGTGTCCACTGTCAGTATACGGTGTCTTAAATATAATTTCTTTCACCCTGTTCCTGTTTCCGACAATCTCAATCTGCTCCCCTGAATACCATTCAATAATGGGATATTCACTCATTTCAGTGTCAATCGTTATTTTAAAGGCACCATCCCCTATATACAGAACCTCCTCCATGAACTCCTTCATCATTTTGCGGAATTCATTATCCTTTTCTATCTGCTTCCACAAGATTTTATGTTTTTCTTCCATAAACTCATATTCATTCATGTCAGTCAGGACAATCGAGGTAAGGACTCTTGCCATTAATCCCGGAAGCCCTGTATGTATCTTGCGCATTTCCATTCCGGGCGTGCATCTGCTGCCCCAGAACTTGTATTTGTCCGTGTATTCTGTCAGGCTCTGGTATAGCTGTTCCAGCTCATTGCCATCCCCCCGAAACCAGATGCGGTTACGTATCGCGCTCATCTCAAAGTCAAGCACCTCGTTTATCTGGATATTATAAGGGCTTGCAGGGACGATGTTCAGCCACGTCCTGATTCCCTTCTTAATGCTTTCGCTCATTTTTTGTATCAGCCCCACTTTCTTTTCCCTCCTCAAAACCGATTAGATTGCGGTATGGTATCCATGCGTACTGGTTGGCGTTGATGGTATGGTCGTTTTTGTCCTCCGGCTTGTCCTTTTCCTCATCCCAGCTGTATACGTCTATCTCCTGCAGATGGCTGGTGCATGTGTCGCTGACCAGATAGCACCCCTGCTGAATCCAGCCGAGCTGTAAGTTGATTCTGTCAAGTATCGTGACCTTTTTGTAAGAATCAATGAAATTATAAAGGCATCCATGCAGCCGCTTGTACTTTTTCAGCTCCGTAATGGTTGCCTGATCTGCATTGTCAATAAACACGTCCCTTGCAAACCCCCACTTACCGCGACACATGTCAAGAAAGCCCATGAATTTTACCGCCGTATCCGACGGCGCAAGCGGCACGGTCAGTTCAGCGTTGTTGTATGTCTTTTCTTCCAGCGTTATCAGCTTCCTGTCCTCGGTTATCCCCTGAAATACCATGGCTATTGTATCCGGTGATTTGCTTGAATAGGCAGTGTCAAGCCCTGCCGTGTACTTCCTGATACGGATTCTGCCGCCCCGGATCTGCTCCTGTACCCACTGCTCCGTCACGACGTTCCTTTTCCTGTCAAAATTGGAAAATATCAGCCCCGTCGCCTTGCCCCGCAGCCCCTCTATCTTGTTTTTCCAGATTTTTGTGCCCTTGGGCGTATTGCTGATAATCCTGTTGAGCTTTTCTTCTGGCAGTCCCAGATTATGCGTAAAGGAAAAGAACCAGTGCACCCATCCGGGCTTTGGTTCTTCCTTCAGCTCTTTCCTTATTTCCTCTGGCGTCTCATCTGCCCACTCCGTAAGCGGCCTTGCATGGTTCACATACTCTGCATAAACAGGCAGATTCGGGTCATCCGGATTCAGGGTTGCCATGAAGTAGTCACTCCGCATGGCTGACTCACGGACGAACTCGATATCTGCCGTGTTAATCTCGTCTATGTACAGGCATCCATATTGTCCGCCGAGGGCATCCTTCCATTTCTTTTTGTTCCCATAGCCGACCACGAAGATGATTTTGTCACCATGGGATGCATGGAATACGAGATGCGGCATTTTGTATGACTTACTTCCGTTGCCATTGTAGTCAACCAAGATGCCAAAATCATCCAGAATGCCGAGGTCTTTGTTGATGATGTTCTTCTCTGCCGCCCCGGTATCGTCTGCCGCTATGATGTGCAGCTTCTTGGGGGACTGGGCGACCTTCAGCATGAACTTGAACAGCCCTACCGTGGTCTTTCCTGCCGCCGTCGTCCCTTCCAGAAATTCGACGTGGGCGTTACATCTGATAAACGCCTTGTATTTGTCGGATAGCAGCAATGTCTGTTCACTCATTATCCCCACCACACATCTGCGCTATGATTCCGTCAAGCTTTGTCTGCTCAATGGTCAGGTTGCCTGAAACATTTGTATCCGTCTTTGTCGTGTAGCCGTATTTTGACATCCATAAACCCGCAAGTTGTGCCGGAATTATGCTAAGCTCAAACTTTTTCCTTGCATCCACTTCGCACTCTTCCTTCATGCGCGTAACGATGTCCCCATATTTTTCATTGTCAGCATAATTTGCATAAAATTTGCTTCTGGAGATTCCAGCAAATACGCAGAATCCTTCTATTGTATACGTTATGTTGCGTCTTAGTTCCTTGCTGACAAACTCGGAGTTTTTTGCACTGAAATCATGGGTAAGCACCATCTGGCTGTCGCAGTCCGCTTTGTATTCTTCCCATGTTTCTTCCAATGCCTTCACACTATTAAATTTTCGTTGTCTGCCCATGAAATCACCTGCTTTCCGGTCGCGTATATTGTTTGCTGTACAAAAAAAGACACCATGACTGCTGCCATAATGCCTTCTTGGAGACAATGTATTTTATTGATTAACTGACTACACTATATCATAAAGTGACTGTGTACTTCTATGTACTTTTTCAAATTATTAGATGATTTAAAGCTTTATTATGGATTTTATGTACCCATTTATAACTAAAGCCCATCCTTACAGCTATATCTTCCCACTTCATTAATTCTATATACCGATGTATCAGAACATCCTTCTCATTCTCATCAGAAAGCTGCTCAATCCTAGCTATAATTTCCTTGCACCTTTCCAATTGCTGGTATCTGCATTCTTGGTAATGTCTCTCCTCCTCATCCAGCAGAGCTGCATAACCAGATAAGTCACTCTGGTTCTTGGCGTGAGGGATTCCGTCATTCAGTGCTGAGGGGAAGATTTTATTCAAACGCAGTTCCTTTATCTTGATTTCACTCCGTTCCGCTTTCCGGACAGCTTTCTCATAACCCTTCAAATACTCCTTTTTTTGTTCGATGTCTGTCAATCTTTATACCTCCCACTGCACATTTCCGCTTAAATGCTTGTGATTTCTTTCACCATGATTTATAATATAATCAGTTGCCATGCCAGATGTTTCCAGTCTCCCTTGTTCTAATCCGGTAATAATCTCTGGCTGGCGGCTTTTTAATGATTCAGGTTACACCTACAAACGCAGGGTCGTCATAAATGTTGCCGATGACCTCGCACCTGTTTGCAATAGATTCATCGGTAAAAAGATACTGCAATCCCATTTCGCTCTTATGAATCCTGCAAAAAGCTGCATGGGTTTCGTTATATTTAATCTCGTCAACCTTTTCTTTTCCAATTACTTCATCAGTATATCGGACAATATCCCCCTCAAAAATCTTCCTGCCGTTCCTGTCGGTCAAGCCGGTGTACTGGCAGACAGTTTTTGAATCAAAATCATATGTAACTGTTCCAGAGTGCATTTCTCCCAACGGGCAACAGCTTTCTACCCATTTGCCGTCAATCACTCTTTTACCTCTAAATAAAATCTCTCTCATTTCCCTATCCCTCCCGATTTCTTTATCCCAGCACTAGGTTTTCCTGTCTAATTGGGATATCCCAGCCCTCAATGCGCACATTGTGCACAGTCTTCCTGCAAACATTTCCTTTGTAAGCCCATCAGGCAGCGGTCTGTCCCAGCACTCCCGCCCGCATTGGGGACAGTTTGTCAGCTGCCAGTTTTCACTGCCCGGAACGGGTACGTTTTCCCTTAGCGGCATTGTAAGATATCCGCCCCTGTCTGTTGTTTTTCTCGGTTCAATTTTCAGGGTCATTTTCCTTCACCCCCATTCTCCTGTTGGACACCTTTCTTACGTTTGTATGGGCAGTAGCGCCACACACAGTTTACTTTATAGCTATGTTTGTTATAATCCTCACTCCGGCAGTTTCCAGAGCTGCTGCCATGATAAATGCATTCGCTGCAGTAATCCGGATGGCAGGGATGCAGTATTATTTCCGCCATTTTATTTTCCCATCCCCTTCCTGCCGGTCCTTACTTATATTTTTTCAGTGTCTGTTGTCATCTCCCTTTCAGGCCAGCCTGTCAAGTGGACATTCGCCGCCATCCCTGACCACATCGCACAGGCACTCTTCATCCCCGGTATCTCGATGCTTACAATAATTATTACAGATATCTTCTGCTATCTCACGTAACAGCTGGCTTATCGTCCTATCCATATTGTCCCTCCTCATCAAATACCTATCTTTTTGGTCTCTCGCATTGTTCAAACTCTATTGCCCACACCCATGGATTGGCTGTCCAGCCGTATAAGTTCTGCTGCCCTTTTGAAATTGTAGAATTCCATAACTCAATAAATTCATTTTCTGCCTGCATACGGGCACTTTCCGGATCGTTGAATGCCTCCGGACGGATGCACACCCCTTCGGACAGGAAGTCATCCAGCTTCATGCTACATAGCTGTTCCGCCCTTACATCTTTAACCTTTAACCAGATACGGGCTGCTTCTCTGGGCATATGTATAGAGGGACGCCAAGTCATTACCGGCATTCGCCCCGGCTGTGCAAATGGCGAATTCCATGCTTTATACAAATATCCGCCCGTCCATTCTGCCCACGTTTCCCGAACATACAGGATATCTCCCGGACATATAGGGCAGGTGCGCTCCTCTATACTCAATTTCTCTGTGTGCTCCCTGTTAGCATAATTATGTACTGCATAGGTTCGTTTATCAGCATCATAAAAATCCATGTCTGGTACAGCAAAATCATTTCCGTCTTTGCAAATCCGTCTTGTAACTGTTTTCCGCCCATCCAGTATTGCCTTAACCATGTCCGTGTTAAATAACATTGGTTTTATTCTTGTCAAAATTCTTCCCTCGCTTTCCCAAATCCCTACTTTAACAGACCAAGCACCCATTCAAAGTCTTCTACCATCTGTCCCTTGAAATTATGAGGGTAATCACTGCTGCCCTTTATCTCCTTTATTTTCTTTTTCAAAGTCATTTTCAGGTTTTCGTTTCTTATCTTCTCATCATGGTGATACTTCAGCAGCTCTATTTCATCAGGAGCTTTTTCTGTATCCTCATAATCCTTTAGCTTGCACAGTGCACCATATACCCTTTCACTGACATCCCTTGATATTATCTGCCCTTCACCAAGGGATTCCCATGGCACATTTTTCAGCTGCCATCTGCTGCCGTCTTTTTCCGTAAGCCTTCCCACGTTATCACCTCCGTCATCCAATATCTGGTATTCACAGTCTCCCTCTGCCTTGATGCAATATCCTATTCCGTCCTTTTCCTTTCGGCAGGCACAAGGTAACTCGGTTATACATCCCAAATTCAAACTACCGCCTCCAAATTCCCATCTTAACCATCTTCTAAAATCTTGGTTCCTGTCACTCCCTCAATAAAACGCATTTCCTCGTTTTTCAAGGCTTCAACCGCTAATACCGCAATCTCTCGTGCGCTCATCTTATTACTCCCATTTCCTGCATATATTTAAGCGAACCTCAGCTGCGGGGAACTGTCATCCACCCTTAAATTTTTTGTACGTTCCCCAGTCTTGAGGTAGCTGCAGTTTGCTTCCACAAGTTTCTGTGCCATTACCGGAACCACGCTGTTTCCGATTCTTTTTACCCTTTCGGCTGTTGGGTACGTGTTCCACAGGTAATCCCTGTCAATGATGTAATCCGCCGGAAATCCCTGTCCAAGTTTCAGTTCCTCCGGTGTCAGCATCCGCAGGAAGATGTCCAGTATCACATATTCATCCCTGAGGACAGTTACAAGCGCGAACCTGTCCCTTGTAACTATGGTGTGCAGCGGTTCTCGCAGTTCCTGTCCGGTGCTGCACCCATAATACTCCATCAGGAACTGAGAGACCCATGTGCATTTCTGTGCCGTTTCTTCGTCCATCCCTGCTGCCTGTAGTTCCTTCCAGTCCACTGCAGCCACGGATACAGTGCCGAAATGCCCCGGTGATGTGGTGATCGTATGTATTGGTTCTGTCACGCCCTGGCCGGTGCCGGTCTTATAAAATTTTGTAATGTAGGACATTGACAGGCCATAACGGTTGCTGGTGTCAATCGTCTGTACCGGTTCCGTAGCCTGCTGCCCCCTGACACCCTTTTCCGTTGTCTCCGAATGGTACTGGATCAGAAACGGGCTGGCCAGACAGTGTCCGCGGAAATTGTCCCCTCCATGGTTTACCTGTACCATAAATGGTTCAGGGCAGCTGAAAACAAACTTTTCAAGTCCCCTTGCTATCCTTTTCATGGTGTTTTCTGCCAGGGGCTTCTTCCTCCCGAAAATGGATTTCCCAAAATCCTTCATGTCAAGGTACTTATAAATCGGTTCCCATGGCTTAAGGCCGCCGGCACCGCCCTTACTGTGTGTCTGCTCCGGCCACACGATGTCCCTCCCGTCCCTCCGGAATACTGCATACCAGCGCTTACGCGTGGTCGGCGCCCCGTAATCTGCTGCCACAAGCTCGCGGCTGTCAAACATGTACCCGAGCGCCTTCATGCTCCTTATGAACCTCCGGTATTCCTCGCCCCTTTTCTCCCTTATGGGACGGCCATCACCATCCAGCGGCCCCCACTGCTGGATCTCCGCCACGTTCTCCATAATTACCACATCCGGAAGGATGACCCTTGCATGTTTGTATACTGCCCATGGAAGGATTCGAAGCCCCTGTTTTCTTGGTCTGCCACCGTTTGCCCGGCTGTGGCTCGTACAGTCGGGGCTTGCCCACATCAGCGCCACATGCCTGCCGCCCACGTATTTCTGCAGGTCGACCGTGAACATATCCTCCGTCAGGTGCAGCGTGTCCGGATGGTTTGTCCTATGCATCAGTATGGCCTGCGGGTCATGGTTCACCGCAATGTCAACGCACCGCCCGAGTGCCATCTCAATCCCGACGCTTGCACCGCCACCGCCTGCAAAACAGTCAATTATCAATTCATTCATGTTTTCCCCGCTTTCGTCCCTGAATCCTGCTTTTCCTTGTTTTTGCAGTTCCGCCCTCTGGGTTTCCCGGTCTCACGCCTCAGGGCTTCCAGATGCCGTTCCTGCCTGATTACCTTGTTCATGACAAGTTCACCCACCGCCGCGCCCCTGCGCCTTCCCTTCTTATCCTCAACCATGCACATACTTGGATACTTCGCAACAACAGTATACTCCACCATTCTGTATGCCCTCTGTTCGTCATGCGGTTTCTCCTTCAGCTTTATTTTTGCATTCAGTTCTAATTCGCCATAGGTCACATCCCTACCCCCTCCCGCCAAGGTCGTTGCCGCATCTGTCCTGGTACATGTAATAAGGTTTTCTGCGGGTATTTACCCCTGCATTCCCTGTCGTGCCTTTTTTCTGCCCTTTCCGTCCCTGTATGGCGGGACGCTTTTTTTTGCCGTCTGCCTGAAGAGAATCCATTGTCTTCCTCATTGCTTATCAGCCCTCCTTTCCCATGTATGCCTCCCTGTCAAGCTGTTCTGCTATATCCCTGTGGCACTTCCGTATGCATTCCAGCGCGATTTTGTAGTGCCTGTGTTTCGGTGTGTCCTGATGCAGACCGGTCATGCGGATATATTCAATGTCAAAATAGCTGATTGCATTCCTCACGTCGGTATCCGCATATGGGCACTCCGCGCTTTTCCGTGTATCTGTCCGTTCGGCATCCAGCTCCCTGTATTCCCCGTCTATCACGTCGCCAGTGTCCGTGCCTGCCGCATCAGCACGGTTATCCGCGGAAGCCCCGGCAGCTTCCCTGTCAGGCATGACGCCAGTCAGGTCTTCCACACTGGACTGCCCGGGCATGGGGACGTATGGCGCGGGCTCTTCCCCCGATTCGGGCTGCGGCGCCGCAGCAGGCAGCTTTTCCCCCTGTCCCGTCCCTTCCACCGGTTCCGGTGTCTTTTTTCCGGCCGCATGGTTTTGTGCAATGTCCAGCCCCAATGTTATCGCCACAATCTCCTGATAGGTGTACTGCCTGATTTCTGCCTTTCCCTTCTCATAGATCCGCATCTTCGCCCCCCGTTCAAGGTCGTAAAAGAACACGATGTTCACGCCGTTCCTGTATGTCATGCTCCCTGACGGGCTTATTTCCTCCGCGACGATTTCGGGCGTTGCCAGCCCTGCTGCCACTTTGCGGTAAAGCTCTTCGTTTTCCAGCCAGAACTGCGTAAGCAGTTCCCTGAACGGGTCGGCAGGCTCTGTTTCCTGTGTTCCGCCTCCTGTCTCCCCTGCCGCCATCCGGAGCAGCGGGAGGCTGTTTTCGCGTTCCTCACGTTCAGTCTGTTTCTGGATGCCCACGGCCTTTTTCAGCTCCTGCACCTGGTCAACTGTCGTGTCGGCCGTGACCAGTGCCATGTCCTCCTCACTGATGCTCAGCATCTCCTGCAGCTTGCTGCTCCCGTATCCCCTGTATTCCGGTTTTATCTCGCGGCTGTTTCCACCCACGGAAAATTTCGTGTTTATGTTCATGAAACGGCTCACCGTGGACTTTGACAGCCCGTACTCGCCGAACCCGAACGCGTTGATGTCACCGTAGTCCCCGTTCCGGTAAAGCTGCCTGTCCCTTACCTGTTTTAGTATGTAGCCGATTATGATAAAGTTTTCCGAGGTCTCATCCAGCTTCCGTTTCAGTTCGTTCCTGTATTCCTCATAATCCTGCCTGTCAGTAAGCGCCATCTGCTCCATATGTGTCCCCCCTATACTGCCGCATTCCGGCGGCTTCTCCCTGCGTTTTCCCCTGCCATCCTTCCGGCCTCCTGCTGTGCCTCCCTTACTGCCTGCTCCATGAACGCCACCGCGTCTGCCGGCGCGGCCCTGTTATATGCCGTCCTGTTCTGTATGATGGCAAGTCTCCCGCCGACGTCCCGTATCTCCACCGTGCAGAAGGGTCTGTCCGGATCCTGCCTTTTCCTGATGAACAGTATGATGCATCTGCCCGCCACCGCCCTGTCATAGTAGGTGGCGACACAATTATGCTGGGCATTCCCCTCATGCTTGAAGTCGAGGAAACACTCCGGAACCCTTATGGTATACGTGCCGTCACTGTAGTGGAATATCTTCCTTATCCCTTCCGCGTTCCTGCGCATTATTTTGTCCTTTGCCTTCATTTTCTCCGCATCCTCCGTATCCTTCCAGATTGTGAAGGCTGCCGCCGCCTCGTCATGCGCCCTTCCTGCATCCTGCGGGAAGAACACGGATCTGTCCCGCAGGTCCCAGCCCATCTGGCGTGCCATGTCGAGATAGTCCGTCCATAAATGCAGCATTGTATTGTCAAGGCCATCCCCCGTGGTCAGGTTTTCATTCAGATAACGTATGATGCGGTGCGCGGTCTGTATGCCGAGGTACTCCAGCAGCGCGTGTGCTCCCAGATGGCCGTCAATCCATGCCACCTGTTCATCCGTCAGCGCCGTCCCAGTCTCTGCCGCCTTCTGTATGATGCGCACCTGCCTGTCCGTGGCATTGAGCCGCACCGCCTGTTTCATGCCCTCCCTCGTCATCTTCAGGCATTCCCACGGCTTTGCCCCCTCATGCAGTTCTATCCGTGCCAGCCCCCGTTCGCCGCCCCTCCTTATCCGTTCCAGGCAGAATTCCCGCATCCCCATTTTCCAGAAGGCCTCGTATGGAAATTTGTACTGCATGTCCTTGAGAACCTCCATTACATCTATCCGCCTGTTCCCGGTGCCCTTTATCATTTCCGCAACCGCCACATAGCGAAACGTGGTATCCTTCAGCAGCCTTGTCAGGTTTCCGGTATACAGGATGCTTTTTTTTTCCATACCCCCATGGTTATAACCGCCATGGTTGGCAGTCCCTTCATGGCACCATCTCCTTATCCCGGTATTCCTGAAGGTTCCCCATTCATATCCCGCCCTGCTCCTTTCAATGCTGCCCGCACCCTCTATCCGAAATATGTTCCTGTACTCCTCCCATACCCGCACCTCCGGCACATAAGCCTTATCCTGGCATGTGCGGAAGCACGCATGGAACTGGCGGTACACGAAATGCACGCCGTCCGTGCACTTCTGCAGGAGGGCTGCCCTTGAACGGCATTCCGTGTTTTTCTGTTTCCTCCAGCTCCTGTATGTGGCGGCTGCACCGCACCGTGTGCATTTTCCCTGCATCCCGTGCCTTGTCCCTTCCGGGATGCAGACGTACTCCCTGCAGCGGGTACAGTACCCCGTGCCTTCCTCCTTCCTGTAAAAAATGCTGTGTTCCTGCACGCGGTCGCTGAGGAACTTCTCCCAGCCGGCTGGAAGTCTGTCCGGTACCATGTCCATGTATCCGTCTATGGCATCGGTTATCAGCCTGTGTTTCTCCTGAAGGGCGCACTTCCTTATCCCTGCCTGAAAATCAAGCACTGCCGTCTCGACGTCCTTCTGGCACCCCGTGCCAAGGTACCTGTTCACGGTTCTGAGCGTTTCTGCTGTCGCATGGTTCCTCCCCCGGTACGAGTACCTGTACCTGTTGTCCCCTGTTTCCAGCATGTCTATCTTCGCCCTGCTCCATTTTTGCTCCACGGTGTTCCAGCTTTCAAAGTCCTTCCTCTCCCTGTCCAGAAAGATGCGGAAGCGCGGCTCCTTCCTTCCTGCAGCAAGATCCTTTCTGGTAAACAGATCCACCTCCAGTATCCCCCTGCTGGAAACCGCCCTGAAGTAAAACCTGGTCTCATACTCCATGTAATTGTATGTGTGGAAGAGCGTCTTCGCCTTCTTTTCCACGCCCCTGTCACCTTTTGCCCTTTCCAACATTGCGCGTGTGGCTGTCAGCGGCTTTCCGTCAATGAGTCCTGCCTTCCTCATTTTCCGCCGCCCCCCTTTCCAAGGTAGTATTCCCTTATCAGCCTTTTTGCTGTCCCCGTGCCCGGTATGCCCATCTCGACCTGCCTTCCTCCCAGCCCTGCTGCATTTATGATGTCGCTCCCGACCCTGTATCTTTTCCGGAATGACCATTCCAGCAGGCATCCGATGCAGCCCTTCAGGCTCTTTCCCCTCCTGCGCACTGCCCGGGCAAAGCTGTCGTCCCTCTCGTCCCCGCACAGGGTCTTTATGTACTCCACCCAGTCGGCCATGATTTCAACCGGCTTTAGCCCTGCCGCCTCCGCCTCGATTTTCCCGAGTGCCGCTGTTGCGGCGTCGCAACAGAGATTTTCCGCGCCGTCAAGGTACATGTCCACAAACGCACTGTCAATCCCGTTCTCCCCTGCCAGCCTGTAAAGGTTCTCCCTGTCACCCTCCTTTTTTAATCCTTCCGCCGTGGCGTTAAGCTCCTCCACGGAATCCATCTCACCAAATATCTCGTACATCCTTCCGTCCTCCTTTCCTACTGCCGTTCCTGCATGGTCTCCACGTGGCAGATGTGGTTCCTGTCCCAGTAGACGTTCTTGCCGTCAAAGCTGCCGCCCGTCACCTTCAGGATCGCGCGTTCCCCCAGCGTGACATAGCGCTCTATCATGTCCACTGCAGACTGCGCGTCATGGCACACTGCCACACAGTGCCCTGCCTCCGCCATGGCACGCAGGAACTCCTGCTGCTCCTGCGTTGGCCTGTTCCTTCCGTACTTCATCTCTATGTACAGCCCGTGGTACCTCCCGTGCGGGAACGGCAGGCATATGTCGGATATGCCCCTTTTCACGCCCATGCGCCTGAGCCTTGCCGCCTCCGCACCGTTGCGTGAGCCGCCGTTCGGTATGTGGTGCAGCCACCTGAGTTCCGGGTACGCGGACTCCGCGCCCGCCGCCCAGTCCATCACGTGGATCTGCTCCGTGTCCTCGTTCCTTTTCATGTTTCGAAGTTTCATCCTGTCTCATTCCTCCTTTTCCCTGTCCCTGCCGTGTGCCGCGGGACTGCCTGCCTTATTCCTGCCGTGTCCGTCCATATTGTCGCTGATGCCGCGGGGTCAGTCCGCGAGCTGCATCTGCTGCCAGCGCTCACCCCTGCCGCGCACCTCGCTTATCGCCCCCTGTATCTCACTGCTGTATGGGCGTTTTCCCCCTGCGTGCACAAAATAAAGCGTATGCCCGGATGTAGCCTCGGACAGCTCCCTCCACTCGTCCGCATACGCGACCGAACTGCCCGCTGCCGTTCGCCACCCGTTCATCCTCCATTCATTTACCCTGCCGCTGCAGAGGCTTTTACATACGTAATCGTTGTTTGTGACCATTATGACGGTACAGGGTTTTGACAGGAGCCCCAGCGCCTCCGTGAGTGCGTGCATGTATGCAAGGTTCCAGTCACCATGGCACATGCCCGACACCATCCGTGTCTCCACTGTCCCGTCCTTCCTGACAAACTCGACAACGGCACCGTAGCCCCTGTACAGGGTTCCCTTGCTCCCGTTGTCCGTCTCCATGTATACATTTACCTTCGGCATTCAGTCACTCCTTCCTTCCGTTTCCCCGCAGTTAGTGTTTTACTAATGCGGGGGCACTTATCCACATTTTCCACATCCGCGTCCTCTGCCGTCTGCCCCCACCTGCCGTGAATCCTGACTTCTGAATAGCAGAGATAGCTTTTCCCCGTGAACTGGTTCACGCCCATCCGGATGCTGCCCTTGTCTATGTAGAATCCCGGCCGCGGTCTGGGTCCCTCCAGAATGGCCTTCCGCATCGTCCAGTGGCTGTATTTCTTTTTTGTGCAGACATCCTCCGGGTGGATTAGGTTCCTGCTGGTGGAATAGCTCAGGCACCTTTTCCTGTCCTCCTCGGGCAGGAAGCTCAGCTGTCCCTCGGTCTCGTTGTCCCCCGATCCCCTTTTGCAGAGGTATGCGGCAAGCTGTTCATACCCGCCCTCCGCACGCAGGCTCTGGAAATTTATTCCTGCCCTTCCCCACAGCTCCTTGCAGACCAGGTCGATATCTTTTATTGTCCTTGGACGGTTGATCAGGATATGTACATGTATGCCGCCGTATCTGCCGATCTCGATACGGCGGATCCATCTTAGTTCCTCCGCTGCCTGTCTGTACCTTCTGGCCAGTTTCTTCGTCCAGTCCTGTATGTCGGCGAGAACCTCCTTTGACGTCTTCCTTGTCCCCCTCGGGTACTTCATGGTCAGCCAGAGATCCCATGGGCGGAAGTTCAGGAGTATCAGCCTCCGTACCTTCTTTACCTTGTTCATGTGGTTCTGCCTTGCCATCTGTTCGGGGGACGCCTTTACCCGCGGTGCCCTTTTCTCACCCTTTGCCCCATAGTTTCCCATGAAGGTATATTCGTACTCCCTTACGTCACCAAGGTCGTATGTCTTCTTCCAGAATGCCATCCGTATCCCTCCATGTCCCTCCACGTATTCCCTAACTTTAATATACTAATATTGTTGCCAACACGGCTTTTCACCTTGCTTTTTACGGGTCATGGTGGTATGATGGAAATGCCATCACTGATGTATGGCATATCACATTTTTTGCAGTGACAGTTCGCGGCTGTCACTGCTTTTTGTTTCCCCCCATGGCGCATTTCAGTATTTCAACCATATCGTGTGAATCCACATACGGCACCGGCCTGTCCTGTACGATGCATTCCCAGTGTGCCCTGCGCACCTTGTCCCTGTCAAACAGCCCTCTTTCATCGGTTTCCTCCGTGTTGGCAGTCCCGAAGAAGAAGTTAATGTCCTCCCGATCCATTTCAAGGAACACCGCCACGGAGGACGCGGTATGGTATGCAAACATTGCACGCGTGTACTCCCTGTCGGCGTACAGCTGGTTAAACCTGTCCCCGAGGTTACATAGCTTGTCCATCACGCCTGCCTCATCCCTGCACAGCACTGCTGCCACCCCCTTTCATGCCGTCATGCCGTTTTCCGGCTGTTTTTTTCGTCTTTCCGGAAAAAAGGCCAAAAATAAAAACACCCTGCCTGTTTTCACGTTGTCAGCCTTCTCTTCTCCGCATCCAGCATATGCCGGAATACGTGGATGTCCGCCCTTTTCTTCCCGTCTTTTTTGTCATAGATGCCAATCTGCACGTGGCCGTGCTTCATCCAGCTCCTCAGTGTCGCGAGCGACACGCCCAGCTCCTGCGCCGCCTGACTTGTCGGCACCTCTATGGGTCTGCCCGCCTCCGCGGGGACTGCCGGATCCTGCCCGCGGAGCCTTAGTTCGTCAATCAGTTCGCTCGTGCTTACCTCGCTCAGGTTTACTGCTGCCAATTTTCTCCACCTCCTCTGTTATGACGCCTTTCCATCCGCCAGGCAGCGGAACCACGCCGCCCAGCTCAATGTTGTCGGATTTCAGCTCCCTTATCTTCAGGAGCTGCTCCGCCTGCCGTAACTGTTTCTCTGTCAACTTCTTTGCCTCCTTTCTGTTTCACCGCCGTTGGAGCGTGCTGTCCACTGCTACCACCAGCCCTGCGAGGGCTTTTGTCATTTTAACCACTGTTCCACCTTCGATGCATATGGAATCATCCTTTATCTGCTCCTGTATCCAGTCACAGACTGCGTCTATTGTCCTGTCCACGTTGTCATGTATTTTCCACTGCTCCACTGCCGGGTCATTGTTCCTGCCATCAATGGTAAGAATTTCATAGCCAATATCCTTATTAAGGGAACGGTTGCATCTCAAGATAGCTCTCTTGATTTCTTCCTCCAGAACAGCAGCATTTTCTTTTTTATTCGACCTTATAATAATTTCTAAATGATTATTACCCTGTCTCCTGCTTACTGTTCTTTTCAATATTCCCTTATGCCACACTGGTATTCTTTTTTGCGGCTTATAAGTAAAACACACTTCTTCTTTTAATTCATACTTATTTGGAATATACACTTCTCCCACTTCCTTTCCTACTCAGCCACCAACTCCGGCACGTCATTTGTCCTACTCTTTTGTTCTTGTCTTTTTCCGTCCCCTGCCTTATACTGTACTTACAGGTCACTGCCATGACCGAGTACATAAGAAAGGAGAATAACCATGATTTTTCGCTATGACTTTATTGATACCATCAATAACGAGACCATTCTTAACCTAAAAGGCTTCATTGAGTCCCATATGAATTCAATTGAATGTCTGCACCTTAATAACACAAGATTGGTTTTTCAGTTCAATAAGAACTGATTCAATACGCTTCAAAGTAGCATCAATACTTTGGAGCGTACTATTTTCTTTATCTCCCATATAAACTATCTGCTCTTTATCAGAATAAAATTTGGGTTCTTTTGGATACTCCATTATCTTTCCTCACCTCCCTCACACCAGAACCTTGTCCGGTTCTTTATTAGTATTCTCCGTAATGTTTCATAATGCGTAAATTTTTACACAATATAGTAAAATATTCTCACATGCATACTATATATTGTGTTTTTCTCAGTATTTCTATTGACTTTCCAAATATTTCATTGTAAAATATAAAAGTTACTTATGATTGCACAGCTTACAGAAAGGAAACATATTTTATGTCGATTTTAAAAATTGAATCCTTTGAAATTAAAGTTTCTGATTTTTTACAACAGATTCGTCAATAATCCTTGACTTGCACTTTGATTCTGACGAAAACCTCAAGCGTTTTTATGATTTTTATAAGAAAGCATTCTTTAATTCTGTAAATTACTCATGCGCAGAAGTTAATGGCACTGGATACAATGTCATTTACTTAAGCCTTCCCTCTGTTAAGTTAAGGCTTTTCCCTCTCTATAATTTCTGTTGCAATTCCTTATATACTCTCTGTCTGTATTCATGAAATATACCGTCATGTGGTTAATCTCCATGAACTCTGATTGCGTTAAAACTTCAAGCTGCCTTGCCATCTGCGCCTTTCCATAGGTCTGATACAGCAGCTCCGTGGAAAAGGAACTCTGTGCATAAAGGGCTTCACGCTTCAACTGTTCTAAAATCGGATTTTCGTTCATATTACGCTCCTATCTCTGTAATTGAAGTGTCTGCATTGGGGGATTGCGTGGCTGTTCTTCTACTTCTTGTGCCACTTTCACACTTTTAGCAATCAAAATAATAATATCTTTGTTCTTTTCGGAAAGCTCGCTAAAAATAGCTTGCATATCTGTATTTCTACTTGCCATTGATATATTCTCCTTTCGATTTATCTTTTATTGATTTTATAGCCTAATAATATATCAATAATTGATTTTTGTCAACCCAATTTTGATATTATTCTTGACTTTTTTATCATCTATTGATATTATAGCTTTGGAGGTGATGCTGTGAATACTCGTATTCGTGAATTAAGGAAGGCACTAAACCTAAACCAAAAAGACTTTGCTCAAAGAATAGGTTTAAAGCAAAATGCTATAAGTTACATGGAGAAAAGCGGAGCTACAGTCACAGAACAAAATATCAAAACCATCTGTTCGCAATTTAGTGTCAACGAAAACTGGCTACGCACTGGTTCTGGAAAAATGTTTCTTGAAAACGAAAAAAAGCAAAGGGAATTTTTTGATATATTCGATGAGCTTTCTCCTGCACTTCAAGATTACTTAATTAAAACCGCTAAGGAATTGTTAGATACACAAGAAAAGTTACTTAGTCCCAATAAATAGTATTCATTGTGTATCCCAATAAGCGATGCAGGTACATCACCGTACCTGCATTTTTTCAAAATATCCTCTTTTCAAGGCAAAATCCCCATTTTGATGAAATAATCCTCTGACGGACACCACGCCAAACAGTGAATTTAAGAAATATTTCTGTAAATGGATATTTCCGAATTTGAAAAATACAAAATTCTACCATGACAGAGTTTCCTTAACTTAACGGCTCACACACCTAACTAAATGACATTGCCTTTCCGCCAATAACCGCAAGTTTTTTGTTTATCTCTTCAATCTCTTTTTTTCTGTCTTGTAGTGTCATATCATCACCTCTTTTCTTGTATCATTTTAATACATTATAGTATTAATTAAATACTTCGTCAATACTTTTTGTATTATTTTAAAACTTTTTTTTGTTGACGCATTAATTTTAAGGTGGTATCCTTTACCTATGGAGGTGACAAAATGACGGTAAATGATAGAGTAAAAGAAATAAGAAAAGCAGTTGGACTAACTATGGAGAAATTTGGTGAGCGGATTGGCATTGCTAAATCGACAATATCCAATATAGAAAATGGGAATAGCAATGTCTCTGAACATATGCTCAAATCCATCTGCCGCGAATTCGGATATCGTGAGGAATGGCTGCGTGATGGAATTGAGCCCAAACAGCCTCCCAAATTAGAGGAAGATGAACTTGCTGAATACATAGAGGATTTGCTTTCGACTGAAAATCCTGCCTATACCTTAATCAAAAGCATTTTAAAAACCTATTGCAAACTTGATGATAAGTCTAAACAGGTCATTAATGAAACCATAGACGGACTAATTGCTGAAATAAAAAAGGAAGGCTGACTCCTTCCCCAAAATAAATGAATTGATTTCTGTATATTTTTATGTTATATTGTAATTGAAAAGGCAATACCGATGAACGGTTGCCTGCATTTATAAGTTACTTATAAAAATAACCGTTAGTTTGCAGACTGGGCGGTTATTTTTATGCTCATTTTTTACTTTTCAGCACGGCTGCAAAGCCTACCAAAAAGATACCAATCTGAATCAGTTCAGACAAGGTTATGTACATAAAGCCTTTTCCTTTCGTATATTTCCCATATAAGACCTCCTTTCGGGAGTTCTTGGAACTATAGTCCAGCGAGCAGGCAGCCGTCCACCGTTATGGTATTGCCCTTTGGAAGTATATCATATTGTATGCAATATCGCAACATCAAAAAACATTAATGTCTTCTCTTTTTGATGTAATGATGCATCATGGTATATATCTGTTTCAGGAACTTCAAATCAGCCTCCCCCATTAACTTAACTATTTCTATAATCCGGTTAATATAGTCTTTATTAGTCATCCGCTCCACCCCTCTTATTTTGGTCTTTCCGCTTAAGGATATGCTATCACACCACAAGCCATAAAATCTACCCTCACGCTTTCATATCTTATTCAGAACATAATTTTTGTAAGATACCAACAAAATACTAACCGTCATTTTTTCATATTTTATTGCACTTTGTCAAATAATATGTCAATATCATACAAGGTACTATTTTTTTCCACATATATGCTGTATAATCAACAAATGTAAACAACACTACAAAATATCAAAAGAAAAGAGGAAAAAAATATGGCACTTATTAATTGCCCTGAATGTGGAAAAGAAATATCGGACCAGGCTGTTTCATGCCCAAACTGTGGGACACCCCTTGGCAACAAGAAATTTTGCAAATTTTGTGGGGAACAGATAGACGAGAACTGCGTCATCTGCCCCAAATGTGGAAAACAGGTAGAGACTATAGGCGCAAATAACCCGAACATCATTGTAAACAATTCTTCAAGCGCAAGTGCATCCGCAGCAGCTGCAGCCGTTTCTGCGGCAGTTGTCACACCAGTCCATTCCGGAACTCCCAAGGATAAATGGGTAGCCTTTTTCCTGTGCCTGTTTCTCGGGGGATTTGGCGCCCATAAATTTTATGAAGGCAAAATCGGGATGGGATTTCTATATCTGTTCACATTCGGGTTGTTCTTTATTGGATGGATCATTGATTTGATTTCCATATTAGGAAAACCCAATACCTATTACGTATAAACAACAATTCAAAACGGCATTTCAACAAGAAATGAAAAAACAGAGGTAGACTTCACATTATAATCTGTGTTATCATCAATATAACCTGGTTGTGACGTCGCAACCAGCAAAAAACCGCCCAGTGTTGGCGCACCGGACGGTTTCTGATAGATACATCCTGAAGAAGATACTATATCATTCACAACCATATTGTACCATCTTCAGGAGCAGCCTGCAAGCGTTATTTGCGCTGGCTGTTATTTTTATACACTTTTTTAAGGAGGAAACCGACCATGAAAATGAAAAACCCCAACGGATATGGCGGGATTGTCGACCTTGGAAAGAACCGCCGCCGTCCGATTGCCGTAAGGGTACCAAACGGCGTGAAACTGACGGAGGACTGCCGGGAAATCCCCCAGTACAAATACCTTGGATATTTTGAGCGAACGCCGCAGGGAAAAAAAGATGCACAGCTGCTGCTGGCACAGTACAATGCCGGCATGCCTGTGAAAATCTCCAGTGTCAATTCCTGCCCGACATTCACAGAATGTTATGATTTATGGCTTGACCGGCACCTGAAACAGATTGAGAGCCGGAAAGGTACTGTATCAAGGCAGCTGTCATGTTCCTACACTGCCGCCTTTAAGCGCTGCCATTCCATCCATGCAAAGAAAATCAACTGCATCAAATTTCAGGACATACAGGATATCGCCGACAGCGCCACATCCATGTCCAGCTCCACGGTGAACAACCTCAGCACAGTACTTTACAGTGTCTTTGATTTTGCAAGAAAACAGAAATACATTGATGAAAACTTCATAGGAGATATCGAATTCAACTATAAAAAGAACACCGAATCCATCCATGACACATTTTCAGAAAGTGAGATAGAAGCGTTGTGGGAACATTCCAATGATGAGAATGTCCGGATTGTCCTGATAATGATTTATACCGGACTCCGCATCGAGGAACTATTATCCATGAAATGCCAGAATGTCTTTCCGGAAAACCGCTACATGACCGGAGGGATGAAAACGGATGCGGGCAAAGACCGCATAATCCCAATTGCACGCAAAATATTCCCTTTTGTCTCGGAATTATATTGCGCGGACGGCTATCTGCTGCGCCATGATGGCAGGCGCTACTCGCGCACCCTCTTTATGCAGGACATCTGGGAGCCAGCCATGGAAAGCCTGAACCTGAAGCACCTTCCCCACGATACAAGGTATACCTGCGCCACCATGATGGACAGGACAGGCGTCAACCAGAACTGCATTAAGGAAATCCTTGGACACGCCAAGAAAGACGTAACAAACAAAGTGTACATAAAAAAGAGTCTCGACGATCTGCTCAATGCGATAGACATGATATAAGTTTGTATATTATGTGTATATTATTATCAAATTTTTACCCGTCTTAACACGTCCCAAGCCCGCAAAACTGCGTTTCTACTTTTTCAAAAAATTAACACAATAATAATTTTTCTTTGCCATATAGATTAGCTCTCACATAAAATATTTACACTTCTCCAAATAAAACTGTTGCTCTTTTTCAAACAAACTAATCATCTTATTCAAGGATTTTTCTTCCCTATACTCTTTCAATGCATCCAGATACTCATTTCTATTTGCATCTTCAATCACAACCGGCACAATTCCATTCTTCATACATTCCCTAAAAAGGATTAATCTGCCTGTCCTGCCATTGCCATCTTGGAATGGATGTATACTCTCATACCTGACATGGAACTCAGCTAATACAGAAATATTTACATCCTGCTTATTATACCAATCCATAAGCAGCTTCATTTCCTTTATAACATTCTCAGGTCTTACAGTTTGATACATACCAATCATATTAGGACGCTGCTTATATTCGCCGATAGCATATCCATTGGCACGATCCTCAAATACCCCGGATTTCAATTCATAATGGAATTGCTTTATCAGTTCTTGTGATAATGGCTCGTCCCATGTATCCAACATCCTATTAAACATTAGGAAATGACCATTCATTTCCTCTACATCCTTTGCTCTATAATAATCATCCGACTTTGGCAAGGTTCCATTATCAAACAAAGAAGCTGTCTGTTCCTCAGTAAGTGTACTTCCCTCAATCTTATTTGAATTATAGGCAAGTAAACGCTGTGTATATGCATACGCACCCGATCTGTCAAACTTCTTTTTTTCTATTTTGAATCTTTCCAAAAGAAAATCTAAAAATTCTTTATTCTTAGGACTATTCATCTCTATACCCTCACATATATTTTAATCATCCAAGTTCCAAAATCATTTTCTTAACTCTTTCAATCTCATCACTTGTATGTGGGTTGCACAGATAGGTAACTCCCTATGTTTTAATATCGTTCTACCAAAATCTTGATTGAGAAATAAACCATTCATGCACTTACCGCCTCAAACTGTTCCATAAAAACGCCATCTCCATACTTCATACAATCTTCAGTTGCATTTTTATTTTTTCTAAATTTGTCATAAACTTTTTTATTATATTATACCATACACCTTTGTACTAAACTACATATTTTTCAGAACTTCATAGCCTCTACTATCGCCTGTGGAATAAGTTCCCAACGTAGTATTTGCGCCACTGTGCCTTAATTGCTCCTGAACAAATGCCGCATCGTATCCTGATTCCTGACAAAGAACTGTTGCATATAAATGTCTCATCATGTGAGGTATTATTTTCCCTCCACTATAATATCTAAAAATCGCTTGAATATCATCTTCACTTAGACTTTTCCCATTTTTATAATGTATAAATACAATTATAAAGTTCTTGATCTGCAATTTCTCATATCATCAACCATCCTTCCCACTCTTTATTTCTCCATTTATTCCGTGCCACTATAAAAGGCACTAACGAATATTTTCGCTAATGCCTTCTAAATGGTTACCATTTCTTATTCTTCTGTAAAGTATTCCAGTAATTCACCATACATATCTTGTGCAGATGAACAAGTATCTATCAAATATCCACGCTCATTCTCAAACTCTTTTAGACCTCTGTAATAATAAAGTTTATGCCGTTCATCAACAATAAACGGAGTTATGTTATATTTCAAACATTCTTTGAATATTATCAAACGTCCTACCCTTCCATTGCCATCTTGAAACGGATGTATTTTTTCAAAATGATAATGAAATTCTACAATATCCTCAAAAGTAACAGTTTCCTTCTGTTGATATTCAAATAATAACTGTTGCACTTCCTTTTTCACTCTACTAGGCGGGGTAGTTTTTGAATCACCTACCATATTAGCACGTTGTTTATAGTCTCCAACATTAAACCATTCCAAACGGCTATCTGATGTATTACATTAATACCTCTAAGCGCTAATATATTCTTGCAACGCTCTAATTTAAGTTTAAGCTGTAAAATTATATTTATAAATGCCTTGAAGTACAAATTTTGAATTTACCTCATTTTTTACTTCAAATTCGCACAAATCTATGATATCTTATAATAAGTTATAAAGGAAATTCAGAAAATCAAAAACAAAATAAAAATGCTTGTAAACGCCCAGAATACAGCATTTTAAAGGCTTATGAAAGGATAAATCCAAGATGATAAAAATATTATTTGTCTTCCATGGAAGTATCTTGAAATGTTCTGGAAAAGCCTGCAAAATCAATGATTTCACGGCGAGGAAAGGCGCTTACTACACCACTACTACACCATTTTTGAAAGAGCCTTGAGATGACATGGGATACAGCAAAATGAATTCGTTTGTAAGATGGCAGTTTTCTTTACGAAAGGAAAACTGCCATTTGCCATAGAAAATCAGGGAAAACATAATAAAATGTATTGTTAGGTTAAATAAAGAAAGATTTTTACAAAGGTTGCTTTTTTGAGAATAGTAAAGTAGAATATAGATAACGATAAAATTAAGATAAAATATTGATAAGGAGAGATTGCTTATGTTACAGATTAGACCTGTTTCAGATTTGAGAAATAAGTTTCCTGATATTGAGAAAATCATAAATGCGGGTGAACCGGTATATTTAACAAAAAACGGATATGGAGCAATGGTGGTGCTTAGTCTTGAAGAATATTCAAAGTTGACGGATGGTGTTGAAGCAGCATTAGATAAAGCAGATAGGTATGCGGCGGAAAACGATACAAGGATGAGCCATGAGGAAGTTTTTGGAGGACTACGGAGGAAGATAAATGTTCAGTAAAAAGTACAGATTGAACTATCTGCCACTTTTTTATGATGACCTTGATGAAAAAGTTACCTATATTGCGGAGAAACTGAAGAATCCAAAAGCAGCAAATGACTTATTGGATAAGGTAGAGTCTGCTATTATGGAGCGGCTTCCAGTGGCGGAATCTTTTGAACCATATCATTCTGTCCGGGAGCGTAGATATTCTTATTATCGTATTTATGTGGATAATTATATTGTTTACTATGTAGTAATTGATGATGATCCACATGATTTGGTTATGGAGGTTAGAAGGTTCCTTTATAATGGACAGAATCGGGACAATATGGTGTAGTAATAATTGATGTAATGAAGGCTGATCGTTGATTGCGACCTCAATATGATGCCTTAAGATGATAAAAAGGAAACATTATTTTGATAAAAACAAAGGCGGTAAACAACAATGAATAAAGAGAGGGCTTTACAAGGGATCGAAGCTTTAATTCAAGACGGAAATAATGTATTGAAAACAATGCGAAATAGTGAGTTGGGCGGAACATATGTAGATAGTGCGATGTATAATAGTTGGCTGACGAAGGCAATAGCGTTTTTGAAACTGTTTTCGGAAGATGATAATGAGTTTGTAAAAGGATTGCAAAAATTTCATCGCAGTTATAATAATGAAGCGTCTACTTGTGTATAAGGAATTAGGAGATCTGGAAAACAGAGAAAATCAGGTTGATTTTACACATCTATGATGCTACGGATTGTTTTGCACGTTGTGCTTCTGCAATCCTAAAGTTATGCTTTTTCATGCAAGCATGAAACGCATAACCTTTTGCATCATAGCAATCTACTACACCATTTGCCCATGAATTTGCGTAGATTTATAACGAATTACACAGATTAAGGGTAAAAAACCAAAAATAAGAAAGGCGCCAGAAAGCTTGAAATATCAAGGTTTAAAGGCTTATGAAGGGATATAAAAGATATGATTAAAATATTATTTGTGTGCCATGGAAATATCTGCCGCAGCACGATGGCAGAAAGTGTCATGACATATCTCGTAAAACAAAAGAAACTGGAACACTCTTTTTACATCAACTCTGCTGCCACCAGCCGGGAGGAAATCGGCAATTCCCCCCACTATGGAACAGTTGGCAAACTGCGTGAAATGAAAATACCGTTAATTCCGCACCGCGCAGTGCAGATGACCAAACAGGATTACAATACATATGACTATCTGGTCGGTATGGATACCGCAAATATCAGAAATATGACACGCATCGCAGATGGTGACAGCGAGGGAAAAATTTATAAGCTTCTCTCCTTCGCCAGCTCCGGACGAGATGTTGCCGACCCATGGTATACAGGGGATTTTGATACCACTTATGCCGATGTCCTTGAGGGCTGCACGGGGCTTTTGGCATATATCCTTAACAATGACAAAGACAGACTGTGACCCTGTCTTCTATGCAGTATAAGGATTATGCAGTGTAAGCTTCCGCGCCTACACTGCATAATGCAGGTTCTTTTCCCTGACTTTTTTCACTGCCAAATAATCCGGAATCAAGCTTTTTATCCTGTCCACAAGCTTTTCATCATACTCCTCGTCATACCGCACCTTTAATTTGTCCGCACTGATTATGGCACAGTTGCTCTTAACATCATACACACTATCTTTTGCCCAGAAACTAATTGTGAGAATTTCATTGTAATCATCCTCGGCAAAACAGATGCTGATTTCCTCATCCGCAAAGAAATCAATCTGTTTATTTTTGAGACACATTGGCGATCCGTTTTTAAAATACATGGTGAAATCATAGCACTCCTGCGCTAAATTAATAATGTTCAAATCGCCAACCGCACTTTGAAAGCTTTCCCCGTTATTGATTTCGAACGCAATTGCCCTGAGACAGTCGTAGTTCAAATCGACTTTTCTCGAGAATGCGACAATCTGCTCTATTTCATTGTAATGTGATTCCTGCAGTTTATCATAAAGATATGTCCTAATCTCTCCGGCAGACGGATACGCAAACCGAAAATGATAGTGAAAACGCCCCGGACGGTTCACGATAAAGTCGCTGATCTTTCTGATATCATTGCAGGTAATGACAAACAGTTTTTTTCCTTTTGCAATCCCGTCAAACAATCCCAGAAGCGCCGCCTGTGCCTCAACTTCCCCGTCCGAAACCTTAACGTCGCCAAAAGTCTTGTCAAATTCATCAAAAAGCACCATTACGCTCTGGTCAATTGTCTCGATGTAAGATGCAATCCCTGAAATGTACTTGTCCACAATTATGACAGGTATGTCACTTTTCAGCGCTTCCAACGACAGCAGTTTTGCAAACATAGATTTTCCGATTCCCTTGCTCCCGCTCAGAATAACACCCAGATTTCTGTCAAACTGTTCATACGACCTTAGCACCTTCTCCGTCTTCTGCATGTGATCCCCATAAACCTTGTCCTCCTTTACCTCAATGTCGGCATATTCGTCCAGATAAAAGCCTAACATCTTTTCAAACCTGACAATGTAGGTCTTTGCCGGCAGTTTGTTATAAGTTGTCACAGTATCATTGTAAATTTCAACCTTTGTACCTATTTTTATCGCTTTCATATGCTCCTCCTCCGTTTAAAACAATCTGCTGCCTTTGTTGTTCTTCCCAACAAAAACATACACAAAAAATAAAGCATCCTCTAAACTGACGCAGATTTCTGTGTCAACTAGAGAATACCTTATTTTTGATTTTTTGTCATTGGATTTCTCATCCAAATTGTAGTACAAAAGTGGCAGTTCGTTACTATTCTGCCCTTAAGCCGTGCAGGAAAACATATCGCAATATACTTCAAAACTTATGGACTCACTATTTTTCCGGCAATTGCACAGGCCGCAGCCGACTTGGGTGAAGCAAGATAAATGTTTACCTTGGAAGTTCCCATACGTCCAAGGAAATTTCTATTGTTTGTTGCAATCACCGTCTCCCCATCTGTCAGGATTCCGCCAGTTCTGCCGCAGCACAGGCCGCAGCTAGGATGCGTGATAATAGCGCCTGCCTCGGCAAGCACTGCCATCGTTCCATTCGCGGCTGCCTCCCTGTAAATCTTGCGGCTTGCCGGTGTGACAATCAGTTTTACAAACGGCGCTACATGCTTTCCTTTTAATATCTCTGCCGCTGCCATTAAATCCTCAAGCCTTCCGTTTGTACAGGAGCCGATAAATACCTGATTAATTTCCTTTCCCGCAAGCTCCGAAACAGGTTTTACATTGTCCACATTGGATGGGCAGGCCATCACAGGAACAAAATCCTCCGCCCTATAGTTTATCACAGTACAATATTTGGCATCCGCGTCGCCGGTCAAATCGCGCTCTTTATCCGTAAGCGTGATTCCACAGTATTCCGCAGTCTTGTCGTCCGGTGTAAAAAGTGCACACTTTGCCCCCGCCTCAATTGCCATATTGGACATGGACATTCTTGACGCCACTGTCATATTTTCCACAGTATCCCCCGCAAATTCCAGTGCCTTGTAGGTCGCGCCGTCTGCTCCCAAATCACCTATCAGCTTCAGTATAATATCCTTTGCCATTACATTTTCAGGCAGCTTTCCTGTAATATTTACCCGAATGGTCTCCGGCACACGAATCCAGAGTGTTCCGGTACCTAATATGCTTGCCATTTCCGTGTAGCCGATGCCTGATGAAAATGCACCGACACAGCCATATGTAGTCGTATGGCTGTCTGTGCCGAACACAATATCACCCGGCTTTACATAGCCCGCCTCTGTCATCAGCTGATGGCAGATACCGTCTGCGCGGTGAATGTTTTTCATACCATATTTCTCGACAAATGCATTTCCGACGCGGAAGTGTCTGGTGTCGTCCACTTGGCTTGCAGGCACAAGGTGGTCATAGATTAAAACAGCCTTGTCTGCATCCCATATTTTGGTAAAGCCCATCTCCTCAAACTTTGATGCCACGAACGGAATAAAGATATCGTGTATCATCACACGGTCTACATTTACCGTGACAATATCCCCCGGACGAACCTCTTTCCCCACATTGTTTCTTACAATCTTTTCTATAATCGTTGAACCCATTCTTTCACCTATGCCTTTCCTAATCTAACCCATTTAATTTTCTCATCGCAGCGACCAATCCGCCTGCATTGATGATATCAACCAGATTTTGTGGCAATGATGTAATTGGGTACTGATTTCCATGGTAGTCTATGGACTCATTGATTGTGACGGTTATCTCATCACCTTCCTTTGCATCGTCACGCAGTCTGTCATTCTCTATTAACAGCAGTCCGTTATTGATGGAATTCCTGAAAAAGATGCGCGCAAACGATTTTGCAATTACACACTTGACACCGAGCGCTTTGATAATCTCAGGGGCTTGTTCTCTTGATGATCCACAGCCGAAATTTTTGCCTGCCACTATGATATCGCCCTCCTTTATCTGTCCCGCAAGTTCAGGGCGCAGCGGTGAAAACGCATATGGTGCCATATCCTGTACTGTCTTTAATGCAAGGTACTCTGTCGGAATGATGATATCTGTGTCGATATCATCTCCCAGAACCCATATTTTTCCAGTAAATTTATCCATATCTTAGCCATGCTCCTTTCATTATTTTATCCGACATTTTCTGCCGTTGTTATCTCCCCTTTTATCGCCGATGCCGTCACGGTCGCCGCGGAAGCAAGGTATACGAAAGAATCCTTGTGTCCTGCGCGTCCTTTAAAATTACGGGTTCCCGTGCTGATTAATGTCTCGCCCTCGCCGATGACACCCTGGCAGCTTCCCCAGCATACGCTGCAATTGGGATTCATTACGATTGCACCTGCTTCCATAAAAATGTCAATAATGCCTTCTGCAAGCGCCTGTCTGTAAACCTCTGCGCTTGCGGGAACTACCAGAAACCGGACAAGCGGATGCACTTTTTTTCCCTTGATTAATTCTGCGCCCACTCTTAAATCCTCAATACGTCCATTATTGCAGGAACCTAAAAACGCCTCGTCAATATGTGTGCCTGCACATTCTTCTGCATCTACCACGCTGTCCACAAAATGTGGCTTTGCCACAATTGGCTTGATTGTTGACAAATCAATGTCATACACCTTTGCAAAAGCAGCATCCTCATCACTCTTGAAATTGTGCTTAGGCTCCCTGCCATGTGCCTTCAGATAGTCAAGCGTAATCTCGTCCACCTCCATAAGCGCAGTCTTTGCGCCTGCCTCAACACAAAGGTTGCAGATACAGATTCTGTCACTCATATTCAGCGTTTTTAGTCCTTCCCCGCCAAACTCCATCGCCATGTAATTTGCACCGTTTGCGCCAATCATCCCAATAATAGAAAGAATCAAATCCCTTGCATATACACCGTCATTCAATTTTCCTGTCAAACGAAATTTTAAGGTTTCCGGCACTAAAAGCCATGATTTTCCTGTCACCATGGCATAAAGGTAGTCCGTACAGCCCACGCCTGTTCCAAATGCACCGACTGCGCCGTATGCACATGTATGGCTGTCCGCACCGAATATCAGCTCGCCGCTTGTGACGTGTTTCTCCATCATCACCTGATGGCAGACACCCTCCCCCTCATAAAATTGAATGCCATGCTCCTTTGCAAAATCGCGCATTTTCTTGTGCGAAGCCGCCGTTTTTACACTGTCACATGGTACATTGTGGTCTACAATCCAGACCAATTTATTTACGTCCGCGATACGCGGGTTTTTCAGTTTGTTATACATGTCAATTGTGAGATGCGTCGTCCCGTCGTTGCTCATCAGACGGTCAAGCTCCACTGTATGTATGTCCCCCGGCTTTACAGACTCCACGCCGGCCGCTGCCGCAATGATTTTTTCTGCCATTGTCATTCCCATATTCAAATCCTCCACTTATCTAAACTTTTGCTCTGCCCCTAGAGCATGTTTGAAAAATGCCGCCGCTATTCGTTTAACGATGCAATCAGCCCGCCCTGATCAAGGATTCCCTGCATGTACTCGGGCAGCTTCGTGCAAGCATATTCTTTTCCGTTTACACGTACTACACCCTCCTGCATGGAAAGTTCCATCTCGTCACCTGCGTTAACGTTGTCATGTAAATCCTTGCAGACAATCACAGGAAGTCCGATGTTGATTGCATTTCTATAAAAAATTCTGGCAAAAGATTTCGCCACGACTGCCTTAACACCCAGTGCTTTCAACACACTCGGTGCCTGTTCCCGCGAAGAACCGCAGCCGAAGTTTTCCGATGCCACGACATAGTCGCCTGGCTGTACCTGCGAGGCAAAATCCGGATCGAGTGACTCAAATGTATGCCCTTTCATCTCGTCAATTGTCGGGAATATAATATATTGTGACGCAATAATCTGGTCTGTGTCAACGTCCTGCTGAAACTTAAATATCTTACCCATTTTATCATCCTGTCCTTTCCTGATTACATATTTTTGCACTTTTATAGTGTAACAAATATATTCACAAAAAACTAGGATAATTTTTATCATATCCTGCTGTTTTTTTACCCTTGATGTGATATAGTTATAATATACACTTTTGCAAAGGGGGAAAAAGCATGAAACATTTCCTGAAACACTGTGCGGCGCAAATTCTGGTAATCATTTTTTATGTTACCGGCATTGCGTATCGAACCGGCCATAATCAAATCAATATGGTAAAAAAGTTAAAAAATTGGGCTGAAAAATGATTCCCATTTTTTGATATTGTAACATTATGCCATATAATTATTGCATTGCTGGCAGACAAAAACCGTATCGCCAAAACCATGGAGGATTCCTTTGAAAAAAACAGACGCTGCCGTACAGATATTTATCCCAAGCATAAAAAGCAAAAAAATTCTTGAAGTCGCCTGCGGTGATGCCGAATTTTCAATTTCTGCATCCTGTTACGCCCATCAGGTCTCATGCATTGACCTTGATGACAGCAGGATTTGTTCCGTAACACCGGACAACGTTCATTTTGAAATTATGGATGCCGCCAAGATGCGTTTTTCAAGCGAATCATTTGATGCTGTTTTCCTGTACAATGCCCTGTCCCATATACAGTCCCAATGGGAATCCATACAGGAAGAATGTATGCGTGTGCTAAAACCGGAAGGCTGTATTTACATTGTCGGAACATGGAAAATGGATATCGCACTGATTCACAATATGTTTCATGACGAGGCTGAATGGAACAATGGTTTTCTCGTTGTCAAAATTATAAAAAATTATTATGAACCAAAATAAAACTTAAACAGGAGGCAAAGCATGGAAAAACAAATTTTCACAAATGATATTATTCTAAGCTGGCTACAGTACTACTCGCAGAATACCCCAATTGATTTGGAGCATGTCAAAATCATTGACATCACCAAAAAAAATAAAAATGTCATCCCGACCGTCGAAGCCCACAAGACAACGCTCGTGTTTACAAACGCGGGAATCGAGGATATTTTTTACCGCCTGTGGAACGCAGGGCTTGGCGAGTGTGAGGTATGGTACAATGAGGGTTCCGACCCGAGCGGGGAAATTCTTCACAATCAGATAAAGGAGATGATTAACCGCGGCATCAACGCCTCCGCCGGTATGCTTATCCTCAATCCCAATGCCAGAAATTCAACTCGCATTGGCCTGAGCAACGAAAAGCTCCAGCGCGGTTCGATTCAGTATGTCGGAAGCGAAATCCGTTCCATCATATTGAGCAAGATGATGGTTGACCCGCAGGATGATATCTGTGTTATCGGCGGGGAAAGCATCGCTATCGAAGCCGCCCTTATCGCCGCGGAAGGCTCGGTCATCGCAGTGGAGTACAGCAGGGACGACCGCTCTACACTAGAGGACAATGTTGCACATTTTGACCTCCATAACATCAAAATCATAGACCATGTTGATGACAACACCATGGCGCAGTGCCCTGTCCCTTCCCTCGTATTTCTCGTTGCATCGGCAAGCACGGAGCAGGAGCTTGCATGCCTGCTGAAATTAAATCCAAACATCAATGTCGTCATCTATACGCTGGACTTTAAAGCGGCTGCGAGCCTGCCCGACACGCTTCACGACCTTGGTCTTGCCGACGTGGAGACCATACAGGTGTCTGTGACAAAACTGCGCAGCAACAACACGTTCAAATCCGATCCCGCACCATGGATTATCACTGCGCGCAGCAGGGAAGATTAAAAAAGGAGCTTCTGCTCCTTTTTAATTTTATGTTTCAATATAGATTTTTGACTTTAAATTCACGCTCCGTCTCCCGCCTTGCATCTTTCTTCGCAATATCTTCGCGTTTATCATATAGTTTTTTGCCTCGCGCAAGGCCAATCTCTACTTTTGCCCTGCCATTCGAAAAATAAACCTGTAAAGGCACCAGTGTATATCCCTTTTCCTTTATCTTTCCCAAAAGCTTTTGAATCTCATGCTTATGCAGTAAAAGCTTTTTCACGCGCAGGGAATCCTTGTTAAAAATATTTCCTTTTTCATAGGGAGAAATATGCATACCGTACACAAACACCTCGGCATTCTCAATTCGGATAAACGCCTCCTTGATACTGCACTTGCCCATACGCAGTGACTTCACTTCCGTACCGTGAAGCGCGATGCCGCACTCATATTTCTCCTCAATGAAATAATCATGGTACGCCTTTTTATTGTTGGCTACCAGTTTCATTGCCTCACTTTTTGCCATTATATTTCCCTCTCTTTACAATGCACTCCCAAAAAGCGACTTAGAACTTCCTAAAGCACTTCGTTTTTTTCCCACTCCTCGGGAATGACAAAATCAATCGTCCTTGATATCTTATCCGTCGCGTTCACCTTGACTTCCAATGTCTGTCCAAGCTTATACCGGATATTGGTAGCCTGCCCCACCATCTCGTAGGTCTCTTCCTCATAATAAAAATAATCACCCGGAAGCATGGACACATGAATCATCCCCTCAATCGTGTTGGGCAGCTCCACATACACACCCCATGCCGTGATGGAGGAAATCACTCCCTCAAAAATCTCGCCGATATGGCTCTCCATGAACTCGACCTTCTTAAGTTTGTCTGTCTCACGCTCTGCCTCGTCCGCACGCCGCTCCATGTCCGAGGAATGTTTAGCCACCTCCGGAAGGATTTCATTGTAATGGTCGATGCGTTTCTCGTTCAGGCGTCCCCGAATCTGCTCTTTGATAATACGGTGTATCTGTAAGTCCGGATAGCGCCTGATTGGCGACGTAAAATGGCAGTAATACTGACAGGCAAGCCCAAAATGCCCCGTGCAGTCTATGGTATATTTTGCCTGTTTCATGCTCCGCAGCGTCAGTCTGCTAATCAGCGCTTCCTCCGGCGTGTCTTCTATCTTCACGAGCAGTTTCTGCAGCTCCTTAGGATGAATCTCCTCCTGCCTGCTCTTGATGGAATACCCGAAATTCCGGATGAACGTTCCCAGCTTATCTATCTTTTCAGGATCAGGGTTGTCATGTGTCCGGTAGACAAACGGCAGCTCCATCCAGTGAAAATGCTCCGCAACAGTCTCATTTGCAATCAGCATGAAATCCTCTATGATTTTCGTCGCGACATTTCTCTCATATGGCTTTATCTCTACCGGATGCCCCTGTTTGTCCAGAATAATCTTGCTCTCCGGAAAATCAAAGTCAATGGAGCCTCTTTTTTTGCGCTTTTCACGCAGAATTCCCGCAAGCTCTTTCATCTGCTCAAACATCGGCACAAGTTCTTCATGCGCTTTTATCTCTGTCTCGTCCTTGTCCTCGAGTATTTTTTTGACAGTTGTGTATGACATACGCCTATCCACCCGAATCACGGACTCCACAATCTCATGGCTGACAACCTCTCCCTTTTTGTCAATTGTCATCAGGCAGCTGAGTGCAAGCCTGTTCTCACCCGCATTCAGTGAACAGATGCCGTTGGAAAGCTTGTGCGGCAACATCGGAATCACCCTGTCCACCAGATAGACGCTGGTTCCGCGCTCCCTTGCTTCCCAGTCAAGTGCTGAATTCTCCTGCACATAGTTCGTCACATCCGCAATGTGCACACCTAGCAGATATTTTCCCCCTTCTTTTGTCAGGCTGACCGCATCGTCCAAATCCTTCGCGTCCTCACCGTCAATTGTCACCATCTGCACATCGCGCAAGTCTCGCCGCCCTGCCATATCTGTCTCGGAAACCTCATTCGAGACATTTTCGGCCTGACGCATAATCTTTTCCGAAAATTCGACCGGAAGCTCATATCCTTTTACAATGGACATGATATCCACGCCCGGGTCATTTACATGCCCCAGAATCTCTGTAATCTTTCCTTCTGGCTTCCGGTTGTTTTTGCCGTAATCTGTTATCTCGCAGACAACCTTATGACCGGACACTGCTCCCTTTGACCGCTCTGTCGGAACAAAAACATCCACGCTGATTTTCGTGTTATCTGAGATGACAAAACCATAATTTTTGTTGCTCTTGTCATAAATGCCCACAATCTGCTTCATGCCTCTTGCTAGGATTTCAACGACCTGTGCCTCCTGACGTTTGCCGCTCTTTCCTGACAACAAGGACACTTTTACGGTATCCTTGTGAAACGCGCCATTCACATAGTCCTCCGGAATATACAAGTCCTCATCCCTGCCGTCAACCTCGACAAACCCGAAGCCCTTTTGATGACTGATAAACGTTCCGATTAAATCCTTGTCTGTATGCTTTGCCTTGACAAACTTGCCTTTCTTGGTCAGAGAAAGCTTTCCCTCTGCCAGCAGTTCGTTCAAGATACGGTTCAGCTCCCCCCTGTCCTCCTTGGACACCTGAAGCATAATCGCAAGTTCTTTCTCCTTCATCGGCACATAAAAATCAGCCGAAACCAAATCCAGAATTACTTTTTTCCTCTTATCCGACATTCTTCTCCCTCCTTTTTTCAAATGCTGTATCCGGTTACGAAAAAACACTCTTATTACAAGAGTGTTCGTGGTTTTATCTTAAATATATAGCAATTTAAAAATTTATATTTAAAACAATTGCAAGCAACATAAATACAATGCCTAAAACTTTCGTAAACTTGACAAGAGCACCTTCCATGGAGCGTCCTTTATTTTTGCCCCAATATGTTTCCGCTGCTCCGCTGATAGCGCCAAGTCCGGCTGACTTACCCTCCTGCATTAAAACAATCACTGTAAATGCAATCGAAACCAATATCAAAATAATAGTAAGGACTATTCTCAATGCTGCCATCTTCACACCTCCTTATCGACGACCTGTGAACTTCATGTCCCAAAGCCCACTGATAAAAAACAGTTTAACATAAACAGGGACACATTTCAACTGTTTTTACCAAGTTATTTTCAAAAACGTAACAGTTCAGCCTTCAGCTTCCTGCTACAGGCATCAAGCCATGAAAAACCACTTCATTTGTGTCAAAGCCACATGCTGTAGCTTGATGCATCTCTGCCACTATGTTATTTCTCGGACTTTCAGCCAGTGCAAAAACTGTTATTCAAAAACTTGCCATAGACCGTCAGGTATCTCATTTACTACAAGAACGTTTATCTTTGCTCTAATCGATATCAGTACGCGTGGTAATCTCATATAAAAAATGCCGATAACAGCAGTTCGAACAGTCTGCTTGTTATCAGCTCAACGTCTGGTTCTTTGATAACGGAAATAAAAAAGTGTAATGCGGAGTATCAAAATATTTTATTAATTAAACAGCCATAAAACATGTTTTTGGCATATTAGGGTATTGTTTTCACATCTCTTACAGCTGTTTTAACTAATATTTTGCTGCGCATTATATATATCGGTAAATTTTTGCATTTTATTATATTATTTCAAAAAATTATGTAAATTTTTTATTTTTAACATATTTACATATAAAAAGTCTGTAAATTATCTCATTTTTCTTTTTATTTCAGAAAAAGGGACTGTCGGGAAATACCGCTTATTGCCTTTCTTCTCTGCTTCTTTCAGTCCTTTTTCTACAGCCTCTCTCTGTATCGGCATAAGCACTGCCTTGTCATCCTCGTTGTCTCTGATATTGTCAATATCCCTTACTTAATATTCAGGATGCCATGCAAAAGTTTATTGACTGGATAACTACAGTTCCGCAAACGGTCATTGAACGCCATAGTAGGCAGCCTTCAAAGCCCCGTGTACTTCCATCTCCGCTTTTGATTCCTTCTCATGCCAGCCCACGCCCGCAGTATAGGTCAGTATCTCGTCACCGTTTCCGTCATACACATGGATGGCGGAGCCCGTACCCTCGGACTGGAACTTAGCTTCATACGGCTCCCCGAACAGGAAGCTCAGCCACCTCCTGGCAGTCTCCCGTATTTCCTTCATGTCAACCTTCCCTATCAGCGCAGACCTGTCCGGCGCAACTTTTGCGACCTCGCTTTTCCGCAGGGCAAGGAACTTATTACCCATATAAACATTCTGCGCCGCATCCTGTTATCTTCCCCCGGAGGGAATCGGACAGCTTCCATGACTTCTATTTTAAACCACAAATATCACAAGAACGTCACCGCCTCGACCCGTTCTGACAAAATATCTTTAGGAAATGTCACAAAACGGTGACATTTGAAAAGCCGGGGAAAATCCCCGATTTTTCAAGCCGTAATATTTATTCCGCCGTTCTTAACCGCTCGACTACTGTTCCATTGTTAAAGAAATGCAGCGCAATGACAGGAATGACTGTTGCCAGAAATACATAGACCAAAGCCACGATCAAAGCGGGAGCCAGCGTAAAGTGCATGGTAAAGTACCACATGGATGGTGCGTTTAAGGCATTTTCCAGAACTGTCAGCGCAAATATCGCCGCAATCATGCTGCCAACTATATCTGCTCCTGCGGCATAATATACCCCCTCATAGACCATTAAACGGCGAAGCTGCCGGTTTGTCATACCAATGCTCTGCATTGTAGCAAATTCGTTGCGGCGGGTAATAATGCTGGTAATCATCATATTGGTAAAGTTAATCAGCCCCGCAAAAGCCATAATCGCCGCAATCATACCACCCACCAGCAAAACCGTGTTTTGAACCGAATCTGTGTACTGTTTCAGCACTTCTGTGGAAGTATAGGCAACGGTGGTATTGCTTGCAGTGAAATTATTCAAAAAGGCTCCTATCTGTGCTTCCTGTCCCTCGGACACATTAAACCCATAACTGAATATAGTCGGATTGTCGTAGAGCTGCATAAACATACTGTCGGCCATGTAGAGGCGCGGAGCATCTTTCCCGATCTTAGTTTCTGCGGAGGTTGATGAAGCGGTTTCTATTTCTGTGCCTACAACCTTTGCCCTTGCAAGGATTGTAAAAGTCTTAAACAATTCTCCGTCTTTATAGAAAGAAATACTGTCCCCTACTTGCAGCTGCTCTGTAAGCGGTGTTTCTTTTGGCTCTCCGGTCAGTCTGTCCATGGAACATCCAAGTATAACATATTCCCCGGACTGCATTTTCTGGTTTAGGATTTCTGTATCTTGTTCGCCATCAAAGATTGTCAGGTCAGAGAAGAATTGTTCAGACGCCCCATAAATATTCCCATAAAAAAGATTTTCCGTATCAGGCGCGGCAGCCATAGAATAGCCGCCATAGGCTTTATTGATACGACCATCATCTTCTTCCCAAGTACCTGTGCAAGATATGTTCTCAATCCCATAATCAACCAACACATTTGTGTCGTTCAAGGTATTGCGGTAAAGGCTTCTCCCGTTTTCTATTCCCGGCTGTTGATTGATGAAATCAATAACGGATGTTGGCAGTTCATCCGAATGGTATCGGAACCCCTCGTAAACATTGGCTACAATAGAGTTATAGACCGTGTAGTCTGTTTTTGTGTTGCGGCTGATAAATTTTTCTTCATCAATACTTTGCGTGATAACAATAGCCGAGTTGACAAAAACAATGCACAGCAGCAAGGAAATGATAATAAATACCGAACGCCGTTTGTTTCGTCCAAAGTTAGACAAAGCCATGCGGGAAAGTTTAGCTCCTTGTGTCCGTTTGGTGGGTTTTCGCTTGAAATTTCCTTGTTCTGTATAACGAATAGCTTCTAACGGCGATACCTTTGCCGCTCTTTTTGCAGGTTTCCGTGTGCTGATATATACAGTCAAAATTGTAAACATAGACGCAATGAAAAAAATTAGAGGGGAGGTTGAAACCTGCATAGCTGACATTACAGACTTGTGTTCAGAGCTGAAAAGGCTCATTGCCACCGGCAGTACCAGCCATCCAGCAAGGAAACCAGTTGCTAACCCAATAGGTAAGCTAATGAGGGTAAGGCAGAGCGCCTGCTGGTTTACCAGTTTTTTAATCTGACGGGAGGATGTTCCGATTGTCCGCAGCAAACCATATTGCCGTACATCCTGCATGACGGAAATATCAAAGACGTTGTAGATCAGCAGATAACCGCATACCACAAATAAAAGCGCAAATACCACAGCAAATAAAATCGTTTCCCTTGATGTCATTCCCTGTGTCATTTGATTTTCGCTGCAAAGGATATAATTATCTGCCTCCATGTTTTCGGGGTCGCCGCCGACCATATATGCAAAATCCTCCAACTGGCCTTTTATATTTACCTTGTTTTTCAGTACCACATCGGAAAAAATAAGCCCTGCCATTTTCCCGTCCGCTGCATAGGTGTTTTTGAACAATTCAGGGTTTTCTTCTACAAACTGCTCTGATACAATTATCCGGCTAACAGTATCATTATTAGCCTCCCACCAGCCGGAAAGCACCATGTCGTAGTGATAGGCCTGACCCTGTACTTCAAATTCTATGGGTACCGAAACGCCAATCTTAACTTCAACGCCTAACGCCTTGAGCGCACGGTCAGTGGTGATAATCTCATTCGCCTGCTGGGGTACGGTTCCATGCTTTGGCGCACAGAATGTCAATTCCTGCTGTATATTGTCTGCATAGTTAATTTCAACGGTATGACCGATAGGATTGCTGGCATACGCAAGGAAACGCCTGTGTCCTGCTTCCTGAATGAAATCGCTCTCAATGAGCTGCCGATATTGTTCTTCTGTCATATAGCCCAGCGTACCATCCGCCTTGCTTCCCTTTTGCATGAACATGGAAAGCTGCAAGGAAGAAGTCATATTAAATGCGAGAGAGATAATTGAAGTAAATAAAAACGCCGTCATCGTGATTGCCAGGATTGCAGTAATATTCCGCACCCTGTTTTTCTTGAAATACTTTGTTGAAAGACTTCTGATTATTTTTGTATTGTTATTTCCAAAGAGAATGTCGTTCATGTTCCTGCCCTCCTTTACTGCGCGATTTTACCGTCCTCAATACGAACAATGCGGTCGGCAAGCTGGGCGATCTCGTTGTTGTGGGTTATCATCACCAGCGTTTGACGAAATTGGCTGCTGGTTACTTTCAAAAGCCCTAACACATCGCTGCTTGTCCGGCTGTCCAGATTGCCGGTCGGTTCGTCAGCCAGCACGATGGCCGGTTTTGTAATGAGCGCGCGGGCGATGGCAACGCGCTGCTGCTGTCCCCCAGACAGGTTGCCCGGCATACTGTTCAGTTTGTCCCCCAAGGCCAGCAGACGCACTACTTCGTCCATGAATTTCTTGTCTACCGTATCTCCGTCCAGTTCCACGGGCAGGACAATATTTTCATAGACGTTCAGAACAGGAACCAAGTTGTAGTTCTGGAAAATAAAGCCTATGCTGCGCCTGCGGAAAATGGTAAGCTGTTCATCGTTCAGCTCGGCCAACTCCTTGCCTTTCACTTTGATGCTGCCGGAGGTCGGAATATCCAGACCGCCCATCATGTTCAGCAGGGTAGACTTACCGCTGCCGGAGGTTCCGACAATGGCGACAAATTCCCCCTGCTCAATGGAGAGGG
>CAJTTO010000031.1 GCA_910579275.1 uncultured Lachnospiraceae bacterium
TGGGAATGTTGGGAAGAGGATGTACGGTTGATTTTTGTGTTCGGTTTTGAGGGAATACCTCAGTAAATAAATTCTTCGTAGACCATATTGGAAAAACGAAGTTTTTCTTATAGCTATACGAAGTAAAGAATTTTCCTCGATAGCTCAATGGTAGAGCACGCGGCTGTTAACCGCGGGGTTGTAGGTTCGAGCCCTACTCGGGGAGTTTATCATTTCTTTTTTGATAAGCAGCATAATATATTACTTTTTGAATATAATTTAATATGGCGACTTAGCCAAGTGGTAAGGCGTGGGACTGCAACTCCCTGATCATCGGTTCAAATCCGTTAGTCGCCTCTATAGTAAATTAAGATAAAAACCTCGAAATCATGATTTCGGGGTTTTTAAACTATTCCTTGATAATAGGAAGACGAAAAATGTGCTGTCACTATTGTCTTGCTTAGAATTAAAGAAGTGGAAAGTGAGGTGACAAGGATGAATTTACCCATTTCAGTTACACAGGAGGAGCTGATTGAGATACTGCTGCATATTGCACCGGTGCGCCCGGTTTTTATCTGGGGAGCGCCTGGGATTGGGAAGTCTGCTCTTGTGGAACAATTTGCGGAGGAGGTGGGACTTCCCTGCGTGTCGCTTCTTGGAAGTCAGCTCGCACCGGAAGATATTATTGGAATTCCGCAGATTAAAGGAGAGACATCTGAGTTTCTCCCGCCGAAAATGATTGCACGGAAAGATGCCTATGTATTATTTCTGGATGAATTGAATGCATGTACTCAGGAAGTACAGAAAGCATTTTACAGTTTGATTCATGAGAAAAGAATCGGGGAATACCACCTTCCGCAGGGAAGTATAGTGATTGGTGCAGGAAACCGCGCGCAGGATTCGGCAATTGTCAAGACAATGTCATCGGCGCTTGTAAACAGAATGTTTCATGTACAGCTAAAAGTAGATCCGTCGCAGTGGCTTACATGGGCATATCAAAACGGTATCCACTCTTGGATTACGGATTACATTTGTCAAAGACCTGACCATTTGTTTACGGAGCCGCCCAAAACGGAAGAACCTTATTCAACACCTCGTTCGTGGCATATGCTGAGTGATGCATTGAAGGAATATGGTGTGGGGGCATGTAATATTTCGGAGGAAATGCTGCGTGTGGTTACATATGGATGCGTTTCTGCGTCACATGGAGGAATGTTCCTTGCCTTTACCAAACAGCTCGGAAATACCCATCTGCTGTCAGAGATTATTAAGGGAGAAGCGAAATGGCCGTCCAAGCCGGAGGAACGGGATGTACTTTATTTTCTGGCACAGTCTTTTCGGGGAAGGCTGCTCCATGACTTGCCACAGGACAAGCAGAAGCTTGGCAGGGATGGACAGTTTCTCGTTCATAGGTCAAAAGCGCTCATGAAAGAGCTTTCCGCAATCAGTTATGAAATTGCCCAGATGGTTATATCGGCCGATGAGGGAAAAGTGCTTCCGGAATGGTTTATGTTGGAAATTGTGCGGGATCTGCCACGATTGGCGGAGGGAAGACATGGCTAAACAGCACCAGAGAAAGCAGAATAAAAATGAAGAAAGTCTACAGGCAGGCATTGCATACCTTAACAGCAATGCTCTTTTTCGTATGCTTGACAAAGACTTGAATATTGGCGATAGGAATATGCTTGGAAGAAACAGTTATGCATGTGTATATTCCGGCGGGAGAATTTATTTGAACAGGGATGTGTATCTGGAACCGAAAGAGTGGGCTTATATTATGGCACATTGTATATTGCACCTTTCTTTCGGACATTTCGATGCAGAGCATATGCCGGGGTATTTTGTGGAAAAGCAGGACGGCTCGCGCAGCTGGGAAGTCCGGTGCAACAAAAGTATCTGGAATACTGCGTGTGATATTTATATTGCAAAGTTTTTGCAAGACATTAAATTTGGAAAATCAGTCCATGAGAACCCTGCCTTGCATTTTCCGATTGCGTTGAATGATGAGCGCAAAATTTACCAGTATCTGATGGAGAATAATTATCCGGAGGGTGATACGCGGTTCAGCACGCTCGCAAGCGGACAACCGGATATGGTTGGTTTGGATAAACCTTTGGAATACAGTGGCAATAGGCAAAACAGATATATTTCGCAGTTTGCGTATGCGCTGGCAGCTTCTGTTTCGGATGCAGTGGGCAAAGCCGGTGGACATAGTAAGGAAAATGCACCCAATTCACCGGCGAGACGTGCCGCGGCATGGTTTATCGACCATTATCCGCTGCTTGGCGGTATCGCGGCACATTTTAAAATAGTGGAGGATTATCAGTACTGCAACAGAAATGAAATATCAATTGCTGCAATCAGTGTGGTCGATGAGGAAATATATATCAATCCTTCGGTCAGGTATTCGGAGGAGGAATGGCGGTTTGTACTGGCGCACGAGTATCTTCACGCGGGGCTGGGACATCAGGAACGTGTACAGGGAAGAGATCATTATCTGTGGAATGTTGCCTGCGATTTTGTGATTAACGGATGGCTTCATGAAATGCAGATTGGAATGATGCCGTCATCCGGTCTGCTGTACGATGAAAAGCTTTGTAATCTTTCGGCTGAGACAGTGTATGATGAGATAATTACAAATATGCGCAGATATTCCAAGTTAGACACGCTTCGGGGCTATGGGAAGGGCGACATTATGGGAGGCAGTGCAAAAGGCAAAATAGTGGGAAACGCCACAAGCATGGATGATTTCTGTAAAAGCGCACTGCAGCAGGGTCTTGAATTCCACCAGTCTCAGGGGAGAGGATTCATTCCTGCCGGTTTAATCGAGGAGATACGTGCATTAGCCATGCCTCCGGTTCCGTGGGATGTTAAACTTGCAAACTGGTTTGACGTGTATTTCGAACCGCTAGAAAGGTACAGAAGCTACGCGCGGCCAAGTAGACGGCAGGCATCGACTCCGGATATACCACGCCCGCGCTATCAGGTTAACGAAGTCTTAACTGACAGCAGGACTTTCGGGGTTGTAATTGATACTTCCGGTTCCATGGATGCGGAGATGATTGGGAAGGCTCTGGGAGCGGTTGCAAGTTATTCGGCGGCGCATGATGTCTCGTTTGCAAGAGTCGTATTTTGCGATGCGCAGGCATATGATGCAGGCTATCTTTCACCGGATGACATTGCCGGACGCGTATGCGTAAAGGGAAGAGGCGGTACTATTTTACAGCCTGCGGTTGATTTGCTGGAGCGGGCAGATGATTTTCCGAAAAATGGGCCGGTTTTAATGATCACAGACGGAATGATAGAGGAGCATATTTCCATAAAGCATGAACATGCATGGCTGCTTCCGGCGGGCGGCAGGCTTCCTTTTCATACAAGGGCGCCGGTTTTTCGTTTTGTGTAGCATAAGGAATAGAAAATTGTGAAAGTTCACGAAGTTTATATGCCAAAATATAGATATTTTAACGAAAAGGAAAGAATGCGGCAAAATGACTTGCAAAAATTGTAAAATTTATTATAATTTAGATATAACTAAAATGTTTTAATAAATGCCAAAATAATATCCAAGTGCTGGAAAGACTTGCCATATATTTTTGGGACGAAAGTAAAGAATTAAGGAGGCGGCGGGATTGGATACACAGTTGAAATTTAATGAGCCATGGATATTGCAAAGGGCAGATCCGTTTATTTGCAGGCAGTGGAACGGAAAATATTATTTTACGGCGTCAGTTCCTGCATACGACAGAATAATACTTAGGTGTGCAGATACGCTTGCGGGGATTGCGGATGCGGAGGAAGTGACGGTATGGCAGAAGCATGAATCGGGTATTATGAGTGAAAATATTTGGGCGCCGGAACTTCATTATCTTGAGGGTAAGTGGTACATCTACTATGCAGGCGGAGAAAAAGACGATATTTGGAAAATCCGCCCGTATGTGCTGGAATGTGCAGATGCGGATCCGATGACTGGCACATGGACAGAGCTTGGCATGATGCAGTGTGCGGATGATGACGAGTTTTCATTCAGGGCCTTTTCGCTGGACGGCACTGTTTTTGAAGATAATGGAAAACACTTTTATGTATGGGCTGAGAAAGTGGGTGTCGGAAGACAGATATCCAATTTGTATATTGCGGAGATGGAAAAACCCAACAAATTAAAGACCGTGCAGGTGCTTTTGACTACGCCCGATTATGACTGGGAGCGCGTTGGATTCTGGGTTAATGAAGGGCCGGCTGTAATCAAAAGAGACGGAAAAATATTCCTTACATACTCTGCAAGCGAGACAGGCGTACCATATTGTATGGGGATGCTTACGGCGGACAGCGGCTCGGATTTGCTTGATCCCTTATCATGGAAAAAAGAGCGTTATCCGGTACTGGCATCAGACCCTTCGATTGAGGTATATGGTCCCGGACACAATTCGTTTACGGTGGACGAGGAAGGAAATGATATATTGGTGTATCATGCGCGCAAGGAGAGTGTTATAGAGGGGGATCCGCTCTATAATCCAAACAGACATACGATGCTGATGAAAGTTAAGTGGGAAAACGGCAGACCAGTATTTGATTACAAGTAAAATCGGAGGCATGTACAACATGGCAAAACTTTATATTAATGAGAAGAACCAAAAAGGACATATCAATGCGGAAATTTACGGAAATTTTTCCGAGCATCTTGGCAGATGTATCTATGAAGGTCTTTATGTCGGGGAAAATTCAGACATACCAAACACCAACGGCATGAGAAATGACGTTGTGGCTGCATTGAAGGAAATGAAGCTTCCGGTACTCCGCTGGCCGGGCGGCTGTTTTGCGGACGAGTATCATTGGAGAGACGGGATTGGACCGAAGGAAAACAGGAAGAAAATGATCAATACGCACTGGGGCGGTGTGACGGAGGACAACAGTTTCGGAACGCACGAGTTTTTTGAGCTGTGTGAGCAGATTGGATGTAAGACCTATATTAACGGCAATGTCGGAAGCGGGACTGTTCAGGAAATGTCAGAGTGGGTTGAGTATATGACCTTTGACGGGGTCTCTCCGATGGCAGAGCTGCGGAAACAGAATGGCCATGAAAAAGCATGGAAAATTGACTATTTTGGCGTTGGAAACGAAAACTGGGGATGCGGCGGCAATATGACGCCGAGTTACTATGCAAATCTTTACAGGAGATATCAGACATATGTAAGAAATTATAAGTCGGACGAGCATATTTATAAGATATGCGGCGGACCGAATGTCGACGATACTTACTGGACAGAGGAAGTGCTAAAGACCTGCTATGAGAACGCGCCGGAAAGTGTACATGGTTTTATGGACGGATTGTCAATGCATTATTACGTGCATCCGGAAGGCTGGGAGACAAAAGGCAGCGCCACGGAATTTGACGAGAAGACATGGTATAAAACGCTGTTTAAGGCACTCTACATTGAGACACTCATTCAGCATCATGCGGCAATCATGGATCAATATGATCCGGAAAAGAAGATTGGACTAATCTGTGACGAGTGGGGGACATGGTTTACATGTGAACCGGGCACCAATCCGGGATTTTTGTATCAGCAGAGCACGATGCGCGATGCGCTTGTGGCAGGACTTTCGCTGAACGTGTTCAACAAGCACTGTGACCGCGTAAAGATGGCAAATATTGCGCAGCTTGTCAATGTACTGCAGGCGGTCATCCTGACAGACGGTCCCCGAATGCTGCTTACGCCGACGTACCATGTATTTCATATGTACAAGTATCATCAGGACGCAGAACTGGTGGAGAGTTACATGGAAGGCACCAAGGAGATTGGCGAAGAAGCAGACTATATGGTTCCGAATCTTCAGGAGTCTGTATCTGTAGACAAGGATGGTGTTGTGACGATTACACTCAACAATCTGTCTGTATCGGACAGTGAGGAGATGGAAATTCATTTTATGGAGCTTCATCCGGAGAATGTCACAGCTGCGATTGTCACAAATAAAATGGACGCATACAACACGTTTGACAATCCTGACAACGTAAAGGAAGAAGTGTTTGAGGAGTTCAGGATTACGGACAGAGGAATCACATTTACAATGCCGGCATGCAGCGTTGTACAGTTCCGTGTGAGATAAGGAACCGGAGACATGGGAGGAACAGCCTTGGAAATAGATAGTGGAACAGAACGCGGTAAGAGACACTGTCGGAAGTGCCTTCTGCGCGAGATGGACAAGGAAGCCTACATGGATAATTTATATGACTATATCCAGAGACTGGATGAAGATATTAAGGCTGATCAGGCGCTCTATGAGGAGCGCCTGTCTGTATGTAAAGCGTGTGATTATCTGGAGGCGGGAATGTGCAGGGCGTGCGGATGTTTTGTCGAACTGCGCGCAGTAATAAAAAATAATATATGTTCTTATAAAAAATGGTAAGTTTTGTGAAAGCTTTTGTGTGGCTTGATGCCCACTATTTTGGTGGATGTCTGAACCGTAACATGTCTGCAACAGCGATTGAAATTCCGATATATGCTTTTCTTGCATATCTGCCCTGTTTAGTGTAGACTGTAAGAGTAGGTATCTATTTAGTCCAGTTATGGAGGAGAAGAATGCAGGCAAAACGAATCAGGACATTACATATTATCATTGTATTTCTCGTTATTTTGACAATGATATCACTTACATGCGCGGGGACAATGGGAATCCTGTATGTCAGGGAGACCGGGGAGGTCAACCGTCTTCGGGGCGAGAAGGAACAGCTGCTGGCGGATCAGGCAATGCCGGTTTTGTCGGTGGATGTGGAGGATAATACGACAGGGAACAACGAGGCCGGAATGACGGAGCAGGACATGGAATCTGCCAGTGAGATTGCGGCGGCGGGACAGGACAGCATGGGGGATGCGGATGCCGCGGGGATTGCGGAACTTATGCAGGCAAAGGAGAGTGAAGTTGAACAGTCCATAAAGGACAGAATGAAAGCTCTTGTGACAGGGGAGGACGGCAGCCCGCTCAAGATGCTGCGCTCCTTTTTTCCGGAGAATTTAATATACAGTTTCGAGGATGAGTATGTGTTTGCGCCTGTGCTGGAAGGTGTCAAAAAACACACGCTTCTTGAAGAAAATTTTCAGAAAACAGAAGAAGGACTGATGGAGTATGTGGAAAACGGGACGGTCACTTCGCACAAGGGAATCGACGTGTCCAAGTATCAGGGGGAAATTGACTGGGCGGCTGTCCATGCGGAGGGCATCGAGTACGCTTTTATCCGGTTAGGGCTGCGGGGATATGAGTCCGGAAAGCTTGTCCTTGACGAATTTTATGATGCGAATATGAGAGGAGCCAATGCCGCGGGAGTCAGCGCAGGCGTATATTTCTTTACACAGGCAGTCACGGTTGCGGAGGCACAGGAGGAGGCAGCTTTCGTGATAGACCATCTGGCAGATTATGATGTGCCGTATCCCGTTGTGTTTGACGTGGAGCGTATTTCGGGCGGGAAGGGACGCGCCGACGAGATTACGAAAGAGGAGCGCACGGAGATTACGATTGCATTTTGTGAGGCGATTAAGGCAGCCGGATATACACCTATGATATACGGAAATGTTGTCTGCTTTTCACAGCTTCTTGACATGACGCGATTAAACGATTATGACAAGTGGTATGCGTTTTATGACGACTATATGTATATGCCATATGAGGTAAGCTGCTGGCAGTATACGGAAAAAGGGCGTGTGGACGGCATTCCGGGCAATGTGGATTTGAACATTTCTTTTAAGACGTGGTAGGCAGCCGCTGCGTGCGGAAGAGTAGACAAAATACATGAAAATGGGATGGAAGTTCTGGCAGAGAAATAGACAAGTCAAGAGGTGTCAGTTATTTTTCTACAGTTCCTAAATAATCTGAAAAGGAGTGTATGGGTATGGATAAGGAAATCGAAGCGCTGCAGCAGATGATTGACGCGAGCGGCAAAATTGTGTTTTTTGGCGGTGCGGGGGTGTCTACAGAGAGCGGAATCCCTGATTTCAGGAGCGTGGACGGACTCTATAACCAAAAGTATGACTATCCGCCGGAAACAATACTGAGCCATACATTTTATGTGAAAAGGCCGGAAGAATTTTTCCGGTTCTACCGCGACAAAATGCTCTGTCTTGACGCAAAACCAAACACTGCGCACAAGGCGCTGGCAAAGTTGGAGGAACTGAGGAAACTTACGGCTGTGGTGACCCAGAACATCGACGGTCTGCATCAGGCTGCCGGCAGCAAAAAAGTTTTGGAACTGCATGGCAGCGTTCTGCGCAATTACTGTGAAACATGCCGCAAGTCTTATTCGGTTGAGGAAATCATAAACAGTACTGGTGTTCCGACATGCTCCTGCGGCGGCAGAATCAAACCGGATGTGGTTTTATACGAGGAAGGGCTTGACCAGTATACACTTCAGGAAGCCGTGCGCGTTATCAGCGAGGCGGATATGCTGATTATCGGCGGAACTTCGCTGGCGGTTTACCCCGCGGCAGGACTGATTGACTACTATCAGGGAAAACGGCTCGTCCTGATTAATAAAACGCCCACGCAGAGAGACACGATGGCAGACCTTGTTATCACGGGAAGTATCGGGGAAGTGTTCGGGCAGATTCGGCTATGAGATTTAGAGACAGTCTGGCTTCGGCTGGGGAAAGGAAGTGGCTTGAAATTTGGGATATGAATATGAAGTCGGCGATATTGTAAAGCTGAAAAAACAGCATCCCTGCGGCAGTCAGGAATGGGAAGTGCTGCGTGTAGGCGCGGATTTCCGGCTCAAGTGCATGGGCTGTGGGCATCAGGTGATGCTTCCCAGACGTCAGGTGGAGAAAAGCACAAGGGATTTAAGGAAAAAAGGTAACAGTTCAGCCCAGAACTTTGCACTGGCTGCAAAGTCCGTGAAATAGCGTAGTGGCAGAGATGCATCAAGCCACGGTACGTGGCTTTGACACCACGAAGTGGTTTTGCATGGCTTGATGCTCGTAACAGGAAGCCGAAGGCTGAACTGTTACGAAAAAAGAAATAAATATTTCCAAATGACTTGCAATTTTGTCCAAAATATAGTATCATAATTCTTCGTGATATATAAATTCCTTGCTTCTTCCGGAGAGGAGAGGCCAGAGACCAAAAGGAGGTAACAAAATGAACAAGTATGAATTAGCCGTTGTTGTCAGCGCAAAGCTTGAGGACGATGAGAGAGCAGCTACCGTGGAGAAAGTAAAGAACATTGTTACAAAACATGGCGGTACAATCACAAACGTAGACGAGTGGGGCAAGAAGAGACTTGCTTACGAAGTGCGTAAGATGAAGGAAGCTTTCTATTATTTCATTCAGTTTGATGGCGAAGCAACTGTTCCGGCTGAGATTGAGTCAAGAATTCGTCTCATGGAGAATGTTGTCAGATATTTGTGCGTTAGACAGGACGAGAAATAGAATATACACCTGTATTGGAATACAGGGTGTCTAGTGGGAGAACTTTTATATGAATAAAGTAATTTTAATGGGACGACTGACAAGAGATCCCGAAGTCAGGTATACACAGGGTGATAACCAGATGGCGATTGCAAGATATACACTTGCAGTAGATAGAAGATTTAACCGGGGCAATGATGAAAATACAGCGGATTTTATCTCGTGTGTTGCATTTGGAAAATCCGGTGAATTTGCAGAGAAGTATCTGCGCAAGGGAACAAAGATTGCGGTTTCAGGACGGATTCAGACCGGCAGTTATACCAATAAGGACGGCGTAAAAGTTTATACCACAGATGTTGTTGTTGAAGACCAGGAGTTTGCAGAGAGCAAAAATAGCAATTCTGAAGGCGGTTACGGAAATAACGGCTTCGGAGGCGGTAACAGCCAGTCAGCTGCACCTATGGCGGCAGGCGACGGTTTCATGAACATTCCGGACGGAATTGACGAGGAGTTACCGTTTAACTAACACTCTGCTTTTGTAAAAGATTGAAAGAATAGGAGGCTTTATCATGGCTTTTAATAGAACTGAAAAAGCTGATTCCCCGATGAAAAGAAGAGGCGGAATCCGTAGAAGAAAAAAAGTTTGCGTATTTTGCGGCAAGGACAATGTGATTGATTACAAGGATACAGCAAAGTTAAAGAGATATGTATCTGAGAGAGGCAAGATTCTTCCTAGAAGAATCACAGGAAACTGTGCAAAGCACCAGAGAGCGCTTACGGTTGCAATCAAGAGAGCGCGTCATGTTGCATTGATGCCTTATACGATTGATTAAAGACATTTGATACATGAAAAAACATAAGAGACCGGCGGACGATGAAAAGTTCTGCCGGTTTTTTGTACTTTTATGATGATGCTTTTTATTTTTGGGAAAAAGTGGTATACTAAAAGATATCTAAGCTTTATGCGTTTGTTTATATTGAATGGGGGATAAAAATGGAAAATTCAACGGTATTGGACAAGTTTTTGCGCTATGTAAAAATTGATACGCAGTCATCCGAGGAGACTTCGGATAAAGTGCCGTCGACAGAGCGACAGCGGGAGCTGGCAAAACTTTTATATGAAGAACTTGTGCAGCTCGGCGCGAGTGATGTGCGGTATGAGGAGGAACACTGTTACGTGTACGCAGTGATTCCTTCCAATATGGAGGAGAGCGGGAAGAAGATTCCGGCGGTCGGGTTTATTGCCCATATGGACACGTCTCCTGCTGTAAGCGGGAAGAATGTAAATCCGCGTGTGATTGAAAATTATGACGGAAACGATATTGTCCTGAATCAGGAAAAAAATATTGTCACCTGTGTATCGGATTTTCCGATGCTGAAAAACTGCGTGGGAAAACGTCTGGTGGTGACGGACGGCAATACACTTCTCGGCGGGGACGATAAGGCAGGCGTGGCGGAAATCATGGCTATGGCGGAGCAGCTGCTGACACACCCGGAGATAAGGCATGGAAAAATATGTATTGGCTTTACACCCGACGAGGAAGTCGGAAACGGTGTCGAGTATTTTGATATCAAGGGATTTGGTGCGGACTGCGCGTACACGGTAGATGGCGGGGAGCTTGGAGACATGAGCTATGAGTGCTTTAATGCCGCAGGCGCGGTGCTTACCGTCACGGGAAAGAGCGTTCATCCCGGATATGCGAAAAATGTTATGCGCAACGCCATTAAGCTTGCCTATGAGTTTATCGGCGCGCTTCCGGATGAGTGTCCGGAGAATACCGAGGGATATGAGGGATTCTACCATGTGGACAGCATCCGCGGAACGGTGGAGGAGGCGACTGCGGAGTACATTATCAGGGATCATGACAAGGCAAAATTTGAGCAGAGAAAGGCTGTTTTTGTCAATACTGCGGAAAAGTTAAACGAAAAGTATGGTGCGGGCACATTTCAGGTAAATATGAAGGATTCTTACTGCAACATGCGTGAGATGATTGAGAAGGAGATGTATATTGTCGACAATGCCGTGGAAGCCATGAAACGCGCGGGTGTGGAGCCGAGGATATCGGCGATACGCGGCGGTACGGACGGAGCGCGGCTGTCATTTGACGGCTTGTTATGTCCGAATTTATGCACTGGTTCAGAGGGGCATCACGGCAGAAATGAGTTTGCCTGTGTGGAGGATATGGAGAAGATTGTGGAAATCCTGTTAAATCTGATTGACATTTATGCACAATTTTAGGGTTTGCGACTTTAAGAGACAAAATCCGCTATGGAACTTTATAGGAATTAATGGTATACTAGATAAGAAATAATAAAGATAAGACTTTTCGTGTCCCGAAACGTGTTTACGGGAGGTATCATACATGAAGCAGAAAGTAAGATTAAAAGGACATTTGAAAATATATCTTCAGACGACTCTCATACTTGGCATTTTTTTGGCTTTGGTCAACGCAGGAATCTATTTTTTGAATATTAAGGCTGGTATATGTGTTTCCGGTTTCCTTGCACTCTATCTGATCGTGAACAGTGCGCTGCTGTATCGGAATAAGCCCATCATTATGAATGAATTTATTAATTTTGCGACGCAGTATGGACAGGTTCAGCGAAAGCTGCTGCGGGACTTGGAACTTCCGCATGTGCTGATGGACGACGACGGCAAGATTATATGGACAAACATTGCTTTTGAACAGATTATTCACAAGGAGAAAGGCTACCGGAAATCAATTACCACTGTTTTTCCGGCGGTAACGAAGGACAAGCTTCAATTTGACGAAGATTCGGAGATGGAACTCTCGTTTGAAGAGCGGGAGTATGTCCTGAAACTAAAGAAAATTTCCATAAAAGATGTGCTGGATAACAGTGAAGTGATTGAAAGTGCCGGAAATGAGAATTTTCTGATAGCAGGCTATCTTTTTGACGAGACGAACCTAAAGCGCGCCCGGCGCGAAAATGACGAGCAGAGCCTTGTTGTGGGGATGATTTACATTGATAATTATGACGAGGCGCTTGAGAGTGTCGAGGATGTCAGGAGATCGCTTCTGATGGCGTTGATTGACAGGAAAATCAACAAGTATATCTCGTCTGTGGACGGTATCGCCCGCAAGACGGAAAAGGACAAATATCTGGTGCTTATCCGCAAGAAAGCGCTGATGAATCTGAAAGAGTCCCGCTTTGATTTGCTGGAGGATGTCAAGACGGTCAATATCGGAAACGAGATGGCGGTCACCGTGAGTATTGGTATGGGTGTGGATGCGCCTACATATATTCAGAACTGCGAGTTTGCGCGCACTGCGATTGATTTGGCGCTGGGGCGCGGTGGTGACCAGGCGGTAGTGAAATCGCCGGATTCCATCGTATATTACGGCGGAAAGAGCCAGCAGATAGAGAAAAATACGCGTGTAAAGGCGCGTGTAAAGGCGAATGCCCTTCAGGAGATTATTACGAGCAAGGACAAGGTGCTTATTATGGGACACCGTCTGGCGGATGCCGATGCTTTCGGTGCGGCAGTGGGTATCAGTTGTATTGCGAGGGCACTTGACAGAAAATCGCATATTGTCATCAACGATATCACGACTTCGGTCAAGCCGCTGGTGGAACTGTTTCGGGACAGAAACGTGTATGAAGAAGATTTTATCATCAGCAGTGCCGAGGCGCAGGAAATTGCGGACAGCAGCACGGTATTGGTGGTCGTGGATGTAAACAAGCCCAGCATAACGGAGTGTCCGGATTTGATTCGGAGCTGTAAGACCGTGGTTGTCCTTGACCACCACAGGCAGAGCTCCGAAGTGATAGAAAGTGCTACGCTGTCGTATGTCGAACCGTATGCGTCGAGCACTTGCGAGATGGTTGCAGAGGTGCTTCAGTATATTGCGGGCACGGTCAAGGTGCGCAGCAATGAGGCGGACTGTATGTATTCGGGCGTCATGGTGGATACGAACAACTTCACGGCGAAAACCGGTGTCAGGACATTTGAGGCGGCAGCGTTTCTGAGGAGATGCGGCGCTGACGTGACACGGGTTCGGAAGATGTTTCGGGACGGCGCCAAGGAGTACAAGGCAAAGGCGGAAGCCATTCGAAACGCCGAGATTTACAAAAATGCCTATGCGATGGGGATATGCCCCTCGGAAGGGCTTGACAGCCCGACGGAAGTCGGGGCGCAGGCGGCAAATGAACTGCTTGATATCAATGGCATTAAGGCGAGCTTTGTGGTTACAGAATATAATGGTAAGATTTATATATCCGCAAGGTCAATTGACGAGGTCAATGTGCAGATTGTCATGGAGCGTCTTGGCGGGGGCGGCCATATGAACATCGCAGGGGCGCAGCTGTCTGATACCACTCCTGAGAGGGCGATATTCGTCGTCAAGGACATATTGAACCAGATGCTGGAGGAGGGTGCTATTTAAGAGCTGCGGAAAACAGCGGATGCGGATTGCACAGGATGTCATTTTATTACAATACAGAAAGGACAAGCATTATGAAAGTAATTTTATTGGAGGATGTGAAATCAGTTGGGAAGAAAGGCGATTTGGTAGAGCTTAAAGACGGGTATGCCAAGAACTGCATTCTTCCCAAGAAATTAGGCGTGGAGGCTACGGACGCCAACATAAATACATTAAAGCTTCAGAAAAAGAATGAGGAAAAGATTGCCAGAGAGCAGCTGGAAGCAGCACAGGCTTTTGCGGCAGAGATTGAGCAGATGACTGTCAAGGTAGAGATAAAGGGCGGAGAGGGCGGTAAAACGTTTGGCTCCGTATCGTCGAAAGAAATCGCGAAGGCTGTTGCAGACCAGTACAACAGAGAGATTGACAAGAAAAAAATACAGCTGAATGAGGCGATAAAAATGGCTGGAACGCATGAAGTTACAGTCAAACTGCATCCCAAGGTATCGGCAAAGCTCAGGGTACATGTCGACGCAAAGTAGCGCTATTTTGTGACGCAGGATAAGGGGGACGTTGGTTATTATGCCGGAAATGGACGAGGCGGTATTAAAAAGGGTTCTGCCTCACAGCATAGAGGCGGAGCAGTCGGTGATCGGTTCCATGCTGATGGACAAAGAGGCGATTACCATAGCGAGTGAACAGATTAACGGCGCTGATTTTTACGGGAAACAGTATGGTATTTTATTTGATGCCATGGTGGAATTAAACGACGAGGGAAAGCCGGTAGACCTCGTGACGTTACAGGAGCGGCTCAAGGAAAAAGGAGTGCCGCCCGAGATTTACAGTCTTGAGTACATAAGGGATGTCATGGATGCAGTTCCGACATCCGCAAACATTAAATATTACGCCGGTATCGTTGCGGAGAAGGCAGTACTGAGAAAGCTTATCCGCGTAAATGAAGAGATTGCAAACAGCTGTTATGCCCAAAACGACTCCTTGGAGGCAATTCTGGAAACCTCGGAGAAAAGTATTTTTGACATTGTGCAAAAGAGAAACAATGGTGACTTTGTACCGATTCGCCAGATTGTCATGAATGCAATGAACCTGATTGAGGAGGCGTCCAAGAACAAGGGGGCAGTCACGGGCATTGCGACAGGATTTCTTGACTTGGATTACAAAACTGCCGGAATGCAGCCGTCCGACCTGATTCTTGTGGCTGCGCGCCCTTCCATGGGAAAAACGGCATTTGTGCTGAATATCGCACAGCATGTGGCATTCCATGACGGCAAGGCAGTGGCAATTTTTTCATTGGAAATGTCAAAGGAACAGCTGGTGAACCGTCTGCTGTCCCTTGAATCAAAAGTGAACTCGCAGGCAATCCGTACAGGCAACATGAAGGATGACGAGTGGGAACGCCTGATAGAGAGCGCCGATGTAATCGGAAGATCCGGGCTTCTGATTGATGACACACCGGGTATCAGCATTGGAGAACTTCGCTCCAAATGCAGGAAATTTAAACTTGAGTACGACTTGCAAATGATTATCATAGATTATTTGCAGCTGATGACAGGATCGGGAAAGAACGAGTCGAGACAGCAGGAGATTTCAGATATATCAAGGTCGCTAAAGGCGTTGGCACGTGAGCTTCATGTGCCGGTCATCGCCCTCTCGCAGCTCTCGCGAGCCGTCGAACAGCGGCCGGATCACAGACCGATGCTCTCGGATTTGCGTGAGTCGGGGGCGATTGAGCAGGATGCCGACGTCGTCATGTTTATCTATCGTGACGACTATTACAATAAGGACACCGAGCTTAAGAATGTGGCGGAAATTATTATTGCCAAGCAGAGAAACGGTGCAATCGGGACGATTAATCTGGCATGGCTGCCAGACTACACGCAGTTTGCGAATCTTGCAAAATAAAATATCGTATCATTTTTGCTAAAGAGGACAGGGTGAATACCGGTCCTCTTTTTACATAGAGATCTGACAAAATGTGACTGAATACATCAAGAAAGGAGATTGAAAGGTGGAAAAAGAAAGATATTTGATTAATGAAGCTGCGAAAGAGGTGCATGTGGAATCACATGTGCTTAGATACTGGGAGGAAGAACTGGAGCTGCCGATTGGGCGCAATGAGCAGGGGCACAGGATATACACGAAAGCGGACATCAACCGTTTTATACAGATAAAAGATTTGAAGGATCAGGGATTGCAGCTCAAGGCTGTGAAAACGTTATTGAACGAGATGTACAGTGATAGTGAAGGAGAGGATGGTATGAGGGCAGATAATCCCTTTGCACAAAAGCAGTTGACAAAAATATCAAAGTTAGGAGAGACAAAAATGGTACCATTAAAAAGCTCGGAGGAAATTCGGTGGAACGAGAGGTTCGGAAACAGGAAGCATGAGGAGGTCAGGGCGGCGGAAGACGAGCCTGCAAAGGATACGGCAGCGGAAGACAGCGGCAGGAGCAGCATGAAAAATATGATAGAGATAAAGGAGATGCGTTCGCTTGACGAGGCAGACACGTATGCCGGTGAGAGCCCTGTGCAGGAGGCGACAAAGGAACAGACGATGCGGCTGCAGTATTTGTTCCAGAAGCTGATTAAGGAGGCGGTGGCGTCCAATAATGAGGAAATGGCAGAGCATCTTGTGCAGCGGATATCGGAAAGCGTCAAAGGCGATTTGTGCAAGGAGCTTGATTATCAGTTCCGGCTGATGGAGGAACGCGACGAAGAGCGCACAACAGGCAGATATGAACAGGAGGACAAGCGCAATGAGGAATATTATAAGCGCATTGATGAACTGCTGCGGCAGTACAGCGGCAAGAGTGTGAAACTGAAGGAGAAGAACAAGGAAAAAAATAAGGATAAGACAATTGCCTTTCCCGGATTTAAGGACAAGGAGAAAGAGAAAGCACAAAAGCCAAAAAAGGAATTTCATCTGTTTCGCAAAAATGTCGAAACAAAGACCGTGGAAGCAAAATAAAAAGGAACTGTCGGGATGCAGCCATTTCGCATCCCCTTGAAACCAACAGAAAAGAAGCCTTACCAGAAGGACGCGTGTCAGATAGCACGCTGTTCTTGTAAGGCTTCTCTTTATTTTTACGTTATATTGTCTGATTGATTGCTTGACTTTTTGTGCTTAAAAATACTATATATACGTATTATGTATTTCGCAGAAGTGCCCATTCTGCGAAAAGACAATCTTACAGTAACTAGTTTACAGCAATCATTCTGATAATGCAATCATTTTTTCTGTTTTCCAATTATTTTCAGCCTTAAGCTTTCTGTTACGATTGGAACCGTTACCGTATATTGGAGCATGTTTCCTGCTTTCCATCCGGAATTTTGCCACCGGAAAAATGCGAATCGCTATGTCTCCCATAATGTGTGAAACTCCGTTGAAACGAATCACTTTTCCATCATTTTTACTGTATATTACAATGAATATGTCAGGCAGCCTGCGATTTATGGTCAATTTTGGGGTCAAAATAATCAGGCTCTGATTAGAATAATTTTACATAGGAGGAAAGCATGGGCAGACACGGAGAAAACATAAGACGCCGACAAAGTGACGGCAGATGGGAAGGGCGCTACAAGGTGTACCACGAGGAAAAAGGAAAGTATGTGTACCGCTCTGTATACGGGCATACATATGACGAGGTCAAGAAAAAGCTTTTACTGGAAAAGCAAAGCGTTTATACAGACGAATCGGACTGTGCGCGGAACAATACGGACGAAATTGCTTTGTTTTCGCAGACGGCTTCCGAGTGGCTTGGTGATATCAGGAAAAAATGTAAGTATTCAACGTATGTGAAATATCTGACGATTTATCAAACACATTTGGAAAACATTCTGGGAAACTGCGTTTTGACAGAGATAACGGACTTAAAACTTCGAACAGAAATTCCCGAGCACTTATCAGAAACACTCTTAAGAAGTATTTATTTCATTACAAACCAAATTCTGCGGTATGCAAACAGCAACTATTATATAAATATACCCTTGCTGACAAGGAGTAATGTCAAAACGGACAGAAAGTCTGTGGAAACACTTTCGCTCGCGGAGCAGGAGAAGCTTTTTGGCTGTCTGTTTATGAATATGGACAAATACAAAGCTGCAGTCTCCTTTTCGCTGTATCTTGGACTGCGTCTCGGGGAAATATGCGCGTTAAAATGGTCGGACATTGACTTTGAAAATAAGACAGTTGCAGTAAACCAAACAGTACAGAGAATTGCCGCCATCAGTGGGAATAAGAAGACCGACCTTTTGGAAACCTGCCCCAAAAGCGATTCTTCCCGACGTATTATCCCCATTTCCTGTGACATCCTGCATATGCTTGACAAGATCCAAAATAATCAAATGTATATTTTTGGCGGCGATAAGGCATTGGAACCAAGAACGATGCAGTACCAGTTCAAGCAGATCTTAAAGGAAGCAAAAATTTCCGACCGAAATTTTCATATCCTGCGCCACACATTTGCCACGAACTGTATTGAAAATGGCATTGATGTCAAAAGTCTGAGCGAGATTTTAGGGCATTCTGATGTCAAAATAACATTAAACCGCTATGTACATCCAACAATGAATGCCAAAAGAGTACAGCTGGAACTTCTGCGTGGCTTTTATGGTCAAATTCATGGTCAGGATTTTTGACGGATGCAGTATTTTACAACGCTGCAAAATAATTTCGCAGAATGGGCACTTCTGCGAAATTTTCCACAGAAGGGTGAAAAAATGTCCACAGGCAGCACCATAACGAAAACGGTCTGGCAGTACAGCGAACCGCTGCCGGATGAGACAATGGAGTTTCTAAGAGGCATTGCTGCTGACTGCTGCAAGGTCAAGAACTATGTTTACGGGAAATATTCGGGGGTCAGGCACCTGAACAGCCTGACGCCTGTATACGGTATCCTGAATGAGATGCGCCGCTGCGGGCTGCGGGAACAGCTCAACCTCCCGGCAGTATACTATGAGCTTGCGGTGGCGGATGCCGTCACGGACATAAAGAGCAGCTGGGGCATTGTCAGAAACAGGGTCGGCGAGCGCATCACTGCGAACGAGAACCTGACGGACAGTGACAGGCTCTATCTCAGGACGGTGCTCAAGATGAACGGTGTCTATGCGGCTGTCTTAAACCGACAGGAATATGAGATGCCGCGAAACGCAGCAGGGCTGGACATTGACGTAAATCGGCTGAACAACCTCCTGTGCAGGCTGACGCGGAGATACCTGACACGTCCCCGGACGGACTGTGCGGACGCGTTCCGCATATCCCCGAACGGATATTCCTACAGGGACGGTGCAATCCGCATTGTGTGCAGGACGCCGCGGAAGAGGGTTTCCATACCGCTGAGGGACGGCCGCACGTCGGACAGGCAGATAAACATACAGATCAGGCAGAATGACGTTGTGCTTGCTGTGCCGGTTGAGACGAGGATGCGGAGGCATCCGGACTATACCGGGACGGTTTATGCCTATATAGGGAGCCGGGACATGCTCACGCTGTCAAATGGCCATGTCTATGGGGCGGCGCTGGAGGAGCTGACCAACCCGGAGACGGAGCGCCTTGCAAGGAAAAACAGGGAGCGCCGCAGGATGTACACGGCCTATGCGCGCAGCGCCGAGGCGGGGGACGCCAGAAAGGCCGGGAACATAGAGGCGAACAACCTTGGAAGGGACAAGTACGACAGGCAGAAGGAGCGGGAGCGCCAGCGAACGACGACGTTCATCAACGCCGAAATCAACCGGATGATCCGGGATGAGAAGCCGGCAAGGATCGTGATAACGAGGGCGGTCACGAAAAACAGGACGAAGATATACGCAAAATCGGCAAACCGGAAGCTGGCAAGGACGTTCAACGGCTACATCAGGGAACGGATTGCCTACAAGTGCAGGCTCCATTCCATAGAGCTGGTGGAGATCAGTTCCAAAAATACGGGAAGTGCGTGTTCCTCATGCGGCTCCGAGGGGAAAAGGCAGGGGACGGCATTCGTGTGCGGGGCATGCGGCTATGCGGGCACGATCGCCCTGAATTCCGCAAGGAACATACAACAAAAATACCAGATGGCTGACAGTGGCTCACATGTATGAACTGTGAACAAATGGTCCTGAGACGATTTTACCGTGGAATGGGGCGCAGTGCAATACATTGACATAGACAATCCGGCATGCCGGATGAAGCAAAGAGTCGGCATTGGCTAAGCTGCGCGCAGCAGCTTTCGGGTATGCCAGGACCGCGGCTTACGCGGAGCGAAGCGGACTTGTGCGGGGGCACGGGATCCGCAGACAGAGATGTCCCGATAATACATATGATTATAAATACCATCCTTGGGAAACAAGGCAATCTCATACTTTACACCGGAGATTTTTGGTGCGGACTGTCAGGGACGGGACGTGTCTGGTGCAAAGTATGGGACTGCCTTATGCCATGCAGCACAGAAACGGGGAGGACTATGAGAGAGGCGCAGAGGAAACAGGCGGAGGAACTGGTCAGGCAGATGGGGGAGGCGCATGACCAGATAAAAAAGTACATGGAGCAGGGCAGCAGCCTGCTGGCGATGGCGCTTCTGGAGGAGTGCCAGAACGGCGGGATTACGGTGGGAACCCTGATAGAAAAGACGGAGGGGGAAGGACATCCGACCGTATTGCTTTTGGAGGGGTACTGCGAGCTTGCCTACCGCATACATGAGGATCTGGCAGGACAGGGGGAGATGAACGCCAATAAGGCGCACAAGGTTCTGCGGCAGAAGCTGACGAAAGTGGAAAACAGCATCCGCAATGACATAAGAATCAGGACGGAGGTCGTATTCCTTCCGTACAAGGCGAGCATGTGGGACAGTTTGGAGAGCGTGTGGATGGCAGCCGACGCGGACGAGAACTGCGATGCATATGTCATTCCGCTTCCCTATTTCGACAAGAACCCGGACGGGAGCTTTCGCGAGATGCACTATGAGGGTGACCAGTACCCGGAATATGTGCCGGTCACGAAATACGATGCGTATGACTTTGCGGCGCGCCGGCCGGATGCGATTTATATACATAGTGCGTATGATGACTGGAATCTTGTCACGAGTGTGCATCCTTTTTTTTATTCCGGTCATTTGAAAAAGTTTACGGACATGCTTGTCTATATACCGTATTTTGTGCTGGAGGAAATAAAACCATGCAACAACGCGATGATAGAAAACATGAAACATTTCTGCACACTTCCGGGTGTTTTCAAGGCAGATAAAGTCATTGTCCAATCAGAGGATATGCGGCAAGTATATATCAAAGTTCTCATGAACGCGGCGAATGACCATAGTGAGGCAGTTGAGAAATACTGGACGGATAAGGTAATGGGTCTGGGATCACCCAAGCTCGACAGGCTGGCGGATATAAAAAGAGAGGATATTCTGATACCGGACGAATGGATGGAGATTATCCGGAAACCGGACGGGAGCCGGAAGAAAGTTATTTTCTATAATACGAGTATTGCAGGACTGCTTCAGTACAATGAACAGGCTTTGGAAAAAATGGAGCATGTTTTTCGGGTATTCAAGGAAAATCAGGATACAGCAGCGCTTTTATGGAGACCACATCCGCTTGTAAAAGCTACGGTGGAAAGCATGCGCCCGCAGCTTTGGACGAAATACGATAAATTAGTTGCAGATTACAGGAAGGGCAGATGGGGAATCTATGATGATACGGCAGACCTCAATCGGGCAATTGAAATAAGCGATGCGTATTATGGGGATGGAAGTTCAATCGTGCACTTGTACCAGCAGACAGGAAAACCTGTCATGATACAGAATGTAAACGTCTTAAATGAAATAAGGAACGTATGAACTTAGAAATGGCTAACAAGTAATTTATTAATAGTTCCTTAGGAAAATCAGGATGAAACAGAAAGATATAAGATATTGGAACAATATAAAGGTTGTCATAAGTGATTTTGACGGCGTTATGACGGATAACCGCGTATGGATTGACGAATCAGGAAAAGAAATGGTATGCGTTAACCGGGCTGATGGATTGGCAGTACATATGCTTCGGCAGATGGGTGTCGAGTTGGTGATAATGTCAACGGAAAAAAATGGGGTCGTGGCAAGAAGAGCCGAAAAATTAAACGTAGCGTGTATACAAAGCATTTCGGATAAAGCCAAGTGCTTGAAAGAATATTGTGCGGAGCATCAGCTTTCTTTACAAAATGTAGCTTACATAGGAAACGACATAAATGATTTCGGAGCGTTGGCGCTTGCGGGGATAAAAATTGTGCCGAGTGACGCGTATGAAGAAGTACGAACCATTGCGGATTATGTGACAAAGGCAATGGGCGGGCAGGGGGTAATACGCGAGGTCGCCGGCATACTGAAACAATTAAAAAGCGATAAGGGAATATGAGATGGCAAACAAAGAGATTAAGCTAGGGGGCTATGTGGTTAATGAAAGTTCCTTTCCTTATATCATTGCGGAAATAGGAATTAACCACAACGGCGATATACAGATTGCAAAAAAGCTGATAGATGCTGCGAATGCGTGCCTGTGGGACTGTGTCAAGTTCCAGAAAAGGGAACCGGACATTGCAGTTCCTGAGGCACAGAAGAACATATTGCGCGACACGCCGTGGGGAAGGATTACATATCTGGAATATAAGAAAAAGATTGAATTTGGCAAAGAGGAGTATGACTACATAGATAAGTACTGTAACGACAAACCGATTGCATGGACTGCCTCGCCGTGGGATATTCCCAGTCTGGAATTTTTACTGGACTATGATCTGCCGTTTCTAAAAATCGCTTCGGCAAGCAATTCGGACAAGGATTTGATGCGTTTGGCATGTAAGAGTGGAAAACCTCTATTGGTTTCAACGGGGATGAGCACGCTGGAAGAGATTGACGAATTAGTCGGCTTTCTGGAAAACTTTTCGGACGGCAATTATATATTGCTCCATACCAATTCGGAATATCCGACTCCGCCTGCGGATATCAATTTAAAAATGATAAAAACGCTGCGGGACAGGTACAACTGCCTGGTGGGTTACAGCGGCCATGAAATAGATTTGGAACCGACTGTTGTAGCCGTATCGCTAGGCGCAAAAGTGATAGAAAGACATGTTACATTAGACCACAAAATGTGGGGAACTGACCAGGCAGCAAGCCTGTCCGTTGCGGCGATGGCAATGCTGCAGGGAAGGATGCGTGAGATATTGACGATGCTCGGAACAGGAGACAAAGTCATTACGGAAAAGGAACAGGAAGTAAGGAAAAAGCTTAGGGGAAAATGATGGAATGCATATTGTGTGGCAATCAATATTTTGATTGTATTCATAGAGGAACCCGTGACGTTTCGAATATTAATGTTATGAGATGCAGGAAATGTGGTATGGTTCAGCTGGACTGTAAAGGAGACAACTCAGAAGAAAAGTATGCAGAAGGCGGAATGCTTGAAAACGCATATGCTGCAATTACAAATATGACATCAGATATGACATGGGAACAATGGATAGAAGAAACAAAAGACGATGATGACAGAAGATATAATGAACTGAAGGATATATGCACGGGAAAAAGGGTATTGGAATTTGGATGCGGAAATGGCGGATTTTTGCGGAGAATGAAAGCGCATGCAGACTGCGTTACCGGAATTGAACTCATGGATGAGGCAAGGGAGTATATCGCAGAAGAAGGAATACAAGTATATCGTAACCCGGATGAAGTGGAGGGGAAATACGATATCGTATGCATGTTTATGGTGATTGAACATTTAAACAATCCAGACATGCACTTGGCCAAAATAAAAAGGATAATGACTGAAGACGGCATATTGATATGCGAAACACCGAATGCACATGATGCGCTTATAACAAAATATAAATGCAAGGCATTTGAGGATTTTACATATTGGAGTAAACACGTATTACTGTTTGACTCTGAGACATTAGAAAGACTGATGCGAAAGAATGGTTTTTCGACAATACGGAATACGCAAATTCAAAGATATTCTTTGGCAAATCATTTATATTGGCTATCAAATGGAAAGCCCGGCGGGCATATGCGGTGGAAAGATTTTAGTAATGAGAAAATGAACAATTTATATGCGGAGTGTCTGATTGCACATGATATGGCAGACACGTTATGGTATGTTGGAAAAAAATTATAAAGAAATTGTTTCATATGTGGGGGCTGGAAATGTTAGACATTAATTTTTACATGAAATTTGACGAAGTTATCAAAACGATAGAATCCCATCAAATATCAGGCAGTAAGCGGATATTTGACGAGCTTGAGAAAATCAGGAGCAGCAATCCAATAATATACAATATTGAGACAACGAACCGGTGCAACATGCGCTGCAAGATGTGTCCGAGGACTACTATGATGACCAGAAGGATAGAGGATATCGACCGGAAGACATTTGAAAAAGTGGTGGAGCAGATCAAGCCGCATGATGCTGACACATGGCAGAAATGGAAAAAATATTGTGAAGAAAAATATGGGATTTGCGAAGATGATGCGCCCAGTGAGAATCATTTCTTTCTGTATGTTATTTCCAAGGTAATACAGCTGCACGGATATGGGGATCCGCTTCTCGACAAAAACATGCATGAATATATTAAAATCCTGCACAGCAGGGGATTTTATTCGTATTTCAGCTGTAATCCTGCAAACATTAATCTGGAACTGACATATAAAATGCTGGATGCAGGTCTTGACTATATTAAATATTCCATCGAGAGTGTCGATGATGCTGTTCACAAAACAATACGTGGAGAGCAGAGCAATTTTTCAGAGAGCTATCAAAAAATACAGGAAGTGCTGGCATATAAGCATAAGAATAACCTGCACACGACAGTCGTGATTACCATGCTTGATCTGAACAGGACAAACCAACAGGAGGATTACGAGAAGTTGATGAGGGCATTTGATGGGCTGGATGTGTATATTTATTTAAAAAGCGAAGACTGTCAATGGTATAGAAAAGATTTCCACGGGACAAAATCAATACACTGGTCGGAGGTCTGCAAACATCCATGGATGACAATGACGATTAAGTCCAATGGTGAGGCAGCAATGTGTATGGAAGACTTTAATAACGAAATCGTTTTTGGGAATGTACATAACCAGTCTTTGAAAGAAATATGGGATGGTGAGGAATACAGACAGTTCAGAAAAGACCATATCGAGCTGAAAAAAGGGATAAAGTGTAACGGACAGTGTGATATGAAGCTCATAGGAGAATGTTTATTATGAGAACGGCAATTTTTATTACGGTAAGGATGGATTCGTCAAGACTGCCCAATAAGACAATGCGGACAATCCTTGGCAGACCGGTGTTGGAACATATTGTACAACGTGCAAAACAGACAAAAAAATTTGATGAAATTGTAGTGTGCACAACAGAAAGGGAAATGGATGACCAGGTGGCGGATTTGGCCTGCAGGCTGGGAGTAAACGTGTTTCGGGGAAGCCTTGAGGACAAGCTTGAACGGTGGAATGGCGCTGCCATGCAATATGACATTGACTATATCGTGACATTTGACGGGGATGACTTGTTTTGCGACCCGTATTTGCTGGATATGGGGGCAGAACAGATTCAAAATGCACAGTATGATTTTATTGAGGCACCGAAAGGACTTATCTGCGGCGCTTTTACATATGCATTTACAGCAAAAGCGCTGGCGAAGGTGTGCGGGATTAAGGATTCTACGGATACGGAAATGATGTGGACATATTTTAAGGATACAGGACTGTTTCGGACAGGTTATCTGGAAGGCGTAGATGACATTTACTTTAGTGATGAATACCGCCTTACACTGGATTATCCGGAGGACTTTACATTTTTCACAAAGGTATTTGAATATTTTAACTGCGTGAAAAATGACGTGCCGTTAAAGGATATCGTGCGCTATTTTCGGGAGTACCCTGAAATTCCTAAAATAAACATCGGGCGGCAGCAGGAGTTTTTGGAGAACCAGAGAAAAAAGACGAAGCTGGTATTAAAGGACAATTTACAAGGATAAGGCGGTGCAAAGCATGGAAACAACATTGAAAAATCCATCCAAGTATTTGGGAAATGAGCTGGAGTACCTGAAAAAGGTTTTGGAGGGGGAATCGTGGTCGGCAACAGGCGGCAGCTGGACGATTGGACTCGAACAGGCATTTTCAAAGCGGATTGGCACGCGATATGGCGTCGCGTTCAATTCAGGCACGTCGACACTTCACGCCGCATTGGAGGCGCTGGGCGTTGGGGCAGGCGATGAGGTTATTACGCCTGCACTGACAGTTATCATGGATTCCACGGCAATTTTCCATGCAAACGCAGTCCCTGTTTATTGTGATGTTGACGAGAAAACGTTTAATCTCGACGCAAAAAAGCTGGAAACCCTGATTACGCCAAGGACAAAGGCAATCATAGCAGTTGCCCTTTACGGGCTGTCACCGGACTATGACAAGATTCTTGAAATTTCCGAACGGCATCACATTCCCGTTATCGAAGATAACGCGCAGGCGGTATTAAGCTTTTATAAGGGGAAAATGCTTGGGACAATCGGCGATATTTCCAGCTTCAGCTTCGAAAATACAAAGCATATTTCGTGCGGAGAGGGCGGCATGATACTTACGGACAGCGAGGAATACGCCGAGAAGTGCAGAAAGCTTGGAGGGCATGGTTTCCGGAATCTGCGTGCGGAGGACGGGCGCGTACGGTTAAATCAGGATATGTTTCAGAATCCGGATTATAGACGCCATGATGCCCTGGGGTGGAACTACCGCATGCCGGAATTCACGGCAGCAGTGGCGTATGCACAGCTAGAGCGGGTGGAGGAGCTTGTGACGATGCGCCGCAAATCCGCGCAGATTTTTATGGACGCCATGGAAGGATGCGGGTTCCTTTTACCGCAGACTACACCGGAGGACTGCGTCAATTCGTATTATTCCTTGGGCGTCCGATATCTGGGAAAGGAAATGCTCGGCGTATCGTGGCAGGAGTTCCGGAAGGAATATGTCGAGATGGGCGGGGATGGTTATTACGGTGCATGGAGTGTGCCTTATTTAGAGCCGGTTATTTCAGAAAGAACATTTGCAAAGCGTCTGCCTGCCGTATACGAAAATGTAAGATATGAGGAAGGACTGTGTCCCACGGCGGAAAAAATACAGAAACAGATTATGCAGATAAAGACAAACTACAGGGATTTGGAGCTGGCGAAACAAAAGGCGGATGTCCTGCACCGCCTAATCAGAAAATATCAATAACGGGGATAAATAGTGTGCCAAAAAGGATATGAAGATGAACGAGTTAAATGATTTCAAGCAATCACCATTATTAAATGCGCAGTTTGCCGTAACAGATGAAACAATATATGTGTCGGCGTGCAGCTATAACGGGCTATACGCCATTGACATTGTCAGCGGCAGGCTGCGGTTTATAGGCAAGTTTTTAAATCAGGGCAATTTTGATACCTTTATGTTTGAGGTGAAACAGTATGGCAATAAACTTGTCTTTGTGCCGGGATGCGCGCAGGAAATAGCCTTTTATGACTTGGAGACAAAGCAAATAGAAGAAGTTTCCATGGAGCACGTATTCAGCACAAACACGATTGTTATGAGCGCGTACACTGTCGTGGATGATATTTTATATCTTTTTCCGGCACAGGCATCGTCCATAATTTGCTATGACATGAACACAAAAGATATCATTGATGTGATTGACATTGCGGATATTTATAAGAGAACTTTTGGCATGGGATATGTGGCATTAAGCGCTACCACCACAATTTACCGCCATAAGAATCAGGTGTACATCCCCTGCTGGATGCATTCCGCGTTTATGAGCTTTGATTTGGAAAGCAGGAACATAGCGTTCTATCAGGCGGCAGGATGCGGGCAGGGGTTCTGCGCTTTGTGCGGTGTGGGCGACACGATTTATGCGCTGGGCAGAAATGGGATGCTGATTCAGTGGGACGTCTGTTCGAAGGAGGTTCTGGACAAAAAACAGCTTGTGGCTGTCAGCAACCGTGCTGAGGAATATCGAAAAATGGTCATCGTAGGGGAGCAGATCTACCTCATGTCAGACGGCGGAATCCTAAAACTGATAAAAACGGATTTGCGTATGCAGACAGAAAGGGAGGGGCTGTCAAAGGAAGTGACGGACAAGCTCGGCAAGGAGAGCGCCGGGGAAACAATCTATGTCGGATGCACCAATGACGAAAAGGCGTATTGTTATACGGACAAAAACAGGTATTTCTGCATGGATTTGAAAAGCGAAACGGTCGAATGGGTAAGAACCGCAGTATATGCTTCGGACGCGTTAAAAAAGATTATTTATGATGACACGGGCATACGCGGTAAAGGCAAGGTGATACAGGAAACGGACGCAATCGACTTGCACGGGCTGATGGAAATGGTATGCAGCGGCAAAGAAATGGAAAAAAGAGAACGCAGGCATGTTGGGGATAAGATTTATAGAACAATCCTTTCAGGAGGATGAGGGAATATTGTGATAGATTTGATTATTTGCAGCAACATGATACAGCTGGAAAATTTGAAGAATAGATGCAGTCCCCAGTATTTGGCGGCTACATCAAAATATTCGTTTTACGCCGCATGTAAAAAGGCTGGCGTTCCGGTAATTTATCTGGAACCGGAGGAACGAAGCGACTTTGACGCAGTCGTCAGTATCATTGACAGAATAATGGGAGTAATCGACGATTGTGATGTGCAGAACAGGTATTTGTACAGAGTATCGTACCATGTTGAAGGCGGTTTTCCGTCAATCATTGATATGCTGTTACAGAATATCAGACTCCTCAAAAGAGTAACTCGTAAATATAATATAAACAAGATGTATTTGTGTGATGACAAGGAAAACTGGCAGGTAAACGAGGCGGCATTTATTTTGGCGCAGAGCGCGCATCTCCAATGTCAGATAGCGGATGAATACGGCAGGACGGAGCGGGAGGTTTTGTTTACACTGCGAAGAAGCAGCTATAATCGGAATGTGCGCAAATCGGAATTTGATCCGCGGGAGCATGCCAAGGATCGCATACAATATCTTCAGCAAAAAAGCAGCATTAGGGAGTATGACGAAATAGAAGAAAAGGAACTAGGCTTTTTATATGCCGCAGTAAATAACGGAAAGCATTTTCAGTGGACGTTGGACGAGCTGCAGATGTTTGCCGACAGGTTTCAGGTGGAAGTGATAAGCTTTTACCGAAGCGAGGACAATGAGCGCTTTCGCGGCAGCCATGTAAGTGTCGTTTGTCTGGAAGACTATTTTGACAGAGCGCTTTTTGCGGAAAATTATGAAATATATTTGCGGGACAGCAGGTGCATTGCGGATAAACTAAATGAATCGCTGGAATATGTCTATGACAGGATTGATTTATCGGCGTATTTAAAACGAAAAGTCATTAATTATATTGAGCGGGTATGCTTTCAAAAATTGTATATTGATACGTGCAGCAGTGTTTTTTTTAAAACACATAAATATAAAATTATACGAGCATGGGGAGATACAAATTTTTGGCAGAGCAATGTCATATATGCGAATACAAGACAACATGATACAAAATTATTACGGAAAGAGACTCTTGAAATATTTAGGACAAAAATATATGAACCATATTCTAATGAAATTCTGCTGCGGATGTGGTGCGATAAAGAAGCATATAATTATTGGACGCTTAAGAATTTTAGTGGGAGAATCTATTATTTGTTTGATTACAATTGGACAAATTTTGTCAAGGGTATTTCAGCAAGTAAATTGTTCCTAACGGAGCAGGTGCATATATTGTTTGCACCATCCAGTCCGCTTATAGGGTATAGCACAGTAAAAAGTTTTTTTGAAACATGCATGACTGTTTTGGGAAGACTGCCTTCAGAACAGTGTATAGTTACTTTTAAAAACCATCCCAATATTGAGAAGGAAATACAATCCGAGATTGAAACAAGGTATATCTCCAGCGAATATATCCAATATATTGATAAAATGAGTGGAATATGGTCAGAGATACAAAGCTGCGACATTGTGATAACAACAGCATCGACAGTTATGTTTGATGCGGTTAAGGCTGGGAAGCCAGTTTTTTGTATTGCATCCTGTCAGGATTATGAGTTAATACGTCATCATGAAGGTGCAATAAAAATTTATAGAGATGTCAATGAATGCTGTGATTATATATTGGAGTTATTGGGTAATAGGCAGAAAATGGAATTAGAACTGCAGAAGCTTGTGCATAAACAAAATGAATACTTAAAGGCTCTGGTAGGGGAGATACCAGAGAATGGATATGGAGGTTTATATGATATTTTAAATAAAGAGATTGGGGTGTAACTAGATAGGAACTGTTGTCCTTGTCACAAATAATTTCTGAACAGTTCCTTACTTTTCAAATAGAGAGGAAACAAAAATGTTTGTTCAGGATAAAGTACAGGAAATAAATGAAAAGCTACTTGTGTTAAAAGATGTTACGAATATTGTGATTTGGGGAGCAGGGGTACATACTGCCAAGCTCTTTGAAAAGACGAATTTGTTTAAATATCACATTGAATATATTGTGGATATGGATAAATAGAAACAAGGGAATACATATTTTGGTTTTAACATAAAAAATCCTGATGATATTGAATGGTGCAGCGTTAAGGCAGTGGTAATTTCTGTACCGGGAAAGGCAGAACAGATAGCAAATTTATTGACGAATGAATTTAAGTGTTCAGGAAAAATAGTATCACTATATGAAAAGAAAAATGATACGCCATTTTATAAATTATATGATAAAGGAACAATGCCAATCGTTTATGAGGGGGATTACAAGAATTGGAATGAAGCAGCTTTGGCGTGCAGTGGGTATGGGGACAAAAATATTTTAACGAAAGTGGCTGATTCTATAAATAAGGTAATACTAGGGGAGGCAGTTTGGGAAAGGGATAGCAGCGTATTTTTTGAACAGAAATTTGTTTATCGTATATGTGCGTCAATACTAAGATGTGCTATCCAAAATGATAATAAAGGTGTAAACGTACTAGATATAGGAGGTTCTTTAGGAAGCACGTATTTTCAAAATGCGAAGTATTTAGCAGAAGTGAATAATTTACATTATGTTGTTGCAGAGCAAGTAAACTTTGCGGAGTATGGACACAAAAATTTAGAAAATGAAGTATTAAAATTTGTTAATAGTGAAGTTGATTATAACTGTTTTGGAAAATGGGATATCGTGCTGATGTCGGCGAGTCTGCAATATATTTATCCGTATAAAAAAGTGGTTTCAAAAGTATTAGATGCAAAGCCTCATTATATTATTCTGGATAGAGTTTTGGTTGGTAATAGAAAAAGAATATGTAAGCAGATTGTACCTGCGAGAATATGTAGTAGTAGTTATCCGGTAATTGTTTTTGACGAGAGTACAATATATCAATTATTTGAGAGTGACTATAAAATGCTTGAAACTGACCTTTCAAGCGTTCCGGAGGAAGCGTATTTTGAGGATGATATAGCTAATTCACGGTACTATGTTTTTGAGAGGAGATCATGGGAATGATTCTGACAGAGCAAGCGGCAGCATTGGTAAAACCTGACTTCAATATAAGAGAAATAAAGAATGCTTGTGATAAATTAGTGTTTTGTACGTTGTTTGATTCAAACTATTTGGATAAAGGCATTGTTCTTTACAAATCAATGAATAAACGAATGAAGAATTTCAAATTATATATTTTTGCACTTGACAATAAATGCTTTGAAATTTTATATGCTATGAATTTAGACAATGTTGTTGTGGTTTCGGTAGAATGCATTATGACGAATCGGTTAAGACAGATAAAGGGAGAAAGAACACGGGCAGAATTTTGCTGGACGTGCACAGCAGCTACGATTGAATATGTTTTATTAACATACAAGGAAAAAATGTGTACATATTTAGACGCGGATATTTATTTTTTTGCAGATCCTAGTGCTGTGATTGATGAAATTATTGAAAAAAATTGTTCGGTTGGATTGGTTCAGCATGGGTTTGAAAGAGATTATGAGTATGCTCGGCACATTTTACATGTGGGGAAATACTGCATTCAGTTTAATACATTTCTCAATAATGAAGAAGGGCTTTATATTTTACGGGAATGGAAAAAAAATTGTCTAGACTGGTGTTATCACAGATTTGAAGATGATAAATTCGGGGATCAAAAATATCCTGATAAATGGAAATATAAGTATAATTGTGTGCATGACTATCAAAACCTTGGAGCTGGAGTTGCGCCATGGAATTTACACTTATATTCCTATAAAGGGAAAAAGAATGGAACCATTTGGATGGAATACCGACATAACCAATTTCCTTTAATATTTTATCATTTTGAGGGAATGAAATACTTGGCGAATCATAATATTTTTTTAAATTTGTGGAAATGGACAAAGCTTGGAACAGGTAAGAAAGTAAAGTTATTTTATGGAGAATATGTGCGGGAATTAGAAAGGACTAGAAAATATTTGAAAAAATATCATAACATTGAATTTAAACATATGATAGCTGATGAGCATGTAAATCCAATAAAAAGATATTCTTGTAAATCCTTTTGTGTAGAAAATGGGGTAATAGGCGGAATTTGTCTGTGGATAGGATTTAAAAAAAATAATATATTGAACGTTAAAAATATACAAGATATGTAAAGGGATGTCAAAATGAAAAAACAAACAAGATGGTTGAGTGTTATGGGCGGAATTATTCTAGGCTGTTTTATAATTAATTGGCAGCAAAGATGCATTGAACAGTGGAAAGTGCAAGCAAATAAAAACAGAGGAATGTTTATGCTAATGAATCAGTGGGTGAATGTAAAACAAGACGGGAAAAGTTTAAAGGATTATTTTTTAAAGAATAATTATAAAAAAATAGCAGTGTATGGAATGGGAGATATTGGTAAGCGTTTAGCAAAAGAGCTAAAAAATTCAGATGTTGAAGTTGTGTATGGAATTGACCAAAATAAGGACATCAGATATTCGGATATTCAGATAGTATCTGTAAGTGATCATTTAGCCAACGTTGATGCAGTGGTTGTGACTGTGCTGGATAAGTTTTATGAAATAAGCGATGTACTGGCAAAAAAAATTCATTGCCCTGTTTTGGCAATAGAAGACATACTAAATGAAATATAATCTTTTGCTTAACTTTACAAGGAGAATTTTAACTAAGATGAATAAACCAGTAATTTCAATTTTATCCGCATTTATGGGAGCCATGGCGGGAGCGGGGACAGTGGGAAAAATGTCAGCGGACAGGACGCAGAGAATCCAGTCAATGTCGGACAAGCATCTGGCATTGTTTCTTATGATGAACCAGTGGGTAAAAGTAAAGCAGGATGGAAAAAACCTTTCTTCCTATTTTGAAAAGAACGGGTATAAGAAGATTGCGATCTACGGCATGAGTTATGCGGGGGAAACGCTGGCTGACGAACTCAGGAACACTGGGACAAGGGTTGCATATGGGATAGACAAAAATGCGAATTCCGTTTATTGCGATGTGGACATTGTCTCTATGGAGGATGACCTGGAAACAGTGGATGCTGTCGTGGTGACGGCAATTACCTTTTTTGAGGAGATAACGGCACAGCTTTCCGAAAAAATAAAGTGCCCGATTCTTTCGCTGGAGGATATTCTATATGAAGTATAGGACGAAAAAGAGCCGGAGGCAAGGGGCTGCATGGATGTTGTAAGAATATCGGACGGATTGGGAAACCAGATGTTTCAGTACGCGTTTGCGAGAAAAATCAGTCTTATGACTGGACATAGCGTGTATCTCGATACCCGTTTTATTAATAATGAGGATATGGCGGCAAAAGAAAGTAATCCTTATTTCAAAAAGAAACTGGCACACCGGGAATATGGGTTGGCGCATTTTCACATCCGGCTCCCGGCGGCAGATGAAAAGGTGCTTTTTCCGTGGAAATACATCCATCAAACAGGAAATGTCTGGCAGGCTGTCCAAGGGCTTGCCAGTCACGACATGTGGCTGTGGAGGTATAAACGGGAAAACGACAATTTTGACGGCAGGCTTTCAGGGCATGGGATGCTGCTGCCGACATACTATCAAGGTTATTTTTTCGATTTGGCGTACTATGATGATATCAAATCGGTTTTGCGGCGTGAGTTCTCACTGAAAGACAAAGTAAGGCTTTCGCGGGAGCTTCGTGCGATTATCGACAAAAAAAATACGGTTTCAGTACATATCAGAAGAGGAGATTTCTTAAAACTCAATCGGGACATGAGCGAAACGGGGTATTACCAAAAAGCAATTTCGGCGGCGGAAAGCAGGATTGCCAATCCGTTTTACTTGATATTTTCGGATGACATCGGCTGGGTCAAGGAAAACTTGGACATACATGGGGACAAGGCTTATATCAGTGACATGGGTTTTAAGGATTACGAGGAACTGACGGTTATGAAGCACTGCAGACATAACATTATAGCCAACAGCACATTTAGTTACTGGGCTGCATACTTAAATCCAAACGAGGATAAAGTCGTTATCTGCCCCAGACGGTGGCGGAGCGAGATTATCCCCCGGCAGTGGCTCAAAGTGTAAAGTCCATTAGTGAGAATATAACGGAAGTGAGGCGGCAGATGGTTTCGGTATCCATAATTATACCAGTTTATAATGCGGCAGAATATTTGGCAGAGTGCCTTGACAGCGTATTAAACCAGACGGAGCAGTCGCTTGAGGTTCTTTGCATAGATGACGGTTCCACAGATAATTCCCTGCAGATTTTACAAAAATACCAGCAAACGGATTCAAGAGTCCGGGTACTGACGCAGAAAAACCAAGGCTCCGGGCCTGCAAGAAACAGGGGAATGCGGGAAGCCTGTGGAAAATATATTGCATTTCTCGACGCGGATGATTTTTGGCACGACATGCTTGTGCTGCAAAAAATAGTGCGTGCGGCGGATGAAAGATCATGTAACATTGCAGGGGCTTTTCTGGGGAACTTCAAAAACAATACCTATGAAAGGGCAGGGCTTCATCTGGAATATTTTGACGGGAAGACAGGCGGAAGATGGATTGATTTCAGGGAAGAACAGAATTGTTTTTACTATTATAGTTATTTGTACAGGAGAGAATTCCTGTTAAACAATAACCTCTTTTTTCCTGCTTATTACAGGTTTCAGGATCCCCCTTTTTTGACACAGGCACTGGTAAGGGCGTGCAGTTATTATGTAGTTCCCGTGGACTGGTATTGTTATAGGATTACGTACAAAAATACGTTTTCAACGCCGGAAAAGACAATAGATTTTCTGAAAGGCGTTCTGGACGTCATGGAGCTGGCAAAAACGCATGATTTACAAAAGCTGTCAGCAGAGATGTCTTTTCAGATAGACATGGCGCAGCCCCATATTATCAGCGGGATGATACAGGGCAATCGGGAGATTCCTGCGCTGCTGCTTAAGGCGGGTGGTTATGCGGCTTATCAGACGGAAAAACCGGAAGCGATGAAGTTTATTGGGGATGCGCTGCTTGAAAAGTGCCAGAGAAGGGCGGATGCGTTCCGTGCCGGACTGGAAAAGGCGGACAGCGTAATCATATACGGAGCGGGATATTACGGGAATATACTGCTGCGTCAGCTGGAAAAAATGGCTGCGGATGTTGAGATTGTATTTGCGGAAACAGATCCGCCGAAGGAAAACAAAGTTGGCGGCATAGACTGCATGTGGATTGACAAACTGGCAGAAGCCAAGGGAAATCCGCTTGTTATCATAGCAGTGCGAAAACAGATACAGCCGGCAGTGGCTTCCAATATAAAAAGGCTGGGATTCGAGAATTACATATGCCTTGACACGGAACTCATGACCGCATTGGAATGTATGGGATAAAAGGATAATGATAAGTGTAATCGTACCAATATACAATGTTGAAGAATATTTGCCGCAATGTATCAGGAGTATAAGCAGCCAGACGTACACGGAACTTGAAATTATACTTGTGGATGACGGGTCGACGGATTCGGGCGGAGCGCTCTGCGATGCGTATGCCCGGCAGGACGCGCGGATGAAAGTGATTCATAAAGAAAACGGCGGGCTGGTAAGCGCGCGCAAGGCGGGGGTCAATGCGGCCGGCGGAGAATACATAACGTTTGTGGATGGAGATGACTGGATTGCGCAGGATGCGTACTGCAGGATAATGGAACACGGCGGGGGAGCGGACATAATTGCCTTCGCATGTCTGGAGGAGTACGGGGATTATCAGTGTGTCAGGAAAAACAGTGTAAGGGAAGGGCTGTATGTCTCGGAAGGTGAAAAAAGACGGCTGTATCAAACAATGTTTATGGACAATCATTTCTATCAATTCGGAATCATGCCGTCCCTTTGGAGTAAATTGATTCGGAAGGATATTATAGTGAGAAACCAGAACAAAGTCAGTGACTGCATAAGCTACGGCGAGGATGTGGCATGCACTTTTCCGTGTCTGCTGGATGCGGGAACAATATGTGTGACAAACTTACCGCTTTACCATTACCGGCAGCGTCAGGATTCCATCGTAAAAGGCAGTGCAAAAGTACCGCGGTGCAATTTCATCAATTTATACAGCCTGTTGCAGGCGAAATTTAGGGCGGCTGTATTACATGGAAAGCCGCTGCTGGTACAGCTTCATTTTTATATGTGGTTTGCACTGCTTGCAAAGGCGTATGGGGATGCGGGGACGGACATGGTGCTCTTTCCCTTTTTAAAAGTTACTGCAAAATCGCGTGTTGCGGTATACGGCGCGGGTACATTTGGCAGGTCGGTGAAGGCATACTGCGACAGCCAGCAGGATATATCTGTGACTGGGTGGGTGGATTTACATTATAAAACATACAGAAAACAGGGACTTGGTGTGCAGGGTGTGGAAGAACTTCAGAACATAGCATTTGACACCTTGATAATCGCGATTTTAAATGAACCGCTTGCAGTCAGGATAAAGGACGAGCTGATAAGAACCGGGATTCCGGAAGAACGCATTGACTGGGTGCGGCAGGATATATTGGAAGCGACACCGCTTCCAGACTGGATGCGGGCAGAATAACGGCAGACTGCCGAGGAGGAATTGGCATGGGGACAGAAAACATGGAACAAGTTATCATATATGGGGCTGGTGCAAGGGGAAAGGGCATTTATCAGTTCTTTGCGAATTACGGAAAAGAAGATGCCATAGCAGGATTCTGCGACGTCAATCATGAACAGCTTCCGGCGTTAAACGGAAAAAAAGTGATGTCTTTTGCGGAGGCGTCAGGGTGTGGCCTGCCGTTTTTGATTTCAATTACAGACACCGATGTGGACGCTGTAATTCAGATGATAGAAAAACAAAATGGTCAATGGCTCCGGCTTGACGACATGGCTGGCTTTTTTGGAAAGGACAGGGTTTCATTTAACCGGGATTTCTGCGCGTTTTTTCATATCAATGGGATGGACGGCTATTTTACGTCGGCAGAAGGAATGCTGGAAGGATTTTGGTGGGAGGGTTCCCCGTTCCTGAAAAAGTTTGAAAAGCTGAATTTGGAAAATGTAATCGAGCTTGCGTGCGGGAGAGGAAGGCATGTGCCAAGGTATCTGCATAAGGCAGGAAAGGTGACGCTTGTGGACATTCTTGAAGAAAATATAGCGGCATGCAGGAACCGTTTTCAAACGGAACAGAATATCAGCTATTACCGAAATAACGGTTATAACTTGGAGAAGTTAGCGTCGGAAGAATATACGGCGTTATTCTGCTATGACGCGATGGTACATTTTGAGATGATGGATATTTATGAATACCTAAAGGACATATACAGGGTGCTTGTTCCGGGCGGTATGGCAGTCCTTCATCATTCGAACAATACAGCAGACTACAAAGCGTCGTTTGCCAATGCACCAAACGGGCGCAGCTTTATGAGCAAGGAGCTGTTTGCGTATCTTGCATACCGTGCAGGGTTTGAAGTCGTGGAACAGGAGGTTATAGACTGGGGAGTGCAGAACCTTGACTGCATCTCACTGGTACGGAAAGCGAAATAACCGGAGGCAGATATGGGGACACGCATACTTTTCGGGGCAGGAGTATATGCCAAAAAATATAAAGCATTACTTGAGTATCTGAATATGGATTTCGACTATTTCACGGACAATGATGCCTCCAAATGGGGGACAGTCCTTTATGGGAAGAAAGTCATTCCGCCAAATGACCTACATACATTTCCCGGCTGCGGCATTATCATCTCGAGCACCCATGAGAAAGCCATCAGAAACCAGCTTGCAGGGATGGGGCTGGCGGACAGCATTGTGGGTCTGGATGTCTTGTATGATTTATGCGAAAAGCGGATGTCCGAGAGCACCTGCAGCCATGATGCTGCGGACGGTGAAAAAACAATCCTAATTGACATGTATGAGGGTATCGGATGGGGTGGGACAGAACTCTGGGCTGCCAATCTGGCAGAGGGGCTCAGGGAAGCAGGGAATGATGTCGTGCTGCTTGGATGTATGGGGCAGCCCGCGCTGGAGCAACGGTATGAGTGCATGGTGCGGCGTATGCCGGAAGAACATACCCTTGCGCAGATGGTCAGTTATATGGAGGGCAGGCTGCCGTTTGTTTTCATTAACAATTTTGCGGGCTGCGCATTTATGGCAGCATCCATTGTAAAACGTAAATATCCCGGACTTGTAAAGAGTGTATCGGTAATCCACAGTGACAGCAAAAGCCTTTTCGATGCCTATATGATGATGGGAAAGTACATGGATAAGATATTCTGTGTAAGCAGACAGATACAAGACCACATGCAGGAACTGTACGAGTTTGACACCGGATCGTATTATACAAGGGAGCAGCCGATAGGGACAGACACGACATGGATACGAAGGACAAACACATCCGGGGCACTGCGGATTGGATATGCGGCAAGGCTGGTGAAACAGGCGAAGCGTGCAGACCTGCTTGCGGACTTGATTGGATTGCTGGAAAAAAAGGGGATTGACTATGTTTTCCAGATTGCAGGGGAAGGGGAGTGCTCCGGACTGATTGAACAGTCCATACGTGGAAAAACTCTGCACGGCAGGATACATCTGCTGGGCAGACTGCCAAAAAGTCAGATGGACGCTTTCTGGAAAGGGCAGGATGTCTTTGTCAATGTTTCGGAGTACGAGGGGACGAGCCTTTCCATGCTGGAGGCAATGGGATATGGATGCGTGCCCGTGGTCACGGATGTAAGCGGCGCGAGGGAGTTTATTGCACAGGGAAAAAACGGCTGCATCTGTGACGTCGGTGACATGGAACGGATTGCAGACTGTGTTGCAATGCTGGCAGATAACCGGAAGCTGTTAAAGACATTTGGGGACAGCTGCCGCAGAATCATACAGCAGCGGTGCAATCCCGAAAAATATATAAAATACTGGACTGAGGAGGTGCTGGGGGAGTGGATATGAACATACTGCAGAATGAAATGTACCGGTCGGATATTGCACAGGTAATGGCGCTGGACATTCCATGGGAAACACTGGACAACAAGACGTTTCTGATAACGGGAGCTACGGGCATGATTGGCTCTGTCATCATTGACATACTGATGGGGCGCAATCAGGAACATGGGCAGCACATACATATCTGTGCAGTCAGCCGCAATGAGGAGAAAGCAAGGGGGCGGTTTTCCGCATACTGGGACAAGCCGGATTTTGCATGGTTTTCCCACGACATTACCAGACCGCTTCCGGAATGCGGGAATTTCGACTACATTCTCCACGCGGCAAGCAATACGCACCCGAGGGCGTATTCCACTGACCCCATAGGCACAATAACCGCAAACGTGCAGGGAACCTACCATCTTCTCGAGTATGCTTCCCGCCACCGGTGCGGGCGTTTTTTCTTCTTCTCCTCTGTGGAAATCTATGGGGAAAACAGGAATGATGCGGACAGGTTTGACGAAAAATACCTCGGCTATATCGACTGCAATACCACACGGGCGGGGTATCCGGAAAGCAAGCGGCTGGGGGAGGCGCTCTGCAATGCCTTTTCAGCACAGAAAGGACAGGATTTTGTCATAGGAAGATTCTCACGGGTATATGGGCCGACGATGTCCGAGGAGGATTCCAAGGCAGTCGCTCAGTTTATCCGGAAAGCGGTGTCCGGGGAGGACATCGTGCTAAAGAGTGCGGGAAACCAGCTCTACTCCTACACTTATGCGGCTGATGCCGCGTCGGCTGCACTGTACCTCCTGCTGCGGGGAGAACAGGGAAGTGCGGTAAATATCGTCGATTCCCAGTCTGACATCACGCTTCGGGAGCTGGCATCGCTCCTTGCAGGGGAGGCAGGGACACGGGTGGTATACGAGGTGCCCGACGAAACGGAGCGTGCAGGGTATTCCACTGCGACAAAGGCAGTTCTGGACGGGACGAGGCTTGCGCAGCTCGGGTGGAAGGCACACACCCCGATTGCACAGGGGCTGGGCAGGACAGTGCAGATTTTAAGGCAGGGGAGAGGGAAATCGGAAGGGCACTTTCAATGATTGGACGTCATGTGCAATGAGGCACACAGGGGAGGGACAAGAATGAACATAGCATTACTGCTGGCGGCAGGCGTGGATCCGACATTCCGGATGGACATACCGAAACAGTTTGTGAATGTGTACAACAGACCGGTTATTGTATATACCATGGAAATTTTCCAGAACCATCCGGAAATTGATGCCATGATGGTGGCATGCCTTAAAGGATGGGAGAACATGGTTGCGGCATACGCCAAACAGTTTGGCATCAGTAAGCTCAAATGGGTCATCCAAGGGGGAAGGACGGGGCAGGAGACGTCCAAAATTGCAGTGGACAGCCTTATGGAGTCCTGCTCATCGGAAGATATTATTGTCATTCATGATGCGATACGACCCATGGTGACAGATGACATTGTCTCGGACAGCATCTACACCTGCAAAAAGAAAGGAATGGGGATTGCGGCAGTGACCTCCATGGACAATGTCATGATGACGGATGACGGCATAACCGGCAGGCTGTCCATCTCACGGTATGCATTCCGGCGCATACAGACGCCGCAGACATACTATCTTGGCGATCTGAAGGAAGCACACGAGGAAGCGCTTCAAAAAGGCATCGTGTCTGAAAATGATACCAACAATATGATATCGAGGCTGGGCAGGAACGTAAACTTTTCCAAAGGTTCCGACCTGAATCTCAAGATTAACACCGTGGAGGATGTGGCAATGTTCAAGGCACTGTATGCCATGAAAAGCGGGGATATTTAAGTGCGGCATCAAATGGTGCGCGAGAGGAGTGGGTGGACGTGAATATCGCATTGATACTGGCAGGGGGAAGCGGATCCCGGACGGAACAGTCCGTACCGAAACAGTTTATCAGCATCTATGAGAAGCCAATTATAATCTATACGCTGGAGGCCTTCCAGCACCACCCCGAAGTGGACGGAATCATTGTCTCGTGCATTGACGGCTGGCACGACGTGCTGAAAAGCTATGCGGCTGCGGACGGCATTGACAAGCTGCGCTGGATTGTGGATGGGGGGGACAACGGGCAGTCATCCGCACGAAACGCGCTTTTGGCGTTGGAAGATGTCTGCTGCGAGGATGATATCGTGATTATCCATGATGCAGTCCGCCCGATGATTTCGGAGGAGATTATCACGGACTGTATCGCAAAGGCACTGGAGTACGGTTCCGGGCTTTCGGCAGTGCGCTGTCAGGAGACCATCATGCGGACAGAGGATGGAAAATGGGGGCATATCGGGATTGACAGGAACGACATCATGCGTGTGCAGACGCCGCAGGCATACAGATTTGGGAATGTACTGCGGGCACACAGGGAAGCACTGAAAAGGGGAATCACCAATGCAGTCTATACCAATACCCTGATGATGGAGCTTGGGGAGGAACTGCATTTTTCATGTGGCTCCAATAAGAATATCAAGATTACGACACTTGAGGATATCGACATTTTTAAGGCACTCTATATAACGAAACGAGACGCGTGGCTCAGAAAAAAGAGTAAGATATAAAAAAATGAAAGGTTATGACCAGACAGTCATAACCTTTTCCCTTTTGAACCGTCTATTATGTGACAGCTCCGTTTTAAATACGATGTTATCTTTATGTTTATGCCTGTTCGATAGCGCCTGTAGGGCATGCGCCTGCGCAAGAGCCACAGTCAATGCACTTGTCTGCGTCAATTTCAAACTTGCCGTCTCCCATGCTGATAGCGCCTACCGGGCACTGTGCCTCGCATGCACCGCAAGCAACACATGCATCTTTAATCTGAAATGCCATAATACAATTTCCTCCTTATATCGTTTATTGGCACTGCCTATACACTGGCAGTATAATGGTCTGTAGGAAAATATCGGATGCAATTGCCGGATAAAGAATCCCGTTTGACCTGCGTCGGATATTTTCTACAGCTCCTAAGTATTGCAGCAGACTGCCGCAAATGTTAGCTGACGGGCAAGTTTTCCCACTGAAAAATACTTGCCAACATAAATATTTTAATATATATTGATATGAAATACAAGAGGAAAGGACAAAAAAAACGAATCACTTGTAACAGGAAGCCGAAGGCTGAACTGTAACAATTCCTTATTTTTCGGGCAGACCGCGGCGCTCCCTGATTCCATTGAGTATATGCTGCTTTAATGCGGGGACTTTGCTTTTGTCCATTTCAGGCACGCCTTCCAGACGGTATTCCATGCCAAGCTCGTCATACTTTTTCTTTCCCATTGTATGGTAGGGGAGCACATCAAGCGCCTTGACATTTTTAAGTCCGCCGATAAAGGAACCAAGCCTGTGCAGGTCTTCAGGGTCATCCGTGATGCCGGGCACAACGACATGCCGAATCCAGATTTCTACGTTTTTCGAGTCCAGATACGCTGCAAAGGCAAGGATTCCGTCGTTGGGCTGTTTTACAAGCTCCATATGTTTTACAGGGTCGATATGTTTGATGTCGAGCATGACGAGATCGGTCACCTCGCATAATTGATCCAGCTTGGCAAGCCATTCGGGATTGCCGTCCGGTCTGTATGCAATGCCGGAACTATCCAGACAGGTATGGATGCCGCGCGCATGGCACAAAGTGAACAGTTCCAGCAGAAAGTCAATCTGCATCAGGGGCTCGCCGCCGGTCACGGTGATGCCGCCTCCGTTGTAAAACGGCTCGTTGCGCTCATAATTCTGGAGGATTTCTTCCGGCTCCATCAGCGTGCCCGCATTCATCTCCCATGTGTCTGGATTGTGGCAGTATGCGCACCGCATCGGGCAGCCCTGGACAAAGACTACATAGCGGACACCTGGACCGTCAACCGTGCCAAAAGATTCTAAAGAATGGATTCTTCCTTTCATCGTATCAACCTTCCTTTGTTTTATGTTTTAGACAGAGGCATAGATATAGATATTTGTGCCTTTATGAATAGTATACCCTATTTTGGAGAAAGAGTGGAGTATAATTTTAAAATTATTTGGACATCGGATGGATGCTGCAACAGGAAGCCGAAGGCTGAACTGTTGTTACAATTCATACCCACGCCAGTTTTTATCGAAATACAAGCTATAGAGGTGTGAATTGTAACAGATTTTGCACACAAAATGCTAAAAGGCAAACATTTTGGCGCATAATTCCCACTACTTTGGTGGACGCCTGAACAGTAACCAACTGTCACATTTTTTGTATTATTTTGTAATACTCACTTGTATTTAGCGCAAAAATACTATATACTAATAGTATCTGATGAATTTATTAACGAAAGTGAGGAAGGTACAATGGAAGGAAAGATTAATTTTGGGTTGTCAGAGTCGGAAGCGTTGATTATGGAGTATCTGTGGGATGCTGACAGCGGAAGATGTTTCAGGGAAATCACCAAGTATTTGAACGAGGAAGTAGGAAAGGACTGGAAAAAGCAGACGATGAACACATTTTTGAGCCGTCTGACCAACAAGGGTCTTATCAGTGCGGAATTGAAGCGGGGCGGAAGGGTATATTCTCCGACAGTGACAAGGACAGAGTTTGCAACGGGAAGGGCAAAACAGTTTCTGGAAAAGTTCTATGACGGCTCGCTGGAGAAGTTTTTAACAATACTCAATGGCGGAAAGACGGTTGACGAGCAGCAAGTGAAGAAGATAATGGGATAATTCGATGAAATAAAAAACCTGAGATTGCTCTCAGGTTTTTATTTCATCTGTTTGCCGATTAGATTGCCTCATGGAATGTACGTGAGATTACGTCTGCCTGCTGCTCCGGTGTCAACTTGATGAAGTTAACAGCATATCCGGATACGCGGATTGTCAGCTGCGGATAGTTCTCAGGATGCTTCTGGGCATCTAATAATGTGTCTCTGTTAAGTACGTTTACGTTGAGGTGGTGTCCGCCCTTTGTAGCATAACCATCCAATAAAGATACTAAATTATCAACCTGTGCTGCGTTATCAACTGCCATAGTTATATACCTCCTAACAAAACTTGTCTAAAATCTGTTACTGTTCACTCCGTTCCAGTAACAGGTAAAAATCCATGCAAAATTTGATTCGCAAATGGATTTTGGCTTGCATGTGAAACATTTTCTCACGGACTAGCAGTAAATGCTAAGTCCGTGTGAACAGTAACTAAAATCTTATTTATCATCATCATCCAACCCTTCATGGAGCGTCGGAACGCTGCATGCCATTGGATTGCTCGAACAGTCTGTACATCCAAGAGTCTGAACTTCTTTTGTGGAAGCGTCCTCGCTGACATCTACATTGAAATGTCCCACTGCCTTATCTGCCGAGAAACCGGCATCCAGTTGTGAAACAAGGTCGTCAATCATTGATTTTTCATCCATAATATACGTCTGTCCTTTCTTATTTTAGGGCAGCCGCAGGAAAAAATCCTGTGGCTGTCAATATTAGTTATTTAAATCAAGCTCAAGGTCTCCGGAGAATACCTTAGCTTCCTTGCCGAGTGCGTTCGGAATGATTGTAAAGGTATTGGAGATACCGTCCTGCGCATCCTTGAACGGAAGCTTTGACACAGAAGCAAGTGATGCGACTGCACCGTGTGTATCGCGTCCGTGCATTGGGTTTGCACCAGGAGCAAACGGCTGTCCTTTCTTACGTCCGTCAGGTGTGTTACCTGTCGCCTTACCGTATGTTACATTGGATGTAATTGTAAGGATAGATGTTGTAGGAACACCGTTTCTGTAGGTATGATGTCTTCTGATTGCTGTCATGAACTTGTGAACGATATCCTGTGCGATAAGGTCAACACGGTCGTCATCATTACCATATTTAGGGAATTCGCCTGTTGTCTCGAAGTCGACAATGATGCCGTCCTCGTCACGGATTGCCTTAACCTGTGCATACTTGATTGCTGATAAAGAGTCAGCAACGATAGACAGACCAGCAACACCTGTAGCGAAATATCTCTTAACGTCTCTGTCATGAAGAGCCATCTCTGCTCTCTCATAGCAGTACTTGTCATGCATGTAGTGGATGATATTCAGTGTGTTTACATACACATCTGCCTGCCACTCAAGCATATCCATGAACTTGCTGTATACATCATCATAATTGAGGATATCACCTTCAACAGGACGATACTTTGGTCCAACCTGCTTCTTGGTAACTTCATCCACACCGCCGTTTAAAGCGTAGAGCAGACACTTTGCAACGTTTGCACGAGCGCCGAAGAACTGCATTTCCTTACCGATAACCATGGAAGATACGCAGCATGCGATACCGTAGTCATCACCGTGCGTTACTCTCATGAGATCGTCATTCTCATACTGGATAGAAGAAGTCTGGATAGACATCTTTGCACAGTATCTCTTCCAGTTTTCAGGAAGTCTTGTAGACCAGAGAACTGTCAAGTTCGGTTCTGGGCTGGGACCAAGGTTTGTCAGTGTGTTCAGGTAACGGAAAGACATCTTTGTAACAAGAGGACGTCCGTCTACGCCAACACCGCCGAGGGATTCTGTAACCCATACAGGGTCGCCTGCAAAAATCTGGTTGTACTCTGGTGTACGAGCAAATTTAATCAGACGAAGCTTCATAATGAAGTGGTCAACGAACTCCTGAATCTGCTCCTCTGTAAATGTTCCGTTCTTTAAGTCTCTCTGCGCGTAGCAGTCAAGGAATGTAGAAGTACGTCCAAGTGACATGGCAGCGCCGTTCTGCTCCTTAACAGCACATAAATATCCGAAATATGTAGCCTGAATTGCTTCCTGTACATTTGTAGCCGGCTTAGAAATGTCGCAGCCATAAGATGCAGCCATTTCCTTCATGAGCTTCAGGGCAACCATCTGCTCGGAAAGCTCCTCGCGAAGACGAATAACGTCATCTGTCATCACGCGTCCTGTAGAATCCTTCTGCGCCTGCTTATCCTCGATAAGTCTGTCGATACCGTACAGGGCAACTCTTCTGTAGTCGCCGATGATACGTCCGCGTCCGTAAGCATCAGGAAGACCTGTGATGATGTGTGAGGAGCGGCATGCTCTCATCTCCTGGTTGTATGCGTCGAAGCAGCCTGCATTGTGTGTTTTTCTGTGTGTAGAGAAGAACTCACTAACCTCAGGATCTACTTCGTAGCCGTTGTCTGAGCAAGCTTTCTCTGCCATTCTGATACCGCCGTATGGCTGCAATGAACGCTTGAAAGGCTTGTCAGTCTGGAAACCAACAATAGTCTCTTTGCTCTTGTCAAGGTATCCTGGACCATGAGAAGTGATCGTGGAGATTACTTTTGTGTCCATGTCAAGAACACCGCCTGCCTCACGCTCCTTCTTCTGAAGATCAAGAACCATGTCCCATAAATCCTTTGTGTTCTGTGTAGGTCCTGCCAAGAAAGCCTCATCTCCGTCGTATGGTGCGAAGTTCTTCTGGATGAAGTCGCGCACGTTGATTTCGCTTTCCCATTTGCCACCTACAAAATCTTTCCATTCTGGTCTCATTTTGCAAAGCCTCCTAAAAATTTAAATTTAAATTGATATGCGGTTCAGAACCGCTAGTTACTTATGCTAGAATGTTGTTTATTACGAAAGTATGAAATCATGTCTAACATTCATATCTGTATTATATCCTCAATATTGTATACACGTCAACACTATTCTTTGTACTTTTTTGTGTACAGACAGGCAAAAATTATTAAAAATTTGTTAATTATTCCAAAAAGGACAAAAAAGGATTTATATACTTTTGCGGCAAACCTTCCGTGGAAGGATTGGGGCTTGATTAAATAAGAAAAATATATTATAGTAAGTATTGGCAGCAGCGAATAAAAAAGTGCTATTTAGGTATAATTAAGAGAAAAGTGCCATGTATAGCAGTGGCATATTAGGAGGAATGAAAATGGCAGCAATAACAAAGGATATGACAATCGGTCAAATTTTAAGCGTAAAGCCGGAGGTGGCACCTGTGCTTATGGATGCGGGTATGCACTGTCTGGGATGCCCTTCCGCGCAGGGCGAGACATTGGAGGAAGCGGCGATGGTTCATGGAATGGACATCAATGCACTGATGGAGAAGATTTCGGCAATTTCTTAAGGAATTGTAGTAGTTGTTTTACAGCTCCTAAATTTTTTGTATATGGCAATAGAAAACCACGGCGGGTAACTGCCGTGGTTTTCGCGTTATCGTTGATTACACAAGGGAAAGCGCCTGAATCGCCTTATCCTTGATAACCGGTTCAAAATGTTCTTCCATATATGCCTCGCTCGCGGCAGCAATTTTTTCCGGATTGCCGTATTCCGAGAGCATGTTGCAAATCTTGTTGAATTCTTCGGGCGTATGGTCAGACTGTGTCACAACCAGTATATAACCCGGTTTCTTTTCGTTTTTGTACAACGAGTTCTTTCCATTATAAAATTGTATAAGGATATGGGCGAGCCTTGTCACTTGATTCAAGGTCTCAAAACCGTATATGCGCGTGAGGTCAACATTCAGGTTAACACCTGTGCGTGCGGGTACCTTTGCAGCTTTCTTGCCAGTGCCGTTTAGCGTGCCTGCATTGTCGGGAACCGTATCGGAAAGGTGGCTGTCATGGATTTTCTTGAACAGGTCAAGAACGTCATCCGCACCTTCGGAGAGACTCTGAAGCATGCTGTCAAGCGTGTTTCCGATGTCCTCATCGTCCTCCTCCTCGTCATGGACGGAGGGGGCAAATTTTGAGAAGCGCGTGTCAAGCTCCTCGGGATCCTCGACCTTGGTGATGACCAGGACGATGCACTCGGAATTAAGCGGGATTGCTTCTATCATCAGTGGAATATCATCAGCATCAAATCCGAATTCATAAGAAGCCTGCTGCATCATATCGCGGAAAAGGTTCTTGGCTTTTTCTGTACCGTAGGCAAGCTCGCTAATCTTGAGTTCGCGGTCGGCCAGATCCGCCTTTGTCAGCGTGCAGCGAATTTGATGGTCATTTACTTTTTCGATTTTCATATTATTCACATCCTCACTATTAAAAATATCTTGAGACATAGTGTACGTGTACTGCCGTATGCCAGCTTGGAACGGACATTAACTACTGACCTTCTCACATATATTATAATGTAGAGATGCTTTAGTCAATAGGACAGGACAACAGTTTTTAAAAAATTTATCAAATGTTACAATTCACACCCCATTATTATTTAACATTTATTTAGGTGCTTTGGGTGTGAATTATAACAAATATTGCACACAAATTGATAAAGGGAATCATTTGGCGCACGTTTTTCACTACCTTTGTTGACAACTGAAGAGTAATATCAAAATACCAAAAATCACCAAAATGAATATAAGGCAGGATATATTGTGTATATCGTCTGAAATGTCAAAATAACAGATGTTTTTCAAAAAAAGTTGTATTAATTTTTACATTTCGGACGAATTTTTACATTTCGATTTGCATAAAATTTCAAAATATGCTAATAATGCTTGTGTAAGGTGCGTTGAGAACAAATTTCGTACAGAAAGGAGGCACTGTCATAAATTTTCTCATTGTCTTATTAGCTTGTGCTGATAGCGTAAAAATATTTTTCCAAGTCTTAGAATTGACGCTTAAAAGACACTGGCTTTTCACGGCCTACATAATCCATAATATTCAATTAAGTACATGTTTGGCATCTTACGCAATTTATATATCACAAATATCACGAACCGGCCTTTTGGCTTTGGCGCGCATTCGGTAAAATAAAAACCGTGACAAGTTTTATTTATGAAATAGATAACCCCTCTATGCATAAAACCGTACATATAAAACCTGTACCACGGAAAAGTGTAATTTGTTGGCAAAATGGCAAAGCTAACAAGACAATTATATTTTATCATATGCAGGCAAAAAATGATAGGAACTTTTTCAGGAAAAATCCTATAATTTCATTTCAATTAGACAGAGATTCAAAACAACAACATTTTTGGTAAAAACATCAAAATATTTTTGTGTACTTCACATTAAACTTTTGCTATAATGAGAACAATTGGAGGTATCCGTATGAAAAAAAGAGTAGTTACGGTGCTTGTGCCGATTGTTCTCATTTTAATTGTGATAGCAGCGGCACTTGGCAGCCAGATATTGGAGAAGTATTCTTATTCGAAGAATAAGGCAGACTTAAACGCGTATTTTAATATTACGAATGTGGATGACGTGGCGATGGTGGTACAGGACTCCATTGTGGAGGAAAAGGCGAGACTTCGAGAGGGAGTCTGCTATTTTACGCTTCCCACTGTGGAGAAATATTTTACGGATCGTTTCTACGTTAACAGTACAGAGCAGATTCTGCTGTTTACGACGGATACGGACGTAGTGCGGATTGACATTGGGGATGGCAGCAATGTCATGTATGTGTCCGATGCCGGACAGGAGCTTGGATATCAGGCGGCATTTTATGAGGGCGATACGCTGTATATAGCGGGCGACTATGTAAAAAAGTATGCAAATTTTGAGTATCTGGTGCATGATGAGCCGCTGCGCGTACAGATTTATACGCAGTGGGGCAGCTATACGGAGGCCACGGTTTCCAAAAAGACAGCGCTGCGCTATCAGGGCGGCATCAAGAGTGATATTCTGACAGAGCTTTCTGCCGGTGATTCCGTGGAGATTCTCGAGAAGATGGAGAACTGGTCGAAGGTGCAGACAACAGATGCTTTTATCGGCTATGTCGAAAATAAAGTCCTGAAAGAGGAGCATGAGGCGGAGCGGGTGTGCAGTACAGGATTTCAGGAGATTGTATACAACAATGTCAAAAAGGACGGAAAGATTAACCTGACTTTCCATCAGGTGTTTGAGGAAGTCGGAGGGGATAAGCTGGCAGCGGCACTTGCGCCGACTAGAACGGTCAACGTGGTGGCGCCCACATGGTTTCGGTTAAACGGCAGTAGCGGGGATTTTACGAGCCTTGCCAATCAGTCTTATGTGGCGAAGGCGCATGAGCTTGGCATTGAGGTATGGGCGCTTATCACGGACGTGGACAGTCTGGATTTGTACGGAGCGGAGATTGATTTTGTGGAACTGCTGTCATCCTCGGCAAACCGCAGGCGTTTGATTAACGGACTGATGGCACAGGTGGACAGTTATGGGCTTGACGGAATCAATATTGACTTTGAGAAGGTCAGGAGCGATTCCGGAACACATTTTGTCCAGTTTATACGGGAGCTGTCGATCGAGACGCGCAAGCGCGGTGTTGTGCTTTCTGTTGACAATTATGTGCCGTCCGAGTATACGGCGCACTACAACCGTAAGGAGCAGGGGATTGTAGCGGACTATATTATTATCATGGGCTATGACGAGCATTATGTAGGCGGCGGTGCGGCAGGCTCCAACGCGTCCATCGGCTTTGTTGAGGGCGGCATTACCGATACGAAGGCGGTGGTTCCGGCGGAAAAGATTATCAATGCGGTTCCGTTTTATACAAGGGTGTGGGAGTCCGGCCCGGACGGGCTGAAGGCATCGACGCTTACCATGAACGCGGAGGCTGACTGGGTGAGACGGACGGGCGTTACGCCGACATGGCTGGACGAGCCCTGCCAGAATTACGCGGAATATCAGGTGAATGACACGCTGTACCAGTGCTGGCTGGAGGATGTGGAATCCATACGGGTGAAGCTTCAGGTCATGCAGAGTCAGGGCATCAAAGGGGTGGCGAGCTGGAAAATCGGACTGGAGGTTCCCGGTGTCTGGGATGTGATTGCGGACTATATGGCACAGTAGAGGGACAAGCTTTGAAAACAGTGGTATCGCAGCACAGTGAACAGCTTCAGAAACCGGCATAACAATATAGAATGAAAATCTCGTAACTGCATGGAGTTAGGCAGCTGCGGGATTTTTTCATATTCTGAGTGACTGTTCAGACGTCCGCCAAAGTAGTGGGAATCATGCGCCAAATCTGTTATGATTCACACCTCAATAGCTTGTATGCCGATAAAAACTGGCATGGGTGTGAATTGTAATGCCGTTCAGCCGGACTTGGGTAACAGTTCAGCCCAGGACTTTGCACTGGCTGCAAAGTCCGTGAAATAACAT
>CAJTTO010000032.1 GCA_910579275.1 uncultured Lachnospiraceae bacterium
AACGATATTTTTTCAGCATATATCCATCGACAGCGTAAAAGATTTCAGCATACATTGTTTTTATATCAATATCCTTCCGAAATTTTGATATATCTATTTTCTCAAACACTATCATTTCACTTGCCTTGCTAACATCATTAAAATTTTCTTGAATGGAATTTTGTATTTCTGGAGCCGTTTCATAATATGCTCTTAGCGAAAAAGCATATAAATGCGGATAATCACGCATAAGCGAACACTTCGATAATAAGCTCCTTTTCAGCATTTCAAAAAAATCATCTGTTTCCAAGGCTTTGTATTCTGCAACCGTTTTCCTTGTCATCTCAAAAGCGTTCGCCCATAGGTACATATATAATTCTTTTTTGTTTGTAAAGTAGTGAAAAAGCAACGCTTTCGAAATGCCGCTCTCGTCTGCAATTTCCGACATTGGGGCTTTTTTGTAGCTGTTCTCGGAAAACACTTTGTAAGCAGCGTTTATGATACGCCGTTGTTTTTCTAATGGAAGCTTGAAAAACTTGTCATTCATATACATTCTCCTTATTGACCGCAGCGGTTAATTCGAGTATATTATATATCCGTTGACCGTTTTTGAGAAGACCATTGCTAAAATTATAAAAAAGTAAAAGCGCCTGCCGCTTAACCGTTTCTTTCGGTCAGTGACAAGTGCTTGCTGCAAGTTCCGTATTCAGTTCTGTAAAGGGGATTATCTTCCCATGTTCTCAAATGAAATTTGACACTACTATAAACAGAACACTGACAATCATTCATCCGACAGTAATATCGTCGTGTTGATTCTTTGACCAAAAGATGCATCCCAAATCCCACTCATACACGAATTGCACAAAAACCATAAATATTTTCGTCCATTTTACCGAAATTATGCGAAATATAGCTTTTTGTTTAGGAATATGCTACAATAGATTTGTAATTATTTTTAGACGCTCCAAGTTTCTTTGCAGCCCGAAAAATGGGTGCAGGGAGATTTTGAGGAGCTATTTTTTACGAAAGGAGAAATTTTCATGCAGAACTCTTCTATGCAGAAAAAAGGAACAAAACGAATCGCACTATCATTTGCCGCGCTGCTCATGCTTTCGTCAGGAGGAACCGCATTTGCAGCGGAAACCACACCTGTCCCGGTTTCAGCTGTGTCCGGAACTGCCCTGACATATGAATTTACCGGCGTGGATGCCGGCAAGGCAGGATATGCAGAGGGAACTTTATCCCTTTCCTCCGCCACAGACGCCACTTACCATCTGTACTGGAGCAACAATGCGGGTGCACTTGGCGGCTACTATCCGATTGCAACACTTAATGTCGGCGCAGGCAAAACGGAATCTTTTTCTTTCGGTTATCACACAGCCATTCCGGCAGACGCCACAAAAGTTATCGCTGTGAACGCGTCCTTGACAGATTACCCCTCTGTAGAAACAGCATCGGCAGTTTTTGACATCCCTGTCGGCAAGCGTCTCGGGTACTCCTCAAACGACGCCCTTTATACATTTAATTCATTTTCCGATATCCATATTGACGAGGAGCATTTCGGCGATACGCCCGCATACTGGTGGGAGTACTCCGAAGCACACTGGGCGCAGGCGCTCAACTACGCCACAAGCCTTAATGTGGATTTTATCGTCTCCTCCGGCGATCAGGTTACCAATGCCAAGCTTGCCAACCTTGACAAAGAGTGGAAAGCTTATCAGCTGATTTTGTCACAGTCCGATTATGTGAATCCGATTTACGAGTCCGGCGGCAACCATGAAGTCCGTCAGGATGACGCAGTTTCATATGAATTACAGGCTTTTATCAACGGAACCGGTCTCGATGGCTCCATGGGCACGATGTCGGCTGCTAAGCCTTACTATTCTGTTACAGAGCCGAATACAGGCGACCTGTTTATCTTTATGGCGCTTGAGGGCGGCTATCGTCCGGCGAAATATGATGAATTTACGGATGAGCAGCTCAACTGGGTAGAAAACCTCCTGAAAAATAATTACGGAAAGGGCAAGAACATCTACATTATCCAGCACGCGCTGATCAAGGGATACGGGCCTGGTGACGATTTGACAAATCCGTATTATGGCGGCGCCATCGACATGAGCCTGCCATCTGCGCAGCGTTTTATCGGCCTGCTCGAGGAGTATAAGGATGTTGTCTGGATTTCCGGACACTCACATGAAGCGTTCGAACTGGGTTATAACTTCACGGATAACAACGGCGCAGCTTGCAGCATGATTCACAATCCGTCCATCGGAAACCCGACACATGTGACCGACGGCGCACTTGACTATGCCTTTAACGAGAATTTGTCGCAGGGTTATTATGTCCAGACATTCAAAGATGCAATTCTCTTTAACGGTGCAAACATCTGCGACCAGAAAATTTATCCTTCTTACTGCTATATCATCGACGGCAAGACCTCTGCGCAGAAACAGGCCGCGAAACCGGTAAAGCTGTATAAGGATGTGAACGTTACAGCAGACATGATGCGTTCTGTCATCGCAAACACGAACACAGTTCTTGGTTTATATTATGAGTACAGCTCCTATGACCAGTATCAGGCGTTAAAGAAATGCTATTATCAGTACAAGAATGCAAACTTTGACGCGATGAACAATGAGGAACTGTTGACAGCTTACAGCAAATTAAAGTCAGGCATTGCCACATTACATGAAATTGCCAGTGCAAAGTAATGATACTGCCGCTATCATATGATGCCCGTTCCACAAACACAGCCCCATCTGTTTTCGGCAGATGGGGCTGTGTTTTTCATATCCACTTTTCTTTCCCCTTTGCAGCTGCACAATGCACATGACAGGTTTCGTTCCTCTTGCCTATATCTTGTAACAGTTCAGCCTTCGGCTTCCTGTTACGAGCATCAAGCCATGCAAAACCACTTCGTGGTGGCTTGATGCATCTCTGCCACTACGCTATTTCACGGACTTTGCAGCTAGTGCAAAGTCCTGGGCTGAACTGTTACTATATCTTATCAGATTTCAAAATATGCACTTGACAATGTTGTTATACCTTTGTATAATAAATTATACAGACGTATAACAACGTGATAAAACATTATTTTTTTCTATTTGAGCGCCAATGGCAGCATGGAGGATTTATATGGGAATTATTCAAAAAAAACTTGGAGAAGCCGAACTCGAAATTATGCAGGTAATCTGGAATAGTGAAGTCCCCGTAACTTCAAACTATATTTTAAAGGAGTTACAGGGACGGAGACAATGGCAGCTTTCCACACTGATGACATCATTAACAAGACTGGCAGACAAGGGATTTGTCTGCTGTGACCGCTCAACAGGAAGCAATCTATACACTTCGGTTATTTCGGAAAATGCCTATAAGGCGGGCGCAAGCCGGCATTTTCTCGAAAAACTATACAACAATTCCATACAAAATATGATTGCTACACTATACAGCGACAAAGCGATAAAGGACTCTGATATTGAAGAGCTTAGAAGTTTCTTAGACAATCTGGAGGATGAATGATGACAAATTTATTTTTATCCCTTTTTGGCATTTCTATCTCAATTAGTTTCATGGTGATTGTGTTGATTTTACTCTCACCACTTTTAAACAGGCGGTATGCTTCAAGGTGGAAATATCTCATTTGGATTTTTCTCGCATTGCGGCTTCTCGTCCCTTTTCACGGACTAAATGGACAGCACGTTACAGACATGATGTCAAAAGCCGGAACGCAGAATCCGTCGAAACCAGAAAAAAATATCGGCGCTCCGACTGGTGAGACAACACCGTCAGGTCGGATTATTGTTGAAATACCAGAGCAGATGACCGCTCCGATTGTAATGCAGAGCACCTTGCAGTCCGGAAAAGGCAGTACAGGTATTACCATGCTTGATATGGTGGCTTATGTATGGATGACAGGCAGCATTCTTTTTCTATCTGTACATTTCATCAGCTACTGCTGCTATAAGCGTGGGGTGATGAAAAGGGGCAAAAATATTGCGGATGCACACATATTGCGTCAGGTATGCGAAATAAAACGTGAATTGCAGATTGTGCGCACAGTCAAGGTAATGGAATCCCCCGAAGCCGGAAGCCCCATGATTATAGGCTTTTTGAATCCCATTGTCGTTTTGCCGAATGAGCGGTACAGCTCAGAGGAGCTATTTTTCATTTTGAAACATGAGCTGGTTCATTTGAAGCGGGGAGACCTCTATTGGAAACTGCTTTTCGTAACAGCCAATGCCGTCCATTGGTTCAATCCCTTCATATGGATAATGCAGAAAGAAGCCGCAATTGATATGGAGCTATCCTGTGATGAACGCGTCACGCAAGGTGCAGGCGAAACCGTGCGGAAGGCTTACACCGAAACATTACTGTCGATGCTCCATAAGCAATGTGCCAAAAGGACTGCTCTGTCCACGCAATTTTACGGAGGAAAGAAAATTATGAAAAAGCGTTTTAGAAATATTTTGGCAAAAAACAGAAAAAAGAACGGTGTTTTTATATTTCTTTGTGCAATGGCTTTCACTGTCATCCTTGGGACTCTTGTAGGCTGTTCCGTCGCAAAAGAAGACAATGCAAAACAAAATGCTGCAAAAACAGTTGATGAAAGAAAGGACAGCGAAAAGCAGAAGGATGAAAATATGCCTGACCAGCCAGAAAAAGAAGCCGATGAGCCGGAGCAAATACTGCTTAATGATACTTCTACTGACGACAGCGTATCGGACGGTACAACAATGCTCACATTTTCCAAGGAAGGGGAGCAGGAGCAAAAGCAGGCTGTGCTTACAGTGGGGGACGGATATTCCATCTTTCTGCCCATTGATGAGTGGAAGGCATCCGGTCCGGATTTATGGAACGCAGCAGTAAATGAACACGTTGGACTCTGGGTAACACATTTCGAGGGCGAATCGTTTGATTCCGTTGCAAAAAATTTGGCAGACATGGGATATGAGACACACCAGAATGAAAGATGGAAGCAGGACGGAGACCTGATATACCATGTCGCATTAAAAGATTTTGAGAATGACATATGGGGAATATTCTATTGCTATCCGGCTGAATCCGCTGAAGGCTGGGGACGGGAGCTTCCTGTGATTGCAGACACGTTCGCTTTGTCATCCGCAGCTGAGGATGCAAAAGCCAACGGTTCTCAAAATGAATCTCTAAGTGCCGAAGATTGTGAAAATATCAAAACGGCTGTGAATATGTTCGCGGAAGCATACTTTGAGGGCAATGCTGACGCTGTTCAAAAATTACTCGCAGATACGTTTGAAGGTGAGATTGATACCTATGAAGGTACTGGAATAATAAGCGATTTAACTGTAAAAGGACTGTCCGATACGGACGATAAAGTAATGGAAGACGGACAATATGCAACTGTTTCTTTGGCGTTCAGAGACAGTAACTATGACGATATGTTTCTGTACATATCTTTTCGATTCATCAAACAGGAAGGTGTCTGGAAAATACAATCTTATGGTGTGGAAGGGTAACTTTACAAGGGGGCAATTGCCCCCTTATGTTCTTTCTGCCTACCTTTTTACCACAGGAATCCATACCTCATACTTTGCGTTCTGCGGATCCGGACTGATGTATACTTCAATATCAGGCGCATTGCCGTACTCATATCCGGATGTCGGCAGCCACTCTGTCACAATGCGCTGTTCCAGCTCCTGAATGGACATGTTTGTCCCCTCTCCCGAAAATACTGCCCACATTGCAGCCGGTATTGTGTACTCCTCAAAGCTGCCGCATTGTTTTGTCGTTGAAACTGCAATAAAATATTTCCATTGGTCTGTCCCGTTACATACACTTACGCCCAGAAGTCCCATAGGCGGCGTGTCCATCATTTCTGCCAGCTTTTCCACTGTGCCATTTGCAGCAGCATTCTGCCACATTTGGGGCACCACTGCAAAGTTTTTCTCAATCTCTTTTTCGAGCGGGCAGGATACCCCCACGATGCGGATTGCTTCTTTTGTTTCAATACGATAATTCAATTCTTCTGCTCCTTTCACGGAAATGTGAAATGTTATGGGCGGATAGGATTTTACCGCAATGCCTTCGCTGCGCAGTGCGGATGGCGCAACGCCGTGCACGCTCTGAAAGGCTCTGTTAAATGCGGTTGGTGAGCTATAGCCATACTTTGCTGCTATCTCTATGACTTTTGCGTCACTGCCCTGCAAATCCACTGCCGCGAGCGACATGCGCCGCCTGCGTATATATTCCGACAGCGGAACACCCGCCATGTATGTGAACATCCGCTGATAGTGGTATGCAGAACAGCACGCTATTTTTCCAAGCTGCTCATATGCAATCTCACATGACAAATGTTCCTCAATATAACGAATACTCTGGTTTAACCGCTCGACCCATTCCATTTCAAGTTCCTCCTGTTTCATGTACAATCTGATTTTACCGTATCTTTCTTCTGTATTCCTCTTAATCCATGCACCAAAAAGAGAGGTTTCAAATGCCAAAAGGCGAGCATTTTGGCACATGATTCCAACTACCTTGGCGGACGTCTGAACAGTAACCGCCATTTAACAATTTTAAATTTAATTTTACTTTCACTTTCATGCATTATATTATATTATTATATCATGAAACGCAACCAAAATATGAAATGAGACGCAGCTTATTCACAAAGGAGCCCATAAATGTACGAGGCATTGATTACCAACATCATCAACAATATCTTTCATGTTATCTGGTTTAATAACCTTGTATTAGAACCGCGCCATGGCAAAAGAAAAACACTGCTGATTACTGTTTCTACCGGAATTTTTCTCCAGTCTTTTTTCTTGATTGCCGCGCATCCTGGACTGCCTAGGGTGGTATTTTTTCTCGGCGCCTATCTGCTGACCGCCATTGTGTTTGGCAGCGTATTTTTGTTTCTACTCTCCGCCTCCAACCCAAAAAAGGCTGTGTTCTTAATTTCTGCCTACTACTGTCTGTGGACATTTATCTATGGGCTTATTTCACTGGTTACGCAAAGTGGTGTAGGTGCCGGAAGTTATGCCGTCTGGGGGCTGCGCTTTGGTCTCAACTTATTTTTCCTGTTTCTGTACTGCCGTTTTTTCAGAAAAAAGCTGCTTTATATCTATCGTCAGATGCAGAGCGGATACGGCATGATTACATGTATTTCCTGCCTTACCTTTGTCATGATGACCTTTTTGCTTCTTTACAACGAATATCACAAGGTCAAAAATGCGAGCCACATTTTCACAATGACACTGTGCTATTTGTTTATGGTGATTGTACATATGCTGCTGTTTTATTTTATGGCACAGGCAAATCACGCACATCAGATCCGCCTGATGCAAATGCACGAGCAGCTCCTGATGGCACAGATGGAGGCTTATGAAAAGATCGAGCGCAGCGCAAGGCAGTCACTCCATGATTTCCGGCATCACAATATGGTCATAATGGAGCTTGCCGAACGGCAGGATTACGAAGGAATTCTCAAATATCTCACAGAATATGAACGGATTGAGAATGAAAAACTTGACAGGAAATTCAGCAAAAATTATGCTGTAAACAGTCTTATTTCCGCTTATATGCGAAAGGCGCAGCAAAGTGACATTGAGATGAATGCCGATATCCGCCTTGACAAAACCCTCTGCGTGTCGGATGTCGATTTGGTGTGTCTCTTTTCAAATATACTGGAAAATGCAGTACACGGCTGCGCGCAGACTCTCAAACCACGCAAAATCAAGATTGTCGCACAACAGAAAAATTCTATGATTCTCCTCAAGTGCGAGAACAGCTGCATAGACGATATCCGCTTCTACAATGGCATTCCGCAGGCAAAAGACCATGAGGGCATTGGCGTGGAAAGCATTTTAAATATTGTCGAGAAATACAATGGAGATGTACACTTTACTGCCAATAATGGCGTATTTGAATGCAGTGTGCTGTTACGGAACTGTTCGTAACAGGTCTTGTTTGGCAAAATACTATAAAGATGTGATACAGATAGTAAAGTGAGGTGTAATATGATTGATTCTGAACTTTTAAAATCCGAGGAATACAATTTTATACAGTCCGACGAGCACCTGGGCAGACATGTGATTCTGCTCGGGCTGTCAGGAAGCTATTCTTATGGGACGAACAATGAAAAAAGTGACATTGATGTCAGAGGCGTGACGCTCAACAGGAAATCCGACCTCATTGGTCTAACCCATTTCGAGCAGTATGTGGACACGCAGACCGACACCACCATCTACAGCTTTATGAAAATGATTACACTACTCTTAAGCTGCAATCCAAACACAGTAGAACTGCTCGGCCTGAATCAGGAGCATTACCTGTATCTGCACCCGCTCGGACAGGAACTGATTGACAATGCGCACCTGTTTCTGTCAAAGCGCGCAATTCACTCCTTTGGCGGCTACGCGGATGCCCAGCTGCGGCGCCTGCAGAATGCGCTGGCGAGAGACGCCTACCCGCAAAGCGAAAAAGAGCAGCACATTTTCAACTCGGTCAAAAATGCAATGTATGATTTCCGCAAGCGGTATGAACATTTTGAAAATGGTGCAATCCACATTTATACAGACAAGGCAGTCAATCCCGATTTCGATACGGAAATTTATGTCGACGCAAACCTCTCGCACTATCCGCTGCGCGACTACAAAAATATCTGGAACGAGATGAACAATATTGTCAAGGACTATGACAAGCTCGGAAAACGCAACCGCAAGAAAGACAACAACCACCTGAACAAACACGCCATGCATTTGATACGGCTTTTTATGATGGCGGTTGATATTCTGGAAAAGGGTGAAATCCGTACCTACCGCAAGGAGGAGCACGAGCTTCTATTAGAAATCCGAAACGGCAGATACCAGAAAGCAGACGGTAGCTTTCGAGAGGAATTTTACGAGCTGTTAAACGACTACGAACGGAAACTAGACGCTGCCGCGGCGCATACCTCCCTCCCCGACGAGCCGGATATGGAGCGCGTGCAGGCGTATGTAATGGCAGTTAATGAAAGGGTGATACGCGATGAAATATAAAGATTATGAAGGTTCGATAGAACATCTTATTCTGCAAAAGTTAAATGAAATTGAAACAGCAGAGCATGTAAAAATACTCCACGCCGTTGAATCCGGCAGCCGTGCATGGGGTTTTGAGTCACCGGACAGCGATTACGATGTGCGTTTCATCTATGTGCGCCCGCGGAATCATTATCTGGAATTGCAGCCCAAACAGGACTTTATCGAATGGGAGCTTGATGAGACACTCGACATCAACGGCTGGGATTTGTCGAAGGCTTTACAGCACTTCCACAAATCCAATGCAACACTTTTCGAGTGGGCAGGCGCACCGATTGTCTATTATACAACACCTGAATGGCAGAAAATCTATGCGGTGGCACATCACTATTTCTCCTGCAAGTCATCAATGTACCACTATTATGGCACTGCGCGGAAAAACTATCATGATTATCTGACCGAAGTTCTTGTAAAATACAAGAAATATTTCTATGTACTGCGCCCGATTCTGGCTTGCAAGTGGATTGCGGAAAAATCCTGTCCGCCCCCTGTTCTATTTCAGGAGCTTGCCGACCAAATGTTAGCGCCGGAACTCAAGGAGATTGTCCATAGGCTGCTGAAAGCCAAAATACAGATGTCGGAATCCGAAAAAGCGCCCCGGATTGACGCGCTGAACGCATACATTGTGCAAGAGCTTGACTACTATAAGGAAGCTATTGATGCAATGCACGACGACCGCACGGCAGACTGGGGCGCACTGAATGATGTGTTTATTGACGTCATCCGGTAATTTTTATTCTCTTTTATTTGCGGCGCTTATACCCTTCAAAAAGCTGCACCTCATAGGGTTGTAAAAACTCTGCGCGCCCTCCTTCAAGGAGCGTGTACGTTCCGTGAAGATGGTACACTTGCTCATCGGCAGTGTGGTTGATGACAAACAACCATACTTTTTCGTCGTGCGTGCGTGTCATCATCTCCACGCCGTCCGCGGCAGTGCCAAGCGTCTCAATCTCACAGATGCGGGTGATATACGTCATAATGTCCTCCATAAGCTCCTCACCCGGCTCGGTTCCGATATACCATGCGGTGCCGCTGCCATACTTGTTTTCCGTGATGGCGGGTGTCTGCTTGTAAAAGCCTGTGGAGTACTCTGCGATCTGGCTTGCACCCTTTAATGTTATAATGTCGCACCACTTTTCAATCTCATATTCCTTTTTACCGTAGAGCACGCCTCCCGTCGTCTCGAGCAGGCAGTCGTACTCCGGTATTTCGATACCGCACAGCTCGCCGAGCCGTCCCGGTAACTCACGGTCTGTCATGCAAAGGTTCGTCGCGTCCTTGACGCCGGTGCGCATCGTCAGTATCAGATTTCCTCCGCCCGCTACATAATCCATATAGTGCTGTTCAAGCTCCGGCGTCATCAGATATTGGAGAGGCGCAATCACTAGCTTGTACTGTGACAAGTCATCCATGTCCTGCACGAAATCAGCCGGTATTTTCTTATCATATAAAGCCTTATAGTACTTTTGCAGCTGCTCCACATAGCGCAGCTGTGGGTGGTTGGGCTGGATATCAAACGCGTAATTCTGCCGGAAGCTATGCACGATTGCAACCTCGGGGCGAGGCATGCTGCCCTCGAAATCCTCCATATATTTTGTAAACGTCTCTGTCATTTTTTTCGCCTCATTGTAGATTCTGCCCGGGTTGCCGCTGTGCCCCAGAATGCCGTGCCAGTATTGCTCCGTTCCCATCGCGCACGTTCTCCAGCGGAAAAAGACAACCGCATCAGCCCCGTGTGCGACAGACTGCATCGCCCATGCCGACATCTGTCCCGGTTCCAACGCCCTGCCCATGATTTCCCAGCCTGCCATGCCCGACTGCTGCTCCATCATCCAAAACGGTTTTTTCTTGTAACCGCGAATCACGTCATGACACGCCGCAAGCTCATTGTCCGGCTGGTGCGGCTGCTTCTGCCAGTGCCCTGCCGGATAGATGTCATTTGACACGAAATCCAGCAGTCCCGCCAAATCATAGTAATCCACCTTATTATCAAAACACATAAAATTGTGCGTGATAAAATGGTTGGGACAGTTTTCCCGTATAATTTCCGCCTGCCAGTCCGCAAAGTTGACAATTAAATCCGAACAGTAGCACTTCCAGTCAAGCATCGCAGAAGGATTCTCGCCCACTGCTGTTATCAGCGGCGTTCCAATCTGCTCAAAACTATTGTAGCCCTGACTCCAAAATGCCGTTCCCCACGCCTGATTCAGAGCTTCAATCGTTCCGTATTTTCTGCCCAGCCACTTCTGGAACAACCGCTTGCAGGAATTGCACATACACAAGTCCCCATGCGAATTGCCAAGCTCATTGTCAATCTGCCATCCAATAACACCCGAATTGTCAGCAAACCGTTTGGCAAGCGCAGTCACAAATCTGCGTATATGCACGCGGTAGGCCGGATTGGACTGACAGTCGTGATGCCTGCCGCCAAAATGCCTTCGTCTTCCCTGCCTGTCAATAGGCTGAATCTCAGGATTTTTCTGTATTATCCACGCCGGAGGTGCCGCTGTCGGCGTACCGAGAATGGATTTGATGCCATAACTGTCGAGAAGCGCCACTGCTTCTTCGAGCCACTCAAAATGAAATTCGCCCTCTGCAGGCTCCATTTTGAACCATGAGAATTCTGCCATGCGCACAACCTGTACGCCCATTTCCTTCATCAGACGCGCGTCAGTCTCCCAGCGCTCCCTCGGCCAGTGCTCCGGATAATAGTCCACGCCAAAATGTATTCCCATACTTTGATCCTCCGTTTTGATATACGTGTTTTCATGTTTACAATTCCTTCGCCGTACCTACAGGCTTAAATTCATCCATTGTAATCTCCTTTCCGTTTCGTAATCATCGCGACCGCACAGGGCATCCTTCCTTCGATAACCCTATATTCAACCTGTTTGTAGCCTGCCTCCTCAAAGAACTTTCGGTAGGAATCCATATCAAACTGACGCTTAAAAGGAACCCCTCCCAGCTCAAGCAAGCGCACCGCCAGCTGATTGACGCCGCTGTCTGCATTGATATAAGTCGGAATAATGATTTTTCCGCCTGTTTTGCACACACGTTCCAGTTCTTTTACTGCGTCATAAGGCTTGTCGAGCAGATGAATCACATTGCCCGCGACGACTTTATCATATTTGTTGTCGCGGCACTTTAGCCGTGTCAGGTCAGCGCGCCTGATTGTTATATTGCCATATCTTTGGCAGTTTTTTGCAGTCTGCCGCAGCATTCCTCTGGAAAAATCCGTTGCCGTCAGATGTCTGCATCTCGGAGCAATGTACTTGCTGATAGCCCCCGTCCCACAGGCACATTCGAGCACGAGATCGTCCTGTTGAATCTGCGCCGCCACAATTTTGCCAAGACCTTGATAAACCTTTCCGTTATATATCGTTTCCGCAAAATCATATATTCCCGATACGCTATCCCAAATCATATTTTCCCCTCCGCATTCAGCAAAAAAAGTACACTTCCCTCTGCCTTTCACGCCATGCTTTTATACTGCCTATGCCTATTACAGCCGCACAACGAGATTTTCCACCAGCCTTGCACAGTGTGCCGCCGCCGCGCGCTCAAACTCCGGATAGTCCATGTGCGCACTGCCGTCCGCCTTGTCCGAAATTGCACGGAGCACCACATATGGCAGCCTGTTCAAGAACGCCGCGTGTGCGATTGCTGCACCCTCCATCTCTGCGCAGGAACCGTCAAACTGCCGAATCAGCCTGTCCTTCACTGTGCCGTCCGAAATAAACTGGTCTCCGCTGACTACGCGTCCTTCATACACTCCAATCTCAGGATTGACCTCGCGGCACACTGCAATTGCCGCCTCGGCAAGCGTTCTGTCCGCCTTGAAAAAGGAAGTCTCCATCTGGGGAATGATACCCGGCTCATAGCCAAGCGGACTGACATCCATGTCATGTTCACAGGCGTCTGTGGAGACCACAATATCACCAATATTGATTTCAGCGCGCAGGGAGCCGGCAACACCTGTGTTTATCACGGCGTCCACATCAAATAAATCCGCCAGAATCTGCACGCAAATTCCCGCATTCACTTTTCCGATGCCACACTGGACAATGACAACATCCTTTCCGTTCAGTACACCTTCATGGAACTTCATGCCAGCCTTATCCACGACATTTTTCAGCTCCATCTTTGATTTTAACGCTGCTACCTCAAGCTCCATTGCTCCGATAATTCCTATTTTATTCATTTTATCCTCCTACTATTTTTATGTAAAAATTATTATTCGGCTTCTTACACTCGTCTAATGACCGTGTCGCGTAGCTTTTTCTCCTTTCTTGTAACAGTTCAGCCTTCGGCTTCCCGTTACAGGCATCAAGCCATGCAAAACCACTTCGTGGTGGCTTGATGCATCTCTACCTATATGTTATTTCACGGACTTTGCAGCCAGTGCAAAGTCCTGGGCTGAACTGTTACCCTTTCTTACTCTTTATTAAATTTTGCAAAATAAAATCATACTGTCCGTACATTTTCTGGACTTCGTTTTCCAGTGTGTAGTAATGCCCGATATATGGAACAAGCAATATCAAAAGCAGTCCGATCATCGCCAGCATCGGCATATATTCAGCGATGCAGTAAACTGCCAGCGCCACCATTGTCAGCAGTGCAAACGTGATTGTCACAATCAGGTGTATCAGCCGCTCATGCTGAAAAAATGATACTTGTGTCAGATGTTCATGCATAACAGCATCCCAGTCTGTATCGGCTGGCGGGTGTGCCAGCAGCGCATCAATACGCTGACGGTAAGTTATGATTCTATTTTTCATTTTTCGTCACCTCAGTCACTTTATTACCGCGCAAAACCTCCCATGGATTCCGGCGCCATCCTAAAAGACACGCTATTTCATTTGCGTTTCATTATACATTCATGAAAGTTCTATGCAGCATTCCGCTTACTAAGAATATGTGTTCGTTATCTGTCTCCAAATATGTCATACTGCACCGCAATACCCAAATACACGCATCTGGCTCGTTTATGTTTTCACCTGTCTGTATCTCTTTCAGCCAGCATACGCTTCAACGCAGCAATCTCCGCGTCCTTGTCTGCCAGCTTCGCATTCTTATCTGCAATTTCCGCGTCCTTATCCGCTAACTCCGCGTCCTTATCCGCCAGCAAATTTTTGAGTTCACCTAGTTCCGGCAAAACCATCCTCTTTAATGCTTCGCTCATCCTATCACCTCCGATAACAATTTTTTCAAATATTTCGTTGTTGATATCTGACACAAGATTCACAACCACCCCCGCCTTTTCGCGCTCCTTCTCCCCTTCCAGTCTGTCATAACTGTCCAAGAGCCGCTCTGCCTGCGAGATGTCCATGCTGCGTGTCAGTGCCTTTAGCCAAACATGCCTGTTTTCTTCAAGTTCCTTTGTCACAATAACCTGCATCGGGAAAATCATGCCATATATACGATAAATTCCATTCCCTTCCCGCCGAACCTGATATTTCTTTTCCAGTTGTCCAAGTAGTTTCACAGGTTTTTGCTCACGAATCAGTGAAACTGTGATATCTGTGTCCAAAATCTCGTCCACCGCACCTGTATCTGCTTTGTACAAGCGAGCATAAGATAGCACCTTATAAAACGTATCAATATTAATGCTGTCGTCCGGCGACTTATACTCTACTATATTGTGTCCAAGGAAAAATGAACCGATTTCGTTTTAAATAACCTCTTCTGGTTTCTTCTTAATGACAAGTAAATCAATACGCAACGGCTCTCTACTTAAATAATACTCTGGGTCATAAATTAGTCCCTTCTCATTTTCCAGCAGTTCCAATTCCATTGTACTGCAAAATGCAGGATGCCACTGTGTTCTATTTTCAATCTCCAACGCCGTATCCCTTCTGCCCTTCATCAGTATTTAGTGCATCATTTTTCATCGACTCCTTAAAGACGCAAGGATTTACTGCACGATTTCTTCTGTGTACTCTCATTATAACATACAATTCCGGTTTCATTCCAGACAATTTTGTCAGGCATCCTCAAAAAACCCCCGCCCTGACTCCATATTTTGCAGTCCCCAGCAGCCTAGTTTGTCCTCCTCACCGAGAAACTCCTTACGGTTATGCATCCAAGACTGAAACTCCCATGCACCGTAGAGCTCCGTCCCTGGCTCGTGTCCGGTGGCATTCGGGCTATAGAGGATAAACTGCGCACCTGTCTTGAGTGCTGTCCAATCAGCGCGGTCAAGGCCATACGGCTCACTGGCAACATAGTGGGTTGTGTGACCATCTTCTGTCAAAACCCATTCTTCGCCAATCTCATGACCGGTGTCAAGCACAAGCTCTTCGAGCGTCATCATCCAAGAAGCCTCTGTGAGTTTTCCGACATTCCCAAACTGCCCATGAAATTGGCAGACATAAATCATATCCCCGTCAGCATCCGCATAGTCGCCCGAAAAACTTCCGTTCGGGTTTAACGTAAGAGAAGTCCGCCATCCCCCCGCGCCACTGTAAAAGAACAGTTCCAAAGGTTCCGTGATGGGTAGCGCATCCAGTTCTTCTATCACGGCTGAATCCGCAGCCGCTGTCATTGCAGTCCGAAAATGCAATAGATTCTCCAGCATAGATTTATTCTGATCCCTTGTAAACACTGGTTCTTGACCGTCCAGCCACCAAAGGCTGTCAAAAAGCCGTCCCTCTTTCCGGAAAGTTTGCTGCAAATCGCTGTCGGTATTGAGCAGCTCAACGCTGTTGGAGAGAAGTATGTTAATCTCGTCCATAAAAGCGGCAATTTCCTCTGGTTCAAAACCGTTGTGAACGGGAGAGCCAAAATTGATGTCAAACGTAACGCTGCTTTGCTGTACTACTGTCTCCTCGTTGTCCGTCAGAGTGGAAAGCGCATAGTCGTACATGCCAACGCCCTGATACATCGTTGGGTGATATCGCAGAAGGTAATCCTTGCCATCCAAGGTACACAGGAAAATACTCGTCCATCCTGTATGTGCAAAATGTCCAGCTTCACGGTCAATCAGCTCGTCATTCTCCCAAATTTCGAGCTGCAGCCCCTGTCCGTCATCCATCTCTATCAGGCGCACTTCCTCGGGAATCCCATTTCCGTTCAAATCAGGGGTAATAACCAAATCTGCCGTATCCCCTACTGCTGCATTCGCTGTGTCCGGTATGTCAGTCTCTATCGTCACTCCTTCTGATATCTTTTCAGTCTCTTCCGCATTCTGACTGTCAGCGCACGAACAGCATAGCCCCATGATGATGATTCCTTCAGCCAATATACAGCATATGTTCTTTTTCAACATGATCCCCTCCAAAATCAGCTTTTCCCATTCATTCTATCCTCTTGCCATTTTGATTGTATCACGATTTGCGTCTTTTTTCATTCATCTCAGCAAACAGGCAGTCCAAATATCGTTTACTCCATTCGCAGGCCTATCATATCGGCAATACGAACATCAATTTTCAAATTTCTATTTTTTGCTTCTTTTGCAATTATTTCCACACTGCTTTCTGATATGTCAATCGCGCTGACATCAAAACCGTTCTCTGCAAAAAAAATAGAGTGCCTGCCTATTCCTGCCCCGATATCTAAGATGGATTTAAATTTGTCTTTCCATTTTAATGCTACAGGCAAAAATTCTTCAGACACATCTAACCAAGATTCCGAATGGATAGTTTCCCAGTTCCAGCCTTTATGTACTACACTCATGATTATATCCCTCTTTTCATAATTTAAAAAATTAATATTGACACCACTTTACAACTTTTAAAAATGAAATGACACACAAAGTCCGTTTCTTAGGATTATAAGTTTGCTGCCAAATCCTTACGAAAAAAGCGACCTTGTCCGCTGAACTCATTATACAATGAAAACAGTATAATTGGTAGCTCTATTCTATCGCGTGTTTGAAAATTCATTCCTGACATTTTACTGTCATGACATCTGCATAGCAGCGGCTTCCGGCAGTAGTTTCTAATGCCCCTCCGTCCTTTATCCGGTTATTGAATGTAAATTTCCGAAACCGTATTTTCCACACCATTGATTTGCAGCCTAATCCGAATTTTTCCATTCTCAAATTCATTCAGCGCGTATTCCAGCGGTTCGGAAAGATTTGTTACATCGACAGATTGGGCGGTATCTCCCAGCAATCGTACTCCGCCGCGCCTGTTTTCTTCTGTCGCTTTTCCAAAGATTATGTGCCAGAGAGAAAAACAATGCCTTCGGGTTGCTCTCCCAGTCAAGTATCCACTCCGTTTCTAGCGCCTTTAGAAATGTTTGTTGATATAAGTCCTCCGCATCCGCCTTGTCCGCACAGAGCTTTAGGCAGAATCTGTAGATGTCTGTACCGAACGCATCAATACATTTTTCAATCTCTCTTGCGTTCACTTTTATCACCTCCCTTGCCCGTTCACTCTATATTCGTCACGACTTTTGCTGCGGTTCATTTTTTTATAGAAATTTAAAATAGGGGCAAGACTGCCCCTATTCAACCAATCACGTTTCATTATAATGATATTTCTTTAGCTTCTTCCCAGTAAATAAGCAAATCAGACTTCCACTCACACCAAGAAGAAACATCATGAGTGCCGCGCCAGAACCTTTGCCGGCGCCAAACAATACGTTTAACATGGGCAGATGACCATACGCGCTCATAAACGGTTCGCATACCCTGTCTACCATAAAGCCGCCGGCAAACAATCCGATTGGAATTGTAAAAAATTGAAATGTATTGCGGCAGGCGTACACACGCCCCTGCAAATCTACCGGAATATTTGTTCTGAGAATCACATCCAGATTCGCACTCATAACCGGCACAAGTATCCAACCAATCAGCTGACCTATACACCATAAAACTGGCTCTCTGGAAAATGCCAGCAGGAAATTTTCGGTGCCTAGCGAAAACAGCATCGTCAAATAAATTACCCGCACTCTGTCCTTTGGTTTTGGCAGAATAGAGACCAGCAGACTGCCTAAAATCATGGCAATGCCGGCGCAGGATGTAACCAGTCCAAGCACCGACAAGCCGCCCTTTGGATTGGGCAGCACATAACCGGGCAGTGTTGCATCGAAGGCAGATGCGACCAAATTTACACCGGACATAAAGAAAATCAGTGTCATAATCATGGGATTCTCTCGCAGAAATTGAATCCCTCCCTTTGCAAGCTTTAGGACGCTTCCGCTTTCTACACCCTTTGTTTCAGGGATTCTGATAAAAAACAATAATGTCACAAATGCGATGGCAAAGCTCCCAAGATCGACCGCAATGACAAGGTTCAGCCCTGCCAGCGCGTACAGCGCCGTTGCAATCAGCGGATTTAAAATCGACAGCAGCGACCTTGAAAGCGAACAAAGTCCGCTTGTTTTCTGATAATATTTTTCAGGGATAATGATCGTCATGGCAACTTCAGAAGCCGGCTGCTGCACCGTATTCATCAATCCCGAAACTGCATTCAATACATATAAATGCCATACCATCAAACGGTTCAGCCGGAACAATACAAATATGACCACTGTGCAGACTGCCGCGAACACATCACAGACCAGCATTGTTTTCTTTTTGTTAAACCGGTCTGTCAGTGCGCCCGCAAAAATGCTCATCAGCACATACGGCACATAGGAACAGATGGTGAGCGCGGCGGTACTTAGAGAAGACCCTGTCTTCTCATATAGCCATAATGTCAGCGCAAATGCGGTAATACTGCTGCCAAGCTGGGAGATGCTCTGGGTGCTCCAAAGCATCAGAAAGTCTCTTAGTTCATTCTTCAAAATTTTCATTTCTTTGCTCCTTTTCGTTTTTGTCATGTGAAAAACAGAAGCAAAGCCTGAGGATATCCGCTTGATGCGATTCCTCCATGCAGTCCCCTCAGACTCTGCATGGAGCGGTTGCAATACAAAGTTTCATGTTTCTTTTCCTCTTTATCTTCTTTTCTTTTGTTGTAAAAATTATATACTGCCTTTCTGTAAAAAACAACCCAAAATCATCACCTATCCTAGCGCTTTCAGCGACCTGCGGTATTTTGTCATTTCCTCCTCGCTCACTGTGTCAATGACGTGCTGTAATGCACCGAGCACCGACGACCGCTCCTTTGGCAGATACGCAGTGACCGGATAAAAGTTCGACACCGAATTGGCAAAGGGATTTGCGCCTGTCCAGAATACGCGCCGTGCATTTGGCTGATACTGCTTGATTTCCGCCAAATCCGCTTCAAACTCCTCCATTGGGGACATGCGAAAGCCCGCGCGCGACCCATGCGCCGCTTTCGCGGCTGTTTCCGCCGAACGGGTCTGTGCATAAAGATTGCAGAACCGGCACTGATTATAAGTACAGCCGGACGTTGCCTGAATGATCACGGAATCCGCCTCATAGTGCGGACGCCAAGTCCTTCCCGTAAAATGCAAATGCATCACCTCCTTAAAGCTTTAGCCGTATCATATCAACTTGTAAAGAACTGTTTCGGCGGCAACTGTCAAATTGTGCGCATCAGTTCGAAATGGAACATGCCGTTCGAAAATCAGGCGCACAACGAAACGATATTATAAATGGTGCACGCTGTCTCGGTAGCGCCGCAGCTCCTCCTCATTGGTCGTCCGAATCACCTCGTCCAGAAATGCCAGCAGCCGTTCCTTGTCGTCAGGCAATGTATACCACATCTGAAATGCATTGGACGCGCCCAACGCCGCAAACACGGTCGGAATTTCCAGATGTTGTACCAAAGTCCGCATTTCACGATATTTTTCCGTCTCGCCCTCCTCCTTCCAATTCCCCTTTTGGATTTCTTCATATAATAAAGAATCTGAATAGACAGTCAGCATATTGGCACCGACAATCCTTGGATGAAGCTGATTGCAGACCGCTGCCGTTGCCCGCGCGCCTGCCTCCCCGCGCCCTGCACCGCAAATGCCTGTCAGATAAAAGAAATAATATCCGATTCCCGCCTTGTCAAGCCGGCTGCACTGCGTTAAGATGTCCGCTGCCTGATATCCTTTTTTCATCAATTCTAGTGCCTCATCATCCGCCGTCTCAATCCCGATGGTCAATCCATCAAATCCGGCTTTGTGCAGCGCGGCAAGTTCTTCGTCTGTTTTCAGTGACACATCTGTCACCCGCGCAAAGCAGCCAATGCTGCTCATTTCTGGAAAATAGCAATGAATCTGTGTGGCAATTGCCATCAGCTTCTGGTAATCCAGCACAAACGGATTTGCACCTGTCAGAAATGTACGTGACGGTTTCCGTTTGGGAAAACGGCAGTACAGTTCTTGTGCTTCTTTTAAATCCGACGCGATATCCTCCATCGGGGACATTCTGAATGCAAACGGCAAATCTGCATAAAGCGTACAGAATTTACATTGATGATGCGTGCAGCCCGCTGTTACCTCCAAGAGCAAAGACGCCGCTTCATACGGCGGTCTCCATATTGTTCCTGTATAATGCATAAGCAATCCCTCCTTTTCTCATACCTTACAAGGAATCGTATGCGTTTTCAAGTACTGTCTTTTTCTGTTCTTAGTAGCTTTTTGGATACTATTGTCAATGAGAAACGGCAGTGATTTAAATTGTTTTTTGAAAAATTTCAACCAGTTTACCAGTTCCCGTATATTATGTGTTATAATACTCTATAGATTTTGTTTCCCTCATTATTTCACGATGTACAGCATCATTGATCGGGATTCATCATGCCCTGTGGGAAGATTATCTCAGGGGAAATTAAAAAAACAAAGTTGAGGTAGAAAAATTGAAGTCATTTCTTGAAAAAATTAGAACACCCGAAAAAGGCGTTTCTTTTAAAATGCAAATGATCGTAACCATAGGCGTGATTCTGTTTGGATTTGCGCTTGGCGTATTACAGAAATGGATTGATGGCTCACCAAGTAATATATTCCCATTGTTGATACAACAACTCGATCTTAGAAACTATTTTGGCCGATTCGCGATATGGATTTTATTGGCAACATGTATTTCTATATATTCAAAATCGCCTTTGAGGGCTTCAATCAACACTTTCTTATTCTTTATCAGTATGTTGGCAGGCTATTATCTCTACTGTAATTATGTCTTAGGCTTCTTGCCAAAAGCTTATATGATGATGTGGGTAATGATTTCTTTCGCGACGTTTTTTATGGCGTATATATGTTGGTATGCAAAGGGAGAAGGCGTTATTGCAATTATCATATCCAGTGCAATTATTGGCGTATTATTCGCACAGGCATTTTCGCTCACACAAGGATTTTATGTGTATCATCTTATGGAAGTTGTTACATGGTTCATTGGCATAATTATCCTGTATAGAAAACCGAAAGAGTTTGTCATTGAACTGGGATTATCAGTTCCAGTTGCATTGATATATCAATTGGTAATTCCATATTGGGGGTAAAAAATAAATGTTGGTTCCATTATACATTATCATCATAATAAAAGCCTTCAAGCTGCTTAACTTAAAGGCTTTTATTATCTTCATGCTCTGAAAATTCTTAAAATCTTTTCCTTGCTGTCTACCAGCATATGAAAAACTCTCAATATGTACACAGTCTGCTCCCTTTCATCAATCATGAAATAGATTTTGTAGTTTTTATAATATGTCTTCCTGATGCCATATCCTGCCAGTTCTTCATCTTCATCCAGCTCATGACTTTGAGGAAACAGGCTGAGACTGTTTATTATCTTCCGAAAGCCTCTTACCATATTGACCGCAGTTTCTGGAGACTTCAGCTCAAAGGCGATGTAGTCCGTCTGGTCCGCAATGTCCTCCTCTGCCAACGGCAGGGTGATCACCTTATATTCTTTCATTGGTATACCTTTTCTCCAGTTCATCAAAGAATTCGTTGCAGTCCCGACCTTTGCCCGCAGTAATGTCCCGATAGCTTTCCATTACCATTTCTCGTATCTGCCTCTGGTTTTCATCTATTTCTTTCCGATAATCCAAAACCTGCTGTGCTGGACTCATACAACTCACCTCTTTCTTCATATGTATCTTTAGTATACCCAAAAACATTTCTTAATACAAGGAACAAATTTGTTAAATTTTTGCCGCTGGTTCCCTGATCCTAAGAAAAATACCTTTTCCGCTCTACCCACACCACTGGCACAGAACTTTAGGAAGGGAGGTGCGTATTGATGACAGCTTTTGAAATTATTTCGATTCTCATTGGTATTTTAACTTTGTTATTTACCTTTGGCAGCTTCATTCTTACGTGTCTTTCCCTTATCATTCATATTTGCGATAAGGATAAAAAGACAAAAAAATAATGCCCATTCAAAAATCCGTTGTATTTTTCGTCAGATTGTGCTACCATTTTCATTACGGAACCCATGACAGGGGTGGCAGCCTCCCGAGCCAATACTACCGGTTCGCCGGACTACATAGGAAGGGAGGTGCATCTTTCCTTTATCATTCATCTTTGCGATAAGGATAAAAAGACAAAAAAATAATGCCCACCCTGTTAGCAGCAGGATGGGCGCCTCTCACTGAGAGGTAAGTTCCACCTCGGGAAGCTCCACCTTTGGAGTGAGGCTCCGCGAAAGGCATCTGTTTGCGCAGATGTCTTTCATTACATTTACTATACCATACTAGAAAAATGATTTCAACCATATTTTGACTACCATTTCGCTTTGCATGAAAGGATATAGGTACCCTCATGAATATTTCCATCCGAACCGAACAAGAAAAAGACTATCAACTTGTTGAAGCGCTGACAAGAGCAGCATTTGCTTACCCTGAAAGAGTGGCGCGCGGCGGCATTGGCTGCCCGTATGAACACTGGATGGTTCATGATCTGCGAAAATCCGGCTTTCATGGGAATGGAACTTATTTCAAATTACCTGTTTCACGCAAAGGGTGGGAAATTTTATGAATCGGAGATTTATGATGATGACCGCAACCGCAATCAGGTACTGGCGTTTGATAAACAATTTAAAGTTCAGTGACTCTCGAAGAAAGGTCAAGTGAGCCCCATGGCAGAAAATAAGTTTTGTGATAATGATGTGATTGCGCGCTGTGTGCCAATGAGCAAACTTCAGTCCGTGATTGGCGGCAAGTGGAAAATCTTGATTTTGTGGTATGTATCCTTTTATAAAGTCCAGCGGTTCGGTGAGCTGATGCGCCGTCTTGACGGGATTACACAGTCCACGCTCACCAAACAGCTTCGAGAGCTAGAGGGCGATGGTTTCCTCCACCGTGAGGTATTTCAGGAAATCCCACCGAGAGTAGAATACTCTCTGACTGCGCTTGGACAGAGCTTTATTCCTGTTCTACAGACCATGATGGCATGGAGTGAGACACACCTCTGCCCAGACTATGAAAATCCTTATGAGGTATAAAAGAAATATATTCCTGCACCTCACTTCGGAAAGATAAAAATCTCCTCAATGGGCGCTTCCACTGCCCGCGATAGATCGACCGCCAGCTTTAACGACGGATTGTACTGCGCTTTCTCAAGGCGCATAATCGTCTCCCTTCGCACCCCCACCAGCACTGCCAGCTCCTCCTGCGTCAACTCCTTTAGCTGCCTGTATTTCTTTAATCTGCACTCAAAATCCGGCATACCCCATTCCTCACTTTTTAAAATTATTCCTCATGGTCATACTGATACAGCAAATACTCGCCAAGAAAGATATCGACCGCAATTGAACACGCTACCGCGATCACAAGAATTATCAGCCTTGTATCCGTCGTTTCCAAAATTCTTCCCTCTGCCATTGCCACAAAAAACAGCGTCATATAGACAATGCCCTGCGCGATACGATGCGCTTTTCGTTGTGCCCTGCGCTTATTTTCCACGTATCGCTCGTCCATGAACGTATTTGACATTTTTCCCTCATAAAAAAATCCAAAGAATCCAAAAAACATAAAGAACAGAAACGGCGCAACTCTTCCCTCTGCGTTGTATGTGTAAAATCCTAGCAATCCTAAAAATCCCAGCAATCCCATAATACCAAGTTTCGGACTGATCCTTCTGGTGACATGTGCTGCTGCATCCTCTTTTGCTTTTTGATAGCCTATCCCGCACAGATAAAACACATACAAAACCATGCATCCGACCGCAATGTGCATCGGCAAGTCTTTGACTGTAAATTCGTATGGCTGCTCCATCGGAACAACGAGCCGGGAATCATTGAATTTAACCGCATACAAAGATGCCCCAATCAACATCAGCAGACAGATAATTCCCATCCCAACAATTTTTGCTTTTTTGTTCATGTAAACCTCCTTCATACCACGTTTTCATGCAAAGTGATATATTTATATCATTATGAGATAAATATATCACTTTACTTTGGAGAAGTCAACATATGCCACACATTTTTCTGTTTCCTTCCTATGGCAATATTGTTGTGGTATCCCACAGGCACAGAAATGACTGCAGAAACCATATCTCTACCGCTGGTAGGTGTCCCTTTTTGTTCTGTTCTGATATACTTTTTATAGAAGTAAACAACAGACAGGAGGATTTCATGATGAATCAAGACAAAATTGGCGCTTTTATTTCGGAACGCCGAAAGGCAAAGGGCTGGACGCAAAGCCAGCTAGCAGAAAAGCTTGGCGTTACGGACAAAGCAGTCTCAAAATGGGAAACAGGACGCTCTATGCCAGACTTATCTTTGTTTATGCCGCTATGTGTCCTATTAGAAATAACGCTGAACGAGCTGTTTGCTGGTGAATGCATTTCAGAGCAGAATTTAAAGGAAAAGGCGGATGAGGTCTTAATGAGTGTCATCGCAAGCTGGCTGGGACAGGAAAAGCAGGTATCAACAGCACAGTCGGCTGTCGCCAAAACAGTTTTGGACGTACAAAATGTCTCAAAGCGCTATCAGACAAAAGCAAACGCAGTCTTAGCGGTCAATAACGTCAGCTTTCAGATTCCACACGGCAGCTTTGTCGGTATTATGGGGGCTTCCGGTTCCGGAAAAACAACACTGCTGAATATAATCGCCACAATAGACAAACCGACAAGTGGTAAAATCTCCATTGGTGGTCAGAGTATTGTGGATATGCCTGAAAATGAGGCTGCCGATTTCCGCCGCGGACATTTAGGGTTTGTCTTTCAGGAATACAATCTGCTCGATACACTAACGCTTTACGAAAATATTGCACTGGCAATGACCATAAAAAACGTCCCCGCAAAACACGTCGCGCAGACCATACTGGAAATCTCCGAGGCACTTGGTATCACTGCCATACTGGACAAATTTCCGCATGAGGTGTCGGGAGGACAACGGCAGCGCTGTGCCTGTGCCCGCGCGCTTGTGGTCAATCCGGAACTGATTCTCGCGGACGAGCCGACTGGAGCGCTCGACTCCCATGCTGCCAGACAACTGCTAGGCACATTTTCCATGATGTGCAGAGATTATCACGCTACAATCCTGATGGTCACACATGATGTCGTGGCGGCAAGCCACTGCGACAGAATATTGTTTATGCGCGACGGCGAACTCAAAGCCACGCTGAATCGAGACGCTAAAAGTAAACAGACTTTTTTTGCAGATATACTGAAAAAAATGGAGTGGATAGAAGGAGAAAGCTATGATGTACTGGAAACTGTCAATCCGTAATGCCAGACGGTCTTTTAAAAATTATCTCTTATATGTTGTGACCATGACAGTTCTTCTGGCGGTCATGGAACTGTCAAACTGCATCGCAGTGGCTGGGAGATTCGCTGATTTCCAGACCGTTTCCCTGCCCCTGCTCATCACCGTCGTTCAGATCATCCTAGTCGGGTATATCGACACGTTTATGTTCACGCAGCGGGCAAAAGAGTTTGCAAGCTATCTGCTCCTAGGCATGCCAAAAAAAACTTTGACCAACTTATTTTCAATCGAAATCCTGCTGATTGGCATTTTCTGTTTGCTCGTGGGAACAACTGTCGGCTATGGTTTCTTCTGTACTTGTGTGTCCACACCAGAAACATTTTCCTATGGGTTTCTTTACTGCAAAAGCATGTCCGATACCTTCTGCTGTTTTTGCATTATCGAAATAATATGCGGCTTCCGCGTGAAAAATCGAATGGGCAGGCTGCAAATACACGAACTGATGCAGGCAAAAAGCAGCCGTCAGGAAATGAACCCGAGCAAACGTTCAAAAAGATGGGGAATCATCTTTCTGTGCAGTTTCGTCGGTCTAATCGGGTGCGTGGGCGGTATTGTCCTTTTGTCAGAAATATATGCCAGCTGTATTATTTCTATTATAATAATCCCTTTGACAATCAGTGTCATTGCCTTTTACCAATGGATTTTTCGATGGCTGTCCGCGTACCGTCAACGGCTGTCTGCATCCGTTTATCGGAAAAACAGGCTCTATCTCACTGCTGCTGCCACACATCATTCCAAGACAGAGGCTATTATCAATGCCGTTTTTTGCATGTGCTTCTTATTTTCCGCATTTTCTTTTATGACAGGACGGTTCATGCTTCAGCCGAATTTGCGTTTTTTTGAACAAAGTGTACAGCAATGGCTAGGTACTGCCCAAATCGGCATCTGCATCGTGTTTACTGTCATTTATTTTTCGATGCTGGCATTGCAGCAGATAATGGCATTCCGACAGGACGCCAAGCACTACCAAATCCTGCACTGGATTGGAAAAAGCAGCAGGCAGATCCAAACACTTATGGTGCAGCAAACTGCAATCCGGCTGACCCTGCCCATGATTCCTGCTTTGCTGATACTTTTCATCTGTGTTCCGCTATTGAATCAAAAGCTCAACGGACTCTTGCCGCCTGCGATGCACAATGCCTTGCTGCGAAACACTGGTGTATTTTTGGTGTGTACTTTACTGTTCTATGCCGCTTACTTTTTCGTTGTATTTTTCATGAGCAAGGCAGATGCCAGCGGGGAGGACACCCGATGATTGCGCTTTCACGATTTTTGTCTGCGGCTACACAGGAAAGAAAGGGATATTGTAAGCGCCTGACAAATATTATATAATATTTGAAAATGACAGTTTCCGTTATCTATAAGTAAAGCATCGGCATCTATGCAAGGATATACTTCAAGCCCTATGTGATGGGAACGCTTATTAAAAAAGCGTTATTATAAACTGAAAGTGAGGGAATCCAAATGGAAAAAGAATTCAAAAAAACACCGGAAGAACAAATGGAAGAAAAGTATGGCTGTTCCTGTCGCAAATGCGAAGATTTAATCCGCAATCAGGGAATTTCAGACCCGAATATTGCGCGGGCAGCCTTCGAGGCGGGTATTTTTTACCCGCGTATTCTATATCAGGATACCCCCGCAGACATACGGGACAAGCTGATTGAGCTGTTGGACAAAGGCGAGCCGGACAAAAATCTGGTCAACAATTATCTCGTTGCGCTTGCCATGGCTGGAGACGATACTGTCGCAGAATATTTCAAAAAATGGGAAGATGCACCCAAACCGTGGCGCGAAACGTTGTATGTCGGACCATATCAATACGCCGAGGAGGGCGGATGGTGCATTGAGGACGGCAAAAAAAGACAGCTTTTCTTCGATGAATGCTATGCACTGGAAAAGTCTGAGAATGCCGCGCCGGAAGAAAATGTCTATGGCGGTACCGCGGACGAAAAATGTCCGTTTTGTGAATCCAGCTATGTCAATGTGCTGGTTCTTGACGGTCGTGACGAGCGCCTTTCCTTTCTGGGACTACATGGGAAAATCAAGATTAAGTACTGTGAGGGCTGCATACCCTGGTCAGGCACTGTATTCTGCAAATATACGGAAGACGGCGAAAGCACTGTCCTGCACCACGAGGACGGCGAGGACTATTTCTGTGAAGACGAGGACTTGAATGACCGCACCCCCTTTGTACTCTCCAAAAAAATGGTTCCGAAATGTTACTGCGATGAATTTGAGCGCTGCGCCATTGGCGGCAGGCCTGCCTTCCTTGATGACGCCTCTTACGCTGTCTGCCCGGAATGCGGAAAGAAAATGATGCATCTGGCGCAGCTTGGCGTGGACTGGACCACCTGCGGAACACACTATATCCAAATCTGCCGCGACTGCCATATCGCAGCGGTACAATATCAGCAGACATAAGAAAAATCGTACATTATTTGGACAAAGTACCATTCGTTGAAAATATACAGGCAATCCTGTCATTGGATATTTGAAACCGCCCAAGGGCGGCATAGGAGATTGATATGAACTTTCCGTTTGACGACATCCCAAATACAGCGATACTTACCTGCTATCATATTTTGGAACACAACGCGCCTATTTTGCATGTTTCCCACGATGCGGATGATGGCATGTGGCAATTCTTATGCGGCGCTTGTCATGATGAGGGCGATGCAAGAATTGTCTCCCTTGATTATATCTATACGCACGATACGACTGTTGCCCAATTAGCCCATATGCCGTGCGGCTGCGCAGCTGACCGCCCACATGGAGATGCCGACTGGGATATCAGGAGCACATTTTGAGCGATGAACCCTATTCGTTCGCATTTGGTTCTGATTCCCAATCTCCACTTTCTTCCTTTGTCAACAGCTTGTTTCTGTGACAATGTCGCATCTGCGCACCATATGCCAGTCGCGAAGCCCCGAACAAAATTGGCAACAGCAGCTTTCCGTTCCAAAAAAATATTTTTCTCTGTCACACAGACTAGAAAACGTTGTCTAATATAGTAGGAGGTAAAAATCTATGAAACATAAAACGAATGAAGAACTACAGGCGTTGGTGGGTGAAGCTACCGCGGGCGATAAAAAGGCTCTTGAAGCCCTTATTGCCGGTGTGCAGGACATTGTATTTAATTTGTCACTGCGCATGCTCGGAACATTCGCGGATGCGGAGGACGCCACGCAGGACATTCTGCTGAAAATGATTACGCACCTGTCCTCTTTCAGGGGCGACAGCTCCTTTACAACATGGGTATTTTGCATTGCGGCAAACCATCTGAAAAATTATAAAAAGCACATGTTCGCAAAGTACCCGTTAAATTTTGCATATTATGGAGATGACATCGAGCATGCCCAAATACAGGATGTCCCTGATTTGACACAGAATGTAGAAAAAGATATTCTGGCTGAAGAACTGAAATTATCCTGTACGAATGTGATGCTGCAATGCCTCGACGTGGAGAGCAGATGCATTTTCATATTGGGCACAATGTTTCGGATTGACAGCCGCATTGCCGCAGATATTCTGGAAATGACTCCGGAGGCGTACCGGCAGCGGCTTTCCCGCGTGCGCAAAAAAATGGCAGATTTTCTTGGAGAATACTGTGGAGAATACGGCAGCGGCAGATGCAGATGCAGGGACAGGGTCAATTATGCGATACAAAGCCATCGGATAAACCCGCTGCAGCTAGACTATATGACCGCCACGGAAATCCCCGTCCAAACCATGATGGACGTGAAAAATGCAATGGAGGATATTGACGATTTGTCACAGGACTTTTCTTTCTGCAAGCCCTACGAGTCCCCCGAGCGCACGAAACATCTCATACAGGAATTTTTGGATTCTACTCAGCTTTCCATTATCCAAAACGCGTAAAGGAGAACATAAATTATGAATACACAATTGATTATGGATTACTTATCGGCATTAAGCATGAATAATAACCGCGAATGGTATCATGCGAACAAGGATGACTTTAAAAAAGCCAATGCTGAATTTGAAAATTTATTACAGGCGTTGATGCTCGAAATCGGAAAGTTCGACAGCAGTATCTTGCACAATAATCCAAAAGACCTTACATTTAAGATTGTCCGGGACACCCGTTTCAGCCATGACAAATCCCCCTATAATCCTGCGTTCCGCGCCCATATATCTGCCCAGGGGAAGCTGCCCGTCCCTGTCGGATATTATCTCATGATAAAGCCCGGCGGACAGTCTTTTTTAGGCGGCGGTCTGTTTGCGGACATGTTTAAGGATGCGACAACCATGATAAGGGATTACATTTCCCAAAACGGAAAAGAGTGGGAAAAAATTGTACATGCCCCTGCATTTGAAAACCATTTCACCGTACAGGGAACTGCATTAAAGAATGTGCCCGCGGGATATGACAAGGGGCATCCGCAGGCAGAATACCTGAAATTCAAGAGCTGGTATCTGGAATACCCGCTAGAGGACGAGGCGCTGAGTGATGGGGAAGCATTTGTCGCAAAAGCGGCAGCGCTTTTCCAAATTATGAAACCTTTCAACGACTATTTGAACAAAGCACTTACCGGTTTCCAGATGCCGTCAAGATAATGTTACACAGCTATCCGCTATTGCGCATAACGGATAGCTGTTTTCAAATTGCATTTCATATCACTCAAAAAATATATCATAAATCCGGCATCCGTTTTCCTTTTTGCAGACAATTTTCTTATTGCGGATATTACCCGCATTCCTGTCGGAAAACGTGATGTTATACAAATCAGCGCTGCTTGCATTTCCAAACAGCGTGTTATCAGAATGCCTGTCGGAAAAACCAACGATTTTAAATCCATTTCCATTATAGGAGCCGGTAAACGGGTTATCCGATGTCCCTATTGGTATCCATGCTTCGTTAGAAATTTCAATGTCATTTTGCTGCATATAATTTTTGTCAAGCCCGTATTCACCAATCGAGCGAAGCTGCGACTCCGTAGCAATCATATAGTACTTTTTGCCGTTTATCGTGATAGTGTCTATGTCCTGTAAGCCCGCCTGTTCAGCAGTATCCTCTCTTTCTGACGCATAAAGCATTCGCTCATCCATCGTCTCAAAGGCGACTTGGTCGTCAAGGATTGTGATGGTAACATCGCGGCTGCTATATTTCTCCGCAATCGCATGAAGTGTTTCCAGCATTTGTTCCTCTGTCATCCGAACGAGCTGGTCAACCGTCGATGATTCCCAGAATCCGCGTATACTGTCCATCATCCCGCCGACACAGTCATCCCGCGTGCCAACGCGGACTTTTTCCTTATCCGAAATATGATAGGAAAAAGTATAGTACAGGGAACACCACGCAGCGCGGTTGCTTTCCTGACCAAATTCCTGCCTGCTGTGCAGTGAAACATTCTCCACAACGTCACACACTGGCTCCTTCTTCTGAATGCTCCTGACATATGCCGCATTCTCCATTCCCGAAAAATGAGCCGTGATTGCCGCAAATGTCTTCTCCTCCTCGGTCAGCATGACACGATAATCCTCATAGAAATTGTCAACGGAAATTCGCTCTTTCCTGTCAAAATTGTTATTTGTCCAGTCCAGCATCTCCTCGTTAAACGCTGCGATGGTCTTGGAACGATAGTCAGGCGTTTTCAGTGCAAGGAGACTTTGATAGTCTTCCTCTGTGGCAGGTACGTCTTCCCGAAGTCGGTCAAACGTGTACTCCTGACCATTCCTATATGATTCTGTCACCGCCCGGCGTCTCTCTGTGGCTTCCTCCATCTCCTCTGGCGTAGCTTCCCGCAGTCCGGTAATATGCCCGTCGTCATATTCGACATAAAGATCAATCGCGTCTGTGGCATAGATACCCTCTCCAACTCCGAGATGTGCGGAGAGAAACAAATTCTGCACTGTGTCATAAATTGCGCGGACTTCTTTTCCCTGAAAATACATTCTGCATTCGTCGATGCTCTGGTCATATTTGTACGTGAGTCCGAAAGGCACATAAGGTGCATACATGCTATCCCAATCCGCAAAAAGCTCCGGCTGCCATTCTTGCATCTCATCAATCGACAGTTCCCCCAAAGGAGTATAATGATACGTTATCCCAATCGCAAGTCTTTCACTCTCCCATTCCCTTTTTATGCAGTCAATCTCCTCGTCAAGTAATGTCTGCATAAGCTCCTCGTCGCGCAGCTCCGTCGGCATCCATTTGTGTGTCTGAAAAATCTGCTTTAAATCATCCGTCACGTACCGGCGTACAGTGTCGTATTCCTCTATGGTCAGCTGGTCTGCGTCCTGAATCGTAAGCGTCACCGTATATTCCAGTATGGCATTATCTGACGCACTCGAAAATCCGGACGCCGCAGAGCCGCTAAAATCTCTGGTCTGCCACTTTTCGGCTGTGAGCGGCTCAAAAATATTATAAAAAAATGTGATTAACTCGATTGTTTTCTTGTCAGCCGCCCTTTTTCCCTCATACACCGCATACAAGGTTTCATCCTGAGAAATGCGTTCCAGCAAATCTCTGTATTCCTCATTGTCGATAAGTTTCCACACGTTCTCCTGATAGTCAGAAATACGCATCGCCTCATAGCCTTCCAACTGCAGTGCAAGCAGTTTCTGGCGTTCCTCTTTTGTAAGTTCTGTATTTTTTTGTATTTCCTTCCCTGTTTTAGGGTTCTCCGTTTTTCCTGCCGCGGAGGTGGCAAATACGGCTGTAACGCTGATAACCAACGCTGCTGCCAATACCGCCACAGGCAGTGATTTCTTTTTGATTTTCATAATCGCTGTAATCCTTTCCTGCATTGCACTGTCTCCTATTTTCAACAAAAAACCGTTTCCGAACGGCAAATATCCCATTAAATTGCTGCGCTGTGCCTCCATCTGAATCAGCATTCTGGCGTAAACAGACTTTGCGTCCTCTCCGAAGCGCCGCACTACATGCTCATCGCAGGAAATTTCCACATCCCGATTAAAAAGCACATACATTATCCACACCATCGGATTAAACCAGTGCACGCAGAGTGCACAAGTGCAGAACAGCTTTGTCAGCGTGTCACCGCGGCAGATATGAATATATTCGTGCATCAGGATATACTGCAGCTGCTGTGTGTTTTCCCAATCCGTATTTTTCGGCATCAGAATCACAGGATGAAAAATGCCGTAGGTCAGGGGTGTGGATATCTTGTCGGACTGCCTGACGGTAACCAAACGATGGCGATGTTTTTTAACCCAGTGCTCTACATAGGGACATTCCACCGGAAACGAAATCTGAAACTCAAATCGGCAGCGCAGATATGACACAGCAAAGTATGCCATACAGGCAAGCATTCCGACACACCAGATAATGCTGCACACAGTCTTATTTGTGACACGATTGTCATTTTTTGTCGTCCGATTCTGCACGGTGCTGTTTACGTCTTCCGTATCCATACCTGTACCCATATCCAGACTTTTGTTGTCTGCAATTGCCACATTGCTTACCGCAGTATTTGGACTTGATGTGTCTATGTCAGTTTTTTTGCCATATGTCTTAGTTCCTATTCCATCCTTGTCGAAAATCACCGTATCAAGCGCCGCCACATCTCCTTCAGCCGGCAGCTCCCAATCTATATTCTGCTCTATCCATGAGTACACGCTAAGCCCTGACGGCACCGAAAACGGCACCAGCAGCCGCACCAACACGATTCCCCACAAAATAAGGAATGTGTCTTTTGGCAGGCGGTTCATTGTCAGTGCGCGCAAAACGACAACTGCCAGAATCAGGACTGCTCCCGAACAACTCATCTGTACAATGCCCATTTTCTCCCTCCTCTCCAAAGATTAAATATGCATTCAGCCTTCTTCCTCCTCGACAATCTGTCTCAGGCGCTCAATTTGTCCGGCAGTCAATTTTTTTCTGCCGAGAAGCGCGGCAAACAGTTTGTCAGCCGATCCGTCATAAACCTTGTCAATCAGCTCATTGGTTTCTGCCTCCTGCACTTCCTCCTGCGAAATCAGCGCGCGGCACATGAAATTCGGCTCATTCCGCTCAACTGCCCCCTTTTTCATGCAGCGCTTAATCAGTGTGTAGGTCGTATTCTTATTCCAGCCAAGCTCTTTGTTCAATATGTCCGCAACCCGCTTTGCGGGAACATCGCCCTCCTTCCAGAGGACATTCATCACCTTTAATTCGGAATCAAACAATTTTGTCATATGGGTCTCTCTCCTTTTTAAATGAATATTGTTGTAGTTTCTTGCTGAAAAGACAATATAAAATTGATAAGACTATAGTAGTATCTACATTTAGACTACTATAGTCTTATCAATCTGTCAAGTATAAATTTACTGTTGCTATCATTCGGCTTTTACTTCTTTTCATTTTCCCTCAAGGTTCTTGCAAAGCCAAAAAACATTCGTATACTGCGAATACTCTTTATCTGCATGACTATCTTTGACAGTTCTTCCATCAGTTCGTGTATATCATTATCAAATTTTTACCCGTCTTAACACGTCCCAAGCCCGCAAAACTGCGCTCCCACTTTTTCAAAAAATTAATGTGCGCTTAATGCAATCCGAAGATGTTTATGGTAATCTAAGATATGGAGGAAATAAAACGATGAAATTAATTATTACAGACATTGAAAATTTTAACACTTCCCTGCATCTTTCCATCAAAGACGATTACAAGGTCATCATGCCGCACGGAAACATCCACCACTGCATCGGATGCTTCGGCTGCTGGATTAAGACACCGGGAATGTGTGTCATTCACGACGGATATGAAACTACAGGAGCCAAGATGGGCAAATGCTCCGAACTTATTTTGATTAGTCGGTGTTGTTATGGCAGTGTAAGCCCATTCGTGAAAACGGTACTGGACAGGGCAATCTCCTATATCCATCCGGATTTTGTGATACGAAAAGGAGAAATGCACCATAAACGCAGATATCAAAATGTCATTTCCCTGTCCGCATACTTTTATGGTGGTGACATTACACAGGCAGAAGAACAAACTGCACAAAACATCATCGCATCAATTGCGGATAACTATGACGGGCTGGTCAAAAAAGTCTGTTTTTACAAAGCAGAAAAAGAACTGGAGGACATAACCTTATGAAAATAGCACTGATAAACGGCAGTCCGAAACAAAGTCACAGCACCAGCGGCACTTTGTTGGCAGACCTGCTTCATTCTATAACCGGAATTACCGACGTGTCTGACTCTGACAAGCCGGAAATTGCAGAATACAGTTTCAATCAAACATCTGTTTCCGAGAATGAATTGGCAGAGCTGCAAAACGCCGATGCCTTCGTGTTCGCATACCCGCTCTATGTGGACGGGATTCCGGGGCATCTGCTGTCATGCCTGACGCAGCTGGAAGCCGCAGACTGGCAGAATCGCAAAATACATGTCTATGCCATTGTAAATTGTGGTTTCTATGAAGGCATTCAGGCAGAACCCGCATTACACATCCTACAAAACTGGTGCGTAAAAGCGGGTCTGCTTTGGAGCGGAGGTATTGGCGTGGGCGGAGGCGGCGCAATTCAGCAACTGCCCACAACAGAAAATGGCCACGGGCCAAAAGCTCCGGTTTCCAAAGCAATTTGTGCAATGGCAGACGCAGTCTGCGCCGGCAGAATACAGGAAAACCGCTATGTTTCCATTGCCTTTCCTAGATTTCTCTACAAAATGGCTGCCCAGATGGGATGGCGCATGACGATAAAAGCAAATGGCGGGACGACAAAGGATCTGGGAAAGCAGCATCTTTAAGGAACCGCCGTAAAACGGAGAACAGTATGGAAAAAGATATCAAACTCGATATGCAGAAAGCTTTGGACAGCAACGACTCCTCTATCAAAGTCCAAAACGGAGAAAGTGATTTCAGCCGTTACTACCATATGCGTGTGCCATTCCAGCTCACGCTGGAATACTGCGCCGGATGCAAACCGGAAGACTATGTAAATATTGTTACACTTTCATTCGAAAAAGCTGTCCTGTATCAGGAAACCCTAGCCAAGAAGAACTACTCCTATGTGAATAATGCCCCGCATTTTCATGATTACTTTGAGTTTGTCATCGTATTGGAAGGAAACATTATCCAGCGAATAGAAGGAAAAGATTATCTTTATCCGGCAGGCTCCTGCTGCCTTATCAACAGAAATCTGCGCCATGCGGAACACTATCAGTCCCAATGCAGGGTTCTGTATATTGGCCTGTCCCCTGATTTTGTCACAGAATTGTTTTCCTGTGCACAAAATGCGTTTTTTTCCGCAGAAAAAAGAATTTATGAGAGTGCGCTTTACCATTTTATCACTGCGGATTTAATAAACCTCGGCGAGCGGGCATACCTTGACTTTATTCCGGCATATCAGAACCATCTGACTGCCTCCCGCCTGCACGCCATGACAGAAGCCATGGTACACACACTTTTGTTCCCCGATTTTGGCGCCTCATACCAAATCCGTGGTCTGTTGTGTTCCTTTTTGTCCTATCTGTCCGCACCCAGCCAATACCACTGCACCAGCATCCGGCTTGATAAAAACAGTGACTTTCTGCTCTTCGCGCGTATTACCCGTCTTTTTGAGGCAAGTGACGGACGCATGACACGAACCGAGCTAGAGCAGGCGCTCCACTACAGCGGGGATTACCTGAACCGCATTGTCAACAAGTTTACCGACATGTGCCTTTATGACTACGGCATGACTTTCTGCCTGAAAAAAGCGGCGCAATACCTGACTGAAAGCAGCGAGCCCATCAGTGCCATAGCCACCAGACTGAAATTTACAAACCGCACACATTTCTATGCCCTTTTTAAAGAAAAATATGGGGTTACCCCAAAAGATTACAGGAAAATGCACATGTAATCTATTCGCAACAATCAATTAAGGAGATGATATTTGATGAAAATAGAACCGAAAAAGATACTGTCTGCCTTGCTGGCAGCCGTCCTGCTGCTAACCATATTGCCATACACCGCGCTCCGCGCCAAAGCCGCCCCCAATGCTGCCGACAAAAAAGCCTGCTGGATTTCCTTTCTGGATATTGAGGAAACCCTGCGGGATAAAAATGCGGCAGAATTTACCCAAAAGCTTTCCTCCATGTACGATAACGTGGTCAAATACGGCATGAACACTGTAATCGTACATGTCCGCGCTATGGGCGACGCCATGTACCCCTCCAGCTATTATCCATGGTCAGCGTCCCTTTCCACTGACCGAAGCGCCCCAGAATATGACCCGTTGCAGATTATGGTTGCGCTTGCCCACGAAAAGAATCTGAAATTTGAAGCATGGATTAACCCATACCGGCTTTCCCGCGACAATAAATCGACAGCAAGCTTCAAGGCGACATCCTATTATGAGCAGTTTCTCCCATACACAATCAAATACAAAGCGCCCGGCGGTCAGACCTGTCTGGCTCTCGACCCGGCGCGGAAAGAAACAAAGGACTTGATTACGAACGGCATCAAGGAAATCGTGCGCAATTACGATGTAGATGGAATACACTTCGACGATTACTTCTATGTGTCCGGAATGGCAGATTCTCTGGATATTGCAACCAGAAAGGCAAACGTCAATGCCTTAATCACACAGGTGTATCAGACCATAAAGTCCATAAAACCCGCCTGCACATTTGGAATCAGTCCGGCAGGAAATCCTGACAATGCGCGCACGCAGGGCGCAGATATCGACACATGGCTCTCCGCTCCGGGATATATTGATTACATCATGCCTCAGATCTACTGGACAGACATCTATGTGACAAGCAGCGGCGTCAAACAAATGTTTACCGACAGATGCAGCGCATGGGTTCAGATAAACAAAAAACAGCTCCCCATGTACGTCGGCCTTGCCCTCTACAGAGTCGGCACAAGCTCCAAAACCGATCAGGGATGGGCGACAAGCAGCACCAACCTCGCCTACCAATATGTGACCGCAAAGCAGCTCGGTTACAGTGGCTATGCCCTGTTCCGCTACCAGTGGCTTGAAAAAACAATTGCCGCAGAGGAACTAAACCATCTGAAAAATTACTAAATTACGGCATACTTCATTTGCTCGCCCGTGTGCACACGAAAAAAGGACTGTCTCTGCGACAGTCCCTTTCTTTATATGGATATATCAATTATTGACACGCCAATCTTATCTGGTTTTATGAGACTTTGAAATACATTCTTGGCATATTCCGAAACCTTTTTTCCAAATTCTGCATTTTCCCCGAATAAATCGTTGTATGCCTGTTTGAACTCCTCTGTTGTTAAGTCGGTCTCTGGCGCAAAAGACATTTTTGAGTAAGCATCATCAAACGTTATACCTATCTTATTAAGCTTTTCCTCATTTTCCTTGCAGAGCTTGTTCAGCTTTATAAGGTTGCCCGATTCCTCTTTTCCGCTGTAACTCTTATATGCCGACATTGCAAAATACATCAAGTCTGTTTTAATGTTTTTCTCATCCTCCGCCGACAAATTGCCAGACTGTACACTGCTATTAAAATGGCTTAGCGCTACCTCAGTCTGCTGTGCAAGCGTCATAAAAGTAGCCAGCGACACGGCATTCCGGTCATAATTTGTAACATTTGCAATCTTTCGCTCTACTTTGTTGTAATGAATCTCCTCCGCGCTGTCCTGCGCCTCGCTCAGAATTTTATCAGCCTTGTTGATAAAAGAATCATGCCCTTCAAAAAGTGCCGCAAACGCATCGTCATCTGCCTTGCTATATTTTTTGTTGTCTATCACATATTTTCCGTTTACCTTTTCAATGCCGACTTTTTTTAAATTTTTGTCGTTTTCCGAAAACAGCTTACTCAGCTTGGACATCTGTTTCTGAATGTCCTTATCTGTTATGCTGCCCGCATTGCCATTCATGTCATTATAAGATTTGATAAGCGACTTAATTTCTTTTGCAAGTCTCGTCGGAGAACTTGCACCTGCCGAATATTTTTTCAGCCATTTTGCGGATTTCTTAAATTTATCGATATTGTCCTGAAGCTTTTCTACGTCCTCATCCACTTCAACCATATTCTTTAAATAAATATTCCGATAAGAAAAATCATTTTGGGAAATCTTATTCAGCAATTCCGTCTGTGTCAGTTCAACTGCCATATCACATACCTCCAATACCGATACCATATCATCTCCGTGCCGCGCCAGACGATGCAAGCAGGAGAAAAAAGCCTTTCACGCCGTGCAAGTATCTATCAAACTATCTCTTATATATGTATATCGGCAAAAATACAGCAAGTTTATAGTACTCCCATAAAAATTTAACCACTTTTTGTAAACATAGCAAAACCATACAAAGCTGACTGCTCCGTATGGTTTTGATTCGCTGCACTTTATAATCTCTTTAAAAGTTCTTCCCTTGCTTCCTCATATCCGGGCTTTCCAAGAAGGGCAAACATATTCTTCTTGTAACTCTCCACGCCAGGCTGGTTGAACGGATTTACACCAAGCAGGTATCCACTCAGACCGCACGCAAACTCGAAGAAGTAAAACAGCTCGCCGAGATAAAATTCACTCACCTCAGGCATATTTACCATGAGATTCGGAACCTGCCCGTCCGTATGTGCAAGTACCGTTCCGTTCATGGCGCTCTTGTTGACAAAATCGACTGTTTTTCCCGCAAGGTAATTCAGTCCGTCAAGATCAACAGGCTCTGTGCCGATGGTAATTTCCTCTCTCGCCTTCTCAATATTGAGAACAGTCTCAAACATCACTCTCGCTCCGTCCTGTATAAACTGTCCCATGGAATGAAGGTCTGTCGTCAAGTCAACGCTTGCCGGGAACAACCCCTTCTGATCCTTGCCCTCTGATTCGCCAAACAGCTGTTTCCACCACTCTGATACATAATGCGCACTCGGCTCATAGTTGCAGAGGATTTCAACTGCCTTACCCTTTCTCAAAAGAATATTTCTGACTGCCGCATACTTCATGGCATCGTTTTCCTCAAAAGGAAGCTCCAGCGCGCGCTTTCTTCCGCTTGCCGCGCCCTCCATTAATTTATCAATATCCGCGCCGCTCACTGCAATCGGAAGCAGACCAACTGCTGTCAGCACGGAGAAACGGCCGCCTACGTCATCGGGAACTACAAATGTCTCATAGCCTTCCTCTGTCGCAAGGTTCTTGAGCGAGCCCTTCGCCTTATCCGTAGTCGCGTAGATTCGCTTTGCCGCACCTTCCTTGCCGTACTTCTTCTCCATCATTTCCTTAAATACGCGGAATGCAATTGCAGGCTCCGTCGTTGTTCCGGACTTGCTTATCATGTTGATGGAAAAGTCCCTGTCACCGATAACATCTGCCAAATGCTTGATATAAGTAGAACTGATTGAATTTCCCACGAAATAAATCTCCGGAGTCTTTCTGATGCTCTTATCCACCATGTTGTAAAATCCATGACGCAAAAATTCGATTGCCGCTCTTGCACCCAGATAAGAACCGCCGATACCAATAACGAGAAGCACCTCACTGTCGCCCTGTATCTTCTTTGCCGCCTCCTTAATTCTTGCAAATTCATCCTTGTCATAATCTACCGGCAAATCAATCCATCCCAGAAAGTCATTCCCTGCACCTGTCTTGTTCACAAGTACATCCTTTGCGTCAAGTGTCAGCTTCTTCATGTATTCAACTTCATGCTCACTGATAAACTGTGCTGCCTTTGAATAATCAAACGTTACCTTACTCATCTGCATTCTCCTTTACTTTAAACAATTGTTACCAATCTATTTTTTCCAGACCGCTCAAATATATACAAATTTATACGAACCTCCATACACTGTCCCCAAATAACCTTTCATACTGCTTGTCCTTTTCTTTGATAGCAGATTGCAAAAGCAATTACTCAGAATTCAGTTCTATTTCCTACCATGCACCTGATTTTCAGCCGGTATTCCCGAAAAAATCGAACACACCGTCTAAAAGTTATTTGTAAACAGTTCCTTATGCACACTCTGATGAAAAACGCCGTTCTCCGCGTTTGCAAATCTTATTCCACGCAAATTCCAAACCCGCAAAATATTTTCCGAAAGGTTGTACAAATGAAATATAAGATACGCCCTATGCTTTTTATTCTAACAAAATTTTCCACATAAATCAATTGCTGCATGAAATTAAATAAATTATGTTGTAATAGTTCAGCCCTCGGCTTCTTGTTATGGGCATCAAGCCATGCCTCCTAGGCTAAATTATTATATTATGCCTTATTTCCTATAATGGTACGCAGCAGCTCCTCAAGCTCGTGCGCCTCCTCCTGTGAAAAAAGAGGGACTTTTTTCTCCGGATCCTCGTCGGCAGCAGACACCTCGCCTTCTTTGCGCCGCTCCGCCTTGGCGCTTTTCTCCTGCGCCAGCTCCCACAGAAGCTTTTCTTTTTCCACGATGCCATGTTCCAGTCTCTGCGCAACCGTATTTTCCAGATAATCTGTGAGATTTGTTTTCAGCATCTTCCTGCGGTTAGGCATGTCCACAATCGACATGGTACTCAGATATAAGTAAATGCCAAACAGACTGATAATATAGAACGGCAGCAAGTCAACAAATCTTCTGCCCTCGACAATTCCGGTAAAAACACCAAAACCCGCCACAAAAACTCCCGCCAGCATCAGTTGTCCCGACAAGTGTTTCATGAAGTTAATGCTCATCCCCAGCACGCGAATGCGATTGATGTACTTGTCCACAAACACCGGAATATTTGCGACACCCCCGTTAAGCTTGTAGCAATTGATAAAACGCTCTTTGCACTGGGTGAGCAGTTTATTCTCCGTACCGGAAAGCGTGTCTGCCTGCTGTATCATTCTTTGGTAAATCACTCCTATTGCTATCTGGTACAATATGCCAATAGCCATAAGGACAAGTGTCAGTATCAAAATTGTTGTTTGCTTCGTCATGGTAATCTCTCCCTCTCTGAAAATGAAATGCATTTTTTCGTTTACTGTGATATAAGTATAATCATTTCCAAACATTACCACAAGATGTTTTCAGGAAGAATCGTTCGACAAATTCATGCAGCATTTTTGCCGTTTTTCCCCGATATGTCCTCATTTTATGAAATCCGACCGTTTCCCTGTTCTTTCTCAATTTGTAACGATTCAGACCGGACGGCACGACAGCAATTGGAACCGAAGTACACCTGTTCTTTCTCAATTTGTAACGATTTAGTACCTTCATCGTTTCGAGCATCAAGCCATGCAAATCCACTTCACATGGTGCCAAAGTCACTCATTTCCTTACGCGCCCCTGCGCATAAAAAGAACAGATACCTGTTAGATATCTGCTCCCTGCTCTCTTAAAAATTCAACAATATCGCCGATTGTCTTGACCTTCTTTTCCAGCTCCTCATACGAAACCTCAATGCCATACTCCTCCTCAAGTGCCATAACCAGCTCAACAAGGTCAATCGAATCCGCACCAAGATCATCCTTCAATGTTAAGTCTTCCGTAAGCTCCACGCCTGTCGTATGCAGCTGTTCCTCAATAATTTCAAATAATCTTTCCATGAAAAATTCTCCTTTAATGACATAATCCATCCCGCCGGAAATCAGAATGGCGGGAATGATTTTCAAACACGCTCTTGTAACTATTCAGAAGTATATTATCACAAAATGTATTTGTCAATATGTTTTCATATATTTTCCAAATCTAATAAATACTGATATACCTCCCGCTTGGAAATTCCCCTGTCTTTCGCCACCATTTTCATCGCTTCCTTGCGCTCGGCGCCTTGTGCTTCATACTGTTTCATATGTTCCTCTATCGGAATGTCCTGCCATCCCTGTTCCTGTTCTCTCTTAAAGGCAGCAAGGCTCTTCCCCTCTACTACAAGAACATATTCTCCGCGGGGTTCCTCCGTTCCATAGAATATGCGTGCATCCTCAATCGTGGTCGGTCTTACTTCCTCAAACTTCTTCGTCAGCTCCCTGCAAATTGTCAGCTTCCGGTTGCCCAGTGCCGCATACAGTTCATCCAGTGTCCGCACCAGATGATGTGGCGCTTCATACAGGACGATTGTCCGCGACTCCTTTTTGAGGTCTTCCAAAATGTCTTTCTTCTCCTTCTTGTCAGACGGCAAAAAGCCTTCAAAACAAAACCGCCTTGTCGAAAGCCCGGACAACGTTAATGCTGTGATACACGCTGCCGCCCCCGGAAGTGAGGTCACAACAATACCAGCGTCATGACACATATTCACAAGAACCTCCCCTGGGTCAGAAATAGCCGGTGTCCCCGCGTCCGTTATCAGCGCAACATTTTTTCCCTGATTCATCTGCCCAATTAAAGCAACTGCCTTTTCAGTCTTGTTATACTCATGATAGCTCGTCATAGGCGTATGTATGTCGAAATGGTTCAGCAGCTTGATACTGTTTCTGGTATCCTCTGCCGCTATCACGTCAACCATCTGCAGCGTCTCCACCACCCTCGGCGTCATATCCCCCAGATTACCTATCGGGGTTGCACACAAATACAATTTTCCAGTCATCTATACACCACCATATCATCAAATCAAAAACCATATACATCACAAATCTCATCCGCATAGACATTCGGCTCTTTCAACACAATCAGCGGCTTTTCATCCGTCTTCCAATCACCCGTACACCGCCATATCATCAAATCAAAAACCATATACATCACAAATCTCATCCGCGTAGACATTTGGTTCTTTCAACACAATCAACGGTTTATCATCCATTTTCCAATCATCCGTACACCGCCATATCATCACAGTCAAAAACCATATACATCACAAATCTCATCCGCGTAGACATTCGGCTCTTTGAACACAATCAGCGGCTTTTCAACCGTCATACGAGGTCTCCCGCCCCTGCATCCCTCAATAAGAACCATGTTAGGCTCCTTGTCGACATAAGGATAAACCAGCTGCATACGCTTCGGTTCCAGTTTATATGCGCTCATCACTGCAAAAATCTCAGCCAGCCGAAACGGTCGGTGCACCATAAAAAAACTTCCACCCGTCTTCAGAAGCCTTGCTGCATTCCTGACCACGTCCTCAAGTGTACACAAAATCTCATGGCGCGCTATCGCTTTAGGCGCATCAGGATTGGCAATCCCGTGTTTTCCAATCATATAGGGCGGGTTACAAGTCACCACGTCAAAAGAAGCAGCATGGAAAATCTTATCTGCTTCTCTGATGTCCCCCGTCACAATATCAATCTTGTCTGTAAGGCTGTTGAGCTGTACACTGCGCCTTGCCATGTCTGCGCTCTCCTCCTGAATCTCAAGGGCGCTGATATGGGCTGCCTGCGTCTTCGCCGCCAGCAGCAGCGGAATGATACCTGTTCCCGTTCCCATGTCCAAAACCGCCGCATGTGGCTTTACACGGACAAAACCACTGAGCAGCACAGCATCCATGCCAAAACAGAATTTCTCAGGATTCTGAATAATTTTATAGCCGTTGCGCTGCAAATCATCAAGGCGCTCGTTTTCCCTTAACCACACTTCCATATCAATTGTCCTCGAGCTTTGATTTCGCGTCCTGCTTCTCCTGTTTCTCCAGTTTTTCAAGCTCCTTTAATTCCTTAAGCTCCTCATCACTCATACTGTCATTTTTATCTCGTCTGTGACGTCTCTTAAACCGCAGCTGCTCTACCTTGTACTCGTGAATCTCCTTCTCATCCTCCACCACGACAATGACCTTGACCAGCTGGCGAAGCACATTCACACTCTGTACCTCCCCTTTCAGCCCATCGTCTGTCGTGACAAAATCTCCCACATTCGGAAGCTTTCTGTTGAGGTACTCATATGTCTCCTCCTCATGCTTTAAGCAGCACATCAGTCGCCCGCACACGCCTGAAATCTTTGTCGGGTTCAGCGATAAGTTCTGTTCCTTTGCCATCTTAATTGAAACCGGCACAAACTCCGACAGATGCGAATGACAGCAAAGCGGTCTGCCGCAGATGCCAATGCCGCCCAGAATCTTCGTCTCGTCGCGCACACCAATCTGGCGCAGCTCAATCCTTGTCTTGAACACAGATGCCAAATCCTTCACCAGTTCACGAAAATCAATCCGCCCGTCCGCCGTAAAATAAAACAATACCTTATTATTGTCAAATGTATATTCCGCATCAATCAGTTTCATCTCAAGATTGTGCTTCTTAATTTTTTCAAGACAGATTTTGAATGCCTCTTTTTCTTTCTGCTTGTTCGCAGCCTCCTGCTCTATATCACGCTTTGTCGCAATCCTGAGCACTGGCTTTAACGGCTGGACAACCTTCTCCTCCTCTATCTCTTTCGGGTTCCCTACGACCGTTCCATATTCAATCCCGCGGGCTGTTTCCACAATCACATGGTCGCCGCGCTTTATCTCAAAATTCACCGGGTTAAAAAAATAAATTTTTCCCGCTGTCCGAAATCTCACACCAATTACTTTTACCATATCTATCTACCTCACTTTTTTATCTGTTCGCAGCCCCCGAATCCGGAAAAATACCGTTTTCAGCAGTGTCATTGACTCAACTTTAATCTGTTTTCTAACCTGCTTTCATGTCCAAGAGCATCAACTCCATTGTGAGGTCAAAATTCACATTGGCGCTGATTCTGCTCCTTGCCCGATCTATGGAGTGAATAATTTTCTCAATTCCTTCGTAGCTGTACCGTCTCGACGCCGCAGCAATATCGGACATCTCCTCCTTAAAAATAATAAAGCGTTTGTCACCGCCAGCCCCACACGCTTTATATAATAGCACATCCCGAAACCAAATGAAACACAAATCCAAGTAATCATTCGTGTCAAATTTTTCCTCGGAAACTTTTTTGATTTCAGCAGCAATCTGATTGACTTCCATATCCCTGATATTTTTCATCATGCCGATTACGGAAGACTTCATGTGGTCAAACACCTCGTTGGACGCAAGCTCAATCGCACGTCCCACATTTCCTCTGGCAAATGAGGCACATATGGACGCCCGATAATCCGGTATTTCAACCTTCTGCATCAAGTATTTTTTTATTCTGTCCTCCGGAACCGGCTTTGTATTTAACACCACGCATCTGCTTAAAATTGTCTGAAGCATCGCCTCGACTCTCGTGGCAAGCAGCAGGATAACTGCATACTCCGGCGGCTCCTCCAACGTCTTTAACAGTGCATTCTGCGCCTGCACATTCATCTTCTCGGCTTCATCTATAATGTAAATCTTGTGTGCCCCGCTGTACGGTTTGATAGAAATATCCCCATTTACCTGCTGACGAATGTTGTCCACAGATATCACATTCGGCTTTTCATGCTCCACATAAATAATATCCGGATGGTTTCCGCTCATTGCCTGCCTGCAGGACCTGCACTGATTGCATGGCTTCATTCTGACACAAGTGTCATTTTCTTCCGTCCTTGCATCCCCCATGCCTGCACCAAAGTCAAATAAAGTTGCCTGCTGGTCTGTTTCTCTGTCACACTCGCACTGAAGTGCCCTTGCAAAAATATCTGCTACCATGCGCTTTCCCGATAACTTTTCTCCCTGTATCAGATACGCATGTGATATCTTGTTGTGCTTAATGGCATTCTGGAGATTTTCTGTAAGCTGCGTCAGTCCCACCACGTCAGTCCATGTCACACATTCCATTCCTGCACTTATTCCTTTCAGGTATTTGTGGACACATTGTCCCAGTCATCGCCTCCGTCTGCATCAATCAGCCAGTTTAATCCGTAATGTCTCTCATAGACCACATCAGGATTTAATCCTGCCGGCGTTTCCTTTCCTTGAATCCGCGCATCGACGCATGCCCAGTTATAGCGAAAAATCAAGTCTGTCTCATCCAGAATCTCGTCAATGCCACGCAGTTTCACTTTCTCCATAAAGTCTTCCATCCCATCGCATTCCGCAACCGCACTGATTGCAAAATCACAGTCACAGTCCTGCGCCGGATAATCAAGTTCCTCCACAATGCCAAGCGCCCACAAAAGTACCCAGTAAGCCTCATACTTCCATGTCATATTGACAAACTCCTGATTGGTGCATTTCTCCGTAAGAACACGTTTCTCTTTATGCGTAAGAAAACTTCCCACACCAAACTCCGCTATCTTTTCGTCAAAAAATTTTCTGCTCCTCTTCAGATTCTCACGCCCGCTGCAAGCATCGCATGCCACCTGAATCGCAAACAGACATGCCACTGCCCGCTGCGCAATCTCCTCCGCTGTCCTGACCTTACACGCCGTCTCAATCACGGGAAGATGTTCAATATAAGGAACATTATGTAGTTTTAGCTTCTCTATGGAACGCGCCTTACGCATCTGGGCTTCCATGACATCATTCCGGCTGTTCTTATCCATATAAATCCTCCATATTTTCAGTTTGCACGCATCAGTCCTGCTTCACTTGTAATTTTTATTAATCAGCATCGTCCGCTCTCCCGATAGCGCTGCTCCCCAAGTCTCAACATAGCCAATGCTACACCCTTCATATGGCACACATCTTCCACATATTGTGACCACATCTGCCAAAAAGCAATTTTCAAACACGCTCTAGAAATGCCGACGGCGCAATAATGCGAAACAGGCTGAATTATAAATCGCACAACTAAACGGTTCACTTCTCTATGCAAAAATATCAAGCAAAAGCCCGCGTATCTCATCAACCTTCGCAAGTATCGCGATTTTATCGCATTCCTCGTTCACAAGCTCCTGTGCAAGTTCATCCAGCTTTTCATCCACAAGCCTGATAATGCCGTACACCCTATGACGCCCGCGCCTGTCCAAAAAATTTTCCCGCGAAAATTTGTGGGAACGATTCACAATCTCATTCATGAAATCCTTGATTAAAGTGCGGTACCTTCTCATGTCGCGCACATCCATGCGCTTCACAATCTTATCGCCCTGCATCACGATTTCTTCCATCATCAGATTCAGCCGCTCTGCAAGCCCTGCCTCCTCAATATTGCTTGCCAGCATAAACTTAAAAGAGTCATCTGTCTGCTGTACTGTCTGCGTCTGCTGCACTGGCACCGTCTGCTGTATCTCGTTCACCTTAAAATCCATCTATATACCCCCATAAAACGTTACTGTCCATGCACACTTCGCAATCATATCTCGAAAGTCGTAACAGTTCAGCCTTCGGCTTCCTGTTACGAGCATCAAGCCATGCAAAACCACTTCGTGGTGACTTGATGCATCTCTGTCACTACGCTATTTCACGGACTTTGCAGTCAGTGCAAAGTCCTGAGCTGAACTGTTACCGAAAGTCCGACGCGCCTTATCAATAAGACTTGATATACTCGGAGATTTCTGCATAACATTTTTTTAAATTATGGTTATTAAAACATCTCGTAATCCCTGCCTGTTCCAGATTTTCCAGCGAAAAATCTTTTGCATCCGCAAGGTATCGCCTGCACATTTCCTCATATCTGGGCTGGCTTTGCTTTTTCTCACGCCGAAGCGCACGACTTAACCGCTCACCATCATCCAAATCAATATAGATTGGAACCACTCTGTCTTTTCCGAAATAATCCCTTAATTTCGTGTATGATTCAAGCGTTCCAATCACAAGATAATTATATTTCTCTAAATGAATCTGACTGTCTTTTGCCATAAAATAATACCATACACCATAAACAGTCTCATACGAACGGCACTCGATTATCTTATTCTCATCCTGAAGCCGTTCCATGGCATCTACTGTCGTAAAATGATACTCCACGCCCTCGCATTCTCCCGCACGAATCGGTCGTGTCGTGTACGGAACAATCCTTTGCAGTTGGAGTGACGAATTCTCTAAAAGCTTCTTATATATGGTATCTTTTCCCGATGAACTTTTCCCAACAATGCAAAAAATTGTTCCCATTTGCCCCTCTCAGTAGACGAGTGCGTTTAAACTTCTACTACACGTATCATATTTGTATTTCCTGCAACTCCCAATGGCACCCCGGCAGTTAATACCACCCTGTCGCCACTGCTAACCAGTCCTGCATCAACGCTTGCCTTCACTGCCGCCTGAAACAGTTTTTCCGTATCATCTTCTTTTTCAATCAAAAGCGGACAAACGCCAAACATCAGCCCCATCTGACGGTATACCATTTCGTCCACAGCACATCCTATCACCATACATCCCGGCTGGTACTTCGATATCATGCCAGCTGTAAATCCCGACATCGTAACCGTGATTATCGCCTTTGCATTTAAATCCATGGCAGTTGTACAGCATGCATGACAAATAGCAGTCGTAACGTCTGCGTCATCTTCCCATTGCTGGCTTCTCTTTCTAAGTCTGGCATCATAACAAATGTCTTCCTCAGTCCGCTCTGCAATCCTTCCCATCGTCTTAACCGCCTCTATCGGATAAGCACCTGCAGCACTCTCACCACTAAGCATAATCGCGGATGTTCCGTCAAAAATCGCGTTTGCCACATCCGTCGTCTCTGCCCGTGTCGGTCTTGGATTCTTTATCATCGACTCAAGCATCTGCGTCGCTGTGATGACAATTTTTCCAAGGCGTAGCGCTTTCTTAATCATTTTCTTCTGGAGAATCGGCACATCCTCCATCGGAATCTCAACCCCCATATCGCCTCTCGCCACCATAATGCCGTCAGAAACTTCCAAAATTTCATCAAGGTTATCTATCCCCTGCATATTTTCAATTTTGGATATAATTTTCATTCTACCATGATTTTCTTTGATGATTTTTCTGACCGCTCTCACATCATCCGCGCACCTGACAAATGATGCCGCGATATAATCGTACCCCATCTTGACGCCAAAAATGATGTCATCCCTGTCCACTTCACTGATATAGGGCATGGACAGAATTGCTCCCGGCACGTTAATTCCCTTATGGTTGGACACATATCCGCCATTAATAACCTCGCAGACAATATCTGTCCCCTCGATCGCCTTAATTGTGAGTTCAATAAGACCATCATCTATCAAAATATTTTTACCAACCTCAACATCGTTTTTTAAGTTTTTGTATGTTATGGATGCCCTCTCCGCATTTCCCAATATTTCATCCGTCGTAAGCCGAAAAACAGCGCCTGCTTCAAGAAATGCCTTTCCACCCTCAAAATCTCTCAGCCTTATCTCCGGTCCTTTGGTATCCTGCATCGTCGCAAGCGGTAGCCCTAATTCCTCTGCCGCCTTTCTTGCCCTGCCAAGTTTCATTTCATGTTCTGAGTGATCACCATGTGAAAAATTAAATCGCGCCACGTTCATTCCTGCAAGAAGCAGCTCCTTTAACTTTTCTTCAGTCTGTGAAACAGGTCCAATTGTACAAATTATTTTGGTCTTTCTCATAACATTTGTTTTCCTTTCAATATTTTCATTTTTATAAATATGACACAGTGTGATATTTCTGTTTATTGTGAATTCTGCCCCTGTGAATATGGAGCGTTTCCATCAGAGAGCAATACTTATCTGCCATTGTCACTATCCATGCCTCTCGGCACATAGGCGGTTTTACTGTAAGCGGCCACATATGCTTAATAATGATATCCTCCTGACGCGGTGTCAAAAAATATTCTTTTTTCGCATTCTTCAGTGAGCGCGCAGGATGAAAAAATCCATGTAATTTATGCGGAGCCGCCATGTCACTTTTGTGCCAGTCATATAGAAAATAATCATGAAGCAATGCTCCTCTGACCAAATCTCTCGTATTACATCTTATCCTAAGTCTATTCCTAATATACAAACTTGTCTTCGCCACATTGATGCAATGTTCATTTACTGACATATTTCCATGTTGTATATGTCCTCTCGTGCTTCTAAAATTCTGTGAATCCAATATATCTCTTGCATACTTTTTTAATTCATTTTCGTACATGTTCTTTCTCCCAATAAATCTTTATAGCATTCCCTATATCCCTCAAATAAATACATCCCTGAACTCATTCTGCGAAATTCCGTCAGGGTAACAGTGGCTGCGTCCAGAACGTGTTTGCCATCCCATCAAATTATAACGATCCTGAACAGTTTCCATTTTATCATATATCGAAACAATAAAAAAGGTTCTTATTAAAATTTTGTTTAATCAAATAAGGATATTCATTATATAAAAAAAACACGTACTGCAACGTGCTTACTCATTTAAGATATTCTGTTAATACAAATGCCCAGAACCGGAATCGAACCAGTGACACGAGGATTTTCAGTCCTCTGC
>CAJTTO010000033.1 GCA_910579275.1 uncultured Lachnospiraceae bacterium
GAATACTGGATTTTTGCCTGTTTGCTTTCCCTTTCCCCAATAACCTGTGTTCAATAATAAGAAGTACTGCTATGGAAGAAAAAACAGGCACAAACTCAAAGCTGAACTGGAATATGATTTCCATGATGAGGGGAATGATAATGACAAACTTGGCGACAATCAGGTGCGAAAGATTGTGTTTCTCGTTTCCGCCTTGCCGCCTCAGCTGCAGCCTCCGTACAATCATATATACAATCAGTATTATCAGAAAGGCAAGCAGGAAACCATACCGCACCTTATATACAACCCCGCCCTGCATGTTAAAAAAATGATAGCCAAATTTTGAATCCACCTCAAGGTCATGGTGTGCAAACATCTCCTCACGTCTGGTATCATCCCAGACAAGTGCAATGACTGCCAGCTCAAACAGCATCCAGAGATGGGTAAATCTCCTAATCCACTTATGCTTGGTGTCAATCTGCATATAGGATAGAATAAATTTGATAAAGAAAAAATAAAACAGAAAATTCCCCAAATATTCCATCTTTAACGCCAGTGTCGCCTCGTCAGGCTTACTGGTGCGAAGCAGCAGGAAATACGCGCCATTCATGATGAGACATCCCATATTGGCAATCATCAGATTGGTTGACGACTTGTTCTGCTCCTTCCCCATCAATACAAAAATACCTATAAGTGGTATCACAACACCAGCCATAGATATCAGCATCCATATAATACCCGCGCTAAGTTCTAAATGCATGTCAGTTACGCTCCTTTTAATGATATAGTTCTATTTTATCCTTTTTCGTTTTTCCTGTCCATTGTTTTTGGCAATCTTTCCCTACGCACTGTTACAGACGTCAGGCCGTAATGGCATTTTCCCTGCACCGGCGTGCGCAGTCGAGCTGACAAGAAGCTGACATATTTCCGCCGGATACCCGTGTTTAAGCAAAAACAGAACGCCACCTCTAACGGCGGCGTTCTGCGAATGGATAAAATGAAATTGTGAAATCTGCAAAATTAAATGGCTTCGTGGAATGTTCTTGATATAACATCTGCCTGCTGTTCCGGAGTCAGCTTGATAAAGTTTACTGCGTAGCCCGAAACCCTGATTGTAAGCTGCGGATAATTCTCAGGATGTTTCTGTGCATCCAGCAATGTATCCCTGTTGAGTACGTTTACATTGAGATGATGACCACCCTTTGTTGCATATCCGTCTAAAAGATTTACCAAATTGTTTACCTGTGCATTGTCTGTCATAATGCTACCTCCTTTTATAATTATACTGTTTGAATTCTGCGCTCTGTTCTTTTGTAATTTTAGTATATTTTATTCCGGATAAGATTTCGGTAACAATTGTTACATACATAGATTTTTTATGTATTTATTTGCATACAATGTTGAAAAAAAGACTAATATAACGTTTCAAGCACATCACGATCTGTTATTTTAATCGTGTTCCGGTCTGTCTCAATAAGGTGTTCCTGCTGCATCTTCATGAGTTCTCTGGACAATGATGGTCTGGTCGTCCCAAGATAGTCCGCTAGTTCCTCCCTGTTCATTGTAAGCCTGACGGTATCGGAACCTCCTGCGGAAACCTGATCCATCAGCCACAACGCAATGCGCTCACGCAGTGTCGTTCCTGATAAAAGATGCAGCTTTCTCGTCATAGTAAAATTTTTCTCGGATTGAATTTCCAGCATGTTCCTCGTTATCATCCTATGGTGCTCGCAGGCATTGCTGCAAAAACAGTAAAAAAATTCCCATGGTATCTCAAGCACTCGCACTTTGCCCTGTGTAATGGCATCATACCAGTATGTCTTGGTATCCACAAAGAGAAACATCTCGCCAAAAACATCTCCCTGCCCTACCATAAAGAGCACATCCCTTTTTCCGGACGCAAAATCCTTTGCAATCATCACGGTTCCTTCCAGAACCAAAAACAGATTCCTCGGCGTCTCTCCCTGACGGAACACATAGCAACCGTCCTCATATGAACGCTCTACCGTTTTGGAACACCGGAACATTTTCTCTATCTCATCCTTGCTAATATCCCGAAACAAATGAATTTTATCACAATTCTTTATACGCTCAACCATATCACTTGGCATATTTCCTTTCCATGTCCGTGTGCAATCGAGTTGGAATGACTTTTCCTACTCGCTGCGCGCCCCATGCGCCGCTTTGCGGTTTCGTTCCTCTGCACGGGGCTGCGCATAAAAACATGGAGAACGCTGTTTTCGCGTTCTCCTGTTATAAATTACATCATTCCGCCCATTCCAGGACCGCCTGCCGGCATTGCCGGAGCATCTTCTTTGATGTTTGCCACTACGGACTCTGTTGTAAGCAGTGTGCTCGCTACGGAACATGCGTTCTGTAAAGCGGTTCTTGTCACCTTGGCAGGGTCAAGAATTCCAGCCTCAACCATGTTCACATACTCTTCCTTGTAAGCGTCAAAGCCCATTCCAACCTCTGACTCTTTTACTTTATTTACAATAACACTTCCTTCAAGACCTGCATTTGCAGCAATGATGAACAGCGGTGATTCCAACGCCTTGAGCACTATCTTCGCACCTGTCTTGACATCGCTGTCAAGTGTCTCAACAAGCTCTGCCACTTTCTTTGACGCGTGAATATATGCAGAACCGCCGCCTGCAATGATGCCTTCCTCCACAGCAGCCCTTGTAGCGTTCAGCGCGTCTTCCATACGAAGCTTTGCTTCCTTCATCTCTGTCTCTGTCGCCGCACCGACACGGATAACCGCAACACCGCCTGCAAGCTTTGCCAGTCTCTCCTGCAGTTTCTCCTTGTCAAAATCGGAAGTTGTCTCCTCGACCTGTTTCTTAATCTGTGAGATTCTGGCATCAATCGCTGCCTTGTCGCCCTCACCGTCAACAATAATTGTATTTTCTTTCTGAACCTTTACAGACTTCGCACGTCCACACTGCTCCAATGTTGCTTCCTTCAGGTCAAGACCAAGCTCCTCGCTGATTACCTGACCACCTGTAAGGATTGCGATATCCTCAAGCATTGCCTTTCTTCTGTCACCATATCCCGGAGCCTTTACTGCCACTACATTAAATGTACCGCGAAGCTTGTTAACGATTAATGTTGTCAGTGCCTCGCCTTCAACATCCTCTGCAATAATCAGAAGTTTAGCACCTGACTGAACCACCTGCTCCAAAACAGGAAGAATTTCCTGAATATTTGAAATCTTCTTGTCTGTAATCAGGATATATGGCTCCTCCATTGTCGCTTCCATCTTATCCATGTCTGTAGCCATGTATGCGGAAATATAGCCGCGGTCGAACTGCATGCCTTCCACAAGGTCAAGTTCTGTCTGCATTGTCTTTGACTCTTCGATTGTGATAACGCCGTCCCCGGAAACCTTCTCCATAGCGTCCGCAACCATGTTTCCAACTTCCTCGTCACCTGCTGAAATTGCAGCTACTCTTGCAATGTGGCGCTTTCCGTCCACCTTTGAACTCATTGCCGCAATGGCTTCCACAGCACAGTCTGTCGCTTTCTTCATTCCCTTTCTCAAATCAATCGGGTTTGCGCCTGCTGCCAGATTCTTCATTCCCTCGTTAATCATAGCCTGTGCAAGAACGGTAGCTGTTGTCGTACCGTCACCTGCCACATCATTTGTCTTCGTTGCCACTTCCTTGACAAGCTGTGCACCCATGTTTTCAAAGGCATCTTCAAGCTCGATTTCCTTTGCGATGGTCACGCCGTCATTTGTGATTAACGGTGCGCCGAATGACTTGTCGAGAACCACGTTTCTTCCCTTAGGTCCAAGTGTCACACTTACTGTGTCTGCCAGCTTATTTACGCCCGCCTCTAATGTTTTGCGAGCCTCTGCCCCATATTTGATTTCCTTTGCCATGATTTTTTCATCCTCCAAATATAAATATTCTAATTATTTCATGCGAAGAACGCTGCACGCCGCGTCCTCTTAACACTTAATTATTGATAACTGCCAAAATATCATTCTGCTTTACAATGATATATTCCTCGTCGTCAATCTTTACTTCTGTTCCTGAATACTTGGAAAAGATAACATTGTCACCTGTTTTGACTTCCATCTTAACTTCCTTGCCGTCAACGACTCCGCCCGGACCTACTGCGATAACCTCTGCCTGCTGCGGCTTTTCCTTGTTCTGTCCCGGTAATACAATGCCTGACTTTGTTGTCTCCTCCGCAACCAGCTGCTTTAATACGACTCTGTCTCCTAACGGTACTAATTTCATGCTTAATGCCTCCTTAAAGATTTATAATAAAATATGATTCGCTTTTTTGATTAGCACTCTTATCTATTGAGTGCTAACAAATCATATAATAATTTTTTGTACACAGTTCTGCAAACGGGTTTAAGCTTTATTATCTCTCGTTTACTTGTATTTTCTTCTATTTTTTCATTTTTTCTTTTGTTTTCAAAGTTTAGTGCACTTAATAATTATTTTAGAATTTCATATTTACTCAGGCTTTCTTCAAGCCTTTCTCCAGTCTTTCCTTGTATCCGGGAGCATTTTTCATGGTAAATTTGTTCTCCAACATAGCATATTCGGCATCTGAAAGAATATTCTTAAAACTTTCCTCAACATTTGTCCGCATTACACATCCAACCGCAATGCTGGGGGCAAGTATTGCGTCCTCGAAACGTTCACACGCCTGCTGTATTCCATCACAGTATTCTTTTGCAGCATCTTCCTCCGCAAGCGGCAGCAGCACATGGAACACGTCTCCCTCTACCCTGCCAATCACAGCATGCTCCATTCCAGACGCTGCTGCCTTGTCCTTCAGTATTTCGGCGACAGTCACTATCAGACGGTCACTCTCCTCCTCGCCAAAATTGTTGTCAACAAACCGCCAGTCATTGATGTTGACGCAGATTGCCGCAGTAGGCACCACCTCCCGCTCTGCAAGCTCCTTCATGTGACTTATAAAGCAGTTCCTGTTCAGCACACCTGTCAGCGGGTCATTCTGGCCGGAATGTTTCGCCTGATACGTCTCCTTTTCAAGCTGCTGCTCAAGTTCGTCGATATAAACTGCCTGCTCGCTTGCAAGATATGACTTTTCGCTGTAATCCTCCAGTGTTTCAATGTAGGCGCCAAGCAGTTTGTTGACATCCTCAAAGCGCTCTGCTGCAACATTGTCATATTTCGCATAAATATGGCACACGGTTCTGCCCTTTACCCTGATTTTGTTTCCAGGTTTATTGACCACATCCGGCTTAAATCCGCCAAAATCACCAATTGTCATCAGGATGGTGCCATGTCTGTCTGTCATCAGTGTATCCAGTCCAAAGATTTTATGGAGCTGTCCCAGCATGACTTCTGCTGTTTTCATGTCAAATAAATCCTTTGGATAATAATTTTTGCTGTTCTGCTCTATTCTCTGACCAAATGCTGTTTTCTTGTCGTTCATTGCTTTCCCTTTCCCTTCGTTAAATACATATTACTCGCTTCGTCATCTACTCTCTATTATTACTGATTCAATATAAACTTGTCAATAATCTCCACAATACCATCATGATTATTGTCCTGCTGCGTGACATAATCCGCATGTGCCTTCACAGCAGGATTTCCGTTTACCATACAGACTCCGACTCCTGCCGCATCAAGCATGGATATGTCATTTTCCTCATCCCCTGCCGCGACAGAATTTTTGACATGGATGCGGAGTGTCCTGCAAAGATTTACAAGCGCATTTCCCTTGCCGGCATTTTTATTGTAAAATTCAAGATAATGTGCATTGGAAAACGCACAGGTTATGTCCTCCCCAATCTCTGATTCCTCCACTTCCCTGCGCAGCGCTTCCAGTTTTCCCCTGTCGTCCAAATCAATCGCAAGCAGCTTGGACGGTGCGTGGGAAAGTTCTTTTTCCAGATTGGTACTCACAATGTAGGGCGACTCTATCACACTGGTATAAAAAGCAATCTCCCGATCGTCCGCGCTGCTTATTATATCAGTATCTGTGTATGTCTGAATGTGAATGCCCCGCCTTACCGCCCTGTCAAAAATCGCCTGCGCTGTCGACACCGGCACATCATAGTGCGCTATCGTTTCACGAGTGCCGCAGTCATAGAGAACCGCCCCATTATACGCTGACGCATAAATTCTGCCGACCAGACCGCTTTGCTGGATGCCAAGTGTACTCAGCACATTCAGAATACTGTTTGTCGACCTCCCGCTTGACAGTACAAAGTGCTTTCCCTTTGACAACATCTCCACAATTTTTTCCCTTGCACGCTCTGTTATTGTCTTGTCTTTGGAAAGCAGTGTATCGTCCAAATCGGTAAACAATATCTTTGTACTGAGTGCCTTCTTCATATCGGCAAGCATTTTCTCATGTATGTAGAGACTGCCATATCCGACAGCAAGTTCAAGCCCCGGCTTGTTGGATCCGTGAAAATCCGAACCGCCGCTTGGCAGCAGATTATATTTTTCTGCCAGCGTCCTGATCTGCCTTTCCTCTGTCAGGGAGTAGGAACTGTATTTTGTCTCTATTCCCATCAGTCCGGCATCCTTCAGCCGCTGTACCAGAATCTCGAGCTGCTCGTGCCCCATTCCGTAAAGGGTCGGATGTGCCAGAACCGGTATTCCTCCGGCCTCCAGAGTTACCTTTATGACTTCCTCCGGCGTCACTTTCTCACGGTGCACAAAATATTTGGTATGATCTCCAAGATACTTGGAAAAAGCTTCACTCGCACTCTTCACATATCCTCTGTCCAGCATATACCGTGCATAGTGCGCACGCGTAATCACCGCATCCGGAAATGCCTCCGCAAGCGCTTCATAAGTAATGTCTATCCCTGCTTCCCTGAGATTCGCGCAAAGTTTATAGTTCCTTTCCATTCTTGACTGCCGGAACTGTGCCAGATATTTTTGAAACATGGGCGCCTTGTAATCAATGAAGAGTCCCACAATATGCACATCACGTTTATTGTACTCCGTCGAGTACTCTATTCCGGGAATAATCTCAATCGGCTTGTCTTTTGCATATTCCGTGATTTCATCCAGCCCGTCCACTGTGTCATGGTCTGTGAGCGCTATGGCGCACAATCCTTTCTCTATCGCGTAATCCACCAGTTCTGTCGGTGTGAGTGTACCGTCAGAACGCGAGGAATGCACATGTAAATCAATGAATCCCATTTTCTGTTCTCCCTTCTGCTATCCAATAGGGGATTATATATCCTTTCTGTGTCCGTGTGCACAAAGAATGAAAAGAGGCAGCGCTGTCTGCCTCTTTCTTCTCACTCTCACTCTATTCCTCTCCACTCTCGTCCTCTGCCTCGGCAGTATATACAGCAGTTCTCTTTCTCGCCATCTCATCGCTTTCAAGGTACTCGTCATAAGTAGTAATTTTGTCAATCAGTGTACCATTCGGAAGGATTTCCATAATGCGGTTTGCTGTTGTCTGCACAAACTGGTGGTCATGGCAGGCGAAAATCGCCATGCCCGGAAACTTAATCAGTCCATTGTTGAGCGCCGTGATGGATTCCATGTCCAGATGGTTTGTCGGCTCGTCAAGAATCAGGCAGTTTGCACCGCTTATCATCATCTTGCTGAGCAGACAGCGCACTTTCTCTCCACCGGAAAGTACCTTTACCTTTTTCACGCCGTCCTCTCCGGCAAAAAGCATACGCCCCAGAAAACCGCGCACATAGGTGATATCATCCACTGGAGAATACCCCATCAGCCAGTCCGCAATGGTATAATCATTGTTAAACTCGTTGGTAGGATCCTTTGGAAAATATGCCTGTGATGTGGTCACACCCCACTTATAAGTTCCCTCATCCGGTTCTATCTCGCCCATCAGAATCTGGAAAAGTGTTGTTTTTGCAAGCTCGTTGCCGCCAACAAACGCAACCTTGTCCTCCCGTCCCAAAATAAACGATACGCCGTCGAGTACCTTTTCCCCGTTCACCGTCTTTGAGAGATTCTCAACAGTCAGCACTTCATTGCCAATCTCCCTGTCAGGCCGGAAATCAATATAAGGATACTTGCGGCTGGAAGGCTTGATGTCATCAAGCTCTATCTTCTCCAAAGCGCGTTTTCTCGATGTAGCCTGCTTTGATTTGGAAGCATTTGCGGAGAACCGCGAGATAAATTCCTGCAGCTCTTTAATCTTTTCTTCCTTCTTCTTGTTTGCTTCCTTCATCTGTCTCACCAGCAGCTGGCTTGACTCATACCAGAAATCATAGTTTCCGGCATAAAGCTGGATTTTGCCATAGTCGATATCCGCAATCTGCGTACAAACCTTGTTCAGGAAATAACGGTCATGCGACACGACAATCACTGTATTCTCAAAATTAATCAAAAACTCCTCAAGCCATGCGATGGCATCCAAGTCCAAATGGTTCGTCGGCTCGTCGAGAAGCAGGATATCCGGATTGCCGAAAAGCGCCTTCGCGAGAAGCACCTTCACCTTGTCACTGCCGTTCAAATCTTTCATCAAAGAATAGTGAATATCTGTCTCAATGCCAAGTCCGTTCAACAGCTGCGCCGCATTGGACTCTGCCTCCCAGCCGTCCATCTCGGCAAATTCACCTTCAAGCTCGCTGGCGCGGATGCCGTCCTCATCCGTAAAATCCTCTTTTGCGTAGATGGCATCCTTTTCTTTCATGATTTCATACAGGCGGGCATTCCCCATAATCACAACATCCATGACAGGATACTCGTCATATTTGAAGTGATCCTGTTCCAGAACGGAAAGCCGCTGTCCCGGTGTGACGGCGATATCCCCTTTTGTTGTCTCAAGCTTTCCGGACAATATCTTTAAAAACGTTGATTTTCCCGCACCGTTAGCCCCAATCAGCCCGTAGCAGTTTCCCTCCGTAAACTTGATATTTACGTCCTCAAATAACGCCTTTTTCCCAACTCTATAGGTTACATTGTTTGCACTTATCATGTTAAATTCCTCTTAAATATTATATTTTTTTCCAATGTTTATCAGCACTCTTTCTATTATACATAAAAAAGCCGATTTTTCAAGGAGAATTTATCACTCAGTACCATCCCTCTGTCATTTATAAAACCGCTTACTTTTTAAAGAGCTTTCCAAACAGACCCTTTTTCTCTGTGCTGTCATCCGGTGCATCATCTGCCGATTCCGCACCTGTTTCTCCCCTGAGACTTTCCGCGTAAGAAGCATTTTCCTTGAGCTTCAACAGGGCATCATACGCCTGAAGGACATTGAAGCCATGTTTCTCTGCCAGTTCCTTGGCTGTGAATCCTTCTATGGTAAGCATACCGATTGGCGGAAATTCCCCGTTTCTGACTGTCGAAGTAAACTCCACGAAAATACTGCCGTCAGTCCGAAGTCTTCTGTAATAATATCCTGCCTCGGGGTGAGACAGCCCGCATCCCTGTGTCAGATATATCATAAGTTCCTCGCGGAGAGGTTCTGCTTTTTTCCACTGCTTTGCCACCTCGCTCATCAGTCTGGTATCCATGATACACACTGTGCTTGGTCCGTCTGTCAGCACTGCCACACGGCTTGTCTCACAAAGCTTCTCCATAAACTGAGGATTGTCGATTCCGACCGGAGCCAGTCTCCCTTCTCCCTTTCTGCCTGCCTCATAACGATTTGTGACAATCAGATACACAATATTATTTTTGAGTGTTAAATCTCCATTTTCTTCCCGCAATGTAAAGATATATGGTTTCTCACACAGTGCCTCTGTCAGAAAAACCGTAATTCGGTTCATCAGGGTACTGTATGTCTCCTTTTTCTCCGCATCATCCGTCGTTCTTGCTGTCTCGTACCTTGACGCCGCCTCCTGCATCATAACCATCATCTCAATGACACTGCATCCTGCCATATACGCAAGCCCCTGGTCAAAATCATTGTCCATATGTGAAACCAGTTCCGCTTTTCTCTCGTCACTCACCAGATAGTCATTCGCCTTGTCACAGAATGGAACCACCGGCATGCGATACTGCTTCTCGCCATCCTTCTCACGCATTACCAGCGCCAGCTCCTCCTCCGATAGAAGTTCTTCCGGCTCCCGCTTGTACCCTGTCACTTCCTGCAGATATGCCAGCTTGCATCCTATGGCATGCAGCGTGTCAAAGTCGAGGTTCACGCCCGCGACGCCTAACTTTTCTGCAAGGGAAAGAATCGTCTCCAGACTATATAGTTTATTGTCCTGTTCCAGTACCCCTATCGGGAATGTACTGTCAAATACCGGCAGCAGGGTCGGATTCTGCAGCACATAGCTGACCGCGTCATCATATTTTTCAAATAAATACATTAAGATATTTTCATTGTCCGGCTTCATCAGGAACGGGTTTCCGAGTGACACCCTGTAATCGCTGTGAATCGGAGCAAGCAGGATATATATTTTTTCCATCTGCATATATGCGTGAATCCTTGCTCGAACCTTCTCCTCATTATACAGCGGGATGTTCAGATGCCCTTCCAGATTCAGATTCGCGGGGTCATACTCAAGCCAGTAATTCCTGTGCGGTTCAATAATGACCTGAAGTTTTCCCCTTATAATCTGCGACAGCATGGAAAGCTTATACTTATTGACAGGCTTTTTATCCGGATTAAACCGCATTGCGCTGTCCGCCGTCAAAAAAACCTTGAGGGATTCATAATCAAAATCATCTGCCGCTGCCTGCTCTTCGTTTTTCTTTCTTTTCATGGTCATCAGCTCAAATACCGGTTTCTCCCCTTCTTTGGGTCTTACCCTAAAGTCAGGCAGCTGTCCTATAATAAACACACTTTTTGTCCAGAGACGCGCAATCGCATCTTCCTTTGCACATCTGTCGATGGATGTCGTATAGAGATAATGATAACTGTCCGCTGCATCCCGCAGCCCCAGAAGTTCTTTTGCCGCAATGTATTTCTCATCCCCCAGCACATTTTTCGGCGCAGACTCCGTCGTGTTGATATGAAGCACAATGCCGGGAATTTCCTCGTCAAAAATCTGATTGATAACTTCCCCCAGCTTATCCTCATGGTACGCGTAGCTGTGCCCGCTGTATTTAGATGCCTTTGCGACATACGCATCATAGTATTCCTTGTCAAAAAATACATGGACTGCCTCGTCAAAGACTTCCTCTTCGTCGCGCTGCATTACCATTACATCCTTATCAAAGCCCTCGAATAACCTTAACTGCCACACTGAAATATTTGTTTTTCTTTCCACTTTGTTTTCCCTTTTCCTATCTTTATCTTTCTGAATGCTTCCGTACTGGTATCCTAACTCTCCACGATAAGGTATCTTCCATCGCCGATGTCGAACACTTCCGGCGCATCCGCTATTTCCTCTTTCTCCTGCCCTTCCAGATCTATGCCTTCTTCGTTAAAATAGTCCCAAACCTCGTCAACAGAATCGACAACCACGGCAACACATTCCTCAAGGAATGCCTCTGCCTCATCAATATTATCTGCTACCTTCTCCGGTAAAAGCTGGAGCTGATTCTCCAGAAAACACTTTAGTACTGCTTCATCATACTCGTGCATAACTATCTCTCCTTTATACCTTTATTAAACTTATACCAGTCCCTGCGCGCCAAGCTCGTGCATCAGTCTGGCAATGGGAAGACCAACTACATTATTGTATTCACCATTTATTTTCTTTATATAAACGGCACATTTTCCCTGTATCGCATATGCACCCGCCTTATCCATCGGTTCACCAGTCGCCACATATGCTTGAATCTGGGCATCTGTCATCGGGTACATCGTTACATCTGTCTTTTCATGGAACGTCACATGTCTTCTTTTTCCATTTTCCATAATGACAAGCGTTACTCCGGTATAAACCTGGTGTACCTCATTTTGCAGCTTTGTGAGCATCTCCACTGCATGACTTTTATCCTTCGGTTTCCCCATAATTTCATCTTTTGAAAAGACAATTGTATCCGCGCCAATTATGACAGTAATGTCATTTTTATATTTGTCGGCATATCTGTCGGCAGCCTCATATGCCTTCGCACACGAAAGCTCTTCAACAATATCCTCCGGATGCTGCTTTGTAATAATTTCCTCCCCGTGCGCCGGAGAAACTTCAAAACATATTCCCAGCTGTTCCAAAAGTTCCAATCGCCTCGGTGAAGCTGAGGCAAGTACATATCTTATCATATTGTGCCCTTCCCATCTCCTTAATTATTCTGTATGGACTGATTGACTTCCGGCTTAAACGTGCGCGCCTGCTGTTCTGCTTTTTCTTTTATGGATGCCAGCGCCATGTACTCTTTACAGAACTCATCCTGTGCGTTGCAAAGCTCCTTTTCCCGTTTCTCAAGCTTGTGGTAGCTTCCGTCAGCCTTGAGGAACTGGGCTTTCTGTGTATCTCTTAACTGGACATCCAGAACATGGAGAACCTTTTCCTTTAATTCGGCATTCAGAACCGGAAACAGGATTTCCACACGCCGCTCAAGGTTTCTGGGCATCCAGTCCGCACTTGCCATGTAAATCTCCGAATCGCCCGCATTTTCAAAGTAAAAGATTCGCGCATGCTCCAGAAAATTTCCCACGATGGAACGCACTTCAATATTATCGTTTGTCCCCTCAACGCCTGTCCGCAGGCAGCATATTCCCCGAACAATCAGCTGTATTTTCACGCCCTCTGCCGCAGCCTCATACAGTGCCTTTATAATATCCGGATCGCACAGCGAGTTCATTTTTGCAATAATTCGCGCAGGGCTTCCGCCCGCGGCATTTTCTTTTTCCCTGTTTATCAGGTACAGGAACCTGTCCTTGAGCCACAACGGCGCCAGTGCCAGATGGTTCCACCCCAAAGGCTCGGAGTAACCCGAAAGCATATTAAAGACCGCAGTCGCGTCCTCGCCAATCGCCTCGTTGCAGGTGAGGATTCCAAGATCTGTGTACAGCTTTGCGGTTGCATCATTGTAGTTTCCTGTCCCCAGATGGACATAGCGCCGGATGCCTTCCTCCTCACGCCGCACCACCAGCGTAATCTTGCAGTGCGTTTTTAATCCGACAAGTCCGTATATTACATGGCAACCTGCTTTCTCAAGCTTTTTTGCCCAAACAATATTGTTTTCCTCGTCAAAACGCGCCTTCAGCTCAACGAGCACGGACACCTGTTTCCCATTTTCCGCCGCCTGGGCAAGCGCCGCGATAATCGGTGAGTTTCCGCTGACACGGTACAACGTCTGCTTGATGGCAAGCACCTGCGGGTCACGCGCTGCCTGTTTGATAAAATCCACTACCGGCGTAAATGTCTGGTACGGATGGTGCAGCAGAATGTCCTGCTCCCTTATTTTTTCAAAAATGTCATCATCCGTTTCAATCTCAGATACGGGCTGCGGCGTATACGGCTTGTTTTTTAGGTGTTCAAAGCCCTCAAGTCCGTACATCTTCATCAAAAACGTAAGATCCAGCGGTCCCGGAATGTTGTAGATGTCCCGCTCATCTATCATCAGCTCCTTCTTGATTATGTCAAGCAGACGCTTTTCGATGCCATCCTCGACCTCAAGGCGAATCGCCTGTCCCCACTGTCTCTTTTTCAGCTGTTTTTCAATTTCCTTTAAAAGATCCTGTGCGTCCTCCTCCTCAAGGACAAAATCTGCATTTCTCATAATCCGAAACGAAAAAGCACACTCTATGTTGTAGTTCAGGAACAGCTTATCCATATTTCTCTCAATTATCTGCTCGAGCAGAATCACACGTCTTGACCCGTCTGATGATTCCGGAAGCTGGACAATACGGGGCAGAACACTCGGAACCTGTACCGTCGCAAATTCCAGCTCTTTCCCCTGAACCGATTTTTTGTTAAAAAGGTGTCTCCTGCCCTTTACATCTTTCCGCGATACCAACGCGCCCAAATTCAAGGATTTATTCCGAATCAGCGGAAACGGGCGTGAGGAATCCACTGCCATCGGCGTGAGCACCGGATACACATTATCCTGAAAATACCTGTCCACGAAAACACAGTCCTTTTTGGTTAGCTCCTCGTGGTTTTCTATCACCTTGAGACCATTCTGTGCCAGAAGTGGAAGCAGTGACCTGTTATAGACATCATACTGCATTTTTACAAGCTCATGCGTCGCTTTGTTGACTGCCTCAAGCTGCTCTGTCGGCGTCATGCCCGCTATGTCTTTTTTGGTGTACCCCGCATTGACCATATCTTTGAGCGACGCCACTCGAACCATGAAAAATTCATCCAGATTCGACGCCGTAATGCCCAAAAACTTGATGCGCTCGAACAGGGGGATGTCCCTGTCCCTTGCCTCTCCCAGCACACGGTGGTTAAATGCAAGCCAGCTTAATTCCCTGTTATAATAATACACTGATTTGCTGTAATCCGTCTTTGTATCTGACTTATTGTTCTTATCACCCATCCTTATTCCCCCATATGTTATATTAAATATTGCTTTTCTTTTGCCTGATAATTGGCTTGATATTAAAAATTTCGTTAAACAGCGTCGCACATTTCTCAAACTGTCCAAATTCCAGTGTCATATCCGCATTTGATTCCACCGTTAGCATTAGCTCGTCATTCTCAATCACTGCCTTCAGCCTGTCGCATTTTCCCCTGTGGCTCAAGTCAAGGCCTTCCGTAAGCCGCATGACAGCCGTAAGCTTTGACATCCTTAAATATGCATCCCTGTCAAGCGAGGATCCGCGTTCCAGCTCCACAAAATAAGCAAACGGTTCTGTGGTATACTTGACAACGCTTGCCACAATTTCACGCTCTACATGGGACAGCCCGATAATTTCTGTCGCGCTAATAATATTGTAGGAACTTTCGCCCACATTTGCAAGACTGATATATCTGCCGCATTCGCTGAGAATGGCTGCCATCTGCAGCAGCAGCCTGTCGCGCCGCGACAAGCCATGGCTCTTTTTGATACTGTCAAATATGGTGAGCGCTATCATCTCACGCTCGCGGGTGCGGTGCTCAATGCTGTGGTAACGCCGGTTGATATCCCTTGCACAGTCGAGAATATCCTGCTCAAAATTATGCGGCATCCCATCCGCGTCCGATGACAGCAGCTTATTCTGCTCTGCATACTCATAGGCCATGCCGTCACACAATGACACGCCCGGAGCCCACAGCATCTCTGCCCCCAGAATCTTTATCATGTATTTGAGCATCAGTGATGAAAGGTAAAGAAGCGATATATTTTCCTGCGCCAGTCCAAGTGACATCGCTATTTCCCGCGTCTTTTTCTTTTTTAGCGAGTCGACGAACTCCAGAAACTTCTCTGTCCTTACCTGTCCCTTTTTAATTGTTTCAATGTAGTTTCGCTGCAAAATCAACGATACATAATCGTCGACAAGAATAATGTTTTGTATCTTTTTATCCCCCACAAACATTTCCCGAAAACTTTCCAGACTGTCGCAGACCATTTCCTCCACAATGTCCTCAAGCTGATAGCTTCGATATGACACGCGTGTCAATTCTTCCCGCATACGCAGTACGCCGGGTCTGATATTCTGGGATGTCACCAGACTGTCCTCATCAAAAAGGGATATCTGCACGCTGCCGCCTCCGATATCAATGAATGCGGTACTTTTCTCTATGATGTTTTGGAAATCCTTCACCCTTGACGCAACAGACTTATAGTCGAGAAATCTCTGCTCCGAATTGCTGAGTACTTCTATTTTCACGCCGGTTCTTGTCTTTATCTGATCCAGCAGTATCAGTAAGTTTTTGGACTCACGGATAGCACTTGTGCCATATGCCTTATATGCATCCACTTTATAGGATTTCATGATCCCGGTAAATTCATTTAAGATCCTGCAAAGCTCATCCACACGGTCGTTGTTAATCTTTCCGGTAAAATAAGAATCCGTTCCAAGTTCTATCCTGTGCCGTATATGGTCGATTTCCTTGATTCCGTTTTTGTTTGATATCTCATATATCTTCATAGCAAGCTCATAAGATCCCACATCTATCGCAGCAAAAGTCTTATATGCCATAGCCACACCTCATCTCCTACAATGTATCACTCTCTATCATTCTCTTAATAATTTCCCAGAATTTTCATGTTTCTGGTTTCCTCACGCAGTCCCCTGAGCGCATTTTTTACCGCGCCGTCTATCAGGTTCCCCTCAAAATCAAGGAAAAATCTGTACTCCCAGTTGCGTCCGGCTAACGGTCTGGACTCAATCTTTGTGACGTTGAGCCCATTGTACATCAGGTGCGAAAGCGCGTGGTAAAGCGCCCCGCTTTCATGGGACAGCTCAAAACACAGACTTATCTTGGAAGCGTCCTTTGCAAATACTTTCTGGTTTGTGATGACAATAAAACGCGTGGAGTTTTCTTTTAAGTCATTCACGCCTTTTTCAAGAACCTCAAGTCCGTATACCTTCGCGGCAGTCTCACTTGCGATTGCAGCCTGCGTATGATCCTTTTCCCCGGATACTTTTTTGGCTGCAAACGCGTTGTTCTTCATGCTAATCTGCTGCCACCCTTTCTCCATGAGATAACGCGAGCTCTGCATCAGCGACTGCGGATGTGAATAGACTGTCCTGATCTCCTCCGTTTTCGTTCCCGGCACTGCCAGAACACAGTGTTCTATCCGGATAATCTGCTCGCCCACAATATAATTTTCAAACTCGACCAGCAGGTCATAAATTTCACTGACAATTCCCGCCGATGAATTTTCTATCGGAAGCACAGCAAAATCCGCACTGCCCTCGTCAATTGCAAGCATCGCGTCACGAAATGTATCGACATGGAAGCTGTCGACGTCCTCCCCGAAATATTGCATCATGGCTGCCTGCGAGTATGCCCCCTCTGCCCCCTGAAATACAACCCTGCATTTTTTGCAGTCAATCGCTTCCATTTCCATGAACGATAATCTTCCGACACCGTTATGCTCCGCAATCATCTGGTATTGGAGCTTTCTGCTCATCGACATAATCTGCTCAAACAAATCCCGAATTCCATGTGCGTTAAAGTCATTGTGCGTCAGTTCACTCACTGCCTTGAGTTTCTGCTGCTCGCGCTCCTTGTCAAAAACCCTTTTGCCATTCTCAATCTTATACTCCGCGACTTTCCCGCACACTTCCATTCTTTTCTCATAGAGCTCGACAATCTGCCGGTCAATGCCGTCAAGCGCTGTCCTAAGTTCCGATAAGTCCATTAAAATCCCCCACCTTTGTATCTTACAATCTATTTATATCTTTTTATTTTATTTAGTATAACACAACAGAGAAAGTTTGTAAAAAAATTATCAAGAATTCTTTCAATTTTCGTTCAAATTCATTATAATATTTCTAGGGCGTGTTTGACAGCAAAAAATAAATGGTTTAAGGGGGAATATTATGAAACGAAAAATCATTATCTCAATCTGCATTATCTGCATCGTACTCGTATGCGCAGGTCTTGCCGTCACAAATTATATGATGAACAGAATACCAAAAAATCCGGAAGGCACAGTCGGAAACACTTCTGGAAATTTATACAACAATGGACTTTTCTGTGAAAGTGAAGGGTATGTGTACTTTGCAAACGCATATGACTCCAACGCACTCTACTGTATGAAGCCTGATGAAACCGAAATGAAAAAAATGGTCTATACAGAAGTCGCCAGTCTCAATGCGGACAGCAAATTTCTGTATTACTATCAGGGTGGTTCCGGAAGCGGAACCGGAACAGGGCTTGGCTTTATGATAAGCACTACCGGCGTGTACCGCGCTTCCAAAAAGGATCCCAGCAATGCCGCCTGTCTTGACCGCGTGAACGGAAAATACGTTCTATTGGCGGACAATGACGTGTACTATACGAATTCAGGCGATGAAGTGTCCCTGCGAAAAGCCTCGATAGACGGCAAAACCAAGGAGACACTCCTATCACTGGATATCCTTCCCGTAAGTGTGCAGAACTCCACGTTCTATTATATGAACAATGAAAAGGATCTGCACTTGATGGCGCTCGATCTCAAAACAAAAACCTCGCGTCAGGTACTTGCGGAGGACGTGTATATGCCAATCATAGAAGGCAGCACGGTCTATGGGATTGATGTCCACGACAATTACTCGCTTGTCCGCATAGACACTACCAGCGGAACCAAGACACTGCTCGACAACAGCAGGGTCGACATGCTCAATGCCGCGGACGGCTACATTTATTATCAGACCTCCGGGGATACCCCGCAGTTAAAGCGTATCCGCCGTGACGGCACGGGCATGGAAGTCGTTGCCGAAGGTACATACACCAACATCAACGCCACCTCGCAGTACGTATATTTTACAAAGTTTGGTTCAGCCATGCCCGTATACAAAACTTCTGTTTCCGGGCCTGTCAATGTCACTACGTTTGATGCTGCTTCCCAGGCAGCCACGCAGAATATGGGGAAAAAGTAAAAGACTGTAGCAAAGTGAATAAAGGCATTCAATGAATAAGGTAAAGGATAACTGGTTATGCTGACAGCATGAGAAAACAAATTATTCCTTTACCTTTTTTATGTACTTTCAATCATTTTATAAAGTGCGGAACCATTGGCTGGTGCATGGAAATCACGTTTACTGCCCTCGGCGCACTTCGAAGGCGCGAGCTTCCGCTTATGGGGCAGACCTCTCTGTGGATGTTTCCCATCTATGGCAGCGCAGCCTTTTTCCGACCAGTATTTGCACGTCTAAAAAATTGCGGTCTATTCTTTCGGGGCACTGTCTATGCACTCTCAATTTTTGGTGCGGAGTATGCCAGCGGCCGCCTTTTGGAAAAACATGATCTGTGCCCTTGGAATTACAACCGCCACCATTGGCATGTCAACGGGCTCATCCGTCTAGACTATTTTCCGTTTTGGTTTCTCGCCGGACTTTTGTTTGAAAAACTGCTTACCCCAAAACAGGAATCAGGAAAATAGATACGTCAAACGGCCAATTACTCGTCATGGGGCAGAAACTGCTGGTATAATTTCACATGATCATAGATGCATGGCCAGCTGCCTGTGGACTGTGCCGTCACACAGATATATTCTTTTCCGTCGCTGCCGACCGCCAGACTTGCCGCACAGCTCTTTGATTGTTCCACATACCCCGTTTTGGCACAGAGCACTTCGCCGTATGTCTCTTTATCCTCAATCCGCCGCAAAAACCAGTTGGACAGGATAATTCCCTCCGGATGCTCCGTCGTAGCGGATGTCGTATACGTGTGCGCGGAAAGAACCTTCCGGCAAAAGCTGTTGTCACATGCCGCCTTCAACATGACAGCGATGTCATAAGCCGTGCTGTAATGATTCTGGTCATAAAGTCCCACACAGTTTGTAAAATGGGACGTTTGTGACAGCCCCAGCTCATCAATCTTCTGATTCATCAGCTTCACAAACTCTTCCTGCGAACCTGAGACATATATGGCGAGCGCCAGCGCGGCATCCCCTCCTGACGGAAGCACTGTACCGTAAAATAAATCGCTCAGCGTGACGCGCTCTCCGACATCAAATCCGGCATTGCTGCATTCATTGATAAAACTAAAATCGGTAATATCAATTGTGATTTCAAACGTATCATCCAGATTGGTAATATGCTCCGCCGCGACTAGTATGGTGAGAATCTTTGTCATCGATGCCGGATTAATGCGTGCCCCGGCATCCTTCTGACCTAATATACGCTTTGCCTCCACATCTATAAAAATACCGTTTTGGCTCACAACCTCGCTGTGAAACGGTTTTGTCCCCTCGTCGGCTTTCGCGTTGAGCGGCGGCTCGCTGCTTTTTCCCCCCACTGTTTGAAGCGGAAGGGCATTGATGTCCGCTATCTGTGCAGCAATCCTGTCCACAATAATGTCGCCGACATAACATCCCGCCACATTCACAACCGATTTTTGCTCCTTCTGGGAGGCATTTGCCTCCGTCTCCGCTTGTTTTTCAGGTTCTTTTGGTGCCCTGCTGTTTTTTACCAGCTTTCCGACTCCCATGACCACAAGCAAAATACATACTGCCAAAGCGGCCGCACATGGAATAAACAGCCTGCGGATCTGCTCCTGCTGCTTTTTCCTGCGCCGCATTTCCTCTATTCTCTTTTTTCTGTTCGCGCTGCGTTCCTGTTCGCTCTGTCTCTCTGACTCTATATTGTTTATTTCATCTATCATATCGTTCTTCCCTGTCAATTTAATTCGTGCCTGCCTTTCTTGTAAACCGAAAAGCACACTTAAAAATTATTATACACGACTCTGAGTCATTTGTCCTAAATTTTGTGTGTGAAAATAGATTTTTTTCTTGAAAGCTTGTACCCGATATGATATTATATCAAAAGTATCAGTTCGATGAATGGGAGGAAAAGCATATGTTTCACACTTCGTATCAATTTATTTTTGATTTTTCTTTCCATTTTCAGACAGTTTATTTTCATATTTGTACAATTTAGCGTAAGAGAATTTATTTCTCTTTTTTTGTGCGCCAACGTACACAAATATACCAGCCACATCAATTCATATAGGAGGTTTCTATGAGACATTTAATGAGTCCGCTTGATTTTTCCACAGAGGAACTGGACAGGCTTTTTACCCTCGCGGAGGATATTGCAAATAACCCTTCCAGATACGCACACGCCTGTGAAGGCAAAAAGCTTGCCACCTGCTTTTATGAGCCAAGCACACGCACACGCTTAAGCTTTGAGTCCGCCATGTTAAATCTGGGCGGAAGTGTCCTTGGTTTTTCCGATGCAAACTCCTCGTCTGCCTCCAAAGGCGAGAGCGTGTCGGACACAATCCGCGTTATTTCTTGTTTTGCCGACATCTGCGCCATGCGCCATCCAAAGGAGGGTGCGCCCATGGTAGCTGCTTCCCGCTCCTCCATTCCGGTTATCAACGCAGGAGACGGCGGCCACCAGCACCCTACACAGACGCTTACCGACCTCCTGACCATACGCGCCATCAAAAAACGCCTTGACAACTTTACGATTGGTCTTTGCGGCGACCTCAAATTCGGGCGTACTGTCCACTCGCTAATCAATGCCCTTGTGCGCTATGATAATATACATTTTGTGTTTATTTCACCGGAAGAGCTTACCATTCCCGACTATATTATCGAGATGCTGCGGGACAAAAACGTCTCCTTTCAGGAAGTCAGAAAACTTGAGGAAGTCATGCCCGACCTAGACATTCTGTACATGACCAGAGTTCAGAAGGAACGCTTTTTCAATGAGGAAGACTATGTCCGGTTAAAGGACTACTATATCCTTGACAAAGAAAAAATGGAACTGGCGAAATCCGATATGATTGTCCTGCACCCGCTTCCGCGCGTCAATGAAATTTCTGTCGAGGTTGATGACGACCCAAGGGCAGTCTACTTCCGTCAGGTACAATATGGCGTATATGTACGCATGGCACTGCTGCTGACACTGTTAGAAATCGAAATATAGAAGGAGGGAATGTGGTATGTTAAATGTAGGAAGAATCGAAGAAGGCTTTGTCCTTGACCATATAAAAGCCGGAAAAAGCATGAGTATCTACAAGCATCTGGGGCTTGACAAGCTTGACTGCACCGTTGCAATCATCAAAAACGCGAGAAGCGACAAGATGGGAAAAAAGGATATTCTCAAAGTTGAGTGTGACATCAATACACTAAACCTTGACATTTTAGGATTTCTTGACCACAACATCACCGTCAATGTCGTCAAGAACTGTGAGATTGTCCAGAAGCTTCCCCTATCCCTTCCAAAAGAGATAAAAAATGTGCTGAAGTGCAAAAATCCACGCTGTATCACATCCATCGAGCAGGAACTGCCGCACATATTTGTGCTGACGGATGAGACAAAGGAAATTTACCGCTGCAAATACTGCGAAGAAAAATACGGCAGCAAGGATTCCTTTAAAATATAAAAAATTTAAGCGCAGGGGAGAATCGTTTCCCCTGCGCGTTTTATGAGAAATTCAGTATTTCATCCTTCGGCTTTTTCGTCGGCTCCACACTGACAGCGTGAAGCACCGGCCCCTCGCCGTTATAGTCTTTCCAAAATTCCTTATGGACAATGGCTGTCACTTCCACCCAGTCTTTGTTGGCAAGTTCACTGCACTTATCGTATTTGCACGCATATCCCAGAAATGCCATGTCATCTGCACAGCAGGTCATTGCCATTCTCCCCGGAACAAAATATTCGTCATTGCTGTTTTCCGGTTTCAGAACCATTGCCTTGAATTTGATGGTCTTACCAAGATAGCGGTCAAGATTATCCATGGCATCCAGATAAAAAATGCCATAGCCATAATCATCCAAATCCAGCTTTTCATCCTTTAAATCGTATGGCAGGTCTTCCTCAAAAATCTGGCTGACTTCGCCGTCCTTATCCTCAAAAATAATCTCTGCCTGCGGATTGACAGCCTTTACGTTTCTTTTGAAACTGCTCAGCTGGTCTGTCAGTCCGTCACAGCGGTTAAAGATAATCAGCTCCGACTTCCGAATCATCTCTGCCAGAAGCGAGCGCATATTGGTATAATAGTTCTGAAAGGTCGCTGCATCTATCGTCGTAATCTGCTGCTCAACTTTCCAGTGCCATGGCAATTTCAGGTTCTTAAAATTCCACATGCCGTTGTACTCAATAATGATGCGTTCCGGCTTATACTTCTTTTCCAGCTCAATCAAATTGGAAGCAGTCATCTGCTCCTCTTCGTCCACCACTTCCGCGATGGTGCGGCTTCGTTTCAGGATGTCCTCGTCATACTCTGTATCGCCCTCCTCGCACAATATCAGAAGTGTTGTGCCCCTCGTCTGAAAATAGGGCTGTGAAAGTGTATAGGAAATAAACTCCGTCTTTCCACTCTCCAAAAATCCGTTAATAATATATACCGGCTTCATATTCTCTCCAATCCTCGCACACGACTATTTGCTGAACAACGCCTTTAAGTTCTCTTCTTTGAGCTCTGCGCCAATCACGCAGATTTTCCCTGTAACCTCCGCAGCGCCGGCACGCACATTGCACTCTCCCGGAACATAGTCAAAATTGAGCCATGTACCGTCGCCTGATGAAACCATTCCCTTGGCGCGCAGAATAGTGCCATATTTCTTATCATCCTCAAGCTCCTCCAAAAAGTGCTCCAGCTCTGCTTTTGTATACGCTGCAGGCGTCTCAAATCCCCAGCTTGTGAAAATATCGTCCGCGTGATGATGGTCATGATGATCATGACATCCACAAGTACAGTCCGCACCGTGGTCATGATGATGGTCATGCTCATCGTGGTCGTGATGATGCTCATGCTCACAGTGGTCGTGATGATGCCCATGCTCGTCATGGTCATGTTCACAGTGATCGTGATGATGCTCATGCTCATCGTGGTCGTGATGATGCTCATGCTCACAGTGGTCGTGCGCTTCATGCATTCTGGCAACTTCTGCCATGAGTTCTGCCTCTAAATCCTTTGCGTTTTCTATCGTTTCAAGAATTTTCCCGCCGTCAAGCTCGTCCCATGGTGTCGTGATAACCGTCGCTTTCTCATTATGCGCACGAATAATCTCAAGCGCCGCATTCAGTTTGCCCTCGCTGATATCCGCTGTCCTGCTGAGGATAATTGTGCCTGCATGCGCAATCTGGTTCAGGAAAAACTCGCCAAAATTCTTTGCATACATCTTGCACTTGTTCGCGTCAACGACAGCAACCGCACTGTTGAGCTGCGTCTCGACATCCGTGTCCACGTTCTGTACTGCTTTCATCACGTCCGAAAGCTTTCCTACGCCAGAAGGCTCGATTAAAATTCTCTCAGGATGGTAAGTCTCGATTACCTCCTTCAGAGAACTGCCAAAATCCCCCACAAGCGAGCAGCAGATGCATCCGGAGTTCATCTCCTTGATCTCAACACCTGCCTCCTTTAAAAAGCCGCCGTCAATGCCAATCTCACCAAACTCATTTTCAATCAGCACCACTTTGGACGCGTCAAGCGCTTCCTTTAAAAGCTTTTTAATCAGCGTCGTTTTTCCTGCCCCTAAAAATCCGGAGAAGATATCTATCTTTGTCATTTTGCGAAACCTCCTAAATCGTTTGTCATGCTAAAATACATTAGCGTTATCTCTAATTTTTCATCTTATCACAAACCAGCCGAAAATACCACCTATGATATATTAAATTTCAATTAAGTCGGTAACCGTTCAGCCTTCGGGCAAACCACTCCGTTGTTTCGCTTATCCTTTTAGCCACGCACATACCATTCAAGCTCGGCAGCGGGTATTTCCTCGTAGTTATCGACACCCTCGCCTTTTCTCAGATACACGTTCCGGATTCCTGCCTGAATAATCATGCGCGCGCACAGCGGGCACGGTTTTGCCTTGTGCACTGACAAGTCATCCGGATTGATGCCTGCCAGATACAAATCTGCCCCTAGCGTCTGTTCCCGCGAACAGTTCAGCAGGGCGTTCGCCTCCGCGTGAACCGCCCTGCAGATGGCATATCCCTGCCCTTGGTGCATATTCATCTCGATGCGCGGACATTCCCCAATGTCGCAGCAGTTTTCAAACCCTCTGGGCGAGCCGTTATAACCGGTCGATATCACTGCGTCATCCTTGACAATGACGGCACCGTACTTTCTCTTGATGCAGGTACTTCTGTATGCAAAGTTTTCTGCACAGTTCAAGTACGCATCTATTTTTGAAATTCTTCTGTTTCTCTCTGGCTTTACCAATTTTATACACCTCAGTCTGCTGTATCTTCCAATATTTTCTCATATTCCATTTGTATTAAAACAGGCGGAATACTGTATGTAAGCTCCGCCTCCCTTTTTTGCGCATTTTCCGGAACGTCCCCGCCGGAAATCATTCCGAGAAATCTGCCGCATTCGTCAAACACGCCGCCGCCGGACATGCCAGCTTTTGAAAAGCATGCTGTCTCCAACACATTTGTGTTGAACAAAGGAATAAAGCTAAGACCCTTTATGCTGCCTGATGAAAAGCTTGCAGTCTCCTTGTCGGGCGCTGCCCCCACCTGCAAAACACGTTTTCCTGCGTAATCCTGCCCAAATGCTTTTTTCGCGTCCTCCGACTCTGAATCATATAAAACAGGGACTGCCTCATAAATATCCCGCAGAATGCCGGCTGTCACTGACTGCTCCGGTATCCTGGCAAACCCAATGTCATATTGCTGTGAATACCCCATTATCGCGGCTGTTACGGTCTCCTGATTTCCAAACGTAACCTCCGCACTGACATCCCTCGAAAGAAGGTGCCTGTTGGAAACAATCACAATCCCGTCGTCGGCTTTCCATACAATCCCGCTTCCTGCGGCATCCTTCACCGTCACTTTCACCACGCTGCGCCTTGCAAGCTGATATGCAATCTGCATGACCATGTCCTCCACACTTCGTCCATTTTCCACCGGCATGTTAAATCCGGCTGCTTTCACTGCACGCTTTGCAGCCGCGTCGGAAACGCAAGACGTCACTGCAAAGTCAGACTGACAGAAAAATTGTCCGAGTACCAGCACAGATAAAATTGCCGCCGTCTGAGCCGCCAGCAAAATGCCTGTCACTCTTTTCATAATCACATTCCAGCCATGTCCAGCGGTGTTTCCGGCGGTAATTGCTGCACTGCTTCCTGCGGCGGCTGTACAGGCGTTCCGTCCGGATTGACCAGCCCCGCGTCAATCAAGAGCTGCAGCTGCTGTTCCGGCGTCAGCTCCGGCACTGCCGTTTCCTCCGGCTGCGGCACCGGCTGTTCCTCCACCACTCTTGGAACAGATGTATTCCCGCCATAGACAATCACCGGCTCTCCCTGCTCCACATATTCGTAAATTACTTCCGCCTTCTTGACCGGAAGGTTTACACATCCATGCGAACCGCCCCGCAAATATATATCCTCGCCAAAAGAGCTTCTCCAAGAAGCGTCATGCATTCCGACGTTTCCGTTAAACGGCATCCAGTAATCTACATGCGAAGCATAATTGGCTCCCCGCAGCGTGGCGTTGCGTTCTTTATATGTAATGCTGTAAATGCCAACCGGTGTATTATATCCCCTACTTACATTGCCGGATACAAAATCCGTTTCCTCCACCAGCTTTCCTTCCTTGTAAACCCACAAATGCTGACTCGTCAAATCAATTTCCACATAGGAATCCCCAATGTCATTTTCACCATACTGCGCCGCCTGTGCACGGTACACGGGTGTTCTCTCGCCGCTCCTGCCTCTCTTAATCTGTTCCGTCAGTTCTTCCGTTTCTGCCGAACGGTTCATCCACCATCCGTATGCGCCTTCGGTAATTGTAATCATCTCGCCGTTTGTCGTCCGGAACTCCCGTTTTTTGCCGAGCGTATCGTATTTTTTTGCGATGGAGTTCACATACTCCCGCACAAGTTCAGCATCAATATCATATTTCCCTTCGTCCTCTATCAGCCAGTCCTTTATGATATTTCCGTCGAGCACCTCGACATCCTCGCCAAAGGTATACGTAATTGTCACACCTGTAAGGCGGTTTTTCTGTTCACATATCCGCTGCAGCTCCCTGTCCGACGACGTAATCCGCGCATCGGTATAACATTCTTTCTCGTCCAGATTCACAGATGCTGCAAGCGCATCAACCGCCTCCTCCACTGCACGATATATTTTCCGGCGGATCGGAACGGTTCCTTTGTCCTCCGGAACGACCTGATAGCCTTCCTCTGTGTAATCACTTAAATACGCATTCCGCGGCTGTCTGATGTTTTCCGGCTGAAAAAAGCAAAGTGTGTCAATCTTGCGCTCCAGTTCCTCCTTGGAATATGTAACCATTGTATCTACCGTATGTTCGGACTGTCTAAAAAATGAGAGCGGCCACAAAAAAGCATTCTGCCCCGCAATCAATTCTTCGAACTCATCCCCGAATACCGAACGGAGTGCAATGTCAGCCGAAGTAATCGTATCCGTCATCCCATCCCTGCCGTTTACCGTCAGACTATAATGGCCGGACGTGTCCATAATGCGGTTCTGTACGACTTCCACCGAACACGCGGAATAATCAACGCCGTTGATGACCGTATTCATATAAAAATGATCCGTGAAAAACAGCGTAACCCCCAGATACACAACGGCAATGAAGCTTACTGCTGCCGCAGTTATGACGAACACTTTTTTTCTTTTCTGCATAAATATCCCCCACAATAAAATATATAATTCCACAAAAAACGACTGCAACGTAAATGGTAAAAATACCCTGACATAACCTGCCAGAGTATTCTGTAACCGCAACCGCAGCGATAAGCCGGGTTATGTCAGCACCGCCAGTCTCTGGCGGCACGAATGATCATCTATCTAGGACTGCCGTTGCCGACAGCCTCAAGCGACCTACCTGGAAACAGACCGGGCAAGCCTGTTGTTTCCTATTTGGTCTTGCTTCGGATGGGGTTTACATGTGCCCTCCCCGTTACCGTGGAGGCGGTGGTCTCTTACACCACCCTTCCACCCTTACCGGAATCCCTGCAGTGCAGGGGCACCGGCGGTATATTTCTGTTGCACTTGCCTTGGAGTCGCCTCCACCGGACGTTATCCGGCATCCTGCCCTGTGAAGCCCGGACTTTCCTCACCCCGCCATAAAAAATTATGGTGAGCCGCGATCATTTACTACAGTTGCCGTATCATTATATAACACACATTCCCTTTTTTCAATAGAAAATTATACCTATTTTATACCTTAAAGCAGCTTCCCCCCACAAACTCCCGCACAATTGAGTTCTTGGGAAGTTCTTCCGTTCCAACTGCCAGAAAGTAACTTAAAAACTTCAGAAGCCTTACTGCCTCAAAATACTCCGGCTCTCCCTTCTCAATGCTGTAAAGCAGCGGTTCTGCAAATGGTTTGAGTACCGCAAGCTCATATATCAGCGCCGAATTAAACATGGCATCCGCACTCTCCTGAAACGGAAAGATATTCTCTGTCTCTCCCCTGCGCACGGAAGGCCACATCTGTATTGTGCGCTTTCCGCTGGCGCCCCTTGTCCTTGCGTCGCGCACCAAGCGCCGCAGAAGCCTGCCGTCAGTCGTGGGAATCCGGTTATGTTCATCAATGTTTAACGTCGTAAGTGCACTGATATAAATTTTATACTTGCTGTCGTCAGGAAGTGCATAGGACATTTTATCATTCAACCCATGAATTCCCTCAATGACAAGGATATCATCGGCTCCAAGCTGCTTGAAGTTTCCTCTGTATTCGCGTTTTCCGGTCACAAAGTTAAACGTTGGAAGCTCTACCCGCTCTCCCGCGAGCAGGGCGCACATGTCTTCGTTGAACTTTTGTGTGTCTATCGCCTCAAGGCACTCAAAGTCATAATCCCCGTTTGGCTGTCTGGGCGTTTTCTCCCGGTCAACAAAATAGTCATCCGCAGCAATGGGGTGCGGCGTCAGTCCGTGTGTCCGCAGCTGAACGGAAAGCCGGTGGGAGAAAGTCGTTTTTCCGGAGGAAGACGGCCCTGCTATCATTACAAACTTGATACCGCCGCGTTTTACAATCTCGGATGCAATCTCGCTAATCCGGCGCTCCTGAAGCGCTTCCTGAACAAGCACCAGCTCATTCAGTCCGCCCATACGTATCTGGTCATTCAGGTCGCTCACCGTGTCAACCCCGAGTTTCTCTCCCCAGTCAGATGCCATCTCCATGGATTTAAACAGTTTTGGAAGCGGTCGAAACACATCCAGCACGGTCGAATTGTTTTTATTTGGGAGAATCAGCACCAGTCCGTCCTCATATTTTTGTACGTCAAAATATTTCACATATCCGGTACTCGGAAGCATATAGCCATAATAATAATCATAATATCCGTCAAGATTGTATACATTGACCGTTGAGCTTCCCCTATACCGAAACAGGCTGACTTTATCTGTCATCTTCTGCTGTTTGAACAGTTCATTTGCCTCGTCCAGCAGCATGGAATTCTTTATAATCCGAATGTCCTTATCCACATACTCCTGCATTTTCTGTTTCACTTTTGCCACAATGTCGTCCGTTAACTCGAAATCGCCCTTTATTGCGCAATAGTAACCGTTTCCGATGGCAAACTCCATCTTTATTTTTTCGATTTTATCCGCCCCTATGACATCATTCAATGCTTTCATAAGGATAATCGTTGCCGTCCGGTTGTATGTTTTGTGTCCGGTATCGTCGGATACCGTCAAAAATTCCACGGTACAGTCCTTGTCAATTTTTTTGAACAATTCCCGAATTTTCCCGTTTCTGACTGCAAGTGCAATCTGACACGGATAATCCTTCTGGTATGCGCCGGCTATTTCTTCAAAGGTCGTTCCTGCCGGATACGCTTTCGCTTCCCCATTGATTGTGACGGTATAGCTCTGTCTTTTTTCATCCATCTGTCATACCCCTTTCCCATCCAGCCCGTTCAGGCATGGCAACATCTTAAACCACTACAAAAGGCTCCTTGATTTCCGCCTTACAGATCCGGAGCTCCGGTAACTCTCTCCTGATATATTCTTCCATATATGTTATGAAAAGTTTCTCTATTCCATAATGTCCTGCATCAATAACCGTTATCCCCTGCGCAGCCGCATCAATGCCCTCATGATGATCAATGTCCCCTGTTATCATCACATCTGCACCTGCGTTCAGCGCATCCTTTATGTAACTTCCGCCAGATCCGGGCATCACCGCCGCAGTTTCGACAATATCGCCCAGCTCACCGAACACCCTGACATTTGGCACATGGAACTTTGCCTTCACAAGTTCTGCAAGCTCCGCCACGCTCATGCACTTCTTTAGCTTTCCGACCCTGCCGCAGCCTTCTTTTGCGATGTCATCTTCATACGTAACATTGAGCACCGCCCTGTCTTTCAGGGAAAGTTCGTCCGCAGCGGCGTCCGCCATTCCCATCACGTCAAAATTGGTATGCATCGCATAATAGCTGACATCATTTTTTATCAGCCGGCAGACACGCCTTCCGATAAAGTCATCTGTCGTTACCCTGTCAAGTTTCTTAAAAACAAGCGGGTGGTGGGTCAGCAGCATATCTGCCCCGACGCGGACTGCCTCCTCAATCACTTCATCCGTGGCATCGAGGGCAATATATATTGTCTCTACTTCCTTATCGCGCCTTCCGACGAGCAGGCCTATATTGTCCCAGTCCTCTGCAAATGCTGTCGGTGAAAGCGATTCCAGCTTCCCGATAATCTCATTGCAATTCATAAAAACCCCCTGTTGTTTACTTAAAATAGTAGTACAGGCAGAACACAATGTCGCTTAGTTTTTCGTCCAGCTCCTCAATGCGCTGCTGCTGTCTTGCAGTAATCTGTTTCTGGCTCATCAGATTCTGCCGGATATTCCCATAATTTTCTTTTTGCCACAATAGGTATTTCCTTAAAATCGGATGTGCCATTCCCAAAAGGCATGAACCATATGTATCCTGAACCCTGGTTAGTCTCTGCACTTCCCCCATGGATATCTCGGAAATATCAAACGGCTGCCTGTATGCCGGAATTCCATTTACATGGACTCCGCTGCGCCGGCACATCTGTTCCAAGTTTCCGCCAATCTGCCGCTCAAGTCTTCCGAAAGCACCGGGAATTGCACGTATCATCGGATAGTACTTTCCATCCTCATATATCATGTCTTCCCGCTCGATCATCAGGCCGTTCTCCCTTAAATACCCGCGTACTTCATCCAATTCTGACTGCGGCTGCAGTATCACCTGTTTCATTTCTTCCACAAGCTCTTTTCCCTGCTCCAATATGGATATGATAAGTTTCCCGCCCATTCCGGCGCATATCATCCCTTCCGCCTCGCCCGCTTTCAGTTCCCTGACACCATCAGAAAGCCGGATTTCAATATAATCCTGCATATCATAATCTATGATGTTACGCTTGGCTCTGTCAAGCGGACCGCGGTTAATGTCCATCGCTATCACATGTCTGCATATGTTGCTCCGCACAAGCTCCATCGCGACATACCCATGATCGCATCCTATATCTGCTATACTTTTACAGGGCTGCACGAGTCCCACCACAGCCCTCATTCTCTCTGATAACAGCATGCACATTCTCCTAATCCAAAAAATCCTTAAGCTTGCGGCTGCGCGAAGGATGGCGCAGCTTTCTCAACGCCTTTGCCTCTATCTGCCGGATACGCTCTCTCGTCACATTGAATTCTTTTCCCACTTCCTCAAGTGTGCGTGCCCTTCCGTCATCCAGACCGAAACGCAGCCTGAGTACTTTCTGTTCCCTGTCCGTGAGGGTGTCAAGCACTTCGACAAGCTGCTCCTTGAGCAGTGTAAATGCTGCCGCGTCAGCAGGCACCGGAACATTGTCATCCTGTATAAAGTCGCCAAGGTGGCTGTCCTCCTCCTCACCAATCGGCGTCTCCAGCGAAACCGGCTCCTGAGATATCTTAAGGATTTCCCGTACACGCTCCTCAGGCATGTTCATTTCCTTGGCAATTTCCTCGGGGGTCGGTTCCCTGCCAAGTTCCTGAAGCAGCTGTCTGCTCACGCGGATAAGCTTGTTGATTGTCTCAACCATGTGGACAGGGATACGTATTGTCCTTGCCTGATCCGCTATCGCCCTTGTAATTGCCTGACGAATCCACCATGTGGCATACGTAGAAAACTTATATCCTTTTCTGTAGTCAAACTTTTCCACAGCCTTAATCAGTCCGAGGTTACCCTCCTGTATAAGGTCGAGAAACAGCATGCCGCGCCCGACATATCTTTTGGCGATGCTGACAACGAGACGAAGGTTTGCCTCCGCAAGTCTCTTCTTGGAATCCTCATCCCCGAGCTCCATCTTTTTGGCAAGCTCTATCTCCTCATCCGCACTGAGAAGCGGCACTTTTCCGATTTCCTTCAAATACATTCTGACCGGATCTTCTATCCCGACTCCGTCAGGTACGGACAGGTCAATGTTTTCCATGTCCATCTCTTCGTCATCCACCAGAAGCAAATCATCATCCGGAATATCGTCATCATCATCCGTGATGCGAAGAACGTCCACATTGTTCTGCTCCAGCGTCTCAAGAATCCGTTCAAACTGCTCCTCCTCAAGAACCATGTCCTTGAAATAGTCGCTGATTTCCTGATACTCCAGCACATTTTTCTTCTTCCTCGCCACAGCCAGAAGCTCTTTTAATTTCGCGTCAAATTTTGCTTGTGTGTTTTCATCCATTCTGGTCAATCCTCCATACCATATTATTTTTATCCCTATTGAAAAGAAATATGCGTTTTGTTAAGTTCTTCCAGTGCTTTTTTGCCTTCTATTACCCTGCTAAGCGCTGATATATCGACTCCTGACTTCGCAGCGTAATACGCATAACTGTTCTTTTTGACCCGCACAAGGATATCGTGAAACGCCTTTTCCTTCTCCTGTTCACTTTCCAGTTCCGGAAGCTTTGTCGTAAAAAGGGAGGCAGCCTCACTTTGTTCCTTCTCATCCTCAAACATATTGATGATTCCTGCCGGATTAAGCTGATTTTTCTCGATATCTTCAAACATCCGCCTTGCAACCTTGCTGTAAAGCTCTTCCGTAAAATCTTCCGGCGTGATGTAACTCTTTATCTTTGCATACAGCTGCGGATAGTCTGTAAGCCATGTCAGAAGCAGTCTCTGCGACTTCTTCACATTTTCCTCGGGCGTATTCCTGTTTTTGCCCTGCACGCCCGATTTGGGACGCTCCATGGTCTGTACTGCGAATCCGCCCGTCTTCGCCGCCATGTTTACAACCAGTTTCCTTAAATTGTCAAAGCCTATGTGGTATTTCTCCGCCACGGCCTCAATATAATTTTCACGCTCCACGTCCTCGCTGAAATCGCAGAGCTTTCTGGCTATCTGGTTGTGAAAATTTGTTTTTTCTTCCGGGTCGCCCATGTCAAAATCCCGCTCAAGCATCCTGATTTCAAACATAAACGAATTCTCTGCGCGGTCAATGCGCTCCTGAAAAGCTTCCTGTCCCAGATTTTTAATAAATTCATCGGGATCTTTGTAAGGAGACATATTGATAATCTTCCCAGACATCCCCGCATCCCTGAGTATCCGTATCGCCCGCAGCGCTGCCTTTACACCCGCCCCGTCGCTGTCATACGCCAAAAGCACATCCTTTGTATATTTCTTAATCAGACCTGCTTGTCCCGGTGTAAACGCCGTTCCCAGAGATGCCACAGCCTGTGTAAAGCCCGCCTGATGCATGCTGATTACATCCATATACCCCTCGCACAATATGATATTTCCCGTCCTTGCGGTACGCGCATAATTCATGCCGTACAAATTTCTGCTCTTATCAAAAATTTCTGTCTCCGGCGAGTTGAGATACTTTGGCCCGCCGTCCTCGTCCCCCATAATCCGTCCGCCGAATCCTATGACACGGTGATTGATATCCTGTATGGGAAACATTACCCTGTTCCAGAACTGTGTGGTCGTTCCCCTTCTTTCATCAACCTTTGCAAGTCCCACATCGCGTATCAAATCATCCGTAAACCCTTTCTGGCGGAGGTACACCAAAAGCTCCTCGCCTCTTGACGGCGCATACCCAAGGCCAAAATTTTTCCTTGTGGTATCAGATAGGCTGCGCTTGTCCAAATATTCCTTTGCCCGCACCCCCCTGTCCGTCCGAAGCTGATAATAGTAAAATTTCGCTGCCTCTTTGTTCACCTCCAGCAGTCTCTGCCGTCTGCTCTCGCGTCTCTTTGCCTCCTCGGAATACTCTGCCTGCGGCAGCTCCACACCGGCTTTCTCGGCAAGCATTTTCAGCGCCTCCGGAAACGTACAGTTCTCATATTTCATCACAAACGTAAGGACATTGCCGCCCTCACCGCAACCGAAACATTTATATATCTGCCTTGCGCGGTTCACCGAAAACGACGGCGTCTTCTCGCCGTGGAAAGGACAGCAGCACATGTAGTTGCTGCCCTTTTTCTGTAATGACACATAGCCGGATATCACATCAACTATATCACTCTTTTGCCTTACCTCTTCTATCAGTTCCTCCGGATAATACATTGAACTCTAACTCTCTTTCTGTTACTTTCTACCTGCTGACAGTCTGACGCAGCGTTATCCCATCCAGAATTTCGGTACATACAGCTCATTGTACAGCGCGATGGCAAACCTGTCCGTCATGGAGCTTATGTAATCGCACACAACCTTTTCCCGCGGCTCCCCGCTAAGCCCCAGCTCCACGAAAAATTTAGGCAGCTCCTCTGTATGCCGCATGTAGTACTCGTAAAGTGTCTTAACCAGCGAAACAGCCTTGTTTTCCTCACATTTGGCAACGGGATTGCTGTACACCTTATCGTACATGAAATGGCGCAAATCACGCATGGCAAGCTCCACGTCATCCGACATGCGCACGTCATCCGTGCCCTTGCTCTGCGTCACGATATCATGGATGAAATTATTAAGCCGCTCCCGTGGCGAATAGCCGACCACCTCGCCTATTTCCCGCGGTATGTCCCGCTCCTTGAGGATTCCTGCCCTGACTGCATCATCCATATCATGATAAGTATATGCAATCTTGTCTGAAAAACGTACCACTTTTCCCTCAAGGGTCGCCGGCATGCTTGAAGTCTGGTGGTTTTTCATTCCGTCGCGCACTTCCCACGTAAGGTTCAGGCCTTCTCCGTCCTTCTCAAGTATCTCCACTGTGCGCACACTCTGCTCATTGTGCTTAAAACCGTAGGGGCAGATATCGTTGAGTGCCCGCTCTCCGGCATGGCCAAACGGCGTATGCCCGAGATCATGCCCAAGCGCTATCGCCTCCACCAGTTCTTCGTTTAACTGCAGTGCCCTCGCAATTGTCCGTGCATTCTGTGACACTTCCAGCGTATGTGTGAGCCTTGTCCGATAGTGGTCGCTCTCCGGCGACAAAAAAACCTGCGTCTTATCCTTAAGCCGCCGGAACGATTTTGAATGCAGTATCCGGTCTCTGTCTCTCTGAAAAACAGGCCTGATATCACACTGCTCCTCCTGCCTGTCCCTGCCCTTGGACAAGGCGCTCTGTGTGGCGAACGGACTTAAATACTCGCTTTCCCACTGTTCAAGATTTTCGCGTATTGTCATAACAATCCCCCATAGAGTTGTTTTGCTTTTCCTATTTCCATATATAATATATTCCACACAGATTTCGGAATTCCTTTTTTTATCTATAATTCTACAAATTTTTATCGAACGCTATCTCTACATAGTCTCCCATTGCGTGCTCCGCTTCTATAAAAAGAATCAGGTGGTTATCCCTGACCGCAGAATATCCTGCCGGAATCAAACCCAAATTCTCAAAATCAATGTCGAAATCCAAAAGTGTCATGGCATAATCCGTCACTGAACCATTATTTAAAAAAGCCGAAAAATCCGCCATGTCAACGCCGTCGTTCTCCACGGAATATCCGTCGGCAAGCTCAAGGCAGCGCACCACATCCGCAATGTCCGAATAATCCTTTAAACGGATGCTTTTTCCGGTGCGCAGTTCTATGTTGAGGGTCTTTACAACGTTGTTTGGATGCGCGCTGTTCTCATAATACTCCGTCCCCCGAAAAATGAAGGAAACCATACCGCTGCCTTTGGATGCAGTTTCATACCGCATCTCATAAGAACTAAGATTTTCCGTGACAATGCTGCCCGTCACTGCTTTTTTTATATTTTCGTTGATTTGATTCTGGACTTCCCCGTCCGCCATGCCGGCAAGCTGTGGATATTCCACGCTGACTTTATCTTCTTCATACACGGAAGTCTCTATACTATAAACAACATCCTGTCCATCTGCAATACGGTCTGCAAAGGGCGTAATCTCTGTTTCTTCCTCGGTCACTGATTCCGCCTGCTCCGTATGCTCTTCCTGAACCGTGCTCTGTTCATCACGCACAATTACCTGCGTAGGTTCCGGAAGAATATCGTCAAAGCTCAGCGTAAGCGGAGGCTCCGGCTCTCTGCTGTTTCCGCAGCCGGCTGCCATCAGCCCAATCATCACCATCATACCAAGATATTTCATGTATTTTTTCATCCTTCTGTCCTCCCTTTTGCGCAGCTACAATCGCACGCATAAAGGGGCAGAATGCCCTGCCCCTATTGATCAATTCAGTTTCTTTATTTCCCGATTGAAACAAGATACCACACTTACTGTAAACCCACATATTCCGGTACACAAAAACATCGCCGCCATACCGCTTCCAGCGCGGTTCCCAACGATTGTTCCCAGCATCCCTGCAAATTCGCTGCCTGAAACCATAAAAGGCTCAAAGACATAATCTGCCAGACAGCCGCCCAGAATAATGCCAAATGGTATCGTGCTGTACTGGATGGCATTCCTGACCGCAAATACCCTCCCCTGCATGGCAGCAGGAATCTTACGGTACAATATCGTATTTTGGTTCGCCATAATAAAGGGAATCGGCAGACTGGCAGCAAGCGCAGCAGCCGACCACCAGAATGCATTTTTCCCAACTGCCATCAGCAAGTCCCCGAACAAAAAGGACAATGCCGCCGATATATAAATTGCTGCCGACTTATGGCGGCTCTCTTTTTTTACGGAAACAATGATTCCCCCTGCAATCCCTCCTGCCCCCATGCAGGCATTCACAATCCCAAGCACAATACTGTCCCCGGAACTCCTTGACAAAATCATGGGTGAGAGAATATTTTCATAGGTCAGCCGTGAAAAAAAGTTTATCAGCGCCATTGTCAGCATCATATAGAGTATGCCTTTTTCGTCTTTCAGAAACGCAAATCCCTCCGATAGCCCGGCAAACGGTGAACGGTATGTTTTTTTCTGCACCTGTTCCGGAATGGCGATAAAGAACAGCAGCACGCAGAAAGCAAACGCAAAGCTTGCCAGATCGATTAGCAGGATAAGCGGGAGTCCGCCAGCCGCAAACAGAAAAGCTGCCAGCATGGGGCTGAATACCACAATCAAGTTATTGGAAAAGGCGTTCATGCCGCTCACATTTGAAATCTTCTCCTTCGGCACAAGCCGTCCTGTCGCTACTGCGGATGCAGGCTGCTGGAAAGCGTTCGTTATGCCGATTATTCCATTTATGACATAGATATTCCAGACTGCAAGCCGCCCCATAAGCAGGGACACCAAAATAGCCAGTGAGCCAAACGCCGCAATGCTATCCGACACCAGCATGATTGATTTCTTATTATGCCTGTCTACGAAAACGCCTGCAAACAGGCTCAAAATGACATACGGCACATAATTGCAAAATGACATCATCGAAACGGACATGGCTGAATTGCTCTGTCCATATGCCCATAAAACAAGCGCAAACCCAGTCATGGAGCTGCCAAGTCCTGACACGCTCTGGCTGAGCCACAAAATAATATACTTCTTGAGTGTTTTTTCTTCCATTGAATTTTCTCCATTCTATTCTTAATTTCTTTGAATAAAAAAGTACAAAATCCAATGTGGACGATTGTTTTACCTCTGCACAAATTTCGTCCAGTCACCAGACTTTGTACAGAGTTGTTCTTTTAGGTTAATCACCAAATGGCAAAGCATTTTTCCACCTCCCCATCTTGTCTTTTACGCAAGTAGTATAGCATGGACAGACTTTTTTGTCAATTTACTGGTCAGCCTTACCATTGCGCAGGCGCAGTGGCGGGTACGTAATGGGCTGGATACAATTTTATTTTCAGAATAGCTTACAAAAATCTCTTTAGTGCCCTATCCGACCTCGCTAAACCCCAAAATGTATCATAAATTTGTTCCTGCTAATTGCATCCTGTATTTTATCTGCCAAATCCCTCAGGTGAACATCCTCATTGATTCGTTTGTCAGATAACACAATCTCTTGAAAACCGGGTAATGAATCAGGTGGTATTATGGTGATTCCCCACCTCGCAAGCCCAAGTTCCGGACGGTCAAGACTGTGAAAATATGTCTTTAATAAAACCAGCTTATCCCACCAGTCATCTATGTAAATATCATCATCAATATACACACATTGATATTTCTCCGGATCATAGGAATACTCCTTTGTTTCCCCTATATCCTCAATTACCCCAAATTCTGTCTTAATCATTTTCTATCACATACTCCTTATATCCTACAACAGCAATACCGTTTCTGCCATCACTTAATTTATCGGCAGCTTTTCTGTTATTTAGAGATGCAGAGAACAAAAGGCATATAAAACGAAACGCAAAAATGCAAGGAAGAAATTCCAAAAGCCTATGCAGCATGAAGATTGCCATGTTTTAAGTTCAAAACAATATCCGCCTGTGCTGCCAGTTCAATTGAATGGGTTACAACAATCACGCATTTATTCAGTTCATGCGCGCTTTCTTTCAATATGTCCGTGATTTCGCCCGCCGGACAGTTTCATCACAAATGTGCTTCCATAGGGCTACCTATTTTTATTTCCTTTGTGCCCTCTTTCTAATAAACATGGAAATCAGCATGGCCACTATTGCCAAAACAAGATAGACCACCGCATACAGGATAAATGCCGTTTCTCCCATATCAAAGAATATCCATGTACCTATCAGAAACAGCATTGCTGAAATAATCGGAAGGCTCCATAAATGCCGGATATTTTTTCCCGTAAAAACACCGATTATCACAGAATACAATGGATTGACTGAAAAAAACAGAAACAAGCAGGCAGCCATTCCCACATCGCCTTTTACAAAAGTAACCGCAAGCCACGGGAACATCAGCATAACAACCGTTGAAACTACAATCCCCAAAATAATGTTTTTTTTCATGATTATGTTTCTTCCAAAATAGTTTTTTGAAGATATTTCTTACTCATACTCACCAATCATACTTCCTTTTTGGATGATATGCTTTTCTGCCTTTTTCAGAAAATTTCTTTTCATGGAGTTGGTGCTTATGTTTATTTCACAGTCCAAGGAATAGACTGTAAAACGGTAAGTATGTTTCTTCCCTTTCGGAGGCTTCGGCCCCGCATAGCGGTGCAGGCCATACCCTACCCCCTGAAGGGCATTCCCTAATGCAGGAACAGTCTTACCAGCAGGAATATTTTTCCTTATTCTGTCAGCGGCAGGAATATTCCAGATAATCCAATGTGTAAAGTCTTTAATCGGGTGTGATAAATCTTCCAATGTAACAGCGAGGGTCTTCGCATTCGGTGATAGGTTCTTAATTACAAACTCTGGTGATATGTCCTGCCCCCGCCCGGTATATTCAATGGGAAATCTGCATCCGTTATCCATGCCGGTACACTCAAATTCTAAAACAGTATTATTCATAATTTTCTCCATCTCCTGTCCCCCCTTCCTTCTTCTCTTTTGGTTGAGAAACCCATTGAAACCAAAACATTTCTGGAAATTGGAAGATACTTTACGGTCAATAATACAAACGAAATCGGAGCAAATTTCAAGAATACATTGGAAAATACCATAATATATATTGTAATTTGGATGTGGTGCCAGTTATTATTATTTTATTCGGAAATTACCTTGCAGCGTCTTTTATAACACGCGATTCCATATTTGCGGATTGTTGTCATACCGTCATCAACCAATTTTTCCCCATAATTCCGGTCATTGATCTGCTTCAGTGCCTCCCGGCAGGCGGTGTCAAATGACGCATTCTCCGCATATTTTAATTCAATGACAATACCTGTTTCCTGATCCTCGATTTCTATACTGATGTCACTGTAACCCTCACCGGACTCGGCGTTTGACTGAACATCCCATCCGTCCATGTTTCCAAAAAGGCCGAGTAAGATACCATGATAAAAATTCTCCTTCATTTCTTTTCTGACATTTGTGTCACGAATGCTGATTGTCTTTTTCAGGTAAGCATTGAATCCCTCCTCGATGGCGGCCGTGTCATTTTCCAGGAAGGCCCTGCAAAAATCCTCCAGTTTTTCCATGTTTTTTTCGGTTTCCCACTTGAACCATTCGCGGATTTGCCGGATAAAAATCCACTGTATTTCCCTGTTTGGAATGACAAGTTCTGTCAGTTCCCCAGTCTGCACATTGCGCTGTGTCAGATACCCAGTTGTAAAGAGGATACTCCACAGGTTATCCGAATCGGAGTCAAGATCCCTGTAGTTCAGTTCCTGACGGATTATTTTTTTAATGCTGCTTCCGTTAATCAGTTGTTCGATATCGTTTCTGTCAGATGTTTTCGCTCTGCTTAAAAACCTCCTGATAATGTCATTGCTGCTCGTGTTTACCCAGTAATTCTGTGGTTCCGCGGACGGTTCCATTCTTAGGGCATGGCAGTAGCTGACTACATCCCACGGACAGTAAACCTCCAATTTTCCAAAACGATATCCGTCATACCATTTCTTTATGGCATCGTATTTTTCCATGAATCCATAATATTTCAGCAGATTTTGAACTTCCTGGTCTAAAAATCCAAAATATTCATTATACTGCACATCTTTTACTGTATATACGTTAAAATTATTCAGTCCGGTAAAGATACTTTCCTTTGATATCCTCAGGCACCCTGTCAGAACCGCAAATTTCAGACTGTCGTTTGTCTTAAATGCATTTCTAAACAGGATTCTGACCAGCTCCACCATGGAATCATAATACCCTGACTGATATGCCTTATCAAGAGGCACATCATATTCATCAATCAGCATGATGACATCCTGTCCATAATGCTTCTGTAAAAGCTGTGACAGTGTTTGCAGGCTGTCCTTTAATAGTTCGTCAGACATGGTAAATGCGCCCGTTTTATCCATAGAGACAAGTGCCTCATACTGACTGCGTTCGGCGTCATCAATCCTGTCGCTTTCCAGCAGGAACCGAAACCGCATTGCCTCTTTCCCTATAATTCTTCGCAGCATTACTTTTGCATCTTCAAAGTTTTCTCCAGTCGCCCCTTTTAAGGTAATTGAAATCACCGGAAATTTTCCCATGTATTCTTCACACAGCTCTTTTTCCTTTGAAATCTCAAGCCCGTCAAAAAGCGTGCCGTTGTTAAACGGCATGACGTCACGGCCTGTTTCGAAAAAATATTTCAGCATACTCATGTTCAGGGTTTTTCCAAACCGCCTCGGACGTGTAAACAGGTTCACTTTTCCCGGATTCTCCAGCAGTGTTTTAATCAGTCCGGTCTTATCGATATAGTAGAATCCCCCTGTACGTATTTCTCTAAAATTCTCAATCCCCATGGGGAGCTTTGTCTGCATTGCCATAACACATCCTTTCCGATGAAAAAATATTTGTTCAGAACACTTCACGTTCGTGCGAAATATTCTTATTCCTTCCATATTAAAATGCTGTTTATCATATCTTTCGTTGCTAATAGTATATCATACATTTTTAAAGAAAACATATATTATTTTCATAGTCTTTTATCCTACTTTTAAAAAATTCCGCAAAAAAACCACCCCTTTTATGGAGTGGTTGCTGCTGCTGAAATCGGACTTGATTATGTGATAAATTACGATAGTATGAGCAGACCTTTTTTGCACCGCCCGTGATTGTCAATTATTTTTATCACAGCGAAATCAGAAAATGGTAACAGTTCAGCCTTCGGCTTCCTGTTACAGGCATCAAGCCATGCAAAACCACTTCGTGGTGGCTTGATGCATCTCTACCTATATGTTATTTCACGGACTTTGCAGCCAGTGCAAAGTCCTGGGCTGAACTGTTACAGAAAATGTGCTTGTCAACCGCCCAAAGGTCTGAACTGGGCTTTATTCAACTCATATAAAAACGTATGAATGAAAATTGGATTCCCATTTTTATCATTTTTATATGATTGATGATCAAGCGTGCTGATGCGTTGAAATCCTAATCTTTCTAAAAGTCTCCATGAGGATACATTCCGCACATCACAATCTCCATAAATTGTATGAATACCGACGGACTCAAACAGATAATGAACAAGTGCATCACTTGCTTCTGTCGCATAACCTTGTCCGCAATATCTAGTGCTCCATCCAGACAGAAATTAGATTTGTGGGCTGCATGATTCGTTCCAGTGCTAGGCAAAATTTCGACGGCGATGCGGTGGCATCGTCTAGAAATTTTAACGACGCAATGGTGCGAAACAGGCGGTTCACGATTCTAATTTCTGACCGGATGGAGTACTAGGATTAAAATCATAATCGATACAATAATGTCCTTCATCATCTATCCAATAGCCAACACTTCCTATAACTTTCTGCTTTACTTTTAATTCAGCAACAAGACGATTATCCATATCCTTCCACTCAGCAATCATGTTTCTTACCTGTTTTTCTGACATTGGATAAAAATCTTCAAATTTGCTGACTTCTTCATCGGAAAAATATTTTAAAATATCCTCAAAATCTGTCACTTTTTAATTTCTCAAAAGTAATCGATTCGTTTCTATCGTTATCATCTAACCTCATTCCTTATTCTGTTTTTACTATGGGTATCGTCCATTTACTTTAATGTTATAACAAGTGAGCGCTTTTGCAAATTAAGGATAAAAAGCGGCAAATGAATGCGCTCACAAGTATAAAGCCCTAACGGATAAAATCCGCCGGCACCGCATGTATGATGGGATGCCCTTAAAGTATAAAAAGTAAAACTGCGATTTCTACAACCAGCAGAACCAGCAGGGCATACAGCAGTACCGGACAGGCTAAGACTGCCCCCGCAAGCAGAAGCATTACCACCGGAACCACATATTTCCGCGGATGGTGCCACAGGTCGCTTTCAATCTTCCAGTCCCGTATGGAATAAAACCATTCCAGCAGCACAGACAACACCGCACTCTGCAAGGCAAAGAAAACAGCTCCCGCAGTCATTTGGACAGTGACGCTGCCGTTTTGTATCCGCCAGCTACAGAGGAATATCACATCTGCCGCCATATTACAAAGGAAGATAAACAGGCAGTATGGAATGCAAAAGCGCCTTTTCTGCCCGGGCAGGAAACGGAGTGCCTGCTCCAGATCAGGGTCACAGGAGAGCAGGATACAGACGGGCGTATTGAAGGATAAAATTGCAAAGCCCACAGGAATAACGGACAGAACGGTCATTTCTCTAAAAAAACAGGGCAGTACCAAAGCTACACACCACATCACAGCGGTATTGAGCAGATAATTCTTATGGCAGCTCAGATAGCGGAAAAAATACCGCCAAAGTGTTGCCCTCTTCCCCTGCCGGACTACATGGTAAGTTTTACCATGGCTTTTCCTGCTCTCCTTCTGATAAAAATCGTATCCGTCTGCTCTCCATAAAATCAAGACAGCAAACAGACCATTCACAAGCAGCAACAGGTCAACCAAGACTTCATTTCCAAATATAATAGAATCCAAAGACAGCATTTCAGTGTCAGGTATTGTCATGCATAAAATTGCAGACACTATGACAGCAGTCCATAGCCCGCCCACATACCAGTATTTCCTCATGGAATAAACCGCGGCAGCCATCAAAACCGCATGGATCATGCAGAGAAGCATTGCCACCAAATCTACTGGTTTCCATGCAGAAACGGCCATCAGTACCGCGAAAAGCAGCCCAGTCTTTGTAAGAACCGTATAGGCGCCCAGCACCCCCACATAAGAAAAAACAAACTCCCTGCGTCGATATGGCAGCATCAGCATCGCCGTAAGCTCCACCGCGTTATCTTTGGAAGAAAGGGCCTGCCACATCACGCCCGCAGTAAAGGCGCTGATCATCAAAACCCGTATAAACGATGCAATCTGCACCTGAAAACCAGAAATATACAATCCCCAAAAGACAATCACATCCATGAAAAGAGTCCGTGGCAGCCGCTCATATTTTGCCCCAAACAGCTTTTTGGCAAAGGCTTTACCTGTCATTTTCATCATGCAGCGCCTCCCGTATATCCTCGGCATTAATCTGCCCGCGTTCAAATGTCTGCCGGATTCTGCCGTTCTCTAGGACAAATACCCGGTCAGAAGTCAGCGTGATGCTTTCTAGGATATGTGAGGAAAACAGTACAGTTCCATGTTCCTTATACCCCGAAATCTGCCGATACAGGTATTCCGTACTTTGGAAATCCAGCCCATTGACCGGCTCGTCCAAAAGAAGCAATCTTGGTTTCAGGGCAAAAGCCGTAATCAGGAATGCCTTTTTCCGGTTTCCGGTTGACAGCTCCCTTAACAGGGTATCTGTATACTCTTCAAAATGAAAGCCCTGTATCAGCTCCGACACATTCGGAACCTCTTTCCCATAGGCGGCGCATACATAGGCCAGATATTCCCAGAAGGTAAAATACGAAAAAGAATTGTCCTCGGCAAATACCGTGTAGCGGCAGCGCTTAAAATCCTGCTTTCGGAAATCCACAGGTGCACCACAAAAGAAGATACCCTCTGACCGAAAGGTAGGGAGCAGTCCTGAAAGTACCTTCAGAAATGTGGTTTTCCCGGCTCCGTTCAGCCCAATCAATCCTGCCACTTCATGCTCGTCCAGCGCAAAAGAGAAATCCAAAAGTATCCTTTTCTCGTTATTGTACCATGCACTCAGATTTTGAATCGTCAGGAGCGCGTCTCCCATCTTACCTGCCTCCCTTGCCGTCCTTTTCTTTTTTCCATGCCACATTGTTTTTCCCTCCTTCATTGCTTACGGTTCGTAATTTATATAGGGAATGTATTTATCTATCAAATCATAATCCTCTTTTGAGATCGTATATACTCCATTGTTCGTCTGCTCAATAAAATATTTTCCCTCATCTTCATATAGAAATAGTCTGCATATCACATTCTCTTTACTGGTAAAATCTACATTGATAATGTTTTCCACACGGACGGGTGTACCTATTTCGCCGCTCTTTGTAGTAGGTTTTGTATCTTCTAAAATACCCAGAATCCCTGCCATATCATCTTTGCCGTTTATCACGATGGGCATGTCAGAATTTTTTTTGAGAATGAGGCTGTCTACTGCCCCTGCGTCTGGCAGCTCAAGTTCATATGTGTTTAATTCTTTCGCCTCTATAAAATCGGGGATGACTGGTTTCCCTTTTCCCTCGAATTTCACATTATAAAACTTGTCTGTTTTTTCATCGTAAAGCAATGCATAGTCAAAATTACAGATTGGCAGATCCTGTTCTTCTGCCGTTAATGTCTCATCCATTTGGCCGGGCCGGACAGTATACGCATCGGCAGAAACCCCAAAAACCGTATATTCAGGCGCATATGTCGTCACCAGCATTTGTACGTCCGAAACTTTCAGGGAATATGCCTCATCATCGTTTATGTTCATATCCGTATAATGGGATACTGCTTCGTTTAAGCGCTCCACAGGCATTTGCTCCGCAGGCTTATTTTTTGCCAAAAGCCAAATACATATGGTTCCAATCAATACGATACTTGTTATTATTAAGAACAATTTCTTTTTCATAAGCAGTGCTCCTTAAATTTATTGGCATCTCTTTGCTTCTCTATGTATCCTGAAGCTTTCTCCATACATATGCTTCTTTCAGCAGGCATTCTATGCATTTTTGCTTTCCGCTGATGGGATAAAAGCTTCACGCTTCCTCTTTTTAATCCTGTCATGATTCTATTGCCTCCTTATCCTTCGATGTACATTTCGACATACTAAAAGAATCAGCCCAATCAACACCAATGTCACAGCCGCCGCTATGGTGGAACTGACACGCATAACGGGGAACTGCTCATATTTCAATATGTAAGTAACAAAAGCATTCGGCAGGTTCACAAAGAAGGATACAATCAGGTTATTACCAGATATACAGTACAGCGGAATCAAAAGGCTGAATACCAACCCATACAGGAGATTGTAAAAAATAAAATATTGCATGGGCGTTATATTGAGATTCGCTGCCGTAATGCAGATAATCAGCATGATTTCCATGCCGACTGAAATCAGGAGCATTTTTTCTTTTCCGCTACTTGCCGCTTCCTTCAACCTAACCACCCCTGATAAAACGCAACTGCTCCAAAAATTGCGCCTACAGCCATCCCCGCCAATGTTACAACAATTATGATAAGATGCTCTTTCATCAGCTTCCCCAATTCTTTTAAATCGTCCATTGAACCTTTCCTCCTTTGTCCCACAACGGGAATTTATCAATTACCTTTTCTGATTTAGACGGATATAGAAATCGTAGGCTTTGGAACATTCTTCATATGGAAGATTAGTTTCATTCATCAAATACTCAACGGCTTCCTCCTTTGTATTGAATGTAGATAAAAGAACTGTTGTTTCTGAAATTCTGGTTAAAGCATTAAGAAACTCATTATAAGTGATGCCACAATCACTATCGTATAATCTGCCTGCCAATAAGTTTATCAGATATTCATTTGCTTCTTTTTTATCCTCATCATTCAGCTTTTTTCCGGCAAATAATTCATTTATTGAAATGTCCAATATTTTGCATAATGGTTTAAATAATGATGAATCCGGCAAACAATTACCATTTTCCCAGTTTGAAACCGACTTATTTGTAATTCCCAGTTTTTCAGCCAATCCTTCTTGTGTAAGTTTTTTCGCCTTACGATTTTCAGCAATAAATCTTCCAATTTTCTCTTGGTTCATGGTGTCACTTCCTTTCATAAAATAATATAAACACTAAACTGTTTATATAACACCTATCAAAGGTAGATATCAGTACAATTCCGGTTTGTCTCTATGTCAACGCTTAACGCATTCCCTCCAAACTTCTATCTATTTCCGCTTCTGTTCCTGCAATAATACCTTATCGAACCTTAGTAGTTCGATAAGTATGAATTGCCAACACAACCGTAAAGGAAATAACTTGTGCAGCCATGATTCGGACAATTTGTAATTCGTCTGCGCCATTTAGCGAAACGACATGCAGCATGTTTGTAGCAACGGTATTATTGAATAAATGGTCGCCAAGCCCTGCCCATAGATTTCCTGTTATGCGGTAAAGAAGTCCCCATTTGATGCCCATAATCCCGGCAAGGATGATATAACCGATACCCATTAGAAGCATTGCCGCAAACGACATTTCGCCATTTATGTAGCTTCTGATGGGCATTACAATATGCCAGACACCAAACAAAAATGCAGCAATATAATTCGCTTGCATAAATGGCTTTGTTTCGGAAAGTGTTCTTATGAACAGACCGCGAAAAACGCCCTCCTCCATCCATACATTGACGATATTGAATAGTACACATAACAGAAAGAAAACAAAATCCGTATTTTTTATTTGAGAGCCGGTTAAGGAAAAACTGCTGATATAGATTTCCAAATGCGCAGAATTGCCTTGCAGCGCTAAAATCCCTAATTCCAGTCCAAAAGAAACGGCAAAGCAAACGCTTCCCAATAACAACCCTTTCAAAATACCGCTTACAAAACCGTCTCTTTGAAATCCAATATCACGCCATGTAAGATTTATCTTTTTCAATGCCAGCACCAAAAAGATAATTCCAATGACTTTATGGAGCACATTTTCTCCAATAGCTGTTTTGTCTGTTTCAATTAAAAAGTATTCCACAAACCTTACAGACAAGCAAAACATGAAGATTATCATGCATAAATTTGTTGATTTGTATTTTATGTTTTTTTCCATATATAGCTGCCTCCATCAGCACCAATTCCTTTTTTATATGCGACCTCCTGTCAAACAGGAAGTTACCAAGCCAAAAAATTTTTATATAACAGCAGTTTACAAGTTTTTGTGAAAGTTATATTTTTATGGTTTTGCATTGAATTAATATTCAATTTTCCTGTACTTTTCAGACAATCAAGTGCATATTTGTTACATTTTAATAGGTTATAAACTGGTGTTATATAACACTACTTTACAACTTATAAAAACAACCACATTGCTGTTTAACCAGCCGTTT
>CAJTTO010000034.1 GCA_910579275.1 uncultured Lachnospiraceae bacterium
AGGTACTATATGGAAAGTCAGAGAGTTTCTAAAAACTCTTTTGACCCCAACATCTGTATATAAGGCAATTAATGTATTTACAATTTAGGGAAGTGAATTACCATGACGACAAACGAAAAAGAAATTAATTGTAACCTATTTGACCAGCTATCCATTTTGGAGAGAATTGAAGCCGTAACGGATGACGAAAAGGTATTGAGGCAGATTGCAATTGAGCGCAGACAGATTGAGCGCAAACTGTATCAGTCTCCACCCGCCGTCAGTGAAACATGAATGAAAAAATCCGGAAAATGCCACGCAGCGTTTTCCGGATTTTTACTGTTAGGAACTGAATGCTGTCCTCGCGACATAAACGCCGCTGGCGGAAGCATGGGACAGCGAGTGTGTCACACCGCTTCCGTCGCCAATCACATACAGCCCTTTATATTTTGTCTCAAGATTCTCGTCAATATCAACCTCCATGTTGTAAAACTTGACTTCGACCCCATACAGAAGTGTATCGTCGTTTGCAGTTCCCGGAGCAATCTTGTCAAGCGCATAAATCATCTCAATGATCCCGTCAAGGATGCGCTTTGGCAGCACAAGGCTCAAATCGCCGGGCGTCGCCGCAAGCGTGGGTGCCACCAGCCCCTCCTCAATGCGCTTTGCGTTGCTGCGCCTGCCGCGCACCAAATCACCAAAGCGCTGCACAATGACACCACCGCCAAGCATGTTGGAAAGCCTTGCGATGCTTTCGCCATATCCGTTACTGTCCTTAAACGGCTCCGAAAAATGTTTTGCCACCAAAAGGGCGAAGTTCGTGTTCTGTGTCTGCTTCTCGGCGCCCTCATAGCTGTGCCCATTGACCGTGACAATGCCGTTCGTATTTTCGTTTACCACGATTCCCCTCGGATTCATGCAGAATGTCCGCACCCTGTCCTCAAATTTTTCCGTGCGGTACACAATCTTGCTTTCGTACAGTTCATCTGTGAGGTGCGAAAAAATAACTGCCGGAAGTTCAACCCGCACGCCAATGTCCACACGGTTTGACTTGGTCGGAATTTCAAGCCGCCCGCAGAGACTCTCCATCCATTTGCTGCCGCTCCTGCCCACAGAAATGACACACTTGTCACATTCATAGCTGTCATTCTCACTGTTTACGCGATATCCGTTGTCAATCACCTCGACATCCGTTACCGGTGTGTCAAAATAAAAGTCCACCTTGTCTTTCAACTCGGCATACAGATTCTCAAGAACGATATAATTGATGTCTGTGCCGAGATGCCGGACGGACGCGTCGAGGAGATTGAGTTTATTTTGCAGGCAGAGCTTTTTTAAATGTGTTCCGGCTGTGGTGTACATCTTTGTCCCCGCACCGCCATACTGCATATTAATCTCATCCACATACTCCATCAGCTCGATTGCCTTTGCCTTGCCGATATACTCAAACAATGTGCCTCCAAAGTCGTTTGTAATATTGTACTTTCCGTCCGAAAAGGCGCCGGCGCCTCCGAAACCGCTCATTATCGAACAGCTCTTGCATTTGATACAGCTTTTTATTTTATCCCCATCAATCGGACAGTGCCGCTTATCCAGCGCATGGCCGGACTCAAATACTGCGATCCGCAAATCCGCATTGATGCGAACCATCTCATATGCCGAGAAAATCCCGCCTGGTCCCGCTCCTACTATTATCACATCATATCGCATTGCATAACCTCACTTTCCATCTCAAAATACACAATTTCCAAGCCGCCTGAAAAACGCGAAACATTTGGTTTATAATACATATATTTTAACACAAATCATAACATATGTATACATTGAGAAGGACGGCAGTCCTTTCCTTGTCTGACCGCCGCCCTTGTTTATGAACCTATATTATTTCTTACGTTTCTTAAAAAAGAATCCCAATGCCGCTGCCACTACTGCCGCAGCTACAACACCGACAACTACCGGTGCCTTGGAAGAGGTCTTCTCTGTCTGCTGGCTGTCCGCGCCGGAATTTGTGACATTTGTGTCAGTTTTTTCTTCTGTCGGGACTTCCGCCCTTACTATCGTGTCATCTCCCTGTACAAGCACCATCGCCGATATGCCTGCCACGGAAACTGTTCCTTCCGCGGTTCCTACAGACGCCGTTCCTGCCGTCTTGTCATTGATACAGATTTCCCATGTGCCAGCCGGAAGCTTCACGTCGACCGGATTCTCGTTCGCATTGAAAATCACGGTAATCTTCTCAGCCGTATCGCTGTTGGCATTATTTGAAATCGTATACCCAATGACATTCGCGTCCAGTCCGCTCATAAACATCAGGTTGTTCTGGATATCCGCCGCAGTTGTCATGCGGAGTGCGCTGTGTGCCTTACGGAATGCGATCAATCCTTTGTAATACTCATAGGTATCCATCACATTCGCCTTGTTTGCCCACTTGATGCTGTTGGTTGAATCCGGAGACGTGTAGCTGTTCTCGTCAAAACCGCCTTCCGCCGTTGCGGACGGCTTGCTTCGAAGCATCTCCTCACCCGCCTGAAAGAACGGAACGCCCTGTGAAGTCAGGATAATTGTGCTTCCAAGCTTGTTCATTTTAATTCTGGTTTCTTCGCTGTCATCTGCATTTGATATAGCAAGCTTATCCCAGAACGTCAGATTGTCGTGGCATGAAACATAGTTGATGCTCTGCCCCGGCTGTGCTGCCCAGCTCTTGCTGCCCTTGTCATTCTTGAAAGTCATGACCTGCGGGTGCGGTGTCGCTCCGACAATACCGAACTTAACGCTCTCCTCCATCCCATCCTTGCCGCTTATAAATCCTTTGTCCGCCGCGTCGAACACGCTTCCCTTAATTCCATCCCGGATATCGTCACTAAACGCACCAACCCGGTCCATCTTTGCCATGTTCGCCTTCAATGCCTGCTGTGAGGAAGGAATAGCACAGTCGCCGCCTGTCCATCCCTCACCATAGACCATGATTGAAGGGTCAATCTCATCGAGCGCCGCCCTGACTGCATTCATTGTCTCAATGTCATGCACCGCCATAAGGTCAAAACGGAATCCGTCGATATGGTATTCCTTCGCCCAGTATGTCACAGAATCAACAATATACTTGCGCACCATTTCCCGGTTGGAAGCAGTCTCGTTTCCGCATCCCGAAGCATTGGAGTAACTTTCTCCCACTTTCCTATAGTAATAGTCTGGTACGGTCTTCTGGAACCATGAACCTTCTATATTAAATGTATGATTGTATACAACATCCATATTCACGCGAAGTCCGTTTGCATGCAGCGCCTGAATCATCTGTTTCATCTCGTTGATGCGCACTTCTCCATGGTATGGGTCTGTACTGTAAGAACCCTCTGGTACGTTATAGTTCTTGGGATCGTATCCCCAGTTAAACTGCGGTGTGTCAAGTTTTGTCTCATCTACCGTTGCATAGTCATAGCTTGGCAGTATCTGCACATGTGTCACACCCAGCTCCTTAATGTGGTCAATACCTGTCGCAAGCCCGTCCGCATTTTTCGTTCCTGTCTCTGTCATGCCAAGGAACTTACCTGTATTGCTGATTCCCGATGAAGCATCCGATGACAGATCCCTGACATGAAGCTCATAAATCACCGCATCTGTCGGATTTTCAAACGCCGGTCTCGTCTCATTCTCAAAACCATCCGGATTCATCGCGCTCAAGTCCACAACCATGCCCCTGTCACCATTTACGCCTGTTGTTCTGGCATAAAGATCTACCGCCTCATTCGTCTTGTTTCCGATTTTGATAGAATACGTGTAATAAACACCGTTCAAGTCTCCCTGCTTTTCACACGACCATACACCTTTCTCGCCCTGAGTCATGGGAATCGTCTCTGTGAGATTATCTCCGTCTCCCTGCTCATACAGGTTCAGTGACACCTCCGACGCTGTCGGCGCCCACACTTTAAACCCAGTCTTTTCCTTTGTGTAAGTGGCTCCAAGGTCATTTCCGTCATATGCCATCGCATCATCAAAAAATTCGGAACCGAGAATCTTATTCATGGATACTGTTGCTCCCTCATATCCCTCCATGGAAAGATTATACGTTTTTGACAATTCCAATTCCTCCTCTACTGTCACTAAAATGTTTCTGCCATCCTCACTGTCCGCCGAAACGACAGTGTAAGCCCCGCCATCACTGTCTGTCAGCTGCATCTTTGATGCCAGATTGTCTGACGGGCGTGATAGTGTCGCATATATTTCGCTGCTGGATGTCTCTGAAAAATATGCCTCTGCTATCACAGGATTATAAACGACCTCGTCAACATTATACCATAATGTGGGATTTCCTTCCACTATGTATACATCAATTGTTTCATTTGATGCCTTTGTCAAATCCACCTCATATTCCAGCGCAGTGTCGGCATTCTCCCCCTGTATCACCTTCACGCCTGCCGTCTTGACGCCTTCCTTCGGCAGCAAGCCTACCTGAAACAGTGCACCGAAGTCATCCGTTTCGGTGAGCGGATAGCTTCCGCCGACCTCACTGCCTGCCCATGCGTATGCCTCTACCGTGTCCGCACTGTACTTCTTGTCAAAATTATAATAGTGGACATTCAGCTTTGTCGCGCCGTCTTCATTGTAAACATTCAGACGCGCTTCCTCAAGCGCAGCGATGTCATATGCCTCTGCCCCCGCTGGCGCCTCAGTGGAAAACTCAGCCTCGCCGCTTGTCACCCATATCTCCACCGTGTCCCCGTCCATTGCGATAAACCGGTCGTCGCCCATGTCCTTGTCCTCCCACTGGTTTAAACGAACGATAAAACCGATGCTTGCAGATCTTCGGTTTGTCTGGTAAACAGCCACCTTTCCAAAGCTGTCCTCATCCGTAAAGTCCACCTGCTGACCTTCCCTGCCTTCTTCCCAGATCCACAGGTTCCATCCATCATAGCTGCCATCCGCACGGCCGCCATAGTGGACAATCAGTGTCTTTCCTGCCGCCTCCACTGTCATCTCAGGCGTCAATACTGACACAACTGTCATAAACAGCATCAGAACCGCCATCACAAATGCCACTGGCATTTTGGTAAGTCTGTTCCTTTTCATTTGATATCCCTCCATGCAATTTTATTGATGCTTTCATTATATCCTTTTCAGGGAAAAAATTCCATTGGAAATTTCGTAAAATTTCGTTGTTTCTTTTTAGCCAAAATAACGAAACGAAAAACACCAAAAAAAGAAACATGTCCGCGGACATGTTTCTTTTTTCTTATTTATTTCATTACCACATCATTCCATGAATCATCCGGAACAAGCGCCACATATGTCTTTCCGGTATTGAGCTCAATCTGCTCTCCTGTCTGCTTGTTAAGGTAGATTGTAGGGTCGCTCTCATTCGGCTTAATCCATGTTACTTCAATAGCCTTACCGTTCGTGATATAATACGCGTCACGTTTTGAGTCAATGGCATTATAAATGAGGTATCCGTTCTGATCAAGCTGTGAAAATGTCGTGTCCTGTATCAGCAGGTTTTTAAAGGTAAGCTGTGCATCCCCATGCTGCGGATCGGTGTGCGCCTTTCCGTACTCATAGTAGTCGTAAGTGCCCGTAGACTCATTGTACTGGAGTCTGGAGCTGTTATGCGGGAACGGAAGCTCTATCTCTGTACAGTCTATCGCATCGCCGACAGAAGACAAGTCTATCTCTGTGTCCGAAAATACATAATGCTGTCCCGGATAGTACTCATTATACTCTGTGGTATATTTTGAGTTACTGAATTTCTTGTCGAGGTCGCCTGCACAGACATACTCTGTAAACTCATATGCTTTTCCGTTTTTGACACGCGTGAAACCGCCGCTGAAATTTGCTGAATATTTTTTTGCAATCCACTCATCAATATAGAACGGCCCGCCGTCATGGCAAAGCACAGCATTCCACTCCGCCGCAAGCATAATGTTGGTAGGTCTGGTGCTTCGAATACTGCCGAACTGCTCAATCTTTCCCCAGTCCTTGACAATTGCCATAAGACGTGTAACCCTGCCATTTGCCGTACTGTTCATAATCTCATAAACCACATCGGCCTCCGTCAGCCCATAGTGTGGCAGCGCCGTCTTTTCATTGTCGACCATAATCGCAACCGGACGCTGGTTTTTCAGGCTTTCGTCTATCCACTCGTTCGTTATCTCACTGCGGTACATGCCTTCCCGTGTCTCCTCTACAGACTCCTGTTCTGCCGATGACTCCACCGCATCGGAATTTTCTTCCGGCGCATTATCCGTATCTCCGGAATTTCCCGTGATGTCGTTAAAGTTTATCTCAGGTGTCGGCTCCGTATTCTTCTCACCGCATCCTGACATGGAAGCGGCAGCCAGCGTAATAACCAGCAACAGGGCAAGCCCTTTATTTTTCACATTGTTTCTTTTCATATTTTCTCCCCTTGCGCACACTATGATATGTTATACAAATGATGTGTCAGTATGCAGCTTTTCTACTTTCCACTGTTTTCATAACTTATATCGTGCAAACGGCTTCGAATCCTATGCCCATGTACGTTACCTCTACAGTTAACTCCGCCAGGCACCCTCACGGCACATACGAAATCCGCCTTAGTGCTGCTACATTCCTGTCCTGACACGGTTCAACGGCACATATTGCGTGAGACCCAAACTTCAACGCCACTTATAGAGGGCAGCTGCACAAACGCAGACCCTCCGCCGCTTATCACCCCCACTATAGCGGATTGTGGGTACAAGGCACCGCTAGCGCCCCGGCTGCACGACGTTATTATTATAACCTCTTATCTACTGATAAGTCAATGAAATTCATACTTTTTTTATCAAATCGTAATAGTTCCGGTTACTGTTCAGACGTCCACCAAAGTAGTGGGAATCATGCGCCAAAATGCTTGCCTTTTAGCATTTTGTGTGCAAAATCTGTTATCATTCACACCTCAATAGCTTATATGTCGATAAAAACCGGCGTGGGTGTGAATTGTAACTAGTTCCGTCCACGGTTTCGTGCCGCATGCGCCGCGCCGCACAAAACGATTTTGCGGCGTCCTGCTGCACGGAATTTGCAGCCTCAGACCAAGGCGTTACATCAAATCAGATTTGATAAAATCCGTTTCCTGCAGTGCCATTGAACCACTGCCTGTTTTTCTTTCTCCGCCGCGTCAGTATCTCATAGTACATGAGGACTGTCACAAGCTCCCGTATCCATGGCTCCTTCTCGCTCCACGGAGCATTCTCAGTCAGTGTCTTATCCGTCACGTTGCTGCCCATGACATCAGTCTCTGGCATCATCGGCATTCCGTTTTCAGACATGCCCGATGGCGGATTCATTGGCATGATTCCGTTTACCGACATCGCGGTGTTCATCGGCACTGCGCTGCCCTCTTTTGCATTCTGTTCATTTGTTTTGATGACCGCCATAACGCTTGTGACCATGCGCTGTATCGTCAGTTTGTCGGGATACTGGTCATAGATAAAGCTCCCGTCATAATCCATTTTATCGACGACACTGCTTATCACACCCTGATATTTTCGGGCGTATGTAGGATACATCTGCTGCAGGTACTCGAGATCTTCGAGTATTCTGTCCTCAGGCACGACTCCGGGCTGTGCCCACTGGCCAAAGCCCTGATAGCCCATATAATAAGGAAATGCACTATAATAATCCATTTATCGATTTCCTCGCTTTTTATGATATCATATGCATTTTTACAACTTTTGCGAATAGATTCCTAAGGCGCCTCAATCAGACCCAAATCACCAAGATTACGCTCCACAATCTCAAACAACACGTAATCACATTCTGTCTGCTCCACCAGGCTAAGATCATAGGGCGTGGAACGGTTAAACACTGCGTTGTCAAATGTTGCCCCCATAAACGGAATCATTGCTCTTGCGAAGCTGTCCCTGTACACAAGGATTGTTTTTCCACTGCCCGCGTTTGACGACGTCCGTATTGTTATATCATCAAGGCTGTGCAGCCTGCCTATGTATTGATAGTCCTTTCCGTCATCATAGATACGCTGCGCCTCATAGTGCTCCGCTGCCGGAAACAGAATCTTGTATAAGTCAGGTTCATGACGCTCCTCTACCGTGTATCCTGCAAGGTCATACGTTTCCGGAACTCCATATACCGCATATATCTCATTCAGCACAAGTCTGGCTCCCGTATGATTCCAATGCGTATCCTCGTGCAGATAAAGTTCATCTTTGTCCTTGTTGTCTGATAGAATACGGAGCGCATCCACATAAGGTATGTTCCGCTCATCCATGCGTTCCTGCAGCAGTGTCAGATTTCGAATCTCGGCACAGCTGCCAAAGCGTGCCGGCATATATTCACCATATATACTATTTTTATTGGGAACAATGACAAAAAGCGGTTCTTTTCCCTGACGCCGGACATAATTACACACTTCTTGTAATTTTTCCGCAATTCTGTCAAGCTCTGCTCCTGTCAGGGTGACGCCCGCATAATCCGAAAGTGTCTCCCCAAAAAAGAGCCATCCATCAGTCCCAATCACAACCTGATCGTCACAGGGTGTATGGAACAACTCGTATTTTATCCTGCTGTCTGCCTCGACAAGCTCTCCGCGAAATGCAAAGTGCTCCGAAACATACGTCTGAAGTTCATTAAAGAATTGTGTATTCAGAATTCCTGTCTCCGTATAAATTTGAGGTTTCTCTGACAAAGCCCGATTCTCCGCAAGCTCCGCTTTATAAAACAACATCCCTGCAGAAGGTATCACACACAATATAAAAAACGCGGTTACATAAATCCATGCCAGATATTTCATGATGCTGCCGACAGGCCTGTACCTGCGATGTATGCCGATGTTCCGCCGACATCAACACATACACAATAAAATCCTGTCCCTATCTGTTCATTTTTCATAGCTTACGTCCTTTCATGCACCGTTTTCATTATCGAATAACAATATTTGCAAATGAATCCGAGGGCACAAGTGCAATGTATGTTTTTCCGGTGTTGATTTCGATTGGCTTGCCTGTCATCACATCATAATAAACAGTTGGCGTATTTTCCCCTGTCTTTGCCCAGGTCACGGCAATCGCCTTTCCGTTTGTGATATAATATCCGGCACGTCCGGTGTCGATTGCATTATAAATCAAATATCCGTTCTTGTCGAGCTGGGAGAAAGTCGTGTCCTGTATCAGCAGATTTTTAAACGTAAGCTGCGCATTGTTGTGCTGTGGGTCTATGTGCGCCTTTCCGTACTCATAATAGTCATATGTCTTTGTCACTGCATTGTATACAAGCTTCGACTGATTATGCGGGAACGGCAAATCAATCTGCGAACAATTTACCGCGCCAGCCCTTCCTGTCAGGTCGATCTCCGTATCCGAAAATGTGAAATGCTTTCCAGGGTAAAATGCATTGTACTCCCTAGAATATCCTGCACTCTGTATTCTCCTGCCCAGCTCGCCTGTGCAGATGTACTCTGTGAACTCACGCGGCTTTCCATTATTAATACGGGAAAATCCGCCGCTTAAATTGGCAGAGTAATCCTTTGCAATCCAGTCGTTGATATAGAAAGGACCACCGTCATGACACAGGACAGCATTCCACTCTGCCGCAAGCATGACGTTGGTTGGTCTCGTACTGCGGATACTGCCAAATCGCGTAATTTTATCCCAATCCTTGACAATTGCCATCAGACGTGTTATCCGTCCGTTTGCCGTGCTGTTCATCATTTCATACACCACATCTGCCTCTGTCAGTCCATAATGCGGCAAAGCCTTTGACTCATTGTCAACCATAATTGCAACAGGACGCTGCATTGCAAGGCTGGCGTCAATCCACTCATTTGTCAGCTCGCTGCGATACATATTCGCAACCGGCGCTGTCAGTTGTGCGGACGGCTGTACCTTTCCTTCATTCGCCGTCAACTCGAGCATCCCCATCGGTACGACATTTTCTACCGACGCATAATCCATCTGCACTTGTGTCACTGTCCCTGCGGAGCTTTCTTCCGATGCCGCGCGCATGGACATCACGCCCATTGCTGCCAGAACCGCCACACATACTGCCATAGTTTTCTTGTTCTTGATTTTTCTCATACTCAACTTTCCTTTCTCGATTAACTCGTTGTGCAACCAAAAGCACATAAAACACGTCTCCGTAGCCTGATGCACAGCACGTTCATTTAATATTCCATCATATCCGGTTACTTGATGAAAACTCCTACACGGCCCATCCTGACATCCTATCTTCAAAACCGGAAATAGATAAACGGATTATAGCTGCTCGATGCAAGGTTGAGCACACATAAGGCCAGCAGTATCAGCGATGCCGCATATTGAACTGCCGGATGCCTTACACGCCCTTTGAGCCATTCGGAAACCGGCGCGGAAAAAATGACCGCAGCCACCAGACAGATAATGTTATATGGTGTCAAAAGCTTTGCTGCCAGCATTTGCTCCAATGCGTTTGCGTGCACCCCTGTAAACATGGAAGCAAGAATATGCACTGCCTGCCCGATGGTGTCCGCCCGGAAAATTACAAAACCGCAGATAACCACAAGCATCGTATAAATATGTGCAAACACCTTGTTTTTCAGCGGAATCAGCTTCTTGTACTCCAGCGTTATGAACAGACCATGGAACAGCCCCCATGCAAGAAACGTCCAGTTTGCCCCATGCCATATCCCTGTCGCCATAAACACAACCAGTTTATTTCCCATCGTCCGTACTTCTCCCTTACGGTTTCCGCCAAGCGGGATATAAAGGTACTCCTTAAACCATGTGGAGAGTGAAATGTGCCATCTGCGCCAGAACTCCTGAATGCTTCCCGAAATATATGGATAACGAAAATTCTCCTGAAAGGTAAATCCAAACATCCGTCCCAGACCGATTGCCATATCAGAATAACCACTGAAGTCATAATAAATCTGGAACACATAACAAACCGCAGCCATCCATGCGGTGAGTGCAAAATCAAGCTGCGTCGTGTACAGAGTGTCCACCATATAAGCCATCGCATTTGCAATCAACAGTTTTTTTGCAAGACCGGTGATAAAACGCCGGATGCCGTGTGCCGTGTCTTCTATTGTAACACATCTGTCAGAAAGCTGCGCATCAATATCATGATATTTCACAATAGGCCCTGCAATCAGCTGCGGAAAAAAGGAAATATACAGCATCAGCTTCCATACGCTTTTCTGTACTGCCCCATTGTCTCTGTATACGTCAATGCAATAGGAGAGTGCCTGAAACGTATAAAACGAAATCCCTATGGGAAGTGCAATCTGTGGAACGGCAACCGGCAAGTGAAGCAAGGTTCCAACCGTCCCGATTACCAGTGCGCTGTATTTAAATACCACAAGCATCCCAATATTAAATAGTACTGTCACGCAAAGGCCAGCCTTTGCCCATTTTTTTGACGACGCAATCAGCCTTGCCAGACAGTAATTTGCCAATATGGAGCCAATCATCAGCAGGATATATACAGGCTCACCAAACGCGTAGAAAAACAGGCTTGCTAAAATCAACAGTGCATTTTTCACCTTTAAGTTCGGACAAATACAATAGGTCAGATACACAACCGGCAGAAAGAAAAATAAAAAGATACAGGAGCTAAATACCATTTTTTCCTCCCTTATTGCCCGAACAATTCAATGAAAGACACTTTGTTATCCGTCATCTGCAAGCCGATTGTCTTGCTTCCCATCTCATACAGCAATTCTGTTCCCTCTTCCGTATATGCGCTTCCGTACGCGGCTATGACCTCCTCCTTTGTACTGCCGACATGGATGCCGGATGGAAGATAATCACTTCCTGTAATCTCAATCAAGGATATGATATCCGCGCCGTTTGTAATATACGTGTAAATGGTTGTCCCACCGTATGTGTAGACTTTGTCATCGCCAGCTTCCGTACAGCTTTTTGCCGCACCATACGCATCCGGTTCTCCAAGAAGCCCGACGTAATTTCTCATATCATCCCCAATCGGAATACGCAGTCCGCCGATTGAAACCGCATAATCTCCCGCAGTTACAGCCCCTTCCGCGGCTGGCTCTTCCTCCCGAGCGGGTTCCGACTGCTCTGAAGGCGCAATCTGCGGCTGGCTCTCTGTCATTGGTTCTTCTTTTGTTTCTGTCTCCGTTTTTGCTTCTGTCTCTGTCTCCGTCTCTGTTTCTGTCTCTGTCTCCGTCTCTATTTCTGTCTCTGTTTCCGTCATACCCGCTTCCTCTGGTACGGACTCCTCCTGTGCCGCTGCAGAAGTCTGCACTGCTGCTTCTGATTCAACAACAGATGCCGGCTCCTCTGTCGCGCCGCATCCTGACACAGCCGCCATGCTTCCCACCATTATTGCCGATATGGCAAACAACCATTTTTTGTTTAATTTTCTCATAATAATCCCCCATTTTCTCTGTTAATCTTTTATTCGCCAACATTTGCTGCCAGCCCTGTTTCCGGTATAAAATAAACTCCTCCTCCAAGACTAATCCTGTAAAATCCATTGTCCGTCCTGCCAGTTACCTGTATCGGAATCCCCTTCTCACAAGAAGGCAGAATCACAGTACTATCCGGTGACGCCTCCTGATAAATGACACAAGCGTCATTTGTATAAAGTATCTGCTGCAGTTGTGTGACGGCATCCTGTCCCCCCCTTCTCTGACCTATTTTCAAAAGAACATCGGTGAACAAGTCAATATAAGTCGCATCATCCCAGTGAATCGTGTCAACCAGCCTGTCCGGATTTCTTGCCTCATAAAAATCTGTATAGTCCAAAAAGGCGTCTGGCAATGCTGCCGCCAGTGTGTTGTTGTACACATCCCTATCCGAAATGCGCCGGTAATTTTTTATCATGGTAGCCACGGACAAAAAGTAACAGTCCGCTTGCGGAAATTCATACGCCACCCAGTTTTTATACGATGCCGCACAAATATCCGCAGCCGCTTTTCCCTGCCTTGCTGCCGCTGCGCCGTGCATGGATATAATGTTCCAGTGCGCAATATTCGGGTTTGTATTCATAATTTCATGAATTTTCTGCACCGCACGTCCCTGTTTTCCTTTTCCGTCACTATAAATATAATCCGTTTTGCTTTGCGTCGCCCCATCCGTTCCCCACGCAATTCCTTCAAAGACAAAAAACAGATTTCCCTTCATTGTAAAGGTGTTGGCGCCCCCCTCCGGTGTCACCTCCCCGCTGTCATCCCAGCGCAGCTCATATGTAATATTTTCTCCGTTTCCAAGCGAAAAACTGTTTCCTGATGCCACTGCCATATTCCCGATTGCAATGGCTGACTTGACAGCATGGCTCTCACCAACGAAAATATACCCCTCATCATGATAGATTCCGTCACTCTCGTATGCGGTCATTGCCTGGACAGGCATCACCTGAGCAGATAGCACTATCGCAATCATGATGCAGCAAATCACATTTCGTTTTATATTCCATAAATGCATTTTCATTTCTTTCCTCCATGTGTGCCCTTACAAATATTATTCACCTGCCATCAGACCGCTTCCTGGCACAAACCCAACGAGCTCTCCCAGGCTGACGCGGAAAAATCCATTCTCCGTCACGCCTGTCACCAAAATCGGAAGCCCAGCCTCAACTGTCGGAAAGAGCACTGTACTGCCCATGTCTGGCTGTTCCAGTATAATGGTATTTCCATTTGTATAAAATACTGCCTGCACTTCCGCAACGGCATAGTCAGGCGCTGCGTCCGTCCCTTGTTTTTTCTGTCTGATCGTTTCAATCACATTTGATATCAAGTCAAAATAAGTCTCCTCGTCCCAGTGAATCGTATCAATCATTCTTTGCGGGCTTCTGGACACATAAAAATCCGTGTAGTCCAAAAAATTGTCCGGAAACGCTGTGGCAATCGTAGCATTGAAAACTTTTTTATCCTTTGTCCCTCTATAATATTTTGTATTTGTAGCAATAGAGAGAAACCAGAAGTCCGCCTCCGGAAATTCATACGACATCCAGTTGCGGTACGAATTCACATAGTAATCCGAAATCGCTTTCGTTCCCTTAGCAGCCGATACTGCACCGTGCATGGATATAATATTCCAGTGTGCAATATTCGGGTTTGTATTGATTATCTCATGAATCTTCTGTACGCCTCGTCCCTGACCGCCTTTTCCGTCGCTGTAGATATAATTTGAGTTTGTCTGAACCGCACCATCGTTTTGTCCATTCCCTTCAAACACGAAAAACAGGTTTCCTTTCATTGTAAAGATATTTTCCTCTCTCCCCCTGCTCGCATCCCATATCCACGTATACGAAATATCGTTTCCGATATCTTTATTGGAGACTGCACCTGATGCCAAAGCACTGTGGCTCTCTCCAATAAAGATATAGCCTTCTTCATGAAAAACCCCGTCGCTCTCATATAATGTAATGGCATTTACAGTCATCACCGGCTCCAAAAATACCACAGCCATTATGATTACTGCCATTATTTTTCTCCACATCCTATCCTTTCCTCGTTTTGACTTGCCTGCACAAGCTTCTCTCATCTGCTTCTCCTTCCTCTTTTCCATTATAATTTCTGTCTCTTCTGCCATCACACACTATGTCAAAATATGACATTTTCCCGCGATACCCTGCGCATCAATTCCATACGCTCCCTGTCACTTAAAACCGGACATTTTTCCGCCTTGTTCATCTGCACAATAAACTCCTCTGCCGTCGTGTCATACAACGTTGATATTTTTAAGTCAATCAACCCGTATTCCCACAGTTCGTAAATCAGAAGCTCAAAGGAGGCAGGCGTAAATACATTCTGGTGAAAATCATGCGCTGTCTGCTCTTTACCCGCACAGTCTTCAAAAGCCCTGCGGTTAAACTCCGCATCATGCACAAATTCATATTCCTTCTTTAAAACCCTGTCGCGCGCGCGCGACCACGAAGTCAATCCGTTTCTTCGGACAACATGATTCCAATAATCGGTAAGCGCTCCTACCGAACCGTACTTCTCACCCCGCAGGAAATCATTTATCACTTTCCCGGTCGTCGTCACCATCCTGAAATGGTCAAGCGTAAACCGTTTATCCGGCACAGCCAGCGATAGCACACCATTCATTTTCAGCATTTTTGAACAGTCCCGCAAAAAGCCGACAAAATCCGGCACATGTTCAATTACATGCGACGCAATGATGTAGTCATAGCTGTTTGTCTTGCCCGTCACCTCCGAATAAGACCGTCCGTCCCAAATATAATCCACTTCTTCAATCCTGCTTGTGTCAAGCCCCATGGCAGCATATCGCTCAATAAGCGCCTGTCTGTCTGCCCAGTCAACAATTTCTACATGGTAACCTTCCCTTTTAGGCGCACACGGACGCAGGGACGGTCCAATTTCCAGACCAAACTGTTCTTTTGAAATCTGCGAAAGCATCCTTCCAAAATGGTTCTTCTCAGCCTTTTGTATCATTTTGGATGCAATCTTCCCTCTCACCCCTCCAAACATCTGCATTTCCTCCCAGATTCTTTAAAGCCTGCCCTTTCTTTCATCCTCTTAATCCTCTCCGAGTTTTACAATAATATAGTCATCAAACTCATTGATATACCCGGTACAGGGATATGCCGGCATATCAGCACCCTGCTCATATGCCGAGGGCATCATCTCCGCAGTCGGTCCGCAGAACCGGTCATATCCCAAGGTGTTCAGGTAACCAATAATCCGGTATGTGGAGAAGAAATACTTAGGTTCAAAAAAGTACTGTACCTCATATGCAGAAATAAAAACACATGCATTTGTCCTGTCCGGTTCGCTGCATACTAAGTTGGTCATTGCTTCCCTGTGTCCCCAAAAAATAACCGGCTTCCCCAAAAATGCCGCCGGAAACGCTCCGAGATCCTTCACAATTGCCGTTGTCATCATTTCATCCGCCTTACCGATAACATCTCTCGTATAAAACATACGCATCGTCGGCGCTGCATTCATAAAAATCAGAATCACACCGACCAGCATTGCCAGTCCCTTCATGAAACCTTTCCGGTGTTCCTTTACCTCTGTATAAATAATGCGAAATCCGAACAACCACAAAATACCGTTAGCCAGCGGCAGTGTCATCTGTATTCTTGGTACAATGAGACCTCCCATCAGAATGGACATAAAAAGAGGAGAGACCGCAACTCCAGCCAGACCAAGTACATACCAGAATGCATTTTTTCCCAGACGCCTCACAAGAAGAAACGCTGCTGCCAATCCAATCAGACAACAGACCACATATGCCCTCGTATAATACACGCCATCCGAGACGACCAGCAGACCGAAATAATAAAAAATGCTGCGAAGCGTTTCCAAAATCCCCCTGCTCCATCCTATCTGCTCCCCCAGATAGTTTCCTTCGGATTTCCAGAATGCCATTGCAATCACACCATATCCGGCAAGTGTTATGATAAAATGCAGAATATCCTGCACAATGGCAGCTCGAACAATATTTTTGTCTCCATTTTTATCGTACAACATCAGCAAAAATGTCCCCAGATAAAGACACATCTGAATGGAAACCATATTCTGATAAATGCCATACGCTATTATGACAAACGGAATCGACGCTGCAAATGCCACCCTGTCCTGTTCCCGAACTGCACGAACCAGATACCAGTTCGATACCAGCAAAAACAAAACGGCAAGCATCACCTCAAAAGCCTGATACTGAAATAAAAACTGATCGACATATGTGGGATAAATCAGAAAAAGCAGCATGAACACCCCCAGTGGTGCTGCCCCAAACCAATTGTCGACAGAATGAAACAGATATCCCGCAGCCATTGCAGATAACCACAATGTCACAAGCAGCAGAATACCAGCCATATATGGATTATACCAAGACAAATTTAAGAGCTTTTTAACAAAGATAAGGCCAAATCTTCCTATTTCATCCCAGTTGTAAAAGCTGCCCGGATTGTTGACCAGCTGCTCCTTGTCGATGTAATAGTAATTTGAAAATGCCTGTCCGGCATAAACTAAAGCCAGAAAAGCCGCCATGCTTCCTGACAGTATCGGATGCGCCTTAATGAATTCGACAAAATGAATCCAACTTTGAGCCAGACTTGAGATTTTGTCCCTGACACCTGCCTTTTTTTCTGTCTTATCCATATACTGGTTCCTCCTGTTTTTTGCCGGAAAATTCTCTTTCAGAGATATTATATTTCTCTTTTAGAGATTTTGCAAGCCTTTTTTGCAATATACTCCATTTAATTATCCTTCCAAAACATACCATTTTAACAATACATAGGCTCATCCCCTTAATTTCCTGTAGTCACAAAATGTTTCTGCACAGTTTTTTATCTTTTTATATTTTGAAATGCCATTAATTCTCAAACAGAGAACCACATATATGCTTACTTTATAATACTTTTTGCGCCACTATTCTCTAATTGAGATTTTGTAATCCCTTTATGAACGTTTTAATCAAAATGTATTACCTATATGCTAATTAAAAAGATGAAGGGAGAAAGCTAAATTATGGAAAAAGGAATTTTAGGCAACGCCATTCGCTCGGCACGCCTCAATATGAATCTGACACAGGAACAAGTGGCAGAAATGGTGGATATCTCGCCTATTCATTTTAAGCACCTGGAAAGCGAACACAGGATGCCCTCAATCGAGGTGCTTTTCAAACTGTGTGATGTGCTCAATCTTTCACTCGACAACCTGCTGTTTGTGTCGGATAAAAACCGTCCGATTTTACAGGACATCAATAATTACGCCCACAAATGCACAGATAAGCAGCTGCAAGTCATTCTCGCTGCAATGCAGGTCATGGTTGCGCAAAACATCACGGAAACATAATCTGAATCCGTAATACGGCGAGCAAGGGGGGAAAGGCGGTAAAAAAAAGAGAGCTTCTTGCGAATACTCTCTTTTTTTATCCGGGCTCTCCCAAATAGTGATTCTGATTTATGATATTACTTCATTTTTGCAGCATTAATACGTGCAATCGAACGCATCAGTGCCGCTTCCGCCCTGACAACATCGATGTTGCCGCCGCGCTCTGCAAGTCGTCCCTCTGCCCTCTGCTTTGCAGCGTTTGCACGCGCCTCGTCAATCTCGGCAGGCCACTCGATAATCTCCGCCAGAATTGTAATCTCCTGCGGCAATATCTGTACAAATCCTGCATGAAGCGCTGCATTTCTTACGTTTTCGCCCTGTGTTATCGTAAGAATACCGGGCTTCACGATGACGGTGAGCGGCGCATGGCCAGCATAAACACCGATTTCGCCCTCTGTCGTATTAAACTCTACCATGTCCGCCTCTTCGTCAAAAAATGCGCGATCCGGCGTCACAATCGTAAGCTTGAACTTCTCTGCCATAGCAGCACCTCCATTTTCAGAACTTCTTTACGCCCTAGCTACTACGTCATCAATTGTTCCTGCATTGAGGAAATGACCTTCCGGAATATTGTCATGCTTTCCTTCCATAATTTCCTTAAAGCCTCTGATTGTCTCTGCAATAGGTACATACTTACCGGGCATACCTGTAAACTGCTCCGCTACGTGGAACGGCTGTGACAGGAATCGCTGAATCTTTCTTGCACGGTTAACCGTAATCTTATCTTCCTCCGACAGCTCATCCATACCAAGAATTGCAATGATATCCTGCAATTCCTTATATTTCTGAAGAACCTGCTGCACGCCGCGCGCTACTTCATAGTGTTCCTGTCCTACGATACGCGGGTCAAGAATTCTTGATGTGGACTCAAGCGGGTCAACCGCCGGATAAATTCCAAGCTCCACAATGGAACGCGAAAGAACGGTTGTTGCGTCCAAATGCGCAAAAGTTGTCGCAGGCGCCGGGTCTGTCAAGTCATCAGCAGGCACATAGACTGCCTGTACGGATGTGATGGAGCCATTTTTTGTAGAAGTGATACGCTCCTGCAACGCACCCATCTCTGTCTGAAGGGTCGGCTGGTAACCTACGGCAGACGGCACACGTCCAAGCAGCGCGGAAACCTCCGAACCGGCCTGAGTAAATCGGAAAATATTGTCAATGAAAAGAAGTACGTCTTTTCCGCCTTTGTCACGGAAATATTCTGCCATTGTAAGACCTGTTAGACCAACCCTCATTCTGGCTCCGGGTGGCTCGTTCATCTGACCAAATACCATGGCGGTCTTGCTGATAACGCCGGACTCCGTCATTTCATTGTAAAGGTCATTTCCCTCTCTGGTACGCTCGCCTACGCCTGTAAATACGGAGAATCCGTCATGCTCATTCGCAATGTTCGTGATAAGCTCCTGAATAAGAACCGTCTTTCCTACACCGGCGCCGCCAAACAGACCAATCTTACCACCTCTCTGATACGGGCAGAGAAGGTCAACGACCTTGATTCCTGTCTCAAGCATCTCTGTGGATGTCGCCTGCTCCTCAAAGGAAGGCGCGGGTCTGTGAATCGGCTCGTAGCCCTGTGCTTCCGGAGCCGGTTTGTTATCTATCGGTTCGCCAAGTACGTTGAACATACGTCCAAGTGTGCTTTCACCAACGGGAACCGTAATCGGTGCACCTGTCGAAACAGCGTCCATCCCTCTTACAAGTCCGTCCGTAGGTCCCATGGCGATACATCTTACCGTATCATCACCCAGATGCTGCGCAACTTCGATTGTCAGCTCTGTGCCGTCGCTTCTTGTAATTTTAACCGCGTCATTCAGCTCCGGAAGCTGCCCTTCACTGAACTTCACATCAAGAACCGCACCGATAATCTGGGTAACTTTACCAATTATCTTATCTGCCATCTTTTTGTTTCCTCTCTATCTAATATTTTTTTCGCTTATATTCTTTCACGCAGTGTATACCATAGCAAAACAGAGAAATTCTCAGGCTGTACACTTTACAACCTTAGAATTTCTTTTCGTTATGATATCGCCTGCGCACCTGCGATAATCTCTGTCAATTCCTGCGTAATAGCGCTCTGGCGTGCCCTGTTGTAGAGCAGAGACAGACTCGAAATAATCTCGTCCGCATTGTTGGTCGCATTGTCCATCGCCTGCATTCTGGCGGCATTCTCACTCGCCACAGCCTCTATCATCGCCCCATATATCAGGCTAGTAATATACTTGGGAATAATAAGGTCGATAGCGTCCTCTGTCTCCGGCTCAAAGTCCAGCACTGCTTTGTCGTCATCGCTGCGCTCATCCTCTATTTTAATAGGAAGCAGTTTCAGTCTGGTCGGTATATGCGTCACGGTATTTTTAAATCCGGTGTAAACGACATAAATCTCGCCTACCTTTCCGGCTGCAAAATCATCCAAAACCTGACTGCTGATTGCCATGGCGTCCGCGTAGATCGGCTCGTCAATCGCCGCAGAGTAATCCTTGCCCATCTCATAACCCAGTCTCGCAAATGTATCCCGTCCTTTACTTCCTACCGGGTAAATAATCAAATCATCCTTATCCCACTCATTATCCCGAACAAGCTTGATAATATTGGAATTATATCCTCCGGCAAGCCCCCTGCTGCCCGTTATCACAATGACAGCCTTTTTCGCGGAGTTGTTTGCCTTGAGGTACGGATGGTTGATATCCCCTGCTTTGGAAAGCATGGAAACCACCGTTTCATACATACAGTTAAAGTATGTCTTGGACTTCTCTGCACGTCCCTTCGCTCTTTGCAGTTTGACGGTGGAAACAAGCTTCATGGCCTTTGTAATCTGCTGTGTACTCTGTACAGAACTCTTACGTCTCTTTATGTCTCTCATTGAGGCCATAAATATTCAGTCCCCCCTTCTTTTTATTGAAAGCGTCCTTTAAATTCTTCAATCGCTGCAACAAGCGTTTTCTCGGTTTCATCCGAAATAACCTTCTCCTCCTTGATTGCCTTAGGCACCTGCGGATACTTTGTATCAAGGAACTCGAAAAGCTCTGCCTCGAATCTCGTGATATCCGCTACCGGAACATCAAGCAGATATTTCCTCGTAGCCACGAACAGGATGATAACCTGATACTCAACCGCCATCGGCTTGTACTGTGGCTGCTTTAAAATCTCCTTGATTCGTGCACCTTGGTCAAGTCTCTCCTTTGTATCGGCATCCAGATCCGAACCGAACTGCGCAAACGACGCAAGCTCCCTGTACTGGGCAAGCTCTGTACGAATCGGTCCCGCAATCTTCTTCATCGCCTTAATCTGGGCAGAACCACCAACACGCGAAACGGACAGACCCGCATTCACAGCCGGTCTGAAACCAGAGTTAAACATTTCTGTCTCGAGATAAATCTGGCCGTCTGTAATGGAAATAACGTTTGTCGGGATGTATGCGGAAACATCGCCGGCCTGTGTCTCTATAATCGGAAGCGCCGTGATGGAACCGCCGCCGTACTCGTCGCTCATGCGGCACGCACGCTCAAGAAGCCTTGAGTGGAGGTAGAATACGTCTCCGGGGAACGCCTCACGCCCAGGCGGACGTTTCAGGAGCAGGGAGAGTGTACGGTATGCAACCGCGTGCTTACTCAGATCATCATAAATAATCAGCACATCCTCGCCGTTCTCCATCCATTCCTCACCGATTGCGCAGCCTGAATACGGTGCGATATACTGCAGTGGCGCAAGCTCACTCGCCGTAGCGGCAACAATGGTGGTATATGCCATGGCGCCAAACTCTTCCAATGTCTTCACGATACTTGCAACGGTAGAAGCCTTTTGACCGATTGCAACGTAAATACATTTCATGTTTTGACCCTTCTGGTTGATAATGGTATCAATGGCAATCGCCGTCTTACCAGTCTGTCTGTCTCCGATAATCAGCTCACGCTGTCCTCTTCCGATCGGAACCATGGCATCAATCGCCTTGATACCGGTCTGCATCGGTGTATCAACGGATTTTCTGGTGATAACACCGGACGCCACTCTTTCAATCTGACGATATTTTGTGCTCGCGATAGGACCCTTGCCGTCTATCGGCTGACCAAGAGCATTTACGACACGTCCAAGCAGGGCATCCCCCACGGGAACTTCCACAACGCGGTTTGTCGTTTTTACAGTATCGCCTTCATTAATGTTCTTTGCACTTCCGAGCAGAACGGCGCCTACATTGTCCTCCTCAAGGTTCATGACCATGCCGTAAACCTCTCCCGGGAACTCCAAAAGCTCGCCCTGCATTGCTTTCTCAAGTCCGTGAACACGTGCAATACCATCTGCCACCTGAATGACAGTACCAACTTCTGATACTTCCAAATCAGAGGCATATCTCTTTATCTGATCCTTAATCACAGAACTTATTTCTTCTGGTCTTAAATTCATATGGATCTGCACCTTTCTTTGATTATTTTATTGCGAATTTGTGCCACTGCACAATATTTGCAAAAACGAATTGATTCGTTTTGTGAAGTCTTAGTATTTCTTAGTCTGTGTCTTTTACAGACTTAGAAATTCTCTTCACAGTCATAACTGAATCGCAAGCAGCTCGCGCTGCAGCTTATCCAGCTTCGTCCGAATACTGCTGTCCACAACCTTGTCACCCATTTTAATGACCATTCCGCCTATCAGGCTCTCATCCACATCATAGATGCACTCGATAGTCTTGTATTTGGTGGTAGCAAGTAACCGGCTCTCAATATCCTGTTTTTCCTGATTGTCTATTGCAATGGCTGTTGTGATATAAGCCGTTCCGATATTACTGTACTCCTTTACGGCAGCGATAAACTCATCCAGTATGGACTCAATCTCCGTGTAACGGTCTTTCTCGACAATCGTCACAAGGAAACCAACCATCTCACCGCTGACTTTACCCTGAAACACGTTTTTTACCACCTCGATTTTATCCTCTTTCTGGATCTTCGGGTGGTTCATAAACTGTCCAAACTCCACATTTGAGTGAATGACCTCAAGGAGCCCCAATGCCTCCTCCAAAAATGGTGAAGTCTTATTTTCTTCAACGGCCAGCTCAAACAACGCCTGCGCATAAGTTTTTGAAACTAGCTTAGCCATGTGCTATCACCTATTTCTTTCAATGTCTTATCAATGAGTTCATGCTGGGCATTTGTATCAATGTTCGCCTGCACAATGCGGGCAGCCATAACGGAAGCCACTGCGACCATCTCGCGTTTCACTTCGTCAGCCAGCTTCTGCTTCTCAAGCTCTGCCTCTTTTCTGGCATTGTCCACAATCCTTGCAGCTTCCTGCTTCGCCTCAGCGACAATCTTTGCTTCATTCTCCATGCCGCGTTTGCGCGCGTCTGCCAGGATTGCCTCCGCCTCTTTTCCTGCCTGGCTCAGCTTTTCTTCGTAGAGGGCGCGTGTCTTGGCCGCCGATTTCTGATCGGATGCAGCCTGGTCAAGTTCGCTCTTTATCTTTTCCTTCCTGTCGTTGAGCATCTTCCTTACCGGATTGAATAAGAAATGGGATGCGACAAGAAAAAGGACGAACATTGCGATTATCATGAGAACCGTATCAGCCAAAAGCTGGAAGTCCAAATCAAATAACCGGCTCAATCCCTCTGTCTCGGTAGCAAGTATCATGGTGTGATTCACCATACCTTTGTACCTCCTTCTTATGATTTACTATTTTACGCCGTGCTGTCTTATGGTACTAAAGGTTTTACGAACAGTAACAGCATGGCTACGAGCAGACCATAGAGACCTGTTGTCTCGGCAACCGCCTGACCAAGAAGCATGGTAGAAGTAACATCTGACTTCGCGCCGGGATTTCTTCCCACTGCTGCTGCTGCGTGGCCTGCGGCAATACCCTGGCCTACACCAGGTCCGATACCTGCAATAACCGCAAGACCTGCACCAATTGCTGAACAACCTAAGATAAAGTTTGAATTAAATTCCATAGTTAATTCCTCCTGTGAAAATATGAATCGTAATTTTTAAATAAATTATTTTGGAAGTTTTCGTTTTGTCGGTCAGCATCTTTTGCCGACTAAAAACCTCCGTTTTATCCCTCAATGGCATTGTTGATGTATGTCATTGTCAGCATACAGAATACATACGTCTGAATTGCCCCTGAGAACAAGTCAAAATACACATGAAGCGCTGCCGGCCAGCCTGTGGCGATAAAGCCGAGCAGACCATAGAGCAAAGCCATCATGACAGTTCCTGACAACACGTTTGCGAACAAACGAAGTGACAGGGAGATGGGTACCGCGATATCACCGATAACGTTAATTGGCGCCCATATTGGCCATGGATCACACAATCCCTTAATAACACCCGAAACTTTCTGATACTTAAATTTGTTAAAGGTAATCAGGGTAAAGGTAATCAGACCAAGTGCAAATGTCACACCATAGTCAGCTGTTGGCGCCCTAAGTCCCATCAGACCGGAGATGTTACTGATGAGGATAAAGATAAACAGCGTGCCGATATAGTTGGCAAAAGCTGTGGCATTTTTCCCCATAACACCCTTAATCATGTTGTCGAGCATCTCGACCACAAGCTCCACTACGTTTTGGAAAGCTCCCGGGATTTCCGTCGCACGTTTGACCGCCCTGTTCGCACACAGACAGAATATAATAATAATCGCCATGACAATAAACAGGCATACATGCGTGGTTGTTACCCAGAGCTTTTGACCAAAGAGTTCATACTGGAATACACCATGTATCATAAAATCAATATCATCCGCCCCGGATAACAGGATTCCTGCTCCCATACACTCACCTCCTTATTTTATTCTTTATTCAGTTTTACATTTTACCTCTGGGGAATTCCCCCCTCCATGATTGTGAGACAGTCTGGCGAACAACGGCTGTATATAGGCTGAAATCTTCAGTCCCATAATTCCGGCAAAAGCCGCCAGTGGATTGCCGATACTCGTCATCATCAGAATCGCAAGGATAACCACTACCACGACATACCTGATGATATTGTGTCTCGTTGCTGCTGCCTGCGCCCCCTTTACATCTCTTTCCACGGTGACATTCAGTGTGACTGCCATGTGAAAAGCCATAAATATTGCCGTAAGCACTCCTATCCAGAGTCCTATACTGTAGTCTGCTTTATCCGCTGCGAAAAAGAGACCTGCTATCTGGCACAGTGCACCAAACAAAATGATTCCAAAAAGCAATCCCGGCAGAGCCGTGTTGATTTTCCTAAGTTTTGTCCTCATCCTTGTCATCTCCCTCGTAAATCTTCTTTGCCAGAATAAAAATATTCCGGAACCCTGCCAGGGCTCCAGCAAAGAACAATAAAACAAACCAGAATGCAGTTCCCAGTTTCCTGTCCAGAAACAGCCCCGCAAAAGAGCATAAAAAGATTGGAACGAGCATATTGATTCCAAACTGGGTTAACACAGCCAGCGACTGGTACACTGACCTTTTGTACTTCTTATTTCTTCCCATTTATCTGCCTCCATATGCTGATATTATCCCGCCGTTCCAACTTCTCCATGCTGCCTATCCATAATTATACAGAAATCTGGTAAAATTGTCTAGCAAATGTCTGATTTTTGTATATATTTTATTCAATTGCCGTTTCCTATTTTTCGCTGAGACTGCAGAAAAGAGGACATCATCTGCCCTCTTTTCTCCTATGTACCTTATACGCGTCTTATTTCACCATCACATCCGCAAAGGAGAACTCACCCTCCGTCACTGCGAAAAGTTCCTGTTTTGCAAGTCCGAAGCAGTCAATCATCTCCGGCGAGAACAGACCGCACTCGCCTTCGATAATCATGCGCGCTGCCTCCTCGACCGCGAACGGATCCTTGTATACACGTTTGCTTACTAGCGCGTCATACACATCGACTACGGAGACAATCTGCGCCCAGATAGGGATCTCGTCTCCCTTCAATCCGTCAGGATAGCCCTTCCCGTCGTGGCGCTCATGATGATGTCTGCAAATATCATAACAGTAGTGATAGAACTCATTCTCATCCTGCTTGAATTTCTCAAGAAGCTCACACCCATACAGTGTATGCTTCTTCATCTCATCAAATTCTTCGCCCGTCAGCTTGCCCGGTTTCAGCAGAATGCTGTCCGGAATCGCAATTTTTCCGATATCATGCAGCGCCGACGCATTGACAATCAAAGATGCCTTATCCTTGGTGATGCCATATTTGGGATAAAATTTCATGATATATTTCAGGAAAAGCTTTGTAAAGTATTTTACACGCTGAATATGCTCGCCGGACTCAAGACTTCTGAACTCGACAACGGAGCTTAATGCGTTTACCAGAAATTCATTGCTCCGCTCGAGCTTCTCACGGCTTTCCCGCAGCTGTCTTGTACGCTTCTCAAGCTTGCGCTCAACATAAATCCTGTGCTCAAAAAGCTCCATGATGTTCTTTGCACGCCGCATAACGACATTGGGTGCAAACGGCTTGTAGATAATGTCGGATGCGCCAAGCTCATACGCCTTTTCGTCCGTCTCGTCTGTCGCCTCCCCTGTTATCATGATGACCGGAATATAATTAATGTAATCCTCATCATTCATGAAACTAAGCACATCAAGCCCTGACTTCTTGGGCATAAGCAGGTCAAGAAACAGCAGGCACAGCTTGTCGCTGTATTCCATAATAATCCTGATTGCCTGCTCGCCGTCCTCTGCCTCGATAATATTATACTGCTCGTCAAATATGAATTTAATCATCTCGCGGTTTATCTCCGCATCATCTGCAATTAAAATTGTATTCTTTTCAACTGCCTCTGTCGTTTTCGTTGTCTCCATGGATGTTCTTTCCTTTCCCCTTATACGTCTTTGGTTTCACTACGCCAACAGCTTCTCAATTCCGGCAATTACAATATTGTAGTCTTCCGTCACCACATCCAGCATCTGCTTTGCACTCTCCAAATCTTTGCCCCGGAGTATCTCGGTAATCTCATGGCTGGATTTGTAAAGTCTTGTAAACGCCATATTCTGGCACATGCCTTTCATCGTATGCGCAGCCCTGAAAGCATCGTCCGCATTTCCGTCATTGATGCACTGGACAAGCGCCTTGTAGCTCTCATCCCGCGTAAACATGCCCGCAAACTTTCTGATTCTGTCCTCTGTGCGCAGTCTCGACATAATTTCATTGTAGTCGCCGCCCACTTCCTCATAGAACTCCTGTACTGTCATAACTTCCCTCCTGATTTTTGCTAATATTTTCGTAACAAAATTCCGTTCATATTCAAAATTATATATCATATCCGCCCACAATTCAACGTTTTTATAAAGTACCGCTCACAAATCCCTTGCGGCAGGGTTACCGCGCAGATTTGTCCAAAAGTCATTTTCAGGAATTGTAGTCGTCGATAATGGGCGCAATCTGGGACAGCATATTGTCCATATCCTCAAACATGGCACTTTTGGTCGTTCCGAGATTGTTGGCACGGTCAATATGGCTTACAACATCCCGATACTGCTCCTTAATCTCATCAAAAAACTGGCCGATCGTCTGCAGCTCCCTGTGCGCGTCATCAATCACGCCGGAAATTTCTGCCTGCACAGTTACGGTATTCTCCGCCGTTTCCGTAATCTTATTGAACGACTCGTATGTATTATTAACTGTGTCGATATTGCGGTTCAGCGCCTGCTGGGACGCGTTGATGCTGTTGTTCAGCTCGCCTGTACCGCGTTCCACCTCATGCACACCTGTATCAACTTCCTCTGCCAATCCCTTAATCTCGTCCGCAAGCTCCTTTACATTTGTCGCAACAACGGCAAACCCCCTGCCGAACTGACCGGCGCGCGCCGCCTCAATTGACGCGTTGAGCGCAAGGATATTGGTCTGATCCGCAATCGAAATAATTTTTTTCATGCACCGCTGGATTCCCTCCACGGAAGCCTGCAGCTGTTCAAACGTCTTTTCCATATCACTGTAGGACTGTTTGACCTGCACTGAAGTCTCTTTGAGTTCCTCCACCTTGCCCTGCGCTTCCAGCACAGCGTCACTGATTGCACCGCGCACCTGTCCAAACTGCCCCGCAACACTGTTAATCTCGGAAAACGACTGTTCAAACTCCGACAGCTGGTCGTGAAAATGATCCGCCTTGCGCATCACGCCTGTGAAAGAGCTGCCTACCATGCCAAGCTCCCACAGGGATTCCACCTCTTTGCTGACCAGCTCTTTCTGGTATTCTTTGAGACTGTCTGCCACATGCAGCACCGGATAAAGGCTCTTTTCGCTGTTCTGTCCCTTGCCGTTCTTCTTCCATAGCTTGTCTGAAAACATGATCTTATCCCTCCCTTTACTCAAATACCACGCATGTCATGGACTGGTTGACAAACCGGTTGTTGTAGTGCTCACCGTAGCCGACAAGGCCTGCATGGTTTCCAAGCTCCGACATTTCCTGCAGATATGTCTCCATATAACCGCGCTCGCAGAACAGCTTGTAACGGAACAGGCAGTTTACTGTAAAGACAGCCGAACGGCTCGGGAAATCACGGCAGATATTCTGAATCGTGCGGTGCACAACAGCCTCATAGTCCGCCAGTTCCAGCATAATCAGGACATCCGAATCATTTACCTGACGGAAACACGCAAGCGCGTCGCCCTGAACCTCTTTTATAGAAATAATGCAGGTGTCGTCACCGTTGATTTTTCCAAAAGGATTCTGGAATGTCTGTGTCAGAATCTGTTCGTCCGTTACGTGCAGAATGCTTTTGTAGACCTGCTTGGCAGACTTGCCGTTCAGCGTTCCGATTACATAATTTTCTTTGTCCGTGTCCGATGCAATAAACCTGTAGTTTCCATGCTTGCGGTAAATATTCTCCTTGTAGGTCTTGACCTTTCCGTTGAGATTCCGCACAATCGCGTAAGCGACTGCGTCCTCATAAATCCTTCCGTTTACAGCCACCTTTCCCGCGTCGCCCGTACCGCCGACAAGCGATATTCCGCGGCGGTTTAACACTGTGTTAATCGTGGTGAGCACACAGGCATCGTTTCCGGAACAAAAATCGATGCACACCGTATCCGCACTCGTTCCGTTTACTATCTGCACGTCCTCCTCAAGACGCTTTATGTATTTGGCAGGCATGACAGAGACCTGTTCCAGAACATTCGCCGCAGCGCTTACGCCGTCATAAAAGGCGACGACGCCGACTCCTTCCTCCACCACTCTGATATCGTAACTCATTCCGATGCAGCCAATGCTTGGAACTCCCGGATAATATTTTTCCAGCGTTTTAACATGGGTTTCAAACTGGGCATTGTTGGACATCAGCATAATAAACTGAGGGTTATCCAGCCCTTTGACCGCTTCCGCCAGATCTCCGTTTTGGCTCATTCCAAAAAACTGTCTCATGCTTTCGCCTCCTTAAGTATTTTCACTAGCACGTCAAAATATTTTGACAACTGTCTTGATTATACGTTAAAAAACAGCAAAGTGCAATGACTAATTGTCCTCCGCGCACAAAAAAAGTAATTGTTCGTTACTGTTCAGACGTCCGCTAAAATAGTGGGAATCATGCGCCAAAATGCTTGCCTTTTCGCATTTTGTGTGCAAAATCTGTTATAATTCACACCTCAATAGCTTGTATGTCGATAAAAACCGGCGTGGGTGTGAATTGTAACAATCGTTCGTTACAGTTCAGAACTGTCTGCAAAAAACATTGAAGCAAGCCCCCAAATGCGTTACACTATAGACAGGTACCATCATTCACATTTTATATTGGAGGAGAACAGGCCATGGAACAATTAAAAATTTACCGCAGACGTATGATACCTGATGAATGTATTCTGCTCAAGGACGACATTATTCTCGAGCAGACAAATGACATTATTGTCACAAAATGGAACACACTGAAACCGCGCCGTGATTTTCATCATGGCTACTCCTGCTATTTTTTGAAGGCGGGATACAAGATCAGCAAATTTTACCGCGCAGACAACACGCTCCTCTATTGGTACTGTGATATTGTGGACTATCATTATAAAGAAGCCGAGCATGCGCTTATCGTCACGGATCTTCTGGCTGACGTGGTTATTTATCCCGACGGCTATGTCAAGGTACTTGACATCAACGAGCTTGCCATTGCCCTCGAAAAAAACCTGTGCCCGCCCGAGACAGTGACGCAGGCTTTGCGCAAGCTCGACAGCCTGCTGAACATGATATACGATGACAAATTTGACACGCTCTCCGTCAAAATCGAGCACTGGGTCAAATAAATACTCCTTTCTTTACTTCCTGAGTAGTATGTTCATACAACACCGTAAATGATATGCTGATATCAGCCATTCATGGCGCTGTGTGAGCTTTTCAAATGTACGCTAAGGAGGTGACGACCGAAATTTAAAAACCAAAATTTATTCACATGACTTTAATAAGGAGGGATTTTATGTATTTATTGTCTATTTTACTGCTTATGCTGCTCTGCATCGGATACTCCATCGTAATCTCCAATGGAAACATATTTTATTACCTCGACCCTGCGAGTCTGCTGCTGGTGCTTTTATTTGTACTGCCGATTCTTTTAAGCGCAGGGCTGCTGAAGGATTTTAACAATGCATTCCGGTTAAGCGTCAGCCTGAAGAAAACATGCGCCCGCGTTGAGCTTCTGCGGGCTGTCGAGTCCGTAAACCTCGCCATCAAGGCATTGTGGGCATCCGGAATTTTTCATTCCACGTTCGGAATCATCCATACGCTTGCCAAAACGGAGGGCGAACTGCTGGCGCCAACCGCTTCCGTGGCGCTGATAACACTGCTGTACGCGGCCTTTTTCGTCATAATGCTGCTGCCACTGCGCTCAAGACTTCTTGTCCGGCTGCATGAGCTTCCCGAGCATCCGGAAAAATCCGACACGGAAGATCCCTGAAAACATTACACTTTATAAAATCAGGAGTGCTTTATGAGAAAAAAATGGCAGATATTTCTTTCTATTGTTTTATACATTATCATACTGACTTGCGCCATGGATTTCAACATTCTAAGGCTGATTGACTTACAGCTGGTTTTCCTGACCCTCGTCGGTACGCTGATACTGACCATTCCGTTTTATGAAAAGGGAATCGGACATCAGGAGCTTTTATATATATTTGGAAGAAAATCAATCGAGACAGGTTTTATCCAGACTTTCCTGCTGCTATTTGCCAGACTTCAGAATGATGCAGGATACGAAAGAATCCTAAGCGACCTCGCCTTGTGCTTTCGCCCGCTGCTCTACGGATTCTGCCTGTTTATCCTCTTGACCGAAAAGCCGGAGCGCAAAACAGCGGACATCAAATCCGGCTGCGGGGAATCGGGCGCACAGCCTCCCGACAGTCCGGACAGCAGCGGGGAAGAGCAAAAAACATGCCCCTTACAGGAATTTGTAAAAACATATGGGCTGACCAAGCGCGAGACGGAAATTACGCAGCTCGTCCTTCAGGGTAAAACCAACGCGGAGATTGCCGAGACGCTTTTTATATCCGACACCACCGTCAAAAAACATGTGTCCAACATTTTTGAGAAGACAGGAATCAACAGACGTGAGGAGCTTATCATTAAAATACGGGACGAATAAGGATTTTCCTATTCGTCCCGTATGTTTTATTCTGCCGGATTCACATGCACCATGATATGCTTGACGCTCGAGAAGCTCTGTTCTATGGAGTCATGCACATGCTCCGCAATTTTGTGGGCATCGCGCAGTGTCGCATCCCCGTCCGCACGGATTTCAATGTCCACATAAATTCTGTTGCCAAAGACCCTTGTGCGCAGCAAATCCACGCCAAGCACGCCCTCCTGTGAGAGTGCACAGCTTTTCAGGTCATTTTCCACCGACTCGTCGCATGCCTTGTCAACCATCTTGTCGACGGCATCCTTGAAAATCTCATATGCCGCTTTCCCGATGAAAAAGCAGATACACAGGCTTGCCACAGCATCGCAGACGGGATATCCGAGCCTTGCACCCGCAATACCAATCAGCGCACCGACTGACGACAGCGCATCCGAACGATGATGCCATGCGTCAGCCATCAGCGCGCTCGAATCAATTTTTTTGGCGTGAATCCGCGTGTACCAGTACATCCCCTCCTTGACGGCGATCGAGACAATCGCCGCCACAAGCGCCAGAAATCCCGGAACCAAAATGTGCTCATCGTTTCCCGAGAGGATTTTTGCCACGGCAGCGTAACCGATGCCAAGTCCCGTAAACGCCAGAATAGTCGCAAGGATAACAGCCGCCACGCACTCCATGCGCTCGTGCCCGTAAGGATGCTCCTTGTCGGATGCCTTTCCCGACAGCCGGATGCCGACAATCACCACAACCGTACTGATGACATCCGAAGCGGAGTGAACCGCGTCGCTGACCATCGCTCCCGAATTTGCCACTATCCCTGCCAGCAGCTTGAATACGGACAATACCACGTTTGCCACAATGCTCACAAAGGAAACGCGCATTGCTGTTTTTTCAAAATCATTTTTCACGACGTCTGTTCCCATAAAATCCCCCATTTCTGCCAAAATCCGCAAAGGCGGCTCTAAGATCCCTGCAATGTTTAAAATGCTAAAGTTGTGGGATTTTATGTAAAAGAAAAACACCCACGTATCAGTAATAGCATCTACTGTCCCGCGGATGTGATATCCACTGTCGCATATGCGACCCGGCTCCGAGGATGCTCCCCCGGCCTGATCAGTTTGTACTGTAGATTTGTATGCAGTGCAAAGAGTCCTTTTATTGTATCATATGCTCCAGTGTGCCGGCGCGTCCCTATATGGTCCGGCTTTGTTCTATAAATATACCATATATTCTTTCCCATTTCAAGCAATTTACGTATGATTCCCACTATTTTGGCGGGTGTCTGAACAGTAACAGAAATATTTAACCGTAACCATTACTGCCCAGAAAGGACTTCGCATTTACTGCCAAGTCCTTTCCTGTATTCATAGTCCTTATTTCTTTTTCTGTATGATATTGTGCTCCTCTAAGAGTTTCTCGATCACTGTCCCCCTGACTGCCCGCAGAAGCGGAAGCTTGAGCGCGTTCAACGGTCCCGGAAGCTCAATGTCAAGCGGTGATTTGCCATCCATCAGTTTTACGGTGCTGTCAAGAAGCTCTCGGATGTCGTACACGCTGCCCCACACTTCGGGCACACCGCGATCCACCTTCAAAAGTCCGTATACTGCCTCCATCGCAGTCCTTACCGAGTATTCCGTCGTAAAGATTGTATCTCTCGGCGTCTCCGCAAACTGTCCGAGGAATGCGAAATTGACGCAGCCGTCGGGAATGACATCCGGTCTGTCACCTTTTCTTCTAGGCATGAAGAATGCCGTGATATATGGCATCATGGTAGGAACTGTCACAACCTCGTCCTTTGCCAGTGCAGGGATATCCTCCACAGGAATTCCCAGATGATAGAGCCATTCCTGCGTAATCTCCTCTCCGGTGCACGCTTTCATCGGTTTCTTCACATAGTCGCCGTCCACATCGGTAAAGAGACTGTATACCCAGACGCATACCTCATCCTTTTTCTGCTCCTTGAACTGCCCCTGCCTGTTGATTGTCCAGCTCATAAGCCACTTGGAATCCATGCAGCTTACAATGCCTCCGGTAACGACATTTCCTGTGCGCGGGTCGCGCTTGCAAATCTTCTGGATCTGGTCGATAATCTGCTGGTTTGACGTGGTGACGGTAGCCGATTCCCAGTTTGTCTTTTCAATGTCCGAGCAGAACTTCTCGGGGTGTCCAAATGACGCATCCTGCGCCGCAATGTTCTTCCACAGGCTCCAGCAGCCGCTCGTCCGGACTTCCGCATTGCCGGCCGGCGCATGCGTGTGGTCACCATAGATGGTACCCTCGGTACAGCTGCCATTTGTGACAAACACAAGGTCATTCTCCGTGAGCGGAATCGTCGTCTCCTCGCCGTCCACCTTGCACACGATGGACTTTGCAATCTTTTTGCCGTCATCTGTCTTTTCAAAGATGACATTGGTCACTTCCGTCTTGTACTGGAAGGTGACGCCTGCCGCCTCGAGATATTTGACCATTGGCAGAATCAGTGACTCATACTGGTTGTATTTTGTAAACTTCAGCGCGCTGAAATCAGGCAGTCCGCCGATATGGTGGATGAAACGCTGGAAATAAAGCTTCATCTCAAGTGCGCTGTGCCAGTTCTCAAACGCAAACATGGTTCTCCAGTACAGCCAGAACGTTGATTGGAATACCTCGTCGTCAAACACATCCTCGATGGTCTTGTCATATAGGTCTTCGTCTTTCGTCATGAAAAGCTTCATAATCTCCATGCAGCCCTTCTGGCTTAAATTGAACTTGCCATCCGTATGCGCATCCTCACCCTGTCTGACCGTTGCCCGACAGAGCGAATAGTTCGGATCCTTTTTGTTCAGCCAGTAATACTCGTCAAGCACCGACACTCCCGGCGTCTCTATCGACGGAATGCTTCGGAACAAGTCCCACAGACATTCGAAGTGATCCTCCATCTCGCGGCCGCCGCGCATCACATATCCTCTGGACGGGTCATAGATGCCGTCACATGCGCCGCCGGGCAAATCCATCGCCTCGAGTATATGGATGTGCTCGCCTTTCATCTGTCCGTCCCTTACAAGGAAACATGCTGCTGCCAGTGCGCCGAGTCCGCTTCCCACAATATATGCCGATTTATCGTCAACCCCTTCCGGTTTTAGAGGGCGGGCGAAGGCTTCATAATTACCGTTACTGTAGTATATTCCCTTACTGTTTCGCTCGAATCTGCCGCGCTCCGTGTTGCGAAAGCTGCTTACCTTCTCGGCCACCTCCTTTTTACGCGCCTCTTTTTTATTTTTTGACACAATTGCCGTGGCGCCTGCTGCGACTGCTGCTGCCGCTGCAACACCGATTTTTACATGATTTTTGTTAGCCATTTTTTTCTCCTTTCGACTCTCGTTTCCGTGTGATAAGCATAGTATATCACAAAATGACCATTGGTCAATTCCTTTGGCGCTTTATTCATTCTTTTTTTAGAAAGGTTATAATTTGGTTATGATTCGACCTTCTGTACGTAGACAATGTCCTGTATCAGTATCATCCCCAGCGGCTCTGTCCGCTCCGTCTCCTCCCCCGCCCCGCTGCCTGCAGTCCGGTCTTGCCCCATGTTTTCTGTCGGGTCATCAAGCGCGACGGTCGACGCGCATTTCTCCGCTGTTTCCGATTCATTCATCTGTTCTGTTTTTATTTTGCCTGTTTTTGGCTTTCTTATGTGTGCGGGCGGCTTTTCCGACACCATCCGCCAGCACTTCGGGATGTCCAGCACAAAAAACAACACTGTCGCGGCTGTCCCGAACAGTCCCGCCGCAGCAAACAAAAAACAGGCAATATTTGTCATATCCGATATGCGCATTGCTTCCTCCTTAGGAACTGTTCAGAAATTATTGTGACAAGGACGCCGCATAAATGTTCATCTGCAAAGAAGAAAATCGCAGGCATAGTGGGCTATGTCATGATTTTCTGATGCCGCAGATGAGCGTTTAGGCAAGTCATTGTCATAAGTAATTTCTGAATAGTTCCTTACTCTTTTGCGCGGTTCACGCGTCTAATTCTGACCGGATGGCGCATGCGTCTTGTAAGCGGCATGTACCATCTTGTGTGCCCCGTCGATAATCCAGCGGATTGTGTCAATCTCTTTTTGGGCAGCGCTCGTCGCCCCCTGCTCCATTTTCAGCAAATCCTCCTCTATCTCGTTGAGCATGGCGGCAATCTCCTCTCCCGACACGCCGTCTTCCTTGAAATAGCCCACATACTCCACCACTCTGGACGCAATTTCCCTGTATATGCGCAGTGTAATGATTTCCCTGTCCGGCTTTGCGTCATTCAGTGCCTTTAATTCTGTAAGGCTGTTCCAATACGCCCCATATAGCGTGGCATCCGTGCCGTCTATCTGGGATGCAATCACATTTTTGTAGAACGTGCCAAGCTCCACATACAGCCTGCATCTTTGATACTCCGCTGCCTTTGCTTCGTCATCCGCATAGTCATCCATCGCAGCCTGAAACCAGCTGACTGCCCGCGACTGCCGGTTCTCCTCGTGCACATAATAATACCAGTAAGCATTCCCCATCTCATAGCAAAAATCAGCATACTCCTTTGGATTCTTTTTTTGGAAACTCTGCAGATACTTGTGTGTGCTGATGCCCAGTTTCAGAATCATGTCCTCCTCCGCATCACTAAATACGCCATCCTCGACAGCTTTTTTATAAAAAGCATGATATGCCTCTCCCCTTGCCGCATCCAAGGCAACCGCCTCCATATATAGTCTGCATGCCGCATCGGAATCCGGCGATATCTCTGCCATATGAATGATATGCCGGTACGTGTCACCCTGCTTCCTTCCTGCGGCGGCAGAAAAACCCAGCCCTCCTGCCGCACACACAAGGGAAAGCGCGGCGACAGCCCCGAACAGCCTGATTCTGCCACGGTATCTGCGCTGTGCCTGTATCTCCAAATCGTGGTAATGTGCAAGGTCATAGCGCAGCTCCCGAACCGTCTGGTATCTGTCGTCGGGATTCTGTCGGGTACATTTGGCTATAATGCGCGCAAGCCCCGTCGAGAGACGCTCATTCCATTTGGTTATCGGGTATATCTCATAGGGCGGTTCCGACGGATTATGCCCTGTCACCAGATGGTACAGCGTTGTCCCCAGACAATAAATGTCGGTGCGGGCGTCTGTCTGTCCCATGCCGCCGAACTGTTCCGGCGCCGCGTAGCCCTTTGTTCCCAGCCAGATTGTGTCTGCCACGTTTTTCTCCTTAAACTCGCGCGCCGTGCCAAAGTCAATCAGAACCACGCTCCCATCTGATTTGAGCATAATATTTGAGGGTTTCATATCCCTGTAAATCACAGGCACTGCTCTTGTGTGCAGATAGTCCAAAACGTCACACAGCTGCAAGGCCCAGTCAGCCACTTTTTCCTGTGGCTGTGCGCCTTCCTCTGTGAGAAGCCTCTCAAGCGTATTCCCTTCTATATAGTCCATAACAATGAGAAAATTTTCATCGGAGTCGATGACATCAATGATACTTGGAAGATTTGGATGTTTCAATTTTTTCAATAAATCTGTCTCCATGATGAGACTCTGCTTCAACAGATTGAAATCCTTGTTGACCGCCTTTCGGACTTCCTTGACCGCCCATGGCTTATTTGCCTTCTCGTTGATTGCAAGGTAGACGTTGCTCATGCCGCCATGCCCGATTGCATTCAGTATTTTATACTTTCCGTCAATGACGGAGCCTATTTTTAACATATGTTTTTGTCCTAACCTGTAAATTTACGCATTGACTGCCTTGGCAAGAATCGCCGAGATATTATCGCGCTCCCCCCGCTCTTTGTTCATATCAATCAGATACCGCAGCTGTCCGTTCATAATATGGGAATTTTCCAGCCTTTTTTCCACACGCCAGTCCATGTTCTCAAATGCCGTGTGGCAGTACGAATATACCTCCATATCCGTCAGGCTGTGCCGGAAACCGTCCGAACAAACCAGAAAGCTGTCCCCTGCGTACAAATCGCCCTGCAGAAAGTCAGGCTTCACGCTGCTCACTGTGCCGATGCACTGCAAAAGGACATTTCTGCGCGCGTCATTCTGCGCCTGTTCCGGCGTCATGTGACCAAGTGCGACCTCCCGCGCCACATAAGTCTGATCTGTCGTAAGCTGTTCCATCCCATTTCCCATCACATAGACACGGCAGTCGCCTATATGCGAAATATAATAACGCCCGTCCAGCAAAAGCATCGCGGTCAGCGTCGTTCCCATCGTGGCACTGCGTTCCCTGCCATAGTCCAGAATTCTCGCGTTGCATGTATTTGCGAGCTGGTGCCAGATCCGCTCAAGTGCGCTCTCCGAAAATCCCTTTGCCAGAAAATGCGGAAATTCCCTTAAAAACCACTGTTCATAGGCACGGACCACCACCGAGCTTGCCACCTCGCCCTGTTCTAGCCCTCCCATGCCATCGCAGAGAACCGCAAATGCAGCCTCACCGTAGTTGGTATTCGCAACTTTTACCGTGAGGCTGTCCTGATTTACAGGCTTTACGATTCCGGCATCGGTCTGTGCCGCCACTGTATAATGCCATTCCATATGCCCCTCTCCCAATATGCTTTTTTCTATTTTGTCAGGCTCCTGAATTCAAACACATCATTCGCAAGCTGCATCAGGCATCCGTCCTCTAGCTTCCGGTACTCACCTGCCTCCAGCTTTCTTCCGTTTATAAACGTATGGTTGAGCGACCCCTTGTCCACCAGATAAAAGCCGTCCGGCTTTTGCACAATATCCGCGTGGTTTCTGCTCACTGCCGGATTATCCTTGATACAGTAATCCACATAGGACGCATCCTTTCCCATCTTAAACAGGCTACGGTTAATCACAACCTTTTCTCCTGTGCGCTTGCGTATAATATAAGTCACTGTATCCGCCTTGTCTCGTGCCTTTGTGCGCTGTTTCAGCTCCAGACTGTCCTTTGCATTTTTCTTCAGACCGTCAAACTCCTCCGTACCTCCGCAGGCGTCTTCTTCCTCTGCTGCCTGTGTTTTTTCTTCCCCAGACAGGCCTGTCAAAAGCGTGTCGCACAGTGCCCGAATCTCCGCAAGGCATTGTCCGGCGTCCTTGCACATATCACTTTTCAGCGGTATATATGGCATCAGTATCGTTTCTCCTGACTTGTCCACATATATTTCCCGCGGATCGAGCAGCAGCCCGTCTGTGGAGAGCATATACTCCTCAAGACTGAGCGCCGTAGCAATCATGTCGGCAAAAAAACGCAGCAGCTGTTCCTTCCCCTTTGTGCCGTCGTTCTCCCTGACATAATCATACATGCTTTTCATCCCCGTGATACGGATTCTCCACACACCCTCTTTGTATTTCGCCTGAAGAAGCCCTTTTATCCTGTTTCCTGACAGCATTCTGACTGCAAGTCCATCGACTGCTGCTTCCGCAATTTTGCAGACGCAATACGTCTCTCCATTCTCCGTCACGTGCTCCGTCCGGAAGCCGTCATGTTCCTGTGCCGCCTCCGCCGCAGGTTCTGCGGATTCCACGGATTCTGCCACGCCCTCCTCAGAATCAGCTCCGGCTTCACACAGTTTTAGCATCTGTCTGTATATCTGCTCCATGCTCTGGTACTTGCCGATATGCCGCTCATCGCAGGCATCTTCTTCCGTCAGATATCCTATCACAGTACCGGACGGAATTTCTTCCGTTTTTATCTCGGCATTTTCAATACCGTCGCCCAAAAACAGGGCATCATATGTGACCGCCTTGATATCGACGGCATCAAGACCAAAGCCGCCGCCTTTCACATTTATCTCGAAACTTTCTTTATGATGTTCCTTCAGGAAGCCTACAAGCCGCCAAAGATAGTTCTCATCACGCTCCAAAATTCCAATTCTGTACATTCTGCCAACACCTTCCTAATGGTATGTCCATGGTCTAATAAAAGATATGTCCGCCAATCCTTATGCCTTCAAGCCCTGGTATCGGCGTTCGAAAGTAAACACACTGTCCCACATTTGTCGCACCGCTCATTGCCTCGTCTGCCGCCTGATAGCAGCTTGCCGTCGCGGAATCGTTTGCGAGCGCCAGCGCGAGACGTCCGCTTGCCACGGGAGAAAACTGCTTTTTCTGATAGACGACGCCCACCACGGTATTCGGATAAACGGAGCTGAGCACCCTGTTTATAACGACTGCGCCTACCGCAACCTGTCCTGCATATGGTTCCCCGCCCGCCTCACAGTATATGATGTTCGCCATCAGCTTACGATCGCCCTCCTCAAAGGCGACTTCCGATATGTCGCGCCATTTTGACTTTGCCGCCAGACGCGATTTTGCAAGCTCCTCCTCGTACTTCTTCTGAAGCGCCGCAATGTCCTGCTCCTGCTCGCTAATCATGGACTCAAGCGCGTCAATCGTCGCCTCTGCGTCCGCAATCTGATTGGAATACTGTGCCACATTCGCGGATGTCTGATTGACAAGCCCTGCCACTTTTCCTTTCTCCGCCTCCGCTTCTTCCTTCAGCTCATTGAGCGACACAAGCTCCTCCTCAAGCCGCACTTTCGTCTCCTCAACATGTTCTCTTGTCTGTGTAAACTGCTTCAGCATTTTCTGGTCATACTGGTTAATCCGGTCAATATAATCGCTTTTGTTCAGGAAATCCGAAAAATTCGTGGCGGAAAACAATATATTGAGATAACTGTCATTTCCCCCTTGCTCATACATTGCCTTGATGCGTATTTTCATGTTGGCGTACTGTTCATCCTGTATACGGACGGCCTCCTCAAGCTCTGTCTCTGTCTGCGCAATCTCCTGTTCTTTTGCCGCTATATCCGTCTCTATCTGCTCAAGCTTCGTACTCACGTCCGCCAAATCGTCATTGAGTGTACTCAGCTGTCCCAGCAATGAATTTTTCGTAATCTGCAGAGACTGTTTCCTGTCCTCCGTGTCCTCTTTCGCATCCTCCGTCTTTTCCTTTTCTGCCTTTGCCTTTTGCAGCCGTTCCAGTGTCGTCTCAGCATATACTGGTCTTGACACGCTTCCGGCGGATAACACTGCGAGCGCTGCCGCAAGTACGACCGCCACTGGCCGTTTATATGCCGCTTTCATGAATTTTTCTAACCCTCCACGCTATTTCTAGTCCAGCTAATTACTTCATCGTCTCTTCCTCTAGTGCCTGAATTGCGGCAACTCTCCTACAGTGCTTCTCCTCCCCGGGAAACTGCGTGTGCAGGAACGTATCCACGATTTCAAGCCCGAGATTGGTTCCGACAATCCCCCCGCCAAGCGCAAGCACATTCGCATTGTTGTGCTCCCTTGTCAGTTTCGCGGACAAGGTATCGGCGCACAGCGCGCAGCGCACACCCTTGACTTTGTTCGCTGTGATGGATATGCCGATTCCTGTCGTGCAGACCACAATGCCGCGCTCGCACTCGCCCGATGCGACTGCCTTTGCGACTGCCTGTCCGAACGCCGGATAATCGCAGGAATCCTTGCCATAACATCCAAAATCCTTGTACTCCAGATTGTTCTCTTTGAGATAATTTAAAATTTCCTGTTTTAAATCGTACCCGCCGTGGTCACTTCCAATTGCTATCATACTGAAACCCTCCCTACACTTTGATTACTTTGTGCCCTGCCGCCTTTAACAGACGGTTCATGACTGCCTGTCCATATCCTTTGTCCCCAAAAGAGTTTGAAAAACACTCGGAATAGATATGTGCGATGTTTTCATCATCAAACTCACGCAGAAATGTATACAGCTGTTTTGCGATAATCATGGTATCAACCCGGCTTCCCGCGTTTTTGATGCTGGAAGCCTTGTATTTCTGAAGCTGTTCCTCCGTGCTGATAACGCCGGTGCGCTCTCCGGCAGCCTCATGTAATGCAGCCTGTTTATTGATATACGCAGCCACCTTCTCAGGAGCACCCTCGACAACAACCAACTCGCCCTTTGGGGCATAATGACGGTATTTCATGCCGGGTGCCCGCGGCGCCTGCGCGGAATCGCCGTCAAAGACCGTGACGTCCATATCCACATCGCCGATAAGTCTCGCCATCATCCCCTGCGTGATATTCCCCGGCCGCAGTATCACCGGTATCTTGTGGGTCACATCCACAATCGTAGACTCAATCCCGATATCGGCCCCTCTGGAATCAATAATCATATCAATCCTGCCGTCCAAATCCTGTATGACATGTTTTGCAAGCGTCGGACTTGGCCTGCCGGAAAGATTGGCGCTCGGTGCAGCGACAAATCCCCCCGCAAAACCGATAAACAGATTGGCGAGCGCGTGCAGCGGCATCCGCACTGCGACCGTGTCCAGACCGCCCGTTGTCTCATGCGGAACAAGATCCGTTTTCTCAAAAACCATCGTAAGCGGTCCCGGCCAGTACATCCTTGCAAGTTCTTCTGCCTTCGGCGGTATGTCTTTTACAATTTTTCGAAGGTCATCCATATTTGAGACATGCACTATCAGCGGGTTGTCGCTCGGTCTGCCCTTTGCGGCATATATCTTTCTGGCGGATTCGGGATTTAACGCGTCTCCGCCAAGCCCGTAAACAGTCTCCGTCGGAAAAGCCACAAGACCGCCCCGCTTAATAATATTCCCCGCTTCTGTAAGTTTTTCCCGAATGCTTTCAGGTGCATCCGTCCCCTCTATGGCAACGATTTTTGTTTCCATATCTATGTCATGCTCCGTTCTCGTTCGATTTGATTGTCCTATCCAGAATCCATGCGGCTGCCTGTTTCCTGCAATGCAGCACGTATCTGCACTGTAAAATCTCCATTTTTACATTTTTTAAAACTATTTTAGCATACTTATTCCATTTATTAAAGATATTAATTTAAAAAAATTGTAACAACTTGTAACAGTTGTCACTGTTCAGACGTCCACCAAGATTCAGGAATTGATGACCTGCATTATCCCCATATAAATTGCCCACGCAACCCGCTCCTGATAATCCTCCTGCGTCAGCAGCTCCGCCTCAACCGGATTGCTCATAAACGCGCACTCGACAATCATAATCGGAACCGAGGTTTTCTTGAGCAGATAATAGCTGCTGTTATCCTTGGCGGCACGCTCCTTTTCGGGCTTTAGCGTCTTAATCAGCTGGCTCTGCATAATCTCGGCCGCCTCCCTGCCTTTTACGGAATCCTTATAGTAAAACACCTGCACGCCGCTGACGGAGGGGTCCGGATAACTGTTCTGGTGAATGCTCACTGCAAGCGCCGGTTTCGCCTCCTCGATTATGGCAAGGCGGTTCTTCATATCACGAACCTTTTTGTTCGTATCCGTCTCTTTGTATAAGCCATTGTCATCTTTTCGCGTCATTACTACATTGATGCCGCTCTCCTTCAGGTTTCTTTCAAGTTTCAAGGCGATTGCGAGGTTGATATCCTTTTCGAGCGCATTGTTGATCCCTACTTTTCCGGGGTCAATCCCGCCGTGTCCGGCATCCACCACAACCGTTATCTCTCCTGTATTCCTGCCAAATATCTTTCTCGCGTGTTCCTCTATCGTGCTCACAAACTGTGCGGACTCCCTGGCTGCCACAATCATTGCCAGAACCAGCAGGAATGCCAAAATTTTTGTCGTATTTTTACTGTGACCTGTGTTCATTCCACATCCCCATACCCAAGAACTGTTGGTATAGTATATGAAAAGCGCCTTCGTTTCAGTACTGATGTCACTTCACGGCGCCTATATTGATTTGGGCATCGTCATATCAGAAATGAAGTGCAAAAAAACTCCTGCGCAAGCGACAGCGCACGATTTTTTACCATTTTATTTGTCAAATATGCACATTTATTTTCCAACAAACGAGAAATTATTTGACAAATTTTGCACGAAAATATATTATTATATTATCTTTCTATAACAATAAAATTGAGGGGGACTTTTTATGAATTTAGAAGTGTTAAAAAATGAAGAGCGGCGCATGAACATGATTATGTTCCTATTTATGACAGCCATACCGATTGTTGCTTTTACATATGTGCTGTTGTTTAACGGCGGCAAAGCACGGGACGCAGTCGCGCTGATAATGACAGGGTGCAGTATCCTGATTAAACTGCTGCAAAAGCCGCTTGGAAAATACGCAAAGTACCTGTATATTTCCATTCTGCCCATCATGGGGGCTGTCGTTATCGTTGCCGGCACGCCTGCCTGCTTTGGGGCAATGGTAGAAGCCTACTTTCTGATTCTGTTTTTGGCTGTGCCATATTACGACTTGTCCGTAATAAAGGTATGCGCCGCATCTACTTTAATCGCAAACATTGCTGCCATGATTTTTTTTCCAAAAGCATATTTTGCCATGTACACGCTTTCTATCTGGATATTTATCTGGATGGTCTATGTCCTTGCCATTCTCGTGGCGGCTTTTATCGTAACACGCGCTTGTTCACTGTTCTCGGCGGTGGAAAAGAAAGAAACCGAAGTCGAAGGGCTGCTTCAGAATGTCCGGAATGCGTTTGACGGACTGCAGCAATCATCAACGAGAATCTATGATGCCCTGCACGACTTTGAAAAAACCACCACCGGTATCGCCTCGTCAACCGAACAGATATCCAACAGCGCCAGCCAGCAGATTGACCAAGTGCGGGGCAGTCTCGAAATATTTAACGATTTAAATGATAAAATAGTGGATTCCGAAGATCGTGTTGACCAGACAATGGAAAACATCCGCGATCTCAAAACCAAAAATGATGACGGCATCAAGGCGATTGAACAGCTTGCCAGAAAGTTTGGGGAAAACATTGAATCGACAAAAGTCGCCTCCGAGGGCATTACACTGTTAGCCCACAAGTCAAGCTCCATCGGCGAAATCATCGAAAGCATCGGGCAGATTGCAAAACAGACGAACCTCCTTGCCCTCAACGCGGCCATAGAGGCAGCAAGGGCAGGCGAGGCAGGAAAAGGATTCGCCGTCGTGGCGGACGAGATAAACTCCCTGTCATCGGAATCCGCGTCAGCGACCCAGAAAATCAACACGATTCTGAAAGACGTCATATCAAGCGTGTCGGAAATCAACAAAGTCATCGACAACAACAATGTCATTGCACAGGAATCAAACGACAAGCTCGATGACACCGTAAAAATTTTTGAGACCATGCTCAACTCGTCAGAGGAAGTCATCAATGTGACAAGCCTCCTAAAAGAAGAACTGGAAAATATTATCGCCATCAAGGAGCGCCTGCTTCAGGCAATGCAGAGTGTCGAGGACATCTCACAGCAGTCTGTCCAGAATACGGCGGACATCAGCGCATCCACGGCAGAACAGGCGGCAGGCATCGAACGCATTCTCAAATATATGGAAGATGTCCAAAACGGCATCGACCAGCTCTCCGCCGTGCTTAATTCCGACCATCCGGCTGAATAAAAAATGTGAAGTATTGAACTGTTTTGTTCAATACTTCACATTTTTTATCTCCGAATCCATTTTCCAATCAGACTGTTTCCCAAAAATACCACAATATCCGCTGCCACGATGGTCGACCCGACCGGAGTGGAAAAAAGTATCGACAGCACAATTCCCACAAACGCACACAAAACAGATAAAACCGCGGCGTAAATGACCACTCCCTTAAAGTTCTGTATCACGCGCATCGCTGACAAAGCCGGAAAAATGATAAGCGCCGAAATCAAAAGCGAGCCGACAAGGTTCATGGCAAGCACAATGATTACAGCCGTGATAACCGCAATCAAATTATTGTACACGCCAGCCCTGAGTCCCGTCGCCCGCGCGAAATTCTCGTCGAACGTCACCGCAAAAATCCGGTTGTATAAAAGAATAAAAACCACCACGACAATAACCGACATCACCACGCACAGCCACACTTCGGCTTTTGTGAGTGTCAGAATGGATGTCGATCCAAAGAGCGTACTGCACACATCACCCGAAATATTTGCCGATGTCGAAAACAGGTTCATGACAAGATAGCCGACTGCAAGCGAGCCGACCGAGAGCATGGCAATCGCCGCGTCCCCATGTATTTTCGGATTCTGCCCCGTCCTGAGAATCAGAATCGCTGCAAGCACCGTCACAGGCATCACCACAACAGAAGTGCTTCCGATATCAAAAAGCGTCGCAACCGCAAGCGCCCCAAACGCTACATGTGACAAGCCGTCGCCGATGTACGAAAAGCGCTTCAGCACCAGTGTCACGCCAAACAGCGCCGAACAAAGCGCAATCAGCGTCCCGACAACAAGCGCGTACCGCACAAAAGGATACGACAGATAAAATTGTAATGTCTCCACCATATTTGATACCTCCGTCCACGCAAGCTGACGCATCAACTCATCTTTTCACCGTAACTTCCGAGTTCCTTCCAGAAGTCACTCTTTACATAGTCCTGTGTCGTCCCGACAAAAGACTTTTCCTTCTCCACATGAAGAATCCTGTCCGCATATTTCACAGCGGCATGTATGTCATGAGAAACCATAATAATTGTAAGGCCTTCCTTGTTCAGCTTCTTTATCAGCTGGTAAAACTCCGCCGTCACCCGCAGGTCAAGCCCTGTCACCGGCTCATCCAAAAGCAGAAGCTTCGCAGACGCGCACAGCGCCCTCGCCAGAAGTACACGCTGCTGTTGACCGCCTGAAAGATTCCGATAGCATTCCTTTTTCATGTTCCAGATATCCATTCGCTTCATGTTCTTTTCGGCAAGCAGCTTCTGTTCCTTATTAAAGAAGGGTCTCCTCCCGCATTTGGAGAGTGTTCCCGACAATACGATTTCCCACACGGATGCCGGGAAATCCTTCTGCACAAATGTCTGCTGCGGAAGATAGCCAATTTCATATGCCGCCAGACCATCCCCATATGCTATGCTTCCTCCCATCAGCGGCGTAAGTCCCAGCAGGGTCTTCATCAGTGTGCTCTTCCCTGCGCCGTTCTCTCCCACAATGCACAGATAATCGCCTTTGTCCACAGTAAAGCTGATGTTTTCCGCTACAGGCGTCCCCTCATATCCCAGAATTAAATTGTCACACGTTATATATGCCATTCCCACAACCTCCCGTCGCCCTGCTATCTATTTGCCTAATTAGCTTTCCCAGATGTCAAGTTCAGCGCCTGCCCTAAAACATTCCTGTTATCCTCCATCGCTGACAGGTAGCTAAGTCCTGCCTTAATGTCTTTGCGCGACACGGACTGGAGCGAATTCAGCACAAGTATTTTCTGGTTTTTCTTTTCCGTATTCTCTATCAAAACCTGCGCCAGCCTGTCATCAGACCCATCCAGCACAATCACCGCTCCTGTCCCCAGCTCGTCCAGCTTGCCAGCCAGAAATGCAACCGTTCCGAAACTCGCTTCCGTCTCTGCGCTGCACCCCTCAAACGCAGCATAATACTTGATACCATAATCCTCCACAAAATACCGAAACGGGAACCTGTCCGCAAACAGCAGTGTATCGTTCCTGCTTTCTTCCACAAGCTTTGTATACTGCCTGTCGAGCGCATCCAGCTCCGCCAGATACGCAGCGCAATTTTTCTCATACAGACTTGCATTGGCATCATCAAGCTCTACAAGCTGCGCAGTCATTTCCGCCACAATCATCCCCGCATTTCGCAGGGAAAGCCAGATATGTTCGTCATATCCCGCCGCATGTCCCTCATGCTCATGCCCCATGTGTTCAAAGCTTTCCAGATGCTCCTCCTCGACAAGGTTCCCGCTGACAACCTCCATCATATTGATAACCCGCATGTCGGAATTTACCGCCTCCGCCAGCGCGTCATCCACCCACACATCGGACTCGCCCCCGACATAGACAAACATATCGCAGTCCGAAACGTTGGCAATATCCAGCGCGGACGGCTGAAAATTGTGTAAGTCCCCGCCCTTATCCGTCAATAACGTCAGCAAAAAATTTTCCTCATTTCCCCGAACCAGATTTCTGACCCAGTCGTACTGCGGAAACGTTGTGCAGACAATGTGCAGGCGGCTGTCATCCGCGTCCGGCACCCTGCCGACGGCGCATCCCGACAGCAGGCACATGCCAGTCACAACCATCGCAAGCATTTTTTTCCATTGCTTCCTTTTCATAATCATTACCAAACCTCTGCATCTATTCTATACAAATTAAGTAGAGAAGACTCATCATGCAAAAAAATAACAAAAAACGCAAATCATTTGCATTTTGTTATTATATACACATGTGCCGAAATTGTCAATAGCATCCTTGCAAAAGCAACCAAGTCCGTAACAGTTCAGCCTTCGGCTTCCTGTTACAGGCATCAAGCCATGCAAAACC